>JBEPUW010000025.1:0-60912 GCA_041691315.1 Caulobacteraceae bacterium | reverse complement strand
CCTCACCTTGCAAGCAGGGGGCCGTCCACATATGGGTCCCCCGCATTCCGCCGCTGCGCGGCTCCAGCGGGGGATGACGGATTTTGTATGTCACAGCCTCCTCCGCTCATCCGTCCTTGGCGCAGAACACGGAGAAGCGGCGATGCGGCGGGCGATCGAGGTGGGGTTGGCGGGGTTGCTGGCGGTGGTCATGACCGCCAATGGGCTGGTGATGCTGTTCGCCGGGGCGTGGTGGTACGGCGTCGTACCCGGGGTGCCCTCGACCGGGCCGTTCAACGCGCATTTCGTCAAGGATATCGGCGCGATCTATCTGGTGGTCGGAGTCAGTCTCGCCGCCTTCGCCTTTCGGCCGGGCCGGGCCTTCGCCGCCCTGGTCGCCGCCGCCGCCTTCCTGACCCTGCACGCGGCCATCCACATCGGCGACGCCCTGGCCAGCCCGACCTGCGGCCGCGACCTGGTCCGCGACCTGCCCGGCATCTTCCTGCCGGCCTTGATCGGCCTTGGCCTGACCGCCTCACACCTCATGTCCGCAAAGGAGCCCCGCCATGCTTAGAGCCATTTTCGGCCGCCTCATCACCGGCATGGAGAAGACCTGGTCCTACGACGCCAGCTATATGCGCGAGATCCTCGCCAGCAGCCCCTGGACCTTCCTCAAGTTCGCCGTGCTGACGGCCGTGGTTCCCCGCCGCGACGCGCCGCCGGCGGCGCTGGCGGCGGCCGGACTGGTCGGGACTCTGACCGAGGACTGCGGCCCCTGCACCCAGATCAGCGTCGACATGGCGGCCAAGGCCGGGGTGGACCCGGCGACGTTGCGCGCCATCCTGGCCGGCGACGCGGCGGCCATGGGCGATGACGCCGCCCTGGCCTATCGTTTCGCGCGGGCGTCGCTGGAACGCCGCCTGGAGGAGGCCGACGCCTTGCGCGAGGAGGTGGTGCGCCGCTGGGGACAGAAGGGGCTGGTGGCGCTGGCCTTGGCCCTGACCACGGCGCGCATGTATCCGACAGTGAAATACGCCCTTGGCCACGGCAGGAGCTGCGCGCGGGTGATGGTCGCCGGCGACGCCGCGCCCTTTCACCCGCCGCTGGCGCAGGCCGCGTGAGCGATCTCGCCGCCTTCGAGGCCGAACGGCCAAGGCTGGGGCGGCTGGCCTACCGCATGCTGGGCTCGGTCGCCGAGGCCGAGGATGCGGTCCAGGACGCCTGGCTGCGCTGGCGCGGCGCCGACGTCCAGACCATAGACGATCCCGCCGCCTGGCTGGTGCGCGCCACCACGCGCCTGTGCATCGACCGCATGCGCGCCGCGCGCACCCGCCGCGAGACCTATCGCGGCCCCTGGCTGCCGGAGCCGCTGATCGAAGACATCGCCGAGGACCCGGTCGAGCGCGCCGAGGAGGTGTCGATCGCCTTCCTGCTGGCCCTGGAGCGGCTGTCGCCGCTGGAGCGGGCGGTCTTTCTGCTGCACGACGTGTTCGACGCCGACTATGCGGTGATCGCCGAGACCCTGGAGCGCAGCGAACCCGCCTGCCGGCAGCTGGCAGCCCGCGCCCGCGCCCATGTCCGTGAGGCCCGGCCGAGGTTTCCGGTGTCGCAAGACGAGGCGGCCAGACTGGCCATGGCCTTCATGGACGCCGCGCGGCGCAACGACCTGACCGCGCTCAAGGGCCTCTTGGCCGAGGACGCCGTGCTGATCTCCGACGGCGGCGGCAAGCGCAAGGCCGCGCTCCGGCCCATGGTCGGCCCCGACGACATCGCCGCCCTGATCGGCGGACTGATCTGGCGCGGGGCGCTCCCGATGCAGGGTCGGATGCGGCTGGCCCGGATCAACTGCGACTTCGGCGTGGTGCTTGAGGCCGAGGACGGCGTGCTGACCATCGCCTTCGAGCCGGGCGCCGATGGCAAGCTCGCGGCCATCTACATGGTGCGCAATCCCGACAAGCTGGGCCACGTCGCGCGCGGATAGAGGCATCGACTCGCGGCCATCCGCGCTATGGTGGCGGCGTGCGCTTCGATGAACGCTTCCTCGACGAGATCAAGTCGCGCCTGCGCCTGTCCGATGTGATCGGCCGCAGCGTCAAGCTGCGCCGCCAGGGCCGCGAATTCGTCGGCCTGTCGCCCTTCACCAAGGAGCGCACCCCGTCGTTTTTCGTCAACGACGACAAGGGCTTCTTCCACGACTTCTCCTCCGGCAAGAACGGCGACCTGATCAGCTTTCTGCAGGAGACCGAGCGCCTCAGCTTCGTCGAGGCGGTCGAGCGGCTGGCGGCCGAGGCCGGCGTGGCGCTGCCTGCCCCCGATCCGCGCGCCGCCGAGCAGGAGCGCGAGCGCCAGACCCTGTCCGACTGGCTGGAACTGGCGGCCAAGTGGTTCGAGGGCGAACTGCGCCGGCCGGTCGGCGCCGAGGCCCGCGCCTATCTGACCCGGCGTGGCCTGCCGGAGAGCGAGTGGGGTCGGTTTCGCCTGGGCTTTTCGCCATCGGGCCGCACGGCGCTGAAGGACTATCTGGTGGCCAAGGGCGCCCAGCCCGGCGCCCTGGTCGAGGCGGGCCTGCTCATCGCGCCGGAGGACGGCGGCGGCGCGCCCTACGACCGCTTCCGCGACCGCATCATCTTCCCGATCGCCGATGCGCGCGGCCGGGTCATTTCCTTCGGCGGCCGGGCGATGGATCCGGAGGCGCGCGCCAAATACCTGAACGGGCCGGAAACCGGGCTCTTCCACAAGGGCGGCACCCTCTATGGCCTCGGCGAGGCGCGGCGGCTGCTTTCGGCCGGCGGGCAGGAAACCAGCGTCGTGGTGGTCGAGGGCTATATGGACGCCATCGCCTGCCAGCGCGCCAATGTGCCGGCCGTGGCGCCCTTGGGTACGGCGCTGACCGAGGATCAGATGGAGGCGCTGTGGCGGCTCGACCCGGAACCGGTGCTGTGTTTCGACGGCGACGGCGCCGGCCAGAGGGCGGCGTCGCGGGCCATCGACCGGGCCTTGCCGCTGCTGAAACCCGGCCGCTCGTTCAGGTTCGCCATTCTGACCGGCGGCAAGGATCCCGACGACGTGTTGCGCGACCAGGGCGCGGCGGCGCTGAAGGCCCAGCTGGCCAAGACCACGGCCTTTGTCGAGGCGCTGTTCGTCCGCGAGCGCGACGTGGAACCGCTGGATACGCCCGAGCGGCGCTCGGCCTTCAAGGCGCGGTTGCGCGCCGCCGCGGCCGCGATCACCGACAAGGAGCTGGCCGGGGCCTATCGCGACGATTTCTACAAGCGCTTCGACGCTCTGTTCGGGCCTACGCCGGTGGCGCAGAAGCCGGCGCGTGCGGCATGGCGTCGCGACTTCCGCCGGCCGGCCTATGCCGACGCGCCGCTCACCGCCGAGGGCCGCGCGGCCGGCCGGACGTTGCGCCGCGCGCCTGAGCCAGTCCCCGCCGCCTTGGCCAAGGCGGCGCTTGCCGATCCGGCGCGAATGGACGTGCATCTGGAGGCGATGGAAGCGCGGGGCTTCGGCGATCCCGCGCTCGATCAATTGGCCAAGGAAATCATTCGACTGCGACTTGACGCCGATCATCTTGACTCCGACGCCCTCGCACGCCATTTGGCGGCTGAAGGATTCGGCGCGTTGCTAGGCGAGATCGACAAGGCGGCCTCCAAGTCAGGCGCGCCTTTCCTCAGTTCGGATGTATCGCTCACGCTCGCCAGATCCCAGTGGTCGCACGCCTTCGAGGCTCTAACTCGAATGGCGGCGCTGGGTGACGCCATCGATTCGGCCAAGAGGAATCTTGCCGATCGGGGGGGCATGGAAGCGATCGAACGCATGAAAACCGAACGCGACGCACTACATAAAGCAATCGGTTCTGGAACGATCTGGGATGACGGCGGGTCTTAATGGTTAAGACTGGCCGAATCTTTGCATGGAAATTTACCCGTTCGGGCGCTTTTGGCGACCGGCGGGATCCGGAGATTTGAATGAGCGACACTGTTGAAACCACCGAAGCCCCCACCGATGGCCCGCTGCTGGACCTGACGGACGCCGGCGTCAAAAAGTTCATCAAGCAGGCCAAGACCCGCGGCTACGTCACGATGGACGAGCTGAACAAGGTGCTGCCGTCCGAGGAGGTCACCTCCGAGGCGATCGAAGACACGCTCGCCATGCTGAGCGAGATGGGGGTCAACGTCGTCGAGGCGGAAGAAGATGCCGAGACGCCCGAGGGCGGTGAGGTCGCGGTGCGCGAAGAGACCACGGTCACCGAGGCGGCGACCAAGGAAAGCGCCTACGACCGCACCGACGACCCCGTGCGCATGTACCTGCGCGAGATGGGCTCGGTCGAACTGCTCAGCCGCGAGGGCGAGATCGCCATCGCCAAGCGCATCGAGGCAGGCCGCGACACCATGATTCGAGGCCTCTGCGAGAGCGCCCTGACCTTCGAAGCCATCATGGTATGGCGCGACGAGCTGGGCTCGGGCCGCATCCTGCTGCGCGAGGTGATCGACCTCGAACAGACCTATGGCGGCCTTGGCGGCGCGACCATCGCCCCGGCCGAAGCCCCGGTCGAGCCGGTGGAAGCCGAACCCGCCGCCGAAGGCGAAGAGGGCCGTCCCGAAGGCGAGGGCGGCGACGACGACGACGATTTCGACGACGGCGCCGGTCCCACGGTCAGCGCCATGGAGGCCGAGCTGCGCGAAGGCGTCATGGCCACCCTCGACGCCATCGCCAGCGAGTTCGAGGCCTTCCGCGGCCTGCAGGAACGCCTGGTCCGCCATCGCCTGAAGGGCGAGGACCTGGCCGAGGCCGACCGCAAGGCCTATGAGGGCGCGACCTCGACCATCGTCCAGCATCTGAAGACGCTGAAGCTGAACAACAACCGCATCGAGGCCCTGGTCGACCAGCTCTATGCGATCAACCGCCGCCTGATCGGGCTGGAAGGCCGGCTGCTGCGCCTGGCCGACAGCTACGGCATTTCCAGAGGCGAGTTCCTGAAGGCCTATTTCGGCTCCGAGCTCAATCCGCTGTGGCAGGAATCGGTCAAGACCCTTGGCGTTCGCTGGACCAAGTTCGCCGAGAACGACTCCGGCCAGATCGTCGACATCCGCACCGAGATCGGCGCCCTGGCCACCGAGACCGGCCTGCCGATCGACGACTATCGCCGCATCGTGCAGACCGTGCAGAAGGGCGAACGCGAGGCGCGCCAGGCCAAGAAGGAAATGGTCGAGGCGAACCTGCGCTTGGTCATCTCCATCGCCAAGAAATACACCAACCGCGGCCTGCAATTCCTCGACCTGATCCAGGAAGGCAATATCGGCCTGATGAAGGCGGTCGATAAGTTCGAATACCGCCGCGGCTACAAGTTCTCGACCTACGCCACCTGGTGGATCCGCCAGGCCATCACCCGCTCGATCGCCGACCAGGCGCGCACCATCCGCATCCCGGTGCACATGATCGAGACGATCAACAAGATCGTCCGCACCTCGCGCCAGATGCTGCACGAGATCGGCCGCGAGCCGACGCCGGAGGAACTGGCCGAGAAGCTGGCCATGCCGCTGGAAAAGGTCCGCAAGGTCCTGAAGATCGCCAAGGAGCCGATCAGCCTGGAAACCCCGATCGGGGACGAGGAAGACTCGCACCTGGGCGACTTCATCGAAGACAAGAACGCCATCCTGCCCATCGACGCGGCCATCCAGTCGAACCTGCGCGAGACCACCACCCGCGTGCTGGCGTCCCTGACCCCGCGTGAGGAACGCGTGCTGCGCATGCGTTTCGGCATCGGCATGAACACCGACCACACCCTTGAAGAGGTCGGCCAACAGTTCAGCGTCACCCGCGAACGCATCCGCCAGATCGAGGCCAAGGCCCTGCGCAAACTGAAGCACCCGAGCCGCAGCCGTAAGCTCAGGAGCTTCCTGGACAGTTGACGGCCGCGCCCAGGCGGCGGAGCATCCACGCATGGACGATGGCGCGCTGAAACTGGAACTTGATGTGGGGCTGCGGGAACGCCTGAAAGCCGCGGCCGATGGAGCTGGCCGCTCGGTGGGTGACTATGCGGCCCAGCTGATCGAACAGGGCCTTGACCATCGTTGGAGCGAATCGCTCGCGCGGCTCGCGGAATACGATCGCACTGGCGAACATGTCCCAGCAGAAGAGGCCTTGGCCCGCTTTAAGGCCGCCCTTGTAGAGCGTCTGCGGAAGCCGGCTTGATACGCTCTGTGAGGCTTACAGTCGCGGCTGATCGTGACTTGCTGCGCCTGGTCGACGACCTGCCGTCCTTGGCTTAGGGTCCGTTGGAAAATAAGGCTCCGCTCGCTGGCAAAGCGGTTCGCTTGAATCACCCGTCATTACCCGCTGGAGCCGCTGAAAGCGGCGGAATGCGGGTAACCCATGAACACTGACCGACGACGGTGTTCATGGGTCGCCTGGACAAGCCAGGCGATGACGGAAAACTATTGATCGTCGCTGGACTTGCCGACCCCGGCCGCGGAGCGCTTCAGCGCTCGATCGACTCGATCGATTCAGTTAATCTCCCACGACTCCTTAGATCATCTTCGCCTCTCAAAGCCGGCGATCGGCGAACCGGGCATCCACGCGAGACACGCCATGACCGGTCAAGACGCGCTCGCCTCGCGCCGCTACCGGGGCCTGGCCGACCTGCCCGCCATTCTCGCTTTCGCCAGCAACTGCACCGCGCAGCGCTCGCCCCTACAGTCGTCCTGGCATCCGGGCGACATCATCTGGGCGCTGCACACCCGCGCCCACCTACCGCAACCTTGCCGGTTCTGGATCGGGCCCGGCGGCGTCGAGGCGCTCGCCTGGTTCGAGAGCGAGGGCGAGGTGTGGATCGAGACGCTGCCGGCCAGCGAGCCCCTGGTCCGCACCGCCGTAGGGTGGGTCGAGGACGCCTGGAGACGCAGGCTCGCCAGCATGGGCCTGCCCTCCGACACGCCCATCCAGATACGCGCCCAGACGGCGGACCGACGCCGCGGCGCCGCTCTGGAGGCGCTTGGCTATCGCAAAGCCGGTCCCGCGGGCGTCAGCTTCTCCATCAGGCTCGACGGCCCGCTCCCGCCGCCCGAGGCGCCGCGCGGCTACGTCGTGCGCGACAGCGTCGGCGTCGACCCGGCCCTGCGCGCCGCCGCCCACCGGGCGGCCTGGAACCACCTCGATCACCTTGGCATCGCCGCCAATTCGCCGTTCTCGACCGAGGCCTACCTCAGCCTGGCCGCCCTACCGGTCTATGACCCCTCGCTCGACATGCTGGCCGAGGCCCCGGACGGATCGCTCGCCGCCAGCTGCATCTGTTGGGCGGACCAGCCGAGCGGCGTCGGTGTGTTCGAGCCGGTCGGCGTGGCGCTCGCGCATCGCGGCCGGCGGCTGGCGAGCGCCATCATGCGCGAGGCGCTGCACAGGCTGAAGGCGCGCGGCCACCTGGAGGCCCGCGTCGGCACCGCCCATTTCAATCACGCCGCCATCGCCGCCTACCGCGCCGCCGGCTTCGAGCCGGCGGACAGCTCGTTCTGGTGGGCGAAAGTGCTCGACTAAGCCGGCGGCGGACATCCGCTTTCCACCGTCCCGGATACTGGAAAGGACGCTTGTCGGTCCAGTCCCAATGACCGCTTCGACCCACAGCAGACCTTCGGATGGTCCGCTTGTCGGCGTTCAGCCCGCCGGCCCCAGGATCATGAAGTGGCCGCGCAGGGCCGCGATCAGGTTGGTGCGGTCGTCCTGCCAGGCTTCCACGGTCAGGTTCGCCGCGCGGCGGCCGAGTCTGACGATGCGGGCCTCGGCATAGGTGGTGAGCGGACGGGCGGAACGCAGGTAGTCGACGGTGAAGTCGATGGTTCGCGCGCGCCGGCCCTCTTCGCCCAGGCGGGCGAGCGCCGCCAGTTCGAGGAACGAGGCCACCGCGCCGCCGTGCAGCGCCGGGAGCACCGGATTGCCGATCAGGCGCTCGGCGAACGGCAGCACCGCGATTGGGCCGCTGTCGCCCGGCTCCAGGCGCATGCCGAGCCAGCGGGCGTATGGCCACGCAGCGAGCACAGCCTCGCTCATACGGTCACCGTGGGCGCGCTCATGATCATGAACGCGGCCTGGGCCACGGCGACCGGATCGGCCGGATCGTCGTCATAGGCCCAGCCGCGCACCACCGCGACATCGCCGGTCAGCCCGACGCACTCCGCCTCCGCGATCACCGCGGCGCCTGGGCGGGGCGGCCGGACGTGGTCGAGCCGGAAATCCAGCGTCGCCATCCCGCCCATGGCCAGCGTGCAACCTTCGGCCTCGAAGCGGGTGCGCAATGCGATCCCGATCGCCATGCCGCAGGTCTGATCGAGCAGGGCGAAGATCACGCCGCCGGCCAGTCCGCCTTGCGCCGGGTCGCCGACCAGGTCGGATCGAAACCCAACGCGCATGCCGCAGGCGCGGTCGCTCAGGGTCTCGAAGCCCATCGCCAGCGAAAGCGGGGTGCCCCGGGCCGCCAAATCGCTCGGCGCCGCGTCGCTGATCGGCTGTTCGGGCGCTTGTGGCTCGTCGCTCATACCTCCCTATACGGTGCTGACGTCGCGTCGTGGAAGCCGGTCGCCATCCGTGTTTGCATCAGCAACTAAAAGGTTGCATATAGGGGCGATGAGCATGGATGACGTCTTCAAAGCCCTGGCCGATCCGATGCGGCGGCGGCTGCTCGACGACCTGCATGCCCACAATGGGCAGACGCTGGGCGCGCTTTGCCAGGGTCGCGGCATGAGCCGGCAGGCGGTGACCAAGCACCTGGCCATTCTGGAGGCCGCCAACCTCATCGCCACCGAGAAGCGCGGCCGGGAAAAGCTGCATTATCTGAACGCCGTTCCCATCCACGACATCGCCGATCGCTGGATTGGCAAGTACGAGCGCGGCCGCCTGGACGCGCTCGCCACCCTCAAACGCGATCTGGAAGGAAAGACCGATGACTGAGAGCCGCTTTCTCTACGTGACCTACATCCGCGCCCCGGCGGCGAAGATCTTCGCCGCCCTGACCGATCTGGAGCAGAACAAGAAATTCTGGGGTGGCTACAGCCAGCAAAGCACCTGGGAGAAGGGCGCCGACTACAGCATCGTCGGAAATGACGGCAGCGCCTGGGACACCGGCAGGGTGCTCAGCATCGATCCGCCCAGGCATGTCTCGGTCTCCTGGCTGCACCAGATGGACGCGGCGATGAAGGCCGAAGGGGCGTCCACCGCCAGCTTCGACCTCGAGCCGATGGGTGACAACCTGACCAAGCTCACGCTGACCCACTCGATCGGCGTTTCACCGTCGAAGCTGATCGCGGCGGTCTCCACCGGCTGGCC
Source organism: Caulobacteraceae bacterium (assembly GCA_041691315.1). GTDB lineage: Bacteria > Pseudomonadota > Alphaproteobacteria > Caulobacterales > Caulobacteraceae > Poindextera. The sequence continues at coordinate 51,615 of JBEPUW010000025.1, read as the reverse complement.
GATGATCATGGCCAGCCTGAAGAGCCTCATGGAAACCGGCGAGGCGCTTGAGATGCCGCCCGGCTGACACCCAAGCGTTCCGCGACGGTTGACGGCGGCGGGCCAAAAGGAGAACATCAGCCCATGGCCGACGATGGTTTCACGATTCAAATCGACGAAGACCTCGCCGAGAGTGTCAAGACCGCTGCCGCGGCCAAGGGCATTCCGGTCGAGATGTTCGTGCGCGACGCCCTGGCCTTCCACATCTTTGCGGAGGCCGAATGGTCGGAAGATCCGGACCCGGCGATCGATGAACAGATCTTCGAAAATGCGGTCCGGACCGGTGCGACAATACCCTGGGAGGAGATCGCGCCTTGGGTGCGGTCCTGGGGGACAGTCAACGAGTTGCCGCCACCGAAATGGCGCAAGTAGAATTTACCCGGCGCGGCCATGAAGATTTGCGGCGTCTTCGACAATTCCTGGCAGACAAGAGCCCTGGGGCGGCGGAGCGCGCTTCGGTCGCGATCTTCCAAGGGTTAGATCAACTCGCCCGTTTTCTGGAGAGCGCGCCGAAGCTTGCCGCCTCGGACATGCGCGAACTGCCCGTCCAATTTGGCCACTATGGCTATGTTGTGCGCTACGGAATCTCCGGAGACCGCGTCATCGTTGCGCGTATTTTCCATTCGCTCGAAGAGCGGTGAGGCCTGCACCCATCGACAATTGAAGCGCGGGGCGCGTAGCGTGACTCTGAGATTGCAAACCTGGGGAGAGACGACCATGGCGCTCGAGGGCGGATGCTATTGCGGCGAGCTGCGCTACAAGGCCGAGAGTGAGCCGATGATGAAGGCCCAGTGCCATTGCCGCGAATGCCAGTATATCTCCGGCGGCTCGCCGAACCTGGTGATGGGCATGTCGGCGGAGGGGTTCTCCTACACCAAGGGGACGCCCAAGACCTTCGCCCGCGCTGACCTTGAACACCCGGCCAAGCGCGAATTCTGCGCTGCTTGCGGCACCCACATCCTGACCCGCGCCCATGGCTTTCCCGGCGTGATCCTGAAGGTGGGCACCCTGGACGATCCCAGCGTGTTCGGCGGCCCGGGCATCGCCATCCAGACGGCGGACAAGCAGAGCTTCCACCACATCCCCGACGGCGTCCCGACCTTCGAACGCTTCCCGGGTTAGGCGGCTATTTGGCTGGCTTGACCTTCTTCACCTTGGCCGGTATCGCCGCCGACCAGGTCAACGCCATGGCCAGGATATCCGCCACGGCGGCCTCGTCCGCGAGCGCGCCGTCGGGAACGCGCGTATAGTCCTTCATCGGTCGGCCGGGCATGGGCTCGAAGGGCAATGGGCCATGGGTGGCCTCAAGAGTGGCGCGCTCTTCCGGCGCCAGACGGGCGAACATCTGGTCCTGGAACAGGCCGGCGAACATGTTGCCGTTCACGAATACCGCCGGATAGCCGAACATCTTTCGCCGCTCGATGCGTGGATCGTCCGGAAGGCTTTCGCTGAAAAGGTCGACCAGCGACTGCGATGATTTGATCCAGGCCACGGGCAGAGCCCTCCGGTTCACGTGTCGATTGGGCGCCCGGCCTCAGGCGTAGCGGAACTTCGGCTCCCAGCCGGCCGGTCCTTCGGGCAACAGGTCGAGGAGGTGCCAGACGGAGCAGAAGTCGTCGTAGGGCCCCAGGTCGGCGTCAGAGACACGCAGGACGCGCTCGCCGTCCTTGCGGAACACCGTCAGGCCCGGATACCAGCCGCCCAGCGTGTCGGCCAGCGCGTCCTTGCCCGGCTGTAGAAAGCCCATGTCGGCGGCGAAGCTCGTGCCCTGATGGCTGACCATGGGAAAGCGCCAGCCGCGGCTCTTGGCGAACTGCTTCTGCACCTGCGGCGTGTTCGGGGTCGACAGCACGAAGGCGGCGCGGTCGGCCAGGTGGTCATAGACGCCGTTGAAGCCGTCGGCCCACATGGTGCAGTAGGCGCAGCCCGTGCCCATGTTGTGGATGACGAACAAGTCGCGCTTGTCGCCGAACAGCTGCGACAGCCGCACCGGCCCGTCCCAACCCGCGAATTCGTAGTCCTCCACCGCCTCCGGCTCGACAGACGCCTGCAGTTCGCGCAGACCCGATCTCAGCGCGTCGATCTCGGCGCGACGACCGCGGATGGCGGCCATGGTTTCGGTGTAGGTCATGGTCTTTCCTTCCCGATTTCAAGGAGATGTCGAGCGAGCGTGTCGAACTGAACCTGCCAGTATTTGGCATAGCGGTTCAGCCAGACGGCGGCGTCGGCGAGCGGCGCGGCGTCCAGGCTGCAACGGCTGATGCGGCCCGAACGCGCCTGGGTGATCAGGCCGGCGCGGACCAGCACCTGGATGTGGCGCGAGACCGCCTGCAACGAGATGGCGAACGGCTGGGCGAGTTCCGAAACCAGCAGGGCTTCGCCGTCGAGCCGGCTCAGTATGGCGCGGCGCACGGGATCGCTGAGGGCGAAGAAGACCGCGTCAAGACGATCGTCGTCCGTTTCGGCGGCTTCGGCGAGGGCGAGGCTCATGCGAGACAGTCAATCAACGGATCGATTGAGAGTCAATCAGTATGTTGACGGTTTCTGCAACCGTCATCCCCCGCTGGAGCGGCGAAGCCGCGGAATGCGGGGGACCCATGAACGTCGATGCTGGCCGGTAATTACGAGCGGTTGAACCGCGCTACGAGCTCACCGTCGCCCGCGTTCATGGGTGGCCCGAACAAGTCGGGCCATGACGGGAGGGTGGGGAGAGCCGCTACCGCCCCAAGGCGGCGTAGGTGGCGTTCTGGAAGGCGGGCAGGGCGGCGGCGGCGGCCATGCGCTGGCCGGTGGCGAGTTGCGAGGCGGCTTCCGGGCCGAGCTCCATCGAGTTCTGGATCATGTAGATCATAATCATGTTCTCGGCCGGATCGGCCCGCCACCAGGTCCCGAAGGCGCCCGGCCAGCTGAAGGCGCCGTTGGTGCCCTGGCCCATCCAGGCCTGCTTCTCGACGTCGGTGATGACCGAGAGGCCCAGTCCGAAGCCCTGGCCGGCCCAGAAGGGGATGCCCATGAACGGGATCGCCCGCTGTTCGTCGCTCAGCCGGTTGGTGACCATCAGCTCGACCGTCTCAGGCTTCAGCAGTCGCACGCCATCGAGCTCGCCCTTGTTCAGCAGCATGCGGGCGAACTTCAGATAGTCGTCGACGGTCGAGGCGAGCCCGCCGCCGCCGCCGGTGTAGGCGGGCGGCGCCTGATAGGCGCGAAACGGCACCGGCTCGAGGTCGTTGGCGGCCTTCAGCTTGTAGACCACCGCGGCGCGACCCTGCTTCTCGGGCGGGATCCAGAAATCGGTGTCGACCATGCCGAGCGGGTTGAAGATGCGTTCGAACAGCACCTCACGGAACGGCTTGCCCTCGATGCGCCCGACCAAGAAGCCCAGCACGTCGGTGGCGTGGCTGTAGTGGAACCGCTCGCCCGGGGCATAGGTCAGCGGCAGCGAGCCCAGCGCCTTCATCCATTCGTCGGGGGTCATGTCGGCGTTCAGCACGTCGCCCAGCGCCTTCTGGTGCGCGTGCGCGATCGGACCCAGGGAAGTGAAGCCATAGGCTAGGCCGCTGCGGTGGGTCATCAGGTCCTCGACCGTGATGTCGCGGGGCGAGGGGACGGTCTCCTCGACCGGCCCTTGCGCGTCCTTAAGAACCTGCATGTCGGCGAACTCGGGCAGCCATTTGGTGATCGGGTCGTCGAGCTTGAGCCTGCCCTCTTCCATCAGCATCAGCGCCGCCACCGTGGTCACCGGCTTGGTCATCGAGGCGATGCGGAAGATGGTGTCGCGGGCCATCGGGGTCCCGGTCTCGCGGTTGGCGAGACCGTTGGTGGTGACCTGAGCGATCTCGCCGTTGCGCCACAACAGGGTCACGACCCCGGAGAGCAGGCCCTGGTCGACGATGCTCTGCATGGCCGGGCCGATCTTGGCCAATTCCTCGCGGGAAAACCCGCTCACATTCACCGCGCCGTCGTCCATGGGGAGCCTCCTGGGATTTGCCGGGGACGATAACGACAAATCCGCCCCCGGCCTATGGCGCCGTGGCGTAAGCTATGGGTACGGGTGCCCTTTCCAAACTTCTCTCTGGGAGAAGTCGCTGCGGTCTTGGCTCAATCCCCGGACGTGGCAAGCGCGGGCTTGATTGACCAGGGGGTTCGATGGCGGGATGATGCTTGCGCCGTCGCGCGTCCGAACGAGGCGCATATGCACACCGACATCGATGCGGCGGCCGACAGGGCCGACGCTCTCCTGGTCCACGCCTATTCCCGGTCCCTGGCCGGACGATCGAACGGCGAGATGGTGGGGCCGTTCGCGGTCCTGTTTTCCGAGCGAAACCCCAGTCCACACGCCAACTACGCCATCCCCTTCGACTTCGCCGAGCCGTCGCCCGACGAGGTCGCGGCCCTGATCGCCGCCTTCCGGGCGCGAGATCGCCAGCCGCGGCTGGAGTTCGCGCCATCGGCGGCGCCGAAGCTCGAATTGGCGCTGCAGGCGGCCGGCTTCACCATCGAACTGCGCCCACCGATGATGACCCGGCGACCGAAGCCGGCGGTCCCGACCCTGAAGCTCGACGGGTTCGACATCGCCCCGGCCGAGACCGACCAGGACCTGCTCGACCACGCCACGGTCCAGAACGCGGCGTTCGGCGAGCCGTCGCCAGCCGGCGAGGCCGAGATCGCCGCCCTGCGCCGCTCGCTTCGGCGCGGCGGCTATGTCCTGGTCGCCCATTGCCGCGAGACCGGAGCGGCCGCCGGAGCCGGCGCCTTCATGCCGCCGCAGGACGGCGTGACCGAGATAACCGGGGTCGCGGTCGCCGAACGGTTCCGCCGCCGCGGCCTGGCCGAGGCGATGACTGGCGTCCTGGCCGAACAGGCCTTTCGCGCCGGCTGCGGCATGGCCTTCCTCTCCGCCGCCGGCGAGGCCCAGTCCGCCATCTACGCCCGCGCCGGCTTCGTGCGCCGCTCGCCCATGGCCTACATGTCTAGGCCAACCGGCTGAAATCTCTATCTTATCCGCTCATCCCCGCGAAAGCGGGGGGGTATAGTGATACTCGCATTGGGGATCAGCACCGACCCGCTTGCCGCACCCTCCCCGAAAGCCATCAACCCGAACGAGCCAGAAAGTGGGCCTTCCGAGCGTGTGCTATGGGGTGGTGGGCTGACATTGGACCATGTCAACCCGAGGGTCACGGCCACCAACTCAATCGGCCACGCAAGGGAGTGAATGACTGACGACGACCAATCGAGTCAGCCATGCTCTGTCAGCCCCGGCAAGTTGGACCCCGATTGTAGTGCCGGCAGTAGGTGATGCCACGTCGCTCACCCTCCACCCACCGAACCATAGCTCATGCCACCGCCCACGGTCTCAAAATCCTGACCCGCGCCGCCTTCATAGAGCAGGTCTTCTACGGGATCGGCTACGAGCTGCGCGCCACCATCATCGGTCTGAACTTGCCTTTTGACCTCGCTCGCCTGGCCATCGGTCACGGCTCGGCGCGAGGCGACATGCGCGGCGGTTTCAGCCTTAAGCTATCCGCCGACAAGCGCCGGCCCCCTGTGCAGGTCAAACACATATCGCAGCGAACATCGTTGATCCGATTCGCCGCCCCTTTCCGCCAGCGAAAGGCCAGAAGCGAGCGCAAGCGTCAGGACTATGTACCCGTGCGGAGGGGTTTCTTTGTGGATGTCCGCACCTTCGCCGGCGCGCTTTTCGCTCGCTCCTTTAGCCTGGCCAGCCTCGCGGAATTCTTGGGCGTCCCCAATCCCAAGATGGAAACCGACGAACACGGACGCGCCTTGACTGACGCCTATGTCGCCTATGCCGTGCGCGATGTTCAAACGACATGGGAATGCTACGCGGCGTTGGTCGAGCGCTATCAGACCTTCAACCTGGCCGACCCGCCGCACGCCATCTTCAGCGAGGCCAGCATCGGCAAAGCCTATCTCAAGGGCATGGGCGTCAAGCCATGGCGGGAGGTCCAGAAAGACGCGCTGCCGACCAAACTGCTTGCCACCATCATGAGCGCCTATTTCGGTGGGCGATCCGAGGTCCGTATCCGGCGCGAACTGTGCCAAGTCGTGCTTTGCGATTTCCTGTCCATGTACCCGACGGTCTGCACCCTCATGCGGCTATGGCCGTTTGTGATCGCCGACGGGATGACGTGGCGGGATTCCACGAAGGAGACCCGCACCTTCCTCGCCAGCGTCACCTTGCCCGATCTTCAGCGGCCCGAAACGTGGCCCCGTCTGTTGACCCTGGTCGAGGTTGAGCCCGACAGAGACGTTTTCCCGGTCCGCGCCCAATATAAAGATCAGGACCAGGCGACCATCGGCCTCAACCACCTCTCGGCCGACCGGCCCCTATGGTTCACGCTCGCCGACTGCATCGCCTCCAAGCTCATAACTGGAAGTGCGCCGAAGATCGTTCACGCCGTCAGCTTCGAGGCCGGCAAGCCGCAAGATGATCTTCGGCAAATCATGATCGCCGGCAACCCAGACTATACCGTCGATCCGATCCGAGACGACTTCTACAAGCGGCTGATCGAACTGCGCCAAGTCGTGAAACGACGCCGTAACCGGGCGAGCGGTGCGGAGCGGGACGCCCTCGACGCCGAGCAAAACGCCCTCAAAATCGCCGCCAATTCGTCTAGCTATGGGGTATTTGTCGAAATCAACGTCAAGGCCCGCGCCAAGCGCGGCGAAGTGACCGTCCACACCGCCACTTCTGACCCCTATACGGTCGAGACCGGCAATGACGAGGAGCCCGGCCGGTTCTTCCATCCGCTGTTAGCGACCCTGATCACGGGGGCGGCCAGGCTGATCCTGGCGGTCACTGAGCGCTTGATCACTGACGAAGGCATGGAGTGGGCCTTCTGCGACACCGACAGCATGGCGATCGCCAAGCCGGAGAGCATGGACGCCGCCGAATTCCAGATCCGCGTTGACCGGTTGGTCGCCTGGTTCGAGGGCCTAAACCCCTACGATTTCGGCGGCTCTATCCTGAAGGTGGAGGATCAGAATTTTGGCCTCCACGATCAGGCCAGGCCGGAGCCGCTGTATTGTTGGGCGATATCAGCCAAGCGTTATGTGCTGTTCAACCTCGATAGTGACGGCCAGCCGGTGTTGCGAAAGGCTTCCGCGCACGGGCTCGGCCATATCCGTGCGCCCTATGACGCCGCCAACCCGGCGAAGTCCGTTCCAGCGCCCCTCGCGCCAGTGGGTGAGATCGGTGTCGAACGCTGGCATCATGACCTTTGGTGGATGATCGCCAGGGCCGCGATCGACGGCCATCCTGATCAGGTGGATTTGAGCTACCACTCTGCTCTCGATCAGCCGGCCGTTAGTCGCTACGCCGCGACCACGCCGCCGCTGCTAAGGTGGTTTAAGAGCCACAACCAAAACCAGCCTTACGCCCGACAGGTGAAGCCGTTTGGGTTCTTGCTGTCTTTTTTTGCGGACCCATTCTTCTCGCCTGGGTCAACGTCGGGACCGCGCAGGGAAGAGGTTAAGGCAGCAACCCGACCGCGCGCCCGCTAATGGCGGCCGATCGCGGCCTTCGACCAAGACCACTCTAAGGCCATAAAGGCGGCCTTCGACCGCGAGACGGGCGAAGCCGTTCCTGCTGCCGCGCTGCGCACCGTGGCGGAGGTGGTGGACCTTTACCACCTGCATCCGGAGTCCAAGTTCCTTAATGGTGACTGCCTCGATCGCGGCACGACACCCCGGCGTCATGTTCAGGTGACCGGCGTCCGCCATATCGGGAAAGAGGCCAACCGTTGGGAGGAGCAACATTTTCTTGGGCTCGATGAGGATGCGCAGCCCGACTATGGCCTAGCTCCAGAGGACATGGAGGTTAAGCTGATCATGCTTCGGGCCACCGCGTTGACCTTCGGGATGCGGGCGCTGGCGCGGCAGGCAGGCATGTCGCCCAAAGTGGTCAAGCGGGCGCTGCAGACCGTGGCGTTCGCGTCGCCGCCGCTTATCGAGCGATTGGTGCGGGCGGCGGTAGAACTGGAAAAGCGAGGCGGATGAGCGCACGGCACAACACGCTGAACTATTTGTGTTGGCGGTGCGGCAGTCAAAAGTAGAGGGCATCGTGGCATTTGCACGGCGAGTTGGTTACGATCCAAGCAATTTACGCAAGATGCTCAAATCGCGCCGCCTCGTCACCGATGAGCTGGCTGCGAGACTACAAAAGGTCGGAGCAATTACCATCCATAACAACAACAAATGACTACCCAGAGGCACGCGCCAACCGACGCAATCGCCTGCCCAACAACGAATCCAGCCCTAGCGTTGCAATGGTCTGCCAGGTAGGACACTACCAACTTCTGCTGAAGACTGGTACCTTTCGCGTGTCCGACGCGTTCATTTAGAAACCATAGTAAAGCTTTTCCTGGAAAAAATTCTGTTCCTTGTAGTTTTTTGATTTCTATCGAACGCAATACTTCCCGCTTGGCCTTCTTGTAAGCGGAAACGCTGGTTTTTTCTTGAATCTGCTTGATCAATTCCTTGAGAGTTGTTCTCAGCTTTTCATTGTTCACGTGGGTAAATTTTCCGTTCTTACTGTCAAAAAGCGGGACAACATGAATAGAAAACGCCTTATCTCGGAGATCCAGACGCCGAGCTACTGCCAACGCCACGATGTACAGATATGCCTTTTTATTAATTTCATCTCGAATATGATCTAAGTCGATCTCCTTTACTGCGTCATGGGTAACTTTCCCCGGGCATGCGAATGCACAGAACGCTTCAAGGGCATTTTGTTCAAAAAGCAAATTTTCTACACTATACACCCTAAGTCGGTGGAGATTTTTGTGACTGCGCTGACGAATAGATGCAATCAAATCCAAGTCCCCATCGACTATATACAACCTTGGCCGCCCTCCCACTCCATCGTCGTCGCGAGCTGCCGAAATAACTATATCTCTAGGTCCCAGCGGAATAACTTTGGTAACCTTGGCCCGTCCCGCTAGCGCGCGATTTATCAATCTTTCATAGACCCCGACGTAAGTGATATCTTCGACGTATATGTCGATGTCGTTATAGGGTGCCATCAGGCGCCCGATTGCACGCCGCGAACGCCTTGGATACACGATCATGACAGCTCAACACATGCGTCGTCGCGATCAAGGATAATGGACGGGCTATGCGTAGCCAATATCAGCTGTATATCTGGATTTGCTTGCATAAGTGAATCCACGAACATCTCTTGCCATTTTATATGCAATGAGAGTTCTGGCTCATCTATAATTACGGTATTCGCCCGCCGCTGCTCGTCACTAAACATCAGCGTCGTGATCAATACAAACAGCTGCCTCTCACCAGACGAGAGATAATACACGTCGGCCGCAGCGTTTGATGGAAGCTTTACCTGCAGAGTGTTATCTTCGCGAAACGACAACTTCTTATTGGAATCCTCTAAAAACGAATTCATGATTCCGAGATATTTATTTATATGACGGAATATTTGAGCCTCAGATTCGTTGAAGTTGGTTACAAAACCATCGACTTGTTCGATAAGAGCCAGCCGTGGCCTCGTTGCCATCCACCCGTAAAAGTCGCGTCGCAGATCAGAATCGGCTTTGGCACTGATTACTTCATCCAAACTCTTATGCTTGCTGAGCGACGTGGCCAATCCGATGACGTTCGAAAAGAACGGATCAATCGAGGAGTCAACATGATCGGCGTCGATCCCAAGTATTGAGAATGCTGCCTTCAGAGATTTTCTGGCCTTCTCGTATCTGCGAATATCTTGTTGACGCGGGAGCACGACGTCGTTGTCCCCGCCAGAATCCTCCGAGAAAAGCGAAAGCAAAATCTGCTCTCTCAGCGAGGCAGCGCGCCGTGCCCGAATTAGGTGAGCCTGCCGGACGGCCTCAGTAGCCAACAAGTCGGCCTGACCCACGCTCTCATCCAAAAATGTTCTCAGGCTGGCGTGCGTCGTTCGAGGCTGACCGTAGCGTCGCTGACGCGTCCGAGCGTTGGGTCCAGTTGGCAGACTGGTTCGGTCCAGCCCCAAAAATATTGGCGTTGGCAAACGGCGAACTGATTGAATGGGCAATATATTGTCGGGGAGCTCCGATCTAGTTTCCCTTATTCTTATGAGTTCGCCATCTTCATTGTGAACGTAATCCTCAGATTTTTGAATGCTTCCTTTGTACGCCGCTTCGAGTAAAGTAAATGGCTGTGAATTTCCATTTTCGATATACTCAAATAGCATTCCAACATCAGATCTCGTCGCGGAAATCGAGATAGTTTTCTCGTCGTGAAGCAGACTCACTGATATGTGTTGGTACTTAGCATTCATTAGCCAATCGACATCAGGTCCCAGCAAGGCCATAATTGCCTTCAATACACTAGTCTTCCCGCTTCCGTTTATACCTATCAGAAAACTAACGTTACCTTCCAAATGAAGGTCAAAATCTAAATAGCTATTTAGATTTGTGCACTGAAATCTTTCTATTTTCATCTCGATGCCGATCTAGTTGCGGGGTGGTCGCTGGCGAGATTTGGTCAATTTTAAGCTTCCCAGCAAAGTTCTGAGCGGGATCAAATAGTGAACCGATCACGGCGCACGCATTTGATCAAGTCGCTGTACGTCACCAATTTCCGTACCCGAACTGATAGGCAAGCTCAACTGGCGATTGCCTCATTGGCTCGGCGGCTGCGCTATAAGCCGGCTCGGGGGTAAATTGTTAATCCGATGGCTTATCCGATAGCCGAAGCATGCCGGTTTTGCGGCAGGACGCACAGGACCGCTCGCCAGTCGGAGATAACCAAGCCGGGTCGGCGCTGATCCCAAATGCGAGTATCACTATACCCCCCCGCGAAAGCGGGGACCCAGGCTTTTTACCGCCAAGGACGCCAAGTTCGCCAAGAGACCGCTCTTCTTGGCGTCCTTGGCGCTCTTGGCGGTTCATTTCTGGGCTAGCGGGGGTGTGTTGCCCTGCCTAGCGCCAGCCGTAGTTGAAGCTGAGGGAGATGCGCTCTTCGTCCGCCCCGTTCGGCAGGGCTTCGTGGCGGAGCCAGCTTTCCCACATCAGGATCGCGCCGACCTCAGGCGCCAGATAGATGAAGTTCTTGTGGGGCTCGGCTGCATCGGCCAGCCTGGGCGGGGCGGCCATCATCAGGGGCAGGCGTGGGTCTTCCAGGCGCAAGCCGCCCGCGCCCGGCGGCATGGCGACATAGACCGTGCCGGAGATGACGCTGTGCGGGTGGATATGGCCGGAGTGCGCCGCGCCGGGCTCGAGCAGGCTGGCCCAGAGGCTGTCCAGCCGCAAGCGCCCGCCGCCGAGATCGAACTCCAGCGCCTTGGCGTAGGCCGCCGCGTGCCGGTCCAGCTTGCGCTTGAGCAGATCGAAGATGCTGGCCCGACGCGGCAGGTCGTCCAGCGAGGCATAGGAGGTGTAGCCGCCATAGGCGTGCGCCTCGCACCAGGCGCGGCCGGCGGCATCCTCGTCGGCCAGCATACGGCAGGCCTGGTCCAGCTCGGCATTGAACGCGGCGAAATCGCGTTCGCCGGCCAGGCTGGCCTCGTAGATCTGGGTGACGAAGAGCGGACGCAGGCTCATCAGCAGGCCTTACGCCCCGACTTGGTCCCCGTCTTCAGCTTCGTCCTGGTCTCGCGCAACGCAATGGCCGGCAAGCTGGCCTCGTTGGCGGCGAGATAGGCCATGACCGCCTCGCGATGCCGGGTGACCATCGAGCGCAGCAGCCAGGAGACCGCCTTGGTGATCAGGATGGGCCGCTCGGCCTGCAGCCGATCAAGCACCTCGAAAGCCAGGTCGCGGAAGCGGGGATCCGGCGAATAGCGCACGGGGCCGTTGAGCAGCACGAGCGCGGCGCGGCGCTTGTTGATGTTCTGGTCGCGCGACAGCCGCTCGATCAGGCCGCGCCAGGCCGGCCAGTCGGCCAGCATGTCCTCGGCGGTGAACAGGTTCTGGCACCAGGTGTCGACCTCGGCCCAACCGTTCAGCCGGCCCAGCCAGCGGTCGAGGTCCTGGGTCGTCACCTCCGGTCGGGCCTTGCGGTTGGCGGCGAGCAGCATCGCGGCCAGGGTCGTTTCCTCGTGCGACTGGCCTTTCGTCAGGCTGTCGACCACGGCGAAGACCGCCTCGGCGGTCATGGTCTTCTGGCTGCCCAGCCAGCGCTTGATGATCGCGCGGCGATCGGGAACCGAAACGTTGAAAAACGGCCGGCCGCTGCCGCCGTAGGAATCGTTCTGCGGGGCATGGTCGTGGCGGATCGGGCGGGCGGCCTTGCGCAGTTCGTCCAGCAGGGCGGTGTGTTCCGGGTGCATGATTTTTCCTCCCGTCAACAAGCCGTGACCATGATTGAACCGCTCTTCGCAAGTGGGTATATGCCCGGGTCCTTTTTCGGCCCACCCATCAGCCCCTGGGGGCCGGCCGCAGTCTTTTAAGGTTTGTCGATGTTGGTGACCATGATGCGGGCCAAGCTGCACCGGGCGACGGTGACGCAGGCCGATCTCGACTATGAGGGCTCGATCTCCATCGACCGCGACCTCTTGGATACCTCCGGCATCTTCGCCCATGAGCAGGTCGACGTGCTCAACATCACCACCGGCGCGCGCTTCACTACCTATGCCATCGAGGCGCCGCGCGGCTCGCGCGTCATCGGCGTCAATGGCGCGGCGGCGCGGCTGGTGCAGCCCGGGGACAAGGTGATCGTGGTCGCCTACGGCCAGATCGAGGCTGAAGAGGCGCGCAACTATGCCCCGAACGTGGTGCTGTTGGACGACGGCAACCACGTCAAGCACGCCGCGTGAGACGCGTCCTCCTGAGCGCCGCTTTCCTGGCCCTGGCGCTCGCCGGCTGCACGCCGAAATCGGCCCCGATCAAGAACCCGACCACGCTCGAGAGCGCCATTGACAAGCAGCTGGGCGGCAAGGGCACCTGTGTGATCCTGGCCGATACCCATTCGGGCGTCGTGCTCTATCAGTACAATGACGACAAGGCCTGCAAGGCGCCGCTGCCGCCCTGCGCCACCTTCAACATCGTCACCGACCTGATCGGCCTCGACCAGGGCCTGATCACCCCGACCAGCGTCGCCAAATGGGACGGCTCGCCCCAGCCGGTGAAGGCCTGGCAGACCGACGCCGACGCCGCCAAGGCGTACAAGAACCAGATCGACTGGTGGTTTCAGCGGCTGGCCGGGGCTATCGGCCACGATCGCTACACCAGCGCTTTGGCCCGTTACGGCTACGGCAACACGACCGTGGCCGGGCCGCTGCCGCTGTTCTGGCAGGGACCGCATTCCGGCGGCGGCCTGACCGTCAGTACCCGTCAGCAGGTGGATTTCCTGCGCCAGCTCTATACCGGCAAACTGCCGGTGAAGCCTGACACCGCCAAATTCGTCCAGAGCCTGATGGTCAACGAGGTCCGCGGTGGCGGCCGCTACACCATCAGCGGCGAGACCGGCTCATGCCCGGCCGACGCGGACGGCGCCAGCAATGTCGGCTGGTGGGTCGGCCGGCTGAAGACCCCCAACCGCGACCTGGTCTTCGCGGCGTCGGTGCAGGCGCCCGACGCGCCGCCGGGGCTGGAGATCGAGCAGACCCTGAAGGACGTCTTCGCCAGCGCCAACCTCTGGCCGCAGAGCTAGACTAGGGGCTGCTCCCCCAACCGTCATCCCCCGCTGGAGCGAAGCGGAATGCGGGGGAACCATGAACACCTGATCGCAGACGTCGATCATCAGCGGTTCGGCTTGATGACAACCACATAGGGTCGTGTTCATGGGTGGCCCGAACAAGTCGGGCCATGACGGAGATATAGGCTTCGCCGCCCTAGCGGCTACTTCCCCAGTTCATACAGTCCGTTGAGGTCGATGCGCACGGTGAGTTCGCCGGCGGCGACCGGGGTCGGGGCGGCGGCCATGCGCGCCTTCATCATCATCGGCACGACCGGGCCGGGCTCGATCCCGCCGCCTTCGGAGAGGCTGACCAGGCGCGAGACGCGATATCCGGTGGCCCCGGCATAGAGCTCGGCCTTGGCGCGCAAGGCCTTGACCGCGGCCAGCCGGGCCTGGTCTTCCGCGGCGCTAGAGTCCTTCAGGCCGAAACTGATGCCGTTGATCTGGTTGGCTCCGGCCGCGGTCACCGCGTCCACCGCCGGGCCCAGCCGCGCCAGGTCCTCGACCACGACGGTGACGTCGTTCGACGCCTGATAGCCGGTCAGCTTGGCCGGCTCGTTGGCGGCATAGACGTACTGTGCGTTCAGGCTGAGGTTCGAGGTCTGGATATCCTTGTCGGCGACGCCGGCGCGGCGGAGCGCCGCGGTGACCGCGGTCATCCTGGCGGCGTTCTCCGCCATCGCCTGGGCGGCGACCGGCGCGGTGGTCTGCACCCCCAGCGTGATGGTCGCTTCGTCGGGGACCACCTTGGTCTCGCCATAGGCCGAGAGGCTGAGCGTGGTGGCGTCGAACATGCGCGAGGCCCCACCGGTGTCTTGCGCTCGGGCGACGACCGCGGTGGACGCGAGGAGGGCGCAGGCCAGGCCCGCGGCGCGCAGCAAGATCTTCATCGTGGAATCTCCCGAGAGGGGCCGGATCGGCGCCCGAGCATGACCTGCAACGCTTACAAAGCTCAAGCTGAACGCAGCCTTTAAGCCGCTGACAGCCCGTGGTAACCCGCCCCGTCTCCGGCTGACGGAGGGCCCGTAGCTCAATTGGTTAGAGCCGGCCGCTCATAACGGTCTGGTTGCTGGTTCGAGTCCAGCCGGGCCTACCAGCCTTCGCGCTGCGCGCTACGGCTCGGCAAGCCCACGGACCACTTGCGCGAAGGCTGTCGCGCCGTAGCCCAAAGGGCGTAGGCGGACTGGCGGAGATCCAAAGAAAAGGGAGGGCAAGCCCTCCCTTTTCTGTTGTTCAATGCGAGCATTGCTCGCGGTGACTTTGCGTCACGATGCGTTCATTGAACGCTCAAAGATTCAAAATGTCGCGAGCTAGACTGAACCAACCTTATAGGCGTTTCACTCGGCCCGCGTGAGATTGGTAGGGTGGGTCATCCGCCATGCGCGTCTCCGTGCAGGCGAGCCTGAAAGCCCGCACCCGGACAATACGCCCCGGCCAGCCAATGCGGGCATCACGACATCGATACTAGCGTGGCCGGTTCCGTCAGCGATGCGCGGTCGCCTGTGCAGCGTCAGGCGATCCGCCGATATGAGGGCGCGCGGTGGGATCGTGGAGATGGATCATGCCGGCCTGGGCGTGGTGCGGACCGCGCCTGTAACGTTGCGCCGCCTGGGCCGAATTACAGCTGACACGAAACGCTCGCAGCTGATCCGGAGGACATCGATGATCGAACGCAGGAGCCTGTTCGCAGGCGGCATGGTTGTTGCGCTCGTCGCCTATCTGGCCGGGGTCGGGCGCGGCTCGACCAAGCCGAGCGGCGAGACATTCGAGGTTGTCAATACCGACGAAGACTGGCGCCGGCGGCTCACGCCGGCTCAATACGACATATTGCGCCAAGCGGGCACCGAGGCCCCCGGATCCAGTCCGCTGGACCATGAGTTCGCTCGCGGCGTCTATTCATGCGCCGGCTGCGATCTTGCGCTCTACCCGTCCGAGACCAAGTTCGATTCCGGCACCGGCTGGCCGAGCTTTTGGCGCCCGATCGACGGCGCCGTCCGCACCACCACCGACACTCGTCTTTTGATGACCCGCACCGAGGCCCATTGTCGCCGCTGCGGCGGTCACCTTGGTCACGTCTTCAACGACGGCCCGGCGCCGACCGGGCTTCGCTACTGCATGAACGGCGCAGCCTTGTCCTTCAAACCCATCTGAAGGCGGCGCGGCGTCGTATAATCATTCGACCGGAGAAAAGACCAATGTTTTCCTACTCGAACAAGACCAAGGCGATTGCGCTCGCGACCGTGGCCGCTCTGGCCGCGGCGGCGCTGGTCGCCTTTCCAAGCTTGAGCGGCGCGAAGAGCGCGGCGAACACCTCGCCCCTGCCGCCGCCCGCTGTCGACGTCTCTCGCACGGCGGATACCGGCCTTGAGACGGCGGTCCTGTCCGGCGGTTGCTTCTGGGGCGTCCAGGGCGTGTTCGAGCACGTCCGCGGGGTTCGCAAGGTCGTGGCCGGCTATGCGGGCGGCGCCAAGGCGACCGCCAGTTACGAAATGGTCAGCACCGGGCTGACCGGTCACGCCGAGTCGGTGCAGATCACCTTCGACCCCCGGCAAATCTCCTATGGGGAGATCCTGCGCATCTTCTTTTCGGTCGCGACCGATCCGACCCAGGTGAACCAGCAATACCCCGACCACGGTTCGCAATATCGATCCGAAATCTTCTACGCGGACGCCGAGCAACAGCGGGTCGCCAACGCCTATATCGCGCAACTCGACCACGCGGCTGCTTTCCGCCAGCCGATCGCCACCCGGGTGGATCCGGCCCGTGAATTTTATCCGGCCGAGGGCTATCACCAGGATTACCTCGTCGACAATCCCGACAACCCCTACATCGCGGCCTACGACCTACCCAAGGTGGAGGCGCTGAAGCGTCAGTTCCCGGCGGCGTATCGCGCCGCACCGGTGACGCTGGCCAGCCTGACCCCGTAACCGTCAGAGCGGGTTGACGGGTTCTGGACCGGGTCGATCGTCGCGTTGACGCTCGGATCGGCTGGAGGCACACCTAGGCCATGACCTCCCAATCGTCCCACGCCGTCTTCGAGCGAAACCAGACCACCTCTGACGCGGTCGCCGCGGCGCTGGAGCGGGACGGTGCGACCGTGGTGCGCGGCGTGGTCCCGGGCGCATGGATCGAGCGTATGCGGCGCGCCATCGACGCGGAGATGGCCGGCGCCTCGCCGACGGCTTCCGAATACGGAAAGACCGCCGGCCGGTTCTATGGCGACTTCTTCCTCTGGCTGAGGAATGAGCATTTCCGCGACTTCGCCTTCGCCTCGCCGTTGCCGGCGCTGGCGGCGGCCGCCATGCGATCGGCCACGGTCAACCTTTTGTACGACCAGCTGTTCGTGAAGGAACCCGGTTCGGTCGAGCGGACGCCCTGGCATCAGGACCTGCCCTATTGGCCGGTCGAGGGCAGCCAGATCCTGTCCATCTGGGTCCCGTTCGACGCGGCCTCGCCGGAAAATGGCGTCGTCACCTACGTCAAGGGCTCGCACCTCTGGGGCCAGACCTTCCGGCCCCAGGCCTTCGACGAACGCAACGCCGGCACCTTCGCCGCCAGTCCCTATGCGCCGATGCCGGCCATCGCCGCCGACGATCCGCAGCTGGAGTTCCTGTCCTGGAGCCTCGAGCCCGGCGATGTGCTGATCCACAAAGGCCTGACCGTCCACGGCGCGGCCGGCAACGGCTCCAGCGACCGGCGCCGACGGGCGCTCGCCGTCCGCTACACCGGCGACGACGCCCGCTACGATCCGCGGCCCGGCACCTTCATGGAGATGGACAGCGTCCAGGCCAACGTGCCGGCGCCGGGCGTCGCCAAGGGCGAGCCGATGGGCGGGGCGCTGTTTCCCCGGGTCTGGCCGCCGGTCAACTAGCCGATCGGCCGCCTCAGCCCGCTTTGGCGGCCTCCCGCAGCGGGGCCATTTCGCGGCCGAGCGAGGTGAATTTCGGGCGCATCTGCGGGAAGACGGTGTTCAGGATCGACTCCACCGACCAGGTGTCCTTCGCCGTCACCGTCTCGACCGGGCGCGGCTGGCTGTACAGCAAGAGGTTCTCCGACTGAGCGCCGAGGATCTGGCCCGAGACGTCGCTGGCGGCCAGGGCGACGGCCAGCTTGGCGGGCTGGTCGGGGCGCAGGGATTGGCGCATCGCCTCCATGCGGGCGGCGCCGGCTTCATCCTTGATCGGAATGGTGGCGATCAGCCGGGTCCAGGCGACCGGGGCGATGATGTTGGAGCGGACGTTCTTGCTGGCGCCCTCCATGGCGATCACCCGCGACAGGCCCATGATGCCCAGCTTGGCGGCCGCATAGTTGGCCTGACCGATATTGCCGATCAGGCCGGAGGTGGAGGTGAACAGCACGTAGGCGCCGTCCTGCTGGTTGCGGAAATGTTCGATGGTGGCGCGGCAGACATTATAGGAGCCGCGCAGGTGCACATCGATGACTACGTCCCAGTCTTCGTCGGGCATCTTGTGGAACATGACGTCGCGCAGGATGCCGGCCGGATTGATCACCGCGTGCAGGCCGCCGAAGGTGTCCAGCGCCTGCTCGACCATTCCCTTGACCGCCTTCATGTCGGTCACGCTGTCGGAATTGGCGACGGCCTCGCCGCCGGCGGCGCGGATCTCCTCGGCCACGGTTTCGGCCGGGCCGGACGAGCCGACATCGCCGCCGCGTTCGCCGCCGCCCAGGTCGTTGACCAGCACCTTGGCGCCCTCGCGCGCGGCGATCAGCGCCGCCTCGCGCCCGATGCCGTTACCGCCGCCGGTGACCAGCACCACCTTGCCGTTCAGAACACCCATCCGCCGTCTCCTCCGTTGCCGGTTATGCCCGGGCGGTGCGCGCAACTTGCGTTGGGACGCAGCAAACCAGCGGATCGGTAGGCCGGCAAGGCTGACGTAGCGTCGGCCAAAGAATGATTTGCTGAACCGTGGTCCGTCGATAGTCTGGCTTTGCAGAACAGGAAATTCAGGAGGAAGCCTCGTGCTCAAGACCCGCATTACCGAGATGTTTGGCGTTGAAACGCCCATCGTCATGGGCGGCATGACCGGCGTCGGCTATGGCGAACTGGTGGCCGCGGTCGCCAATGCCGGCGCGCTGGGCTTCATCACCGCTCACATGTTCCCCTCGGCCGAGGCGCTGGAGGCGGAGATCACCAAGGTGCGCGGGCTGACCAACAAGCCCTTCGGCGTCAACCTGACCATCCTGCCGTCGCTCAATCCGATCCCTTACGACGAATACCGCCGCGCGATCTGCGAGAGCGGGATCAAGATCGTCGAGACGGCGGGCCGCAATCCGGTCGACCACATGCCCGACTTCAAGGCCAACGGCGTCAAGGTCATCCACAAATGCACCTCGGTCCGCCACGCGGTGACCGCCGAAAAGCTCGGCGTCGACGTGATCAGCATCGACGGCTTCGAATGCGCCGGCCACCCGGGCGAGGACGACGTCGGCATCATGGTGCTGCTGCCGGCGACCGTCGATCAGGTCGCCATTCCGGTGATCGCCTCGGGCGGCATGGCCGACGGCCGCAGCCTGATCGCGGCGCTGTCGCTGGGCGCCGACGGCGTCAACATGGGCACCCGCTTTATGGCCACCCAGGAGTGCGCGATCCATGAGAACGTGAAGAAGAAGATCGTCGAGAACACCGAGCGCGACACCATCCTGACCAACCGCACGCTGCGCAATACCTCGCGCGTGGCGCGCAACGCGGTCGCCGAGGAGGTGGTGCGCATCCAGCAGGATGCGACCAAGACCATCGACGACGTCCGCCATCTGGTCGCCGGCGTGCGCGGCCGCACCAACGTGATGGCCGGCGGCGACATGGACGGCGGCATCTGGTCGGCCGGCCAGAGCCAGGGCCTGATCCACGACATCCCGACCTGCGAGGAGCTGGTCAAAAACATCATGGCCCAAGCGGAAGGCATCGTTCACGCCCGCCTGGACAAGATGGCCAACTGAGCTTCGGCGGCCATGCCGGTGAACGACCGCTTCACCTCCGACAGCCTGGCCAGCCTGTGCGTCACCGACGGTGAGTTCGGGCTGGCCGCGCGCTATTGGCGCGGCGGCCTGAGGCTGGAGAGCGGGCCGGACTTCGCCGCGGTACGGTCGCGGATGGGGCCGTGAGCGCGGCCGATCCTGGGCGCGACGCGGCTGGGGTCATCACGCTCAGTGCGGCCCCGGAGGTCTGGGCCCAGGTGCTGGCCGCCAGGCCCGCGCGCTTCGCCAACGACATCGTCAACCTGATCGGCGCCGGCCAGATGACCCGCGAGGGCGATGGCCTGGTCTTCGCGCAATACTATCCGGCGGTGATGCGGGCGGTGGAGCTCCTGCGGCCAGCCGATCCGCAAGCGCAAGCGACCCCAACGCCGGCCGTTCAATCGGGGGCGTTCGACAGCCCCGTCGGCCGCTACGTCCACCTTGAGCTGCAGGGTCAGGATTACCGGGTCTATTTCGAGGAGGCCGGCTCGGGCATCCCGATGCTCCTGCAGCATACCGCCGGCTGTCACGGCAGTCAGTGGCGGCATCTGTTCGAGTGTGTGGAGATCACCGACCGCTTCCGCCTCATCGCCTACGACCTGCCGTTCCACGGCAAGTCGCTGCCGCCGGTCGGGCCGAAATGGTGGGCGTCGGAATACAGGCTGGAGGGCGGCTTCCTGCGCTCGGTCCCACTCGCCTTGTCGGCGGCGCTGGGGCTGGAGCGGCCGGTCTTCATGGGCTGTTCGGTGGGCGGCCTGCTGGCGCTGGACCTGGCGCGGCGCAATCCCGAGGCGTTCCGGGCGGTCATCTCGCTGGAAGGGGGCTTGAAGATCGAGTCCGACATCAAGAGCCTCTGGGCGCTCTGGCATCCGCAGGTCAGCAATGAATACAAGGCCCGGCTGATGAACGCCCTGATGAGCCCGACCTCGCCAGAGGCCTTCCGCAAGGAGACCAGCCAGGTCTATGCCGCCGGCTGGCCGCCGGCCTTCCTCGGCGACCTGCACTACTACCTGGTCGACTACGACCTGCGTGCCGAGGCCGCCGCGATCGATACTTCGAAGGTCGCGGTGCACATCCTGTCGGGCGAATACGACGCCAGCGGCACGATGGAACTTGGCCAGGCCGCCCACGCCGCATCCCGGGCTCGACCTGGACCGGCATGGACGGTGTCGGCCACTTCCCGATGTCGGAGAACCCCGAAGCTTTCCTGGCCTATCTCAAGCCGGTGCTCGAGGCCGTCAGAGCGCCGGCCTGACGCCCTTTAGAGGTGGTGCGTCGTCAGCAGCAGGCTGGTTTCGGTGGCGGCAATGCCTTCGATCAGCCGGATCTGGTCGAGCAGGCGGCTGAAGTCGCCCAGGCTGGCGGCGTTAAGTTCGGCCAGCATGTCCCAGCGGCCGTTGGTCATGTGCACGGCGTCGATTTCGGGAAAGCCGCGCAAGGCCCGCAGCACCGCGCCCGAGCGCTCGCCCTCAACGGCGATGGCCATGATGGCGCGCACCCGTTCGGCCTCGGCGTCCGGCCGCACCCGCAAGGTAAAGCCCAGGATGGCCCCGGCGACCATCATCCGGTCGATGCGGTTCTGCACTGTGCCGCGCGATACCTTGAGCGCCTTGGACAGCGCGGCGACCGGCGTGCGGGCATTGGCCCTGAGCAAGGCGATGAGCCTGCGGTCGATTTCATCCATGACGAATCGTCACCTGATGCTGGCTTAATGTCACACTATCCCGCAATTCGCGGCAGTCTGCGAGCTATTCGCTAGCGCGGCCGGCGCGCACGATTCCTCGCGACTCGATGGGGGACGACATGGCCGCTCAGTTTCTGATGACCGACCCGGCGCACTATCGGGTCGGCTACGAGATCAATCCCTGGATGCGACCCGCCGCCTGGGCCGCCGATCCGGCCGGCCATGGCCGCGCCGCGCTGGCTGCCTGGAATACGTTGAAGGCGGCGATCGAGGGCCAGGGCGCGCGCGTCCGGGTCGCGCCCGGCCTGGCCGGTCAGCCGGACATGGTCTTCCCCGCCAACGCCGCCATCGTGCTGGACCGCAAGGCCCTGGTCGCGCGTTTTCGCCATCCCGAACGCCGCGGCGAGGAGCCGGGTTTCCTGGCCGCCTTCCAGGCGCTGAAGGCCGAGGGCGTGCTTGACGACGTGGCGCAGATCGACGTCGTCCAGGAGGGCGCCGGGGACTGCATCTGGGACGATGGACGCCGTCTTTTCTGGGTCGGCGACGGCCCTCGCTCCAGCCCCGACGCCGCGCCGATCATCGCGCGGCATTTCGGTCAGGCGGTGGTGCGGCTGCCGCTGGCCAGCGAACGCTACTACCACCTGGACACCTGCTTCAGCCCGCTGCCCGGCGGCGAGATCCTCTATTACCCGCCCGCCTTGACGCCCGAAGCTGTGCGCCGGCTCCACGACATCGTGCCCGCCGCGCAGCTGATAGAAGCGACCCAGGCTGACGCTGAAGGCTTCTGCGTCAACGCCGTAGCGCTGGACCGCAGCATCGTCATGGCCAGGCCGGCGCCCGACCTTAAGCGCCGGCTGGGCGAGCGCGGCTACGGCGTGGTCGGCCTCGACCTCTCCCCCTTCATCCTCTCCGGCGGCGGCGCCTTCTGCATGACGCTTCGGCTCGATCAGGAGAGCGTTCCCGCCCTCGTCGCAGCAACCCCATGAGCCCGACCATGACCCTCGCTGAACCCATCGTCCGCCCCGACCTGATGGCGCTGGAGGCCGAATACGGCGCCCGCAACTACAAGCCCCTCGACGTCATCCTCACCCGGGGCGAGGGCGTCCATGTCTGGGACGTCGACGGGCGGCGCTATCTCGACTGCCTGTCGGCCTATTCGGCGGTCAACCAGGGTCACTGCCACCCGCGCATCCTGCAGGCCATGATCGCCCAGGCGCAGAGGCTGACCCTGACCAGCCGCGCCTTCCGCAACGATCAACTCGGTCTCTTCTACGAGGAGGTCTGTACACTGACCAACTCCCATTCCGTGCTGCCCATGAACACTGGCGTCGAGGCGGTGGAGAGCGCCCTGAAGGTGGCGCGCAAATGGGGCTACGAGATCAAGGGCGTGCCCGCCGACCAGGCTGAAATCGTCGTCTGCGACGGCAACTTCCATGGCCGCACGCTTGGTGTCGTCGGCTTTTCCACCGACCCCCTATCCTATGCCGGCTTCGGCCCCTTTTCGCCGGGGTTCAGGATCGTGCCGTACGGCGACGCCGAGGCGCTGGAGCACGCCATCACGCCCAACACCGTGGCCTTCCTGGTCGAGCCGATCCAGGGCGAGGCCGGCGTGATCATCCCGCCGGCCGGCTATCTGGCCAAGGTCCGCGCGCTTTGCACGCGCTACGACGTGATCCTGATCTTCGACGAGGTGCAGACCGGCCTTGGCCGCACCGGCCGGCTGCTGGCCGAGGAACATGAGGGGGTCGAGGCCGACCTTACCCTGATTGGCAAGGCGCTCTCCGGTGGCTTTTACCCGGTCTCGGCGGTGCTCTCGAACAAGGCGGTGCTGTGCGTCTTAAGGCCGGGCGAGCACGGCTCGACCTTCGGCGGCAATCCGCTGGCCTGCGCCGTGGCGCGCATGGCGCTCAGGGTGCTGGTCGAGGAGGGGATGATCGAAAACGCCGCGGCGATGGGCGCGCGCCTGATGGCGGGCTTGAAAGCGCTGCGCGCCGGCGCGGTCAGGGAGGTGCGCGGCCGCGGCCTGATGATCGCGGTCGAGCTGCACCCGGAGGCCGGCGGCGCGCGCCGCTACTGCCAGGCGCTGCAGGGCCTGGGCGTCCTGGCCAAGGAGACTCACGAGCACATCATCCGCATCGCTCCGCCGCTGGTGATCACGGCCGACCAGATCGACTGGGCCGTGGAACGGTTCGGGACGGCGCTGGCGGCTTAGCCGCTTTCCGTTGACCGCGGGCGCTGTGTTGTCTAGCAAACCCCTGCTCTTTGGGGAGTAGCCGCCCTCGCTTGCGAGAGGGGCGCGCGCCAACATACTCGGCTTTGGCCGTGGCGCGTGCGGTCAGTCCGACTTGGCGAGACCATAGGGATCGGCGTTCGCCCTTTGGGTCGGGCGAGAGCGCCGACCCGTGGTTTCGCGTCGTCCGACCCCTGAAAGTTCGTCGTGCACAGTCTTCCCGTCATCCTCGGCCTGCTGCTCGCCTCGGCGGTGCTGATCTATCTGGCCTGCGAGTTTTTCGTGAACGGGGTCGAGTGGGTCGGCCACAAGCTGGCCGTCGGCCAGAAGGCCACCGGCACCATACTGGCGGCCTTCGGGACCGCCTTGCCCGAGAGCGTGGTGACCTTCGTCGCGGTCACCTTTCCGCACACGGTCGCCGACAAGGATATCGGGGTCGGCGCGGCCATGGGCGGTCCGCTGGCGCTGGGCACGGTCGCCTATGCGGTGGTCGGCGTCACCCTGCTGCTCTGCAAACGCCAGCTGCCGTCAGGCGAGCAAGGCCGCATCCTCTATGCCGGCCTCAGCCGAGACCAGGCCTGGTTCATCGTCATCTCCGTCGCCAAGCTGGCGGTGGGCTTGGCCGCCTTCGCCTTCAAGCCGTGGCTGGGCGTCCTCTTCCTGGCGGCCTACGCGGCCTATGCGTGGAAGGAGATGACCGGGGTCGAGGACGCCGAAGAGGTCGAGCTCGAACCGCTCAGGCTGACGCCCAAGGCGGAGACGCCGAGCGCCTGGGCGGCCATCGCCCAGACCCTGGCGGCGCTGGCGGTCATCTTCGCCGCCTCGCGCTTCTTCGTCGGCCAGCTCGGCGCGCTCGGCCCCTATCTGAACCTGAAGCCGCAACTGCTCTCGCTGTTGATCAGCCCCATCGCCACCGAGCTGCCGGAGACGCTGAACGCGGTCATCTGGATCCGCCAGGGCAAGGTGCGTCTGGCCCTGGCCAACATCAGCGGCGCGATGATGATCCAGGCGACGGTGCCGACCGCCTTTGGCCTGTTCGCGACGCCCTGGGTGCTCGACCGGGCCCTGGTGCTGGCCGGGGCGGTCACGCTGTTGTCGGTCAGCATCCTGTTCTTCGCCTTCTGGCGCGGCTGGATCACCCGCACCTATCTGGCCGCCATGTCGCTGGCCTATGTCGCGTTCGCAGGCCTCACCCTCGGGTTCGGCCTTTAGGGTTTGCGGTGGCGTCAGCCGTTCGTCCCGGCTCGCCGACCTTGTCCTTGATGGCCTCGATGACGGTCTCCGGATCGGCGGGCGCGGACATCTGTTCGGCCTCGGTGTCGACCCGGTCGGCGAGCTGCGGACTGTCGCGACGTTGCTCCTCCATCAGCGCGATCAGCTTGGCGACCTTCTGTTCGGTCATGGTCGCCAGTTCGAGGGTCAGCTGCTCGCGAAGCTCCGACAGCTCGTCCTTACGCCGCTGGCTGGTCAGGATCAGGGTGGTGATGACGAGGGCGACCAGCTCGGCGGCGCCTTGCAGCCAGGGGAAGGGCGGGTTGTCGGGGCTCCATCCGGCATAGCGGCGTAGCGCCAGACTCGCCGCAATCCAGACAATGACGATCACGGCGATGACGCCGATAAAGGCGGGGCGGGACACGAGAGCGGTCAGCCGATCGACCAGCCGCTGCATCGGCGTGGCGCGTTCTTCGTGCGCGATGTGCAGCCGGGCGATGGCCTGGACCGTCTGTTCGATGTGCGGCGGCAGGTCCGTCGGGCTGTGTTCGGAGGCATCGGTGGTCACGTTCAGGCGTCCGCGAAACCGGCTCGGGCGACCGCGCCAAAGCCCGGCTCGAATCAGGAGAATGCGCCCGGCCGTACACCGCGACAAACCCGCCCGAACATCCCGCCCGCCAGGCGGTCAGGGCTCGTCGTGCTTTTCCCAGACCAGCTTGCCGTCGGGCCCGTAGAGTTCGGCGCAATCGCATTCCGACAGCCGCTCGGGATAGGTGTCCTTCAGCCGCCGGATCGCCGACATGTCGTCATGGGCGGCGATCTCAAGTTCGCCGAGGCCCGGACGCTCGGCCCTGTCGCGCTTGCCGAAGAGTTTGAGGAGATAGTTTGCCATGGCCAGATAATAGGCGCCGTTCGGCCTCACCGCCACGCTTGGCTGAAGGGGGAGGCCCACAATCAGGATGGACGGGCTGGAAACCCTCCCTGGCGGGTAAGCCCGATCAGATCCCGGCGTACCACTGGTAGCCGCGATCCTCCCAATAGCCGCCTCGCCCCTGACCGATGTGGGCCAGGCTGTCGACGACTTCGATGCGCATGACGTACTTGGCGTGCTTATAGCCCAGCTGGCGCTCGACGCGCAGGCGCACCGGCGCCCCGTGCGGAACCGCCAGCGGCCGGCCGTTCATTTCATAGGCCAGGATGGTCTGCGGGTGGAAGGCGTCGAACAGGTCGATGCTTTCGTAATAGAGACCGGATCCGTCCGTGGACTGATCCATGTCGTCGGCGCAGTGGAAGACCACAAAGCGGGCATTCGACGCCAGGCCGGCGATCTTGAGGACTTGCGACAGTTGCGGCCCGGTCCATTGGCCGATAGCGCTCCAGCCCTCGACGCAGTCATGGCGGGTGATCTGGGCGCGGGCCGGCAGGGCGCGCAGATCGGCCAGCGACCAGGCCGCCGGCTGCGAGACCAGCCCGCCGACCTGGAGCCGGTAGTGGGCGAAGTTGTCGGCCATCAGGGAGTGATAGGCCGGGTCGGTCGGCATCGATGTCCCGTTGGGCTTGAACACCGGCGATATGTCGCGTGCGGAGAATTCCCGCGCCAGCGGCTGGCCGCCGAGCAAGAGGCGCTGCGCATGCAGATCCAGCCACTCGGCCGAGCCCAGGAAGCGCTGGACGCTCGGCGCTTCGGAAAACCGGTCGCAACCGCTCAGCAGCAGGCCACCGGCGGTGGCCGAGCCGGCCGCGATCAAGCCGCGACGCGAGAGCCTAAGACCGGTCACGGGCAGACCCTCCATGGACGACATACCAGCCGGTGATCATCGAACGCATCTCGTTCCACACCCCGGCGATGAACACCTCGACGACGTGGACCAGCACAAACAGGACGATCAGGTTGGCGGTGATGAAGTGCAGACTGCGCGCCGACTGCCGGCCTCCAAGCAGGTCGAGCAGCCACGGCGCCACGGTGTCCATTCCCGGCGACATGGTCAGGCCGCTCAGCACCATCATCGGCAGGATCAGGAAAATCACCGCGATATAGGTCAGCTTCTGCAAGGTGTTGTAGCGCTTGGCCGCCTCCCCGGTCGGGCGCCTGAGGCGAACGTGGTCCCAAATGTCCGCGAGCAGATGCCTGGGCGTGAGCTCGGCCGGCTTTGGCGCGATATCGCGGCGGAAATGGCCGCTGATGGCGCTGAAGATCAGATAGGCAAGGCCGTTGATGACGAAGACCCAGACCAGAAAGAAGTGCCAGGTGCGCCCGGCCGCCAGATCCTGCTGGCTGGGCAGGGTCAGCCAGGCGGGGAAGCCGCGCTGGGCCGCCTGACCATCGACCTTGGACACGCCGAGCACGCCGGTGGTCTGCAGGGTCAGGCCGCCGATGCGGGTGACTCCGGTCATGCCGCCGTGCCCGTTATCGATGGCGCTCATCTCAAAAAAGGCGTGGTCGGCGTCGGCGCCGTACTGGCCCCAATAGAGACGGGGATGGGCGTTGAAGATTTGCATGCCGCTCATCAGCAGGAGGGCGATGCAGACGACGTTGACCCAGTGGGTCAGGCGCGTGACGACCCTGTGCCGGTAGATCTTCTGATCCGGCGCCTTGCGCGCAGATCGCGATCCGGGCGACACGGGCGCCTGGGTTGAATCGGTTGCGGTCATTGTGCTTGGCGGAAGGGTCGCGCCCCCCGAGGAGGGCGCTCTCAAAGCCCCCCGAAAACTACATGCCCATCTTCATCATGGCGGGATGCATCTTCATCATCGACATGCAGTCGTGGCTTCCCATCATGGCGTCGTGCGACATGCCCTTGCACGACATCATCATCTTCATGTCGGAATCGGACATGTGCATCTTGTGCATCATGGCCATGCACTTGTGATCGGCCATCATGGCGTCGCTGGACATGCCCATGCACGACTTCATCATCATCTTGTCGTGCGAGGACATCATCGCCGCCGAGGCCGGCGCGGCGAAGCTGGCCGCCCCAACGAGCGCGGCGAGAGCGACGCCGATGGACGCGAGTTTAGCAGTCTTCATGGTCAGAAATCTCCTGGGTGCGAGGGCGTCCTCGCGGGGTTGAGCGCCGGAGCGTAGTCGGGGCGCGGACTAGGCAACGCCGCAATCGGTGCAATGGCGGCGGGTCGTTTTCGAATTTGAGATTCAGGGATGCAAAGCCTCCGAAAATCGCACGGCGCGGTTCATCCCTTCGCCGATCCGATGATCCGGCCGCCCGGGCCGGCTTGCACCAGAATCGCCGTTTTCAGGTTGGTGTTGGCGGACGGCTGGATGGTGAAGCTTCTGGCCGGACCGCTCCAGTCGCCCAGCTTGACCAGTTCGAAGACGACGTCGCGGTGCGGCAGGGTCTTGCCGCCGTTCTCGCCCCGCCGGATCGGCACCTGGACGACATGGGGGTCGTAGCGGACGAGCCAGACCTGGGCGGGCGCGCGGGCCGCCGCGGCCGAGATCTCCACCCGGCCGGGTTGGACACGGATCTGCGGCTGGCCGGCGCGCTGCGCCTTCGCCGCCCGGATCAGCGGCTCGATCATCGCCGGCGACTGCCCGGTGGTGTCGGCGTGGCCATCGACCACCACCTGCGGGGTGAAGACGTCGGCGTGGTGAAGGCCGCGGGCATAGTCCCATTGCCGCTGTGTGTATTGCGGGCGGGCAAAGGTGTCCTTCCAGCCCAGGTCGTCCCAGTAGGTGACGCCGAAGCTGAGCGTCAGGACGTCCGGCCGGTCGGCAAGCGTCGACACGGCCGCATTGGCTGGGGGACAGTCCGAACATCCCTGGCTGGTGAAGAGCTCGACGACCGTGGGCTGCGGGTCGGCGCGCGCCGGCGCGGACACGCCCAGCATCGTCGCCGCCAGGGCGATCCCGGCCATGGGCAAGCCCCTGCCACGGTGTTTCGGATGCATGACATCTCCCTTGCAAAGCCGCACCGGCCGAAGCCGGGCGATCTGAACAATGATTTCGTCGGCGACCGCGAACGGTTACAGGCCAGGTCAGAAATTCGCGGCCGGCCCGCGCGGCTTGGGCGTTCGCCAGCTTGTGTGTAACGCTTGGCCTCGCCGACCGAATAGGGATGTGTGTGGAAGAGTCCGAGGCCCGTCTGAAGGACCTGATGCTGCGCGGCCTCGATGGCGACGCCGGCGCGCATCGGCAAATGCTGGCGGCTCTGAGCACGCGGCTGCGGGCCTATTTCGCGCGCCGGATGCCGGGTAATTCGGTCGACGTCGAGGACCTCGTGCAGGAGACTATTCTGGCGGTGCACATGCGACGGGCGACCTATGACCGCGCCCGGCCGTTCACCGCCTGGGCCTATGCGATCGCGCGCTACAAGCTCATCGACCATTGGCGGCGGCGGAAGATCCACGCGACGGCGCCTTTGGACGACTTCGAGGACTTCCTCTCGGCGCCAGCCAGCACATCGGACGATGGATTGGACCTGACGCGGGCGATGCTCAGCCTGACGCCGGGCCAACGGGCCCTGGTCGAAGCGGTCAAGCTGAAGGGCTTCAGCCTGGCGGAGGCCGGTGCGGCCAACGGGATATCCGAAGGCGCGGCGAAGGTCGCCCTGCATCGCGCCTTGAGGCGCCTGGCCGGGAGGCTTCGCCGTGCGGACTGACGAACTCATCGATCTGCTGGCGACCGATAGCGGCCCCGTCGCGCGCGGTGCGCCCGAGCGGCGCCTCGCCGTCGTGGCGGTCGCGGGGGCCGTCGTCGCGGGGGTTCTGGTGCTCTTTTGGCTGGGCGTTCGTCCCGATCTCGGCCTGGCCGTCCATGGCGGGTTTTTCTGGATCAAGGCGGCGTTCACGGCGCTCCTGGCCGCCTGCTTCTATGCCGAGACCCGGCGGCTTGCGCGTCCGGGCCTGTCGATGTCGCACGCTTGGACGTTCGCAGGCATTGTGTTCGCGGGCTTCTTGGCCCTGGCGGCGGTCCAGTTCATGCGGCTGGACCCTGTCGGCCAGATCACCGCGATCAAGGGCGGGTCATGGACCGTCTGTACCCGGAATATCTTCGTTCTTGGCGCGCCGACCACCCTGATCAGCCTCTTTGTCCTGCGCGACTTGGCGCCGACAAGGCCGGTGTTGGCGGGTCTGGCCGGCGGCCTGTTTTCGGGCGCGGTGGCGGCCACCGTCTATGGCCTGCACTGTCCCGAGGCGACCTTCGTGTTCGTCAGCCTCTGGTACAGTCTGGGCATGCTCGGATGCGGGCTTCTGGGCGCCGTGCTCGGGCGCTGGATGCTGCGCTGGTGAGGCTCGGGGCCGCCGGCTAGGGTGAGCCGATACGAGCCCTGGCGCGTTATTCCCTCACCGGCTTGGCGAGGGACGACACCATGAAGCAACTCTCCTGCGACGTCGCCGTGATCGGCGCGGGATCGGCGGGTCTGGCGGCGCGGCGGGCGGCGGCGGACGCGGGCGCAAGGACGCTGCTGATCGAGACCGGGCCGGGCGGCACCACCTGCGCGCGGGTCGGCTGCATGCCGTCCAAGCTGCTGCTGGCCGCGGCGCGCGCCGCCAGGGACATGGGCGAGGCCGGCCAGTTCGGCGTCGGATCGCGGGTCAAGGTGCGCATCGACGGCGCCTTGGTGATGGCGCGGGTGCAGCGCGAGCGCGACCATTTCGTCGCCGCCGTGCGCAAGGAGGCCGCCGCCATTCCGGCCAAGGAGAAGCTCACCGGCTACGCCCGCTTCGACGGGCCGACTAGCCTGACCGTCGACGATCATTCGCGCGTCCAGGCCCGCTCGATCGTCATCGCCACAGGCGCCCGGCCGGCGGTCCCGTCGGCCCTATCCGAGGCCTGCGGCGAGCGGGTGCTCACCCATGAGACGGTATTCGACCTGCCCGACCTGCCGGCCTCCATGGCGGTGATCGGCGCCGGCCCGCTCGGCATCGAGCTGGCCATCGCCTTCGCCCGGCTGGGCGTCCGCGTCGCGGTGTTCGACGAAGGCCGCATCGTCGGCGCCATCGCCGACCCGGCGGTGCAGGCGGTCGTGCAGATGCAGCTCGGCCAGGAACTCGATCTGCACCTCGGGGTCGCGGTGGAGGCGAGGCGTGTCGGCCAGGGCGATGTTCGGGTGTCCTGGCGCAGCGGCGAGGCGACCGCCTCCAGCGCGCGCTTTCAATACGTGCTCGCCGCCGCTGGCCGACCGCCGGCGGTCGATGGCCTTGACCTCCAGATGACCGGCCTTCAACTGGACGATGGCGGCGTTCCAAGCTTCGACCCCGCCACCCACCGCTGCGGCGACAGCGCCATCTTCATCGCCGGCGACGCCGACAACTTCCGGCCGGTGCTGCACGAGGCGTCGGCCCAGGGCGAACGGGCGGGGACCAACGCCGCGCGCTATCCCAAGATCGAAAAGCGACCGCCGGGCGCTAACATCGCCATCGTCTTCACCGATCCGGACATGGCGGTCGTGGGCCAGGGGTTCGACCCGAAGCTGGCCAAAGACTGGGCGATCGGCGGCTCAGACGACAACGGCCGCGCCCGCGTCGATGGCCGCCCATCCGGCCTTTTGCGCGCCTATGTTCGTCGCGAGGATTCCGTGATCGTCGGCGGCGAGATGTTCGGGCCGCAGGTCGAGCACCTGGCCCAGATGCTGGCCTGGATGACGCAGCTTGAAATGACCGTCGAGGACGCCCTGGCTCTGCCCTATTACCACCCGACCGCCGAGGAGGGCCTGCGCGCCTGCCTCCGCGACGCCAAGGCCAAGCTGTGATAGCTCAGCCGCCGTGGGCGAAGGCGGGATAGAGCGACATGCCGCCATCGATGAACAGGGTCGTGCCCACCACATAGTCCGCGGCGTCCGAGACCAGCCAGGTCGCGGCCGCACCCACCTCCTCGGCCTCGCCGATCCGGCCATAGGGAATGAGCTTCACCAGCTTGCGCATGGCCGCCGGTGTGCTCCAGGCGGCCCGGTTGATGTGGGTGCGGATGGCGCCGGGGGCGATGGCGTTGACCCGGACCTTCTCGATCGACAGTTCCTGGGCCATGCTTTCCATCAGCATCTTCACCCCGCCCTTGGCGGCGGCATAGTTGGCGTGGCCGGCCCAGGGGATCTGCTGGTGTACGGAGCTGATGAACAGCACCTTGCCAAGCGCCTTGGACCGCTTGGGGTCGAGACCCTGACGGCGAAACCGGCGCACGGCCTCCTGAGCCAGCAGAAAGGCGCCGTGGAGGTCGAGGTCCATCACCGCGCGCCAGTCTTCCAGGGTCAGTTCGGTAAATGCGCCGTCGCTCTGCCGGCCGGCATTCGCCACCACGATATCGACGCCGCCGAAGTGCTCGGTGGCGACATCGAACAGTCGCTCGATCTCGGCCGGCCGCGAGACGTCGGCGGAGACGGCCACGGCGCGGCCCTGCTTGGCCAGTATGGCGTCCACCACCGCCTTGGCCGCGTCGTTCTGGCCATGGTGGTTGACCAGGACCGCGGCGCCGGCCTCGGCATAGGCATGGGCGATGGCCTCACCGATGCCGGACGAAGCGCCGGTGATGATCGCCCGCTGGGCGGCCAGGGGTTTGTCGGTCATGGCTTGGGGTCTCGCGCCGGTTGGCTCCTGGCGCCTATAGCGCCCGAAGGCCCGCGATCGATCCGCGCGTCGAAGCGTTTGCCGCCAATGGACAGCCCGCTCAGCGATAGGCGGCTGACGCCGGTGGGCAGCCGCGGTCGCTCGAACACCACCTCGCCGTCCTCGCGCCGCAGGCCGAGCAGCGCGGTCAACATGTAGGGCATGGCGCCCGCCGACCAAGCCTGCAGGGGCTCGGCGAACGGGCAGCGGGCGGGGGTCAGCTCCGGCTCGCGCTGAAAGCCGACATAGAATTCCGGAAGCCGGCCGAGCGTGAAATGCGACGAGGCGTCGACCAGGGCGTCGACGATCTTCAGCGCGGCGTCATCGAAGCCATAGCGACGCAGCCCCGCAACGATCAGCGCATTGTCGAACGGCCAGACGCTGCCGAGATGATAGTTGAGGGGATTGTAGCTTTTCTCCAGCGCCGACAGGGTCCGCACGCCCCAGCCGCTGTCCATGTCCGGCCTGGCCAAGCGCTCGGCGGTCAGCGTCGCCTTGTCGTCGTCGGCGATGCCCGACCACAGAACCTGGCCGGCGTTGGAGGTCACCACCGCGACCTGTTTGCCGCCGCGCTCCAACGCCAGGGCGTAGCAGCCCGCGTCGGCCATCCAGAAGTCGCGGTTGAACCGCGCCCGCAGCGCCCCGGCGGCCGCGTCGAGTATCTCGGCCTTCTCCGGCTCGCCGGCTTGACGCAGGGCCGCCGCGATCGAGGTCTGAGCCAGATAGACGTAGCCCTGCACCTCGCAGAGCGCGATCGGCGTGAGCGGCACGCCGCCGTCCTTGCGCGGCACGCCGGTTGCCGAATCCTTCCAACCCTGATTGATCGGCCCGTCCGGCGTCTGCCCGCTGTAGCTGAGATAGCCGTCGCCCTTGGTCTCCCGCGCCAGCCAATCCAGGGCCGCGTCGATCGCCGGACGAAGCTCATGGAACAGCGCCAGGTCGCCGGTCCACTCGGCGTGCTGGCCGATCAGGATCAGGAACAGCGGCGTGGAGTCGATCGACATGTAGCTCGGGTCGTGCGGGACCTCCTTCAGCCGCGCCATCTCGCCCAGCCTAAGTTCGTGCAGGGTCTTGCCCGGCTGTTCGCCGGTCCGCTTGGCGTCGCGGGCGCCCTGATAGTGGGAAAACAGGCGGGCGACGCCCTCGGCCGGCCTGGCGTCGAAGGGCAGTGTCTGCAGCGCCGCCAGCAAACTATCTCGCCCGAACGGGGCGACGAACCAGGGCATGCCGCCGGCGATGAAGCTGGCCTCCAGGCTGGCGCCCAGCATGGCCAGGTCGCGCAAAGAGCGCTGCATCACCCGGTCGAACACCGGATTGTCGCTGCCGACGCTCACGCCCGCGTAGAAGGCCGGCCGGGGGGCCGGGCAGGGAACCGGCGCGTCCACCTCGCGCACCGCGAAAACGATGTCGAGGCTGTCGCTCGCCTGGCTGTCCAGGCGAATGTCGAACGCCGCCACGCGGGCGCCGCCGCGGTGGGTCAGGTGCGGCGGCCGGGAAAAGACCGCGTCCAGCCGCCGGGTGACGCCGTCCGCGCCGTCATAGCGAAACGCCACGCCGTTTGATGTGGTGGTGACGCTGCGCAGGGGTCCGCGTTTCTTGGCCTTGGCGCCGCGCAGCTCGAACAGGTCCTCGAACAGGGCATCGATCAGGACGGTGACGCGAAACGATATCGGTTCGGTGGAATAGTTGCGCAAGATCAGCCGGTCGCTCAGCATCAGGGCCTCGCCGTCAACGACCCGCTCGAGCCGCGCGCCGAAACTTTGCAGTTCGAGCGGCGAGCCATCGAGCTGGCGGATGGCGGCGTTGGCCATTTCGTGCACCGACTGGCTGCCGCGCGCGGCGCTGGTCATCAAGGTGAGGCCGGGCTCGTCGCCCAGGCGCAGCTCATAGCGGCTGAGATAGCGTGTATCGCGATGAAAGAGGCCAAGACCCGTGCCGCAGTCGCGAGTGACGTCGCCGTCGCCCTGGCAGCAGAAGAAGAGGCCGCCATCCTTGATCAGGACCGGCTGGACGAGTTCGGCCATGAAGATGTGATTGCTGATCGTACGCCTCCAAACTGTCTGGGCCGGGGCCGCGTGTGATGAACCTGAACCGGCGGCTCAGGGCCTTTGCATCTGGCGTCGCAGAAAGACCTGATCGATCGCCAGGGGACCGGATCCTCCCAGAACCAGAACCAGGAGCCCAGCCAGGTAGAGCAGGTCCGTCTCAAAGCCGGGCGGACCGAAATGAGCCATTCCGCCGCTAAACGATTGCAGCTTGATCGAGCTGAAGCCGTAGGGAAGATGAACAGTGATGATGGCCACGAGCAGCACGATCGCCATGGGGATGCTGGCGATCGGGATGAACGCGCCGACTAGGACCGCAAAACCGCCGATCAACTCGGTCAGGATCGTCACCCAAGCCAGGAAATGCGGCGCCGGCGTACCGATCGCCGCAAGAATGCCGCCAAAATGCTCAGGGCCGCGGGCGAGCTTGGCATAGCCATGCGCCATGAAACCATAGCCGACGATCAGGCGAAGCGGGGCTGCGTACCAGTTCGAAAGCGCCGGAAACGGGTTGGCCGCGCGGGCGATCAAGGCGTTCATGTCGAGGCATTCCCGCGTCTTGCTGTTGGTTGGGCGTCGTGCTGCGCAAGCCCGCGGTTCTCCAGGATACCCGCCGCGCCAGCGCTTCGGTTCGCCGTCGGCGCCAGTCCAGCTAAAAAGCCCGCCTCACGTCCGAGCGTTCCTGAACGCGCGAAGGCATTGGTTTCCTTTTGAGACTTTGTTGTCCGAATGCGATTCCGCGCTCAAGGGATTCGCATTCTCGAACCTCGGCCTGGCCGCCGCCTAGGATCTGGTTGAGCGATAGGCTCTTGGCGTCAGGCCGAATCGGCGCCTGAACAGCGAAGTCAGTCTGGTCGGGGAGGTGACGCCGACGCTGTGACCGACCTCCGCGGTCGTGATCCCGCGATCGGAAAGAAGCAGCTTTGCCTTATCGAGGCGAAGGGTGGTCAGGTAACGGTGCGGCGAGAGCCCGGTCGATTGCCTGAAGGCGCGAAAGAACTGAGCCCGGCTGAGGCCGGCCACCGCCGTCAGGTCGGCAAGGCTGACGTCCGCGCTCATGTGCGTGCGCATATAGTCCGTCACCCGATGCAGCCGCCAGGGCGCCATGCCGCCTCGCTGAGCCCCTGACCCCGACGGGGCGGTCGCCGGACCGATCAAGTTCGAGTGGCCGCGCAAGAGCCGCACCACCGTCACGACCAGCAGGCTGTCGGCATAGAGGCGGCCGTAGGCCTTTTGGTTCTCGATGGCGCTTAAAAGTTCGGCGAACAGGAATTCGAGATGTGGATCGCGAAACCCCACCGTGTCCGCAAGCGAGAAGCCTAGGGGATCGCGGTCGAACTCCTCGAGCATGATCTGGCGCACCAGATCGGGACCCAGCATCAGGTGCGCGAAGTCGATCGGGCCCTGGGTCCGCCATCGGTTGGTCTGGTTGGCCGGCATGATGGTCATGGCGCCGAAATCGACGTTGTGAACGTCCTGGCGGCCGTCATGCCAGCGACGGACCTCTTTCGCGCCGCCGAGGTGCATGCAGACCAGGTTGTCGCTCATCGCCGGTTGGTGCATTTCGGGCGGCGTGCCGGTGTAGCGGCGGATGCTGGCCTGGCCGGCATATTCGGCCGCGAGCGTCGGATCAGGCATGGTGGCGTACCAATCCAGCGCGGTGGCGAGGCCTGTCTGGTGGGCGTCGGTCAAGGGCGCCCGCGCTCCATCGGCTGGAGGCATGAGGCTCCGGTGCAACCGGCCGGCCTGCGATGCGCCGTGGGCGGTGCTCCGTTCAGCGGTTCCAGGATCGGCTCTCCAGCCAATGTTTCGGTTGCTCAGAGATTGTACAGTCCCGACACACACCCCCTTACGCGGCGGATGAGACTTTCGCCTCAAAGTCCCATGAAAAGGTCCGTGAAATCGCAGCGGCGAGGGTGCGACGGCGAACCGGCAATCCGATTGCGCCCGGCGTTGCCGTCGATAAGGTGGACTGAACAGTCGGAGAGGCAACGAAATGTCACGCGCATTGGTGCTGGGCGGCGGCGGACCGGTGGGGATCGCCTGGGAGGCGGGACTGCTGGCCGGATTGGCCGAGGGCGGTGTGGCCGCCGCGGACGCCGACTTCATCACCGGCACCTCGGCCGGATCGGTGGTGGGGGCGCTGATCGCCATGGGCCGTCCGCCTGGCGAGATCGCCGGCCCGATCATCGCCGAGGCCGATCGCCCGCGCCCGATCCCGCAACAGGTCGCCGAGGACCGCCCGGGCGGACCGAACATGATGCTGCTGTTCCAGAAGATGCAGGAGGCCGCGGCCGGCGTGCGCGATCCGGCGGAGGTGCGCCGCGAGATCGGCGCCTTTTCGCTGGAGGCCAAGACGGTCGACGAGGCGGCCTTCATCGGCGGCTTCGGCCGGCAGCTGGCCGAGGCCGGCGAGGGCGTCTGGCCCGGCCACGCCTATGCCTGCACGGCGGTGGACTGCGAGACCGGCGAATTCGTGGTCTGGGATGCCGCGGCCAAGGTTTCGCTGTCGCGCGCCGTCGCCTCCAGTTGTTCGGTGCCCGGGGTCTTCCCGGCCATCACCATCAACGGCCGCAAATACATGGACGGCGGCATGCGTTCGGCGACCAATGCCGACCTGGCCAAGGACTACTCCAAGGCGCTGGTCGTGGCGGTCCGCCTGGCCGGCGGCGAACTGGGCGAGCGGATGATGGCGCCGCTGGAGCGCGAATTGCACGTCATCCGCGACGCCGGCGGCGAGGTCGAACTGATCACCCCGGACGAGGCCAGCATGGCGGCCTTCAGCGGCAACCTGATGAACCCCCGCAACCGCCCAGCCGCCGCCAAAGCCGGCCTGGAACAGGGCCGCAGCCTCGCCGCAGGCCTGAAAGCGTTCTGGGGCTAGGCGTCTCCTCGGGGTGTGCAGGAAGAGCGTTCCCCGCCCCCTTGCGGGGCGGGGGTAGGGGGTGGGGGTGCGCCGCCGAAGGCGGCGACGGACGTCCGGGTCGGTCGCGAACCTCGAAGCGCGGAGCTGACACCCCCATCCCCAACCCCTTCCCCGCAAGGGGGAAGGGGCTCGTAAAACGCCCGGCTGACGAGAAAGTGGCGGCGCCTCAGAATACCGCGCTGGCGGCCATGGCGGTGGCGCCGTCGCAGCGGATGGCTTCGACATCACCGGGAGTCTCGCCGGGCGCTAGGCGGATGGGCTGGCCGGCGAACAGTGGCGACATGGCGCGGAATGAGAAGGCCGTCATCGGCCCGTCGGCGTGGTCGCGCGCGGCGAGAGCGGCCAGTTTCACCGCGGTGAAGGGGCCGTGCACGACCAGGCCCGGATAGCCTTCCTCGTCGCGGGCGTAGGCCTGGTCGTAGTGGATGCGGTGCGAGTTGAAGGTGACGGCCGAGAAGCGGAACAGGTCCACCGGACTTGGCGCCCAGATTTCCTCGCCCGGCCGCGCCGGCAGATCGGCGGGCTGAATCGCCGGCGTCGCCTCGCCGCCGGCGCGATAGACGATGGTCTGCCGTTCGTTGACGCTTTCGCGGCCATCCTGGGTCAGGATGCGGTCGACCTCGACGAAGACCAGTTCGCCGGTCTTGCCGACCCGGCGCCTGACGTCGGCCACGGTCAGGCTGAGTTCCGCCTCGCGGCCTAGGACCAACGGCGCGCCGAATCGGATCGCGGCTGAGGCGAACATCCGCCGGGGCAGGGTGATCGCCGGCATGATGCCGCGGCTGCGCCGGGGGTGGCCGTCCGGGCCGATGTCGCCGGGCCCTACGACGTCCAGGAAGAAGGCCCAGTGGGCCAGCGGCGGGGGCTTGCGCTCGACGTCCAGATCCGCGCCGACCGCGGCGGCGTAACGGCGCATCGTCTCGGCGTCGATGATCTGGCGGCGGACCTCGCTGCGGCCGATGTGGCCGCGCCAGGCGTCGATGTCGGCGGCGGCAGCTTCGGTCATCGGCATTACGGCCTTTCGCATTGCTTTTGCGCGCGCGGCGCACAAGGTTCGCCAGCATCTTAAGCGACGGAGCCATCAGTCCATGCAAGTCTTCCTCGGCAAGGTCGCGGTGGTCACCGGCGCGGCCAGCGGCATCGGGCTGGGCATGACCGAGGCCCTGGCCAGTCGCGGCATGAAGGTGGTGATGGCCGATGTGGAAGAGGCCGCCCTGATGAGGGAGGCCGAGCGGCTGACGCGGGCCAATTTCGAGGTCGACCCGCAACTGGCCGACGTCTCCAGCTTTGGGAGTGTCGAGCGGCTGGCCGCGGCCGCCAACGCCCGGTTCGGCAAGGTGCACGTGCTCTGCAACAACGCTGGGGTTTCGGGGGGCGGCGGCAAGCCGATCTGGGCCCAGAGCCAGGCCGATTGGGACTGGGTGATGGGCGTCAACTTCTGGGGGGTGCTCAACGGCGTGCGCGCCTTCGTGCCGGGCATGATCGCCCACGGCGAGGAGGGCCATGTGGTCAACACCTCGTCGATCCTCGGCCTGGTGACCGGCGCCGGCTCGGCCTATGGCGTCTCAAAACACGCCGTGACCCGGCTGACCGAAGGCCTCTACCAGGACCTGAAGGCCGCCAATGCGAAGATCGGCGCCACCGTGCTCTGCCCCGGCATGATCGCCACCAACATCATCACCTCCGGGCGCAACCGGCCCGACGCACTGAAGGACGAGGCGGCGCCCGATCCGGCGCGCAGCCAGGTCATCGCGGCCATGGACGCCCGCTTCAAAGCCGACGGCATGGCGCCGCGCGAGGTCGGCGAGAAGGTCGCTGAGGCCATCGCCAGTGAACAGTTCTATGTGCTGACCCATGCAGAGAACATGGAGGGGGTGAAGCGGCGCTTCGAAGACATCGTCAATTTGCGCTCGCCGTCGCCGCCGCCGAGTCTGATCTGATCAGCCGGACAGCGGCCCGTGGTCCAAGCGCGGCAGGACGTAGCGGGCGAAGAGATCGGCCTCGGCGGCGTGCGGATAGCCGGAGAGGATGAAGGCCTCGATGCCGAGCTCGCGATAGGCGTTGAGCTTGGCCAGCACCTGGTCCGGGTCGCCGACGATGGCCGCGCCGCAGCCTGAGCGGGCGCGGCCGATGCCGGTCCAGAGGTTGGCCTCGGCATAACCGTCGTCGCTGGCCGCCTCGCGCAACTCGGCCTGGCGGCGCACGCCGACAGACTGGCTGTCCAGCGAACGGTTGCGGATCGCCTCGCCCTCGGCGTCGTCGAGCCGCGAGAGCAACCGGTCGGCCGCCGCGCGGGCCTCGGCCTCGGTTTCGCGCACCACCACGTGGACGCGATAGCCGAACTTCAGCTTGCGGCCGTGGTTGGCGGCGCGCGCGGTCATGTCGGCGATGATCTCCTTCACCGCCGGCATCTGGTCGGGCCACATCAGATAGACGTCGGCCGCCTTCGCCGCGGCCTCGCGGGCGTCCGGCGACAGGCCGCCGAAATAGAGCGGTGGGCAGCGGCCGGAGACGGTGCGGATGCGCGGCGGCGCCAGCTTCAGTTGGTAGAACTCGCCATCGTGATCCAGCGGCTGGCCGTCCAGCACCGTGCGCAGGATACGCATCACCTCGATCGTGCGCGCATAGCGCGGCGCGCTGGCCAGGGTCTCGCCAGGCAGGTCGCTTGAGATGATGTTGATGGTCAGCCGGCCGCCCAGCATCTGGTCGATGGTCGCCAACTGCCGGGCCAGCTGCGGCGGCCACATCTCGCCGCAGCGGGTGGCGGCTAGGAGGCGCATCCGGCGCAGCAAAGGCGCAATGGCGGCCGCGAAGGCCAGGGAATCGATGCCCAGCGCATAGCCCGACGGCAGCAGGATGTTATCGTAGCCGCCGGCCTCGGCGGTGAGCGCGATGTCGCGACAATGCTCCCAGCTGGAGACCAGGCCCGGATCGGAGACGCCGAGGAACTCATAGTCGTCGTCGCAAAGGGCGCTGAACCAGGAAACCTCGCAAGGGGTCAGGTGGGTCATGGCGTGGCCATTCTCCGCGGGCGATCGGTCAGGCGGTAGACATCGGCGGGCTTGCCGCGCGAGAACCACCGGTCATGACGCAAGCGCTTCGTTTCGGGATCGTCGGCGCGGGCTTGATGGCTCGCGAGCATATTCGCAACCTAAAACTCTACCCGGAAGCTCGCGTCGTGGCCCTGGCCGATCCGACGCCGGGTTCGATCGAACTGGCCATGGAGACGCTGGGCGAGGCCGCCGTCGGCGTCCAGGCGTTCGAGACCGCCGAGGCGCTGCTGACCAAGATGGCGGTCGACGCGGTGATCGTCGCCTCGCCCAATCATACTCACCGCGCGGTGCTTGAGCCGCTATTCGACGCCGGCGTCGCCATCCTGTGCGAGAAGCCGCTGGGCACGACCGTCGAGGATGCGCGCTGGGCGGTGGAGCGCGCCGCGGCCAGCCCGGCGGTGTTCTGGACCGGCATGGAATATCGCTTCATGCCGCCGGTCGCCCGCTTCGTCGAGGCGCTGCGCCAGGGCGAGATCGGTCGGCTGGCCATGCTGTCGATCCGCGAGCATCGCTTCCCCTTCCTGGTCAAGGTCGGCGACTGGAACCGCTTCAACCGCAACACCGGCGGCACCATGGTGGAGAAATGCTGCCACTTCTTCGACCTGATGCGCCTGATCGTTCAGGCCGAGCCGGTCAGCGTCTTCTGCTCCGGGGCGATGGACGTGAACCATCTAGACGAGCGCTATGACGGCGAGCGGCCGGACATCATCGACAACAGCTTCACCGTCGTCGATTTCGCCAATGGCGCGCGGGCCATGCTCGACCTGTGCATGTTCGCCGAGGGCGAAGAGCAGCAGGAGGCGGTGGCGGCGGTCGGCGACAAGGCCAAGCTGGAGGTCAACATCCCCTCCGGCGATCTGATCTTCTCGCCACGCGTGCCCTTACGCGCGCCCAAACAGGTCCGCCGCACCAACGTGCCGGTCGACCAGGCGGCGCTGAAGGCCGGTAGCCACCATGGCGCGACCTTCTATCAGCTGGGCGCCTTCCTCGACGCCGTGCACGGCCGCGGCCGCGTGCAGGTCACAGCCGATGACGGCCTGAAGGCGGTGATCATCGGCGCCGCCGCCGAAATCAGCGCCCGCGAACACCGGGTGGTGCGGATTGACGAACTGGGGTGAGGGCGGCCCCGGCTTGCTCGCTTCAACTGCCACATCAAGGGCTTTGCCTGGCCGTCGGTCCGAAGTGGAAGCTGCACGTTCAGGACGACGATCTGGACAAGAAAATATCCCGCTCATCCCCGCGAAAGCGGGGACCCAGGTTTTTTATCCTAGGGCGCGGTGTTTCCAGTAAAAACGCCTGGGTCCCCGCTTTCGCGGGGATGAGCGGAGTAAAAGTCACGCACAGTGAAGCTGAAATTATGTTTCTGTTGTTTTCGGCCGCGCCGCGATTGATTAAAAGCTATATTGGGAATCAGCTTTTGACCAAGTAAGGACTAGGCGGCGGCAACGCCCAGCCGGAACTCGGTCGAGGATCTGTAAACCTCGCCAGGACGGAGCAGGGTTGAGGGGAAGCCCGGCTGGTGGGGTGAATCGGGGAAATGCTGGGTCTCCAGCGCCACCCCGCCCCATTTCGGATAGGGCTGGCCGGACTTTCCGGCCGGCCCGCCGCCCAGCCGGTTGCCGCTATAGACCTGCAGCCCGGGCTCGGTGGTGAAGATCTCCAGCACCCGGCCCGAGGCTGGATCGGACAGGCGGGCGGCGCGCGCCAGCGGTCGCCCCGGATCGCCGCGCAGGACGAAGTTGTGGTCGAGCCCGCCGGCCAGCGCGATCTGCGCATCGGCGGTCTGCGCCACGCGGTCGCCCAGGCGGGTCGCGATGCGAAAGTCGAACGGCGTGTCCGCGACCGGGCGGATCTCGCCGGTAGGCAGGGTCCGCTCGTCGATCGGCGTGAAAGCGTCGGCGGCGATTTCCAGTGTGTGATCCAACACGTCGCACGCCCCGGCCAGGTTCCAATAGGCGTGGCTGGTCAGGTTGACGACGGTGGGCCGGCTGGTGGTGGCGGTGAAGTCCAGGCGGAGCGCGTTTTCCGGGCTCAGGCTGTAGGTCGCCTCGACCCGCAAGGCGCCGGGAAAGCCCTGGTCGCCGTCGGGGCTTTCGAGTGAGAGGCAAAGCCGGTCGCTCGACGCCGCCTCGACGGTCCACAGCGCCTTGTGAAACCCGCCGGCGCCGCCGTGCAGGGTCTCCCGGCCGCGGTTGCGCGACAACAGATAGGTGACCCCGTCGATGGCCATGCGGCCATTGGCGATCCGGTTGGCGCAGCGGCCGATCAGAGCGCCCAGAAAGAATGGATTGGCCAGGCAGGCTTCGAGGTCGGCGTAGCCCAGCGCCACGTCCGCCAGCCGCCCGTCGCGATCGGGCGCGAACACCCGCTGCATGACGCCGCCCAGGCTGAGGATGTCGACGGCGAGCCCGCCAGCGCTCTCCAGCCGATGCCGCTCGACGTTGCGCCCATCGGCCAGGGTTCCGAAAATCTCCATCGCCCCATCAATTCGCGCCCGCCGCCACCGTCAAGCTACAGTGCATGGCTTGTCTCCCGCGCAGGGGCGGGTATTTGGTCGATGCGCATGCAGACCGCCGCTTCGACCTTCGCCGCCCCGTCGCGGGAGCCTGTCTCGCCG
Source organism: Caulobacteraceae bacterium (assembly GCA_041691315.1). Classification (GTDB taxonomy): domain Bacteria; phylum Pseudomonadota; class Alphaproteobacteria; order Caulobacterales; family Caulobacteraceae; genus Poindextera. Next base: position 8,635 of record JBEPUW010000025.1, on the reverse strand, counting down.
ACGCCGGTTCGGGAGCGGTTTCGCGACCGGTTCGGCGGGACCCCACGGCTCTTCCAGGCGCCGGGACGCATCAACATCATCGGCGAACACACCGACTACAGCGGCGGCCTGGTCATGCCGGCGGCCATCGACCGGCGCTGCCTGGTCGCCGCGGCGCCGAACGGGTCGCGGCGGCTGAACGTGGTCGCCGGCGCCTTTGCGGGCCAGGCGGAGGCCGCTCTCGACGCGCTGGCGCCGACGCGCAGCTGGATGGACTATGTCGCCGGGGTCGCCGCGGTGCTCATCGCCGATGGCGTGGATGTGCCGGGCGCCGACCTCTGGATCGAAAGCGACGTGCCGATCGGCGCCGGGGTCAGCTCCTCGGCGGCGATCGAGGTCGCGACCGCCCACGCGCTGCTGGCCCTGGCCGGTCGTGTGGCCGATGGGGTGCAGGTCGCCCGCTGGGCGCAGCGGGCGGAGAACGATTTTGTGGGCATGCCCTGCGGGATCATGGACCAGTTCACCTCCGCCAACGGCGTAGCCGGCGGCGCCATGCTGCTGGACTGCGCGACGTTGACGGCCGAACCCGTGCGGCTGCCCGATACCGCCAGTTTCCTGCTCGTGGATTCGATGGTCCGCCACAGTCACGTCGAGGGCGAATACCGCGCCCGCCGCGAGGACTGCGAGACGGCGGCGCGGCTGCTGGGCGTCGCCATGCTGGGCGAGGTCGCCGAGGCCGATCTCGCCGGGGCGCTGTCGCGCCTGCCACCGAGGCCGGCCAAGCGCTGCCGCCACGTGGTGAGCGAGAACGCCCGCGTGCGGCGGGCCGGCGAGGCGCTGGGCCGCGGCGATCTTGCGGCGCTCGGCCAGTTGATGAACCGGTCCCACGCCAGTCTGCGCGACGACATGCAGGTCAGCACCCCCGAGGTCGACCGGATGGCCGCGATCGCGCAAACGACGACCGGCGTGTTCGGCGCGCGGATGATGGGCGGCGGCTTCGGCGGCTGCGTTATCGCTCTGGTCGACGCCGCTAAGGGCGAGGCGGCCAGCGAGGCCATCAGGGGCGCCTATGCCGCGGTGATCGGCAAGGCGCCGGACGCCTTCGTCTGCCGCGCGGTCGCCGGCGCCGGCGAGATCGTCGCATGAGCGGCAAGCGGCCGGAGCGGCGGCTCAACCTGCTCAACGGCGACTGGGTGCTGGTCTCGCCGCAGCGGCTGGTGCGGCCCTGGCAGGGCGCGGTCGGCGACACCGCGGCCGGATCCGGCGCCTACTACGACCTCGAATGCTATCTCTGCCCGGGCAATGCGCGCGTCGGCGGCGAGAGGAACCCGGCGTACGAGGGCGTCTACGTCTTCGACAACGACTTCCCGGCGCTGTTGCCGCCGGGCGACGATGCATCGCCGTCCGGCGACCTCCTGCTGGTTTCGGAGCCGCAATCGGGCGCCTGCCGCGTGGTCTGCTATTCGCCGGATCACAGCCAAACCATGGCCCACATGCTGACCGCGGCCATCCGCACCGTCGTCGATGCCTGGACGGCGCAGTTCGTCGAGCTCAGCGCCCGGCCGGACATCGGCGCGGTGACCATCTTCGAAAATCGCGGCGAGATGATGGGGGCGAGCAATCCGCACCCGCACGGCCAGATCTGGGCGACCTCGAGCCTGCCGAACGAACTGGCCCGCGAAGACGCCCGCCAGCGCGCTTGGTTCGAGGCGCATGGCGAGCCGCTGTTGAGCGCCTATCTGCGCCGCGAGCTTGAGGCGGGCGAGCGGATCGTGGTGGAAAACCAAGCCTTCGTCGGCCTCGTGCCCTATTGGGCGACCTGGCCGTTCGAGACCCTGGTCGTGCCGCGCCGCGCGATCAGCGGCCTCGACCGGCTGGATGACCGCGAACGCGACGCCCTGGCCGATCTGCTTGGACGGTTGACCGGGGCCTATGACGCCCTGTTCGCCACGGCCTGCCCCTATTCGATGGGCTTTCACCAGCGGCCGTCGAAGGCCGGCGCCGACGCGCATTTCGTGATGCACGCGCACTTTTACCCGCCGCTGTTGCGCTCGGCCACCATCCGCAAGTTCATGGTCGGGTTCGAGATGCTGGCCATGCCGCAGCGCGACCTGACGCCCGAGGATGCAGCGGCCCGATTGCGCGCGGTGGTCGAGGGGAGGGCGATATGAGCGACTTTCTGAGACTGGACGGCGGCGGCGACACCTTGCTGCTGCAAAACCGGGCCGGCCCACCGCGCCTGGCCTATTGGGGCGAGCGTTTACCGGCGGCGCTGGACCACGCGGCGCTGGCCGCCCTGGCCGAGCGCGCCGTGCCGCACGGCATGCTGGACGGCGGCGAGGTGCTCGACCTCTTTCCCGAAGCCGGCCGCGGCTTCACAGGCCATCCGGCGTTCGAATGCCATCGCGACGACGGCGGCTTCGTCACCCAGCTCGCCCTGGTCGAGGCGACGCAAAGCCCCGACAGCGTCACGATCCGACTGGCCGACGAGGCGGCCGGCGTCGAGGTCGTGCTGACCGTCGAGATGGACGCCGAGACCGGCGTCGCTGCCTTGTCCAGCCGGATCGCCAACCTGAGCGCGACGCCGCTGCATCTCGACTGGATCGCCGCCGCCGCCCTGCCGGCGATGCACGACGAGGCCCTGGTCTTCGACGGGCGCTGGTCGCGCGAGTTCCACACTGTCCGCCAGCACATCGCTACCGGCCTGCTGGTCAAGGAGAACCGCACCGGCCGCACCTCGCACCATTCGCCGCCCTTCATGGTGCTCGGCGAGCCGGGCTTCGGCGAACACCTCGGCGAGATGCTCGGCGTCCACTTCGCCTGGAGCGGCGACCACCGGCTGCTGGTCGAGCGGCTGCGTGACGGCCGGCTGCAGGTCCAGGCCGGCGAGCTGTTCTGGCCAGGTGAAATGACCCTGGCCGCCGGTGAGACCTACGAGACCCCGAAGCTCTACTCCGCACGCTCGGCCCACGGCCTGAACGGACTCTCGGCGCGCTTCCACCCCTTCGTGCGTGACGCCATCCTGGGCGGCCGGCTGACGGCCAAGCCGCGGCCAGTCAATTTCAACACCTGGGAGGCGGTCTATTTTCGCCACGATCTGGAGGAGCTGAAGGCGCTGGCCGACGCGGCCGCGGCCGTCGGGGCCGAGCGCTATGTGCTCGACGACGGCTGGTTCAAGGGCCGGCCCAACGACACCAAGGGTCTCGGCGACTGGACCGCTGATCCGGCCAAATATCCCGACGGCCTGGGGCCATTGGTCGATCATGCGCGGGCCTTGGGCCTCGAGTTCGGCCTCTGGGTCGAGCCGGAGATGGCCAATGCCGACTCCGACCTGTTGCGCGCCCATCCGGACTGGGTCCTGGGCGTCGCCGGCCGCGACCAGCCGCTGGGCCGCGGCCAATATGTGCTCGACCTGACCCGGCCTGAGGTTTCCGACCATCTGTTCGAGCGGATCGACACGCTGCTGAGCGCCCACGCCATCGGCTACCTGAAATGGGACATGAACCGCGACCTGACCCATCCGGCCAGCGCCGGGCGGCCGGCCAGCCATCGCCAGACGCGCGCGGTCTATGCCCTGATCGACCGCCTGCGCGCCGCCCATCCCGGGGTCGAGATCGAGTCCTGCGCCTCCGGCGGCGGGCGCGCCGACTATGAGATCCTGCGCCGCAGCGACCGGATCTGGACCTCCGACTGCAACGATCCGATCGAGCGCCAGCAGATCCAGCGCGGATTTTCGATCTTCCTGCCGCCGGAGGTGATGGGCACCCACGTCGCGGCGGCGGTGAACCACACCACCGGCCGCCGCACCAGCCTGGACCTGCGCGCGCTCACCGCCCTGTTCGGGCATTTCGGCATCGAGGCCGATGTGCGCGCCTTCTCGGAAGCCGAACTGGCCGCGCTCAGGGCCTGGATCGAGGTCTACAAGACCCACCGGGACTTGATCCACCATGGCCAAGTCGTGCGCCAGACCTATGCCGATCCGGCCGCGGTGGCGACCATGGTGGTCGGCGCGAGCGGCGCCCTGGCCAGCTTCGCCCGGTTGGACACCGCCACCTACGCCTCGCCAGACCCCTTGCGGCTGGTCGGCCTGGATCCGGACGGCCTCTATCGCGTGCGCCTGCTCAACCCGCCGCGGCCGCCCGGCCAGGGCATGAAGGTTGCGCCGGCCTTGACCTCGGGCGCGGTTGTCGAGGCGAGCGGCCGGATGATCGAGACCATCGGCCTGCCGCTGCCGATTCTGCGCGCCGGCGCCATCGCCGTCTTCCATCTGGAACGGGCGGGTTAGGTTGGGGGTCAGCGAAGTATACCGATGAAGGTCGTGCCGTTACTCGCCGCCCTGGGCGGCCTGGCCTTCAGCGCGCCCGCCTTTGTCGCCGATGGCGCTGCGCCCGGGCCGCATCCGGCCGCCGCCACGCCCACCCCGGTGTCGCTGTCGGCCGTGCAGCTGAAGAAGCTCGACAACCTGCTCGCCGACGATGGCGTCGAGCAGCTCGTCCCGCCGGCCATTCAAGCCCGGCTCAGCCTGTCTCAGCGGGTGGTCAAGCAGCTGGGCGTCGTCGACAAAGACACCAGCGACCTGCACGCCTATGCCCGGCTTCGCGACGGCGGGGTGTTGTTCACCTTTGTCGACGTCTCCAAGACCAAGCTCGCCTACACCTACCGCCTGGATCCGAGCTTCAAGCTCATAGCCTCGGTGGCCATGGCCAAGGCCGGCGCCGCCGAGATCGCCGATCCGCAAGCCGGCGCCCGAGCGGAACTGGCCTATTGGGCCCAGATCGCCGACCAGCTCTAGCCCTCAGGAAACCCTCGCTTAGGGCGCGACGCCCAGGCGCTCCAGATCCGCCTTGGCGTCCGGGTTGCCCTGGAAAGGCCAGGGCGCGGCGGAATAGCCGGCTTCAGCGCGCCGGCAGCGAGAGGACGAAGATTGCGCCGTGCGGTTGGCGCTCGGTTGCGGTCAGCTGGCCGTGGTGGGCCAGCGCGATCTGCCGGGCGACGCTGAGGCCGATGCCCGAACCGCCGGTCTTGGTGGTGAAGAAGGGCACGAAGAGCTGGGTCCTGGCCGTCTCGGCGAGCCCGGCCCCATTGTCGGCGACGCTGATCAGCACCTGGTCGTCGGCTTGGCGGCAGACGAGTTCCACGCGGGCGTCGGCGATCCCGGCGCAGGCCTCGGCGGCGTTGCGGACCAGGTTGATCACCGCCTGATCCAACAGGTCGGGGTCCGCGGCGACCGTCAGGTCGTCCGGCGCGATGCTGATGTCCAGTGTGACGCCCCTCGCCTTCAGGTCCGCCGCCATTAGCGCCTCGACGCCCACGACCAGCCGCTTCAGCGGGAAGACTTGCGGCCTGGGCTCGGGCGCCTCCGTCGCGGTGCGATAGCGTTCGACAAAGGTCATCAGGCCCTGGCTGCGGCGCGCGATGACCTCGATCGCCTCGGCTGTTTGCGCGGGCTCTGCGTCGCCCAGTCCCGCCTTCAAGCTCTCGGCCAGCGAGGCGATCGGGGTGAGCGAGTTCATGATCTCGTGGGTCAGCACCCGCGCCAGGTCCTGCCAGGCCTTCAGCTCGACGATGTCCAGCTCCACGGCGACGTCCTGCAGCGCGACCAGTCGCTCGGCGGGCGCGCCGTGGGCGCCGAAGCGCACGGCGGTCGCCAGCATCTGCCGGCCGTCCGCCAGGGCGACGATCTCGCGACCGCCAGGCCTGAGCGCCAGCAGCCGCGCCGCCGCCGGCCCGCCGATGGCGCCGACCTCCGCCAGCCTGGCTGCGGGCTGCGCCATCAGCCGGACGGCGGCGCGGTTGGCCGGAATGGCCACGCCGTCGGCCTCGACCGCCAGCAGCACAGCGGCGACGCTGTCCAGCAACGCCTGCAGGTAGTCGATCCTGGCCGACCGCTCGGCGCGCGTGGTCCGAAGGGCGCCGGCCGCCCGCCGCATGGCCGCCTCGGCCGCCTCGAATCCGGGGGCCGAGGGGCCCCACTCGTCGAAGCTCTCCACCGCCGACTGGTCGATGAACAGAGCCAGGGCCCGGTCCGCCACCCCGGCCCGCCGCGCCAGGCTGAGCGCGGCCAGCAGCGTCGCGCCCGTGGCCAGCACCGCATTGGCGTAGAGCCCGTGCAGCGCCGCTTCGACGGCCAGAAAGGCCAGCGCGGCGATCATCAGCGCGTGCAGCCAGACGGCGAAGGCGAACCGCCCGGCCGCGGGAAGGACCAGCGCCCTAGAGGCCATACCGGGCCATGCGCCGATAGAGCGCCGGACGGGTCAGGCCCAGCGCCGTCGCCGCCTGCGAGACGTTGCCCTTGTGCCGTTGCAGCGCCCGCTCGATCGCCCGTCGCTCCAGTCCGTCGAGGTTGAGGTCGCCGCCGCGCCGCGCCCGCGTCTGCGCCACGGCAGCGCTCATCGCGGTGCTGAGCGCCTCGTTGCGCCAGGGCTTGAGCACGAAATCCATCGCGCCGCGCTTCAGCGCCTCGACGGCCAGCGCGACGCCGCCATAGGTGGTCATCAGGACGACCGCGAGCGCCGGGTCCGCCTCGGTGAACCGGCCCAGCCAATCCAGCCCCACGCCGCCGCTGCGTTCGCCCGGCGCGAAGTTCATGTCCAGCAGCACCGCGTCGAAGCCGCCGGCCGCGACCGTCTCGAGGAGGGCGTCCGGCGATTGCGCCGTCTCGACCCGTGCGCCGGGTGCCAGCAGAACGGCCGCCGCCTTCAGGACGTCGGCGTCGTCGTCGATGACCAGCAGGGCGGGCGGCTCCATCCGGCAAGTCTAGGGCCGCGCCGGCGGTTCGGCAAAGCCGCGCTCGTCGCGGCTCATACCTGTCCGGAACGGACACCGCCGGCGCGACCGATGCCGCCAATATCTCCTAGGTTTATGAAATCACACCGTTTTTTCAATCGGCCGATCTCGCCGATACTGAGGCTAAGGAGGGGTCGATGTCCGAAGAGATGGATCAGCGCATCGAACGTACGTGGTGGCGCAGCCGTCGCGTGATGGTCGCGGGCGGCGTCATCGCGGCGCTGCTGGTCGCCGGCGTCCTGGCGGTGGTCTGGCTCGACGGCTTGCGCTCCAGCGTGCGCGTGCCCGCGGCCAGCGTCACCATCGATAGGGCCCAGGCCGGCGTCTTTCACGACTCGGCCCTGCTGCGCGCCAAGGCGACGCCGAAGGACGCCGTCTATCTCGACACGCTCGAGGGCGGCCAGGTCGCGGCGGTCCTGGCCCATGCCGGCGACATGGTGGCCGCCGGCTCAGCCCTGGTCCGCTTCCGCAACACCGAACTGGAGCTCGATGTGCTGGACCGGGTTGGGCGGCTGGTGGAATCGATCACCCAGTTGCAGACCTACGAGAAGCAGCTCGAAGACACTCGCCTGGCCAACGCCAAGGCCGAGCAGGACATCGCCTACAACATCGTGCGCCTGACCCGTTCCGCCGCCCGCCGCGACGACCTGGCGGCCAGCGGCGCGATCCCGGTCGAGGTGCACGAGCAGATCCACGACGAGCTGGACTACGACCGCCGCCTGCAGCCGCTGCAGCTCGACTCCGATCGCCGCCAGGATGCGCTGCGCACGCGCCAACTGCCGGAAATCCACACCGAGCTCGGTAACCTGCAGCAGAGCCTGGCCATCACCCGCGCCAAGCTGGACGACCTGACCGTCCGCGCGCCGGTGGCCGGGCGACTGACCGACATGGACCTGCACGCTGGCCAGATCAAAAACCGCGGCGACCAGCTGGGCCAGATCGTGCCCGATACCGGCTTCACCCTGAAGGCGCAGGTCGACGAATATTATCTCGACCGGGTCCGCGTCGGGCAGACCGGCGACGTGGAGGCGCAAGGGCGGACCTATCCACTCAGCGTCATCCGGGTGAATCCTGAGGTTAAGGACGCGACCTTCGAGGTCGAGCTGGCCTTCACCGGCCCGCAGCCGCCGAATCTGTTGCCCGGCCAGGCCTTCAACGGACGCCTGTCGTTGGGCGGCGACCAGCCGGCCATCCTACTGCCGGCGGGCGCCTTCCTGGAAAAGAGCGGCGGCGATTATGTGTTTGTCGTCGAGCCGAATGGCCGACGCGCCGATCGCCGCCGCATCAGAATAGGTCGCCGCAACGCCGACCAGGTCGAGGTGTTGGCCGGTCTGAAACCCGGCGAGCGGGTGATCACCGGACTACACCGGATTTGAAAAAGTCGATCGCGTGGATCTGAGACCCTGAAGGAGGCGTCGATGTTGAAGCTTGAGACGATCTGCAAGACCTACCGCACCACCGAGGTCGAGACCCGGGCGCTCAACGAGGTCTCGATGGAGATCGCGCCCGGTGAGTTCGTCGCCATCATGGGCCCGTCGGGCTGCGGCAAGTCCACCCTGCTGAACCTGCTTGGCCTGCTGGATAGCCCGACCAGCGGCGCCTACGGCTTCGTCGGCGAAGACGTGGCGCGTCTGCCCGAAGCCCGACTGACGGCGCTGCGCCGCGACCGCATCGGCTTCGTCTTCCAAAGCTTCAACCTGATCGACGACCTCAGCGTCGCCGAGAACGTCGAGGTCGGCCTGCTCTATCGCGGCGGCCCCGGCGGCCAGCGGCGCAAGCGGGTGGAGGAGGCGCTGCAGCGGGTCGGCATGGCCCACCGCGCCCGCCACAAGCCGCAGCAGCTTTCCGGCGGCCAGCAGCAGCGGGTGGC
>JBEPUW010000024.1:0-62785 GCA_041691315.1 Caulobacteraceae bacterium | reverse complement strand
GACAGCTCGGTGCCCATGGTGGGCTGATAGCCCAGCCGGGACGGCATCTGGCCCATAAGGCCGGAAACCTCCATGCCGGCCTGGATGAAGCGAAAGATGTTGTCCACCAGCAGCAACACGTCACGCCGCTCGTCGTCGCGAAAATACTCGGCCATGGTCAGTGCCGCATGGCCAACGCGGAAGCGGGCGCCAGGCGGCTCGTTCATCTGGCCGAAAACCATCACCATGTTCGGAAGCACGCCGGCATCCTTCATGGCCTCATAAAGTTCCTGGCCCTCGCGACACCGCTCGCCGATGCCGCAGAAGATGCTGACCCCCGCGTGGTGACCGATCATGTTGTGAATCATTTCAGTGAGCAGCACGGTCTTGCCGACGCCCGCGCCGCCAAATAGCCCGGCCTTGCCCCCCCGTTCCAGGGGCACGAGGACGTCGATGACCTTGATGCCGGTCTCAAAGACTTCCGACTTGGTGGACCGCCGCGTTAGCGACGGCGGGACTTGGTGGACCGAGCGCCACTCGACACCGGACAATGCGGCTCCGCGATCTATGGGGTTGCCGAACACGTCGAACATCCTCGAGAGCAGAGCCTCGCCCACCGGCGCCTTCAACGAGGCCCCGGTGTCCTCGACCACCATTCCCCGAGCCAGACCTTGCGTAGGTGTCAGCGCAATTCCGCGCACCTGATGAGCGTCTTGCTGCGCCAGCACCTCGATGACGACTTGCTTGTCCACTCCCGTGCGCAGCACCGAATAGATGGCTGGCAAATGATCCTCAAATCGGCTGTCCACCACGCTGCCGCGAACGGCGGTGATTACGCCCAGATTGACTATCTGCGGATGTCGGCTACTCATGACTTTACAGTGCGCTCGCGATCCAGATTTTCGCGGCGGACAGTTCGGCTAGGCTGAACACTCGAACCTGCCCGTGAAAGAATGGTCTGAACATATTGACCGTGGCGTTCAGCCAAGCATGGTCGCTCACCACGGCGATATCGCTGAAATCGTGCCAATGCTTCAGCCCGAACGAGCTGTCGTCCGCGAGCGCCTCAAGCTCGAACCCCTTGAAATCCTTCCCGAGGATGTAGAGCATCTTGATCGGGCCCTTGCCCATCATGGCTTCGGCCCTCGGGATAAGGATGTCGCGATAGTCTTCGTGCGTCACCTTGCCGACGGCTTCGATCGCCATCACATCCGGTGCCAGGCCCTCGATGACCTTGAACATGGGCTTCTCCTCTATGGGCGGACGAGCGCCAGCGTGTGCTGGGCGATCATCAGTTCTTCGTTGGTGGGGATGACCCAGACCGAGACGCAGCTGTCTTGGGTCGAAATTCGGGGCCCGCCGGCGGCGTTTGCGGCATCGTCCAGATCGACGCCGAGCCAGGTGAGCTTGCGGCACAACGCCTCGCGCACCGTGGTGGAGTTCTCGCCGATGCCGGCAGTGAAGACCAGGGCATCCAGTCCGCCGAGTACAGTAGCGTAAGCGCCCACGTACTTGGTCATCGCATAGACGAAGGACTCCACCGCGGCGACCGCCCGGGGATCGGCGCTGTCCTGCAGCACCTTCATATCGCCGCTTAGACCAGAGAGGCCCAGCAGGCCCGAGCGCTCGTACAACATCGTCTCAAGTGAGGCGTCGTCAAACCGCTTGCTGCGCAACAGATAGAACAACGCGCCCGGAGGCACGTCGCCCGACCGCGTCTCCATCGGCAGACCGGACCCGGCGGCGAAGCCCATGGTCGTGTCCATGCTCTTGCCGTCCAGCATGGCGCAGAGGCTGGAGCCGCCGCCGAGATGGGCCGCGATCACCCGGCGCGCGGACGGAACGTACTTCGGAATCTGGCGGCTGATGTAGTCGAAGGAGATGCCGTGGTATCCCCAGTGGCGCACGCCCGTATCGCGGACATCCTTTGGCAATGCGTAGGTCTGTGCGACCGCCGGCATCGTGCGGTGGAACGAGCTGTCGAAACAAGCGACCTGCGGCAGGCTCGGGAAGACCTTCGCGAACGCCCGGGCTCCGCCGACGTTGAACGGCTGGTGCGATGGCTCCATTACCGCCAGCCCGTCGAGGTAGTCGAGTACGTCCCCGTCGATCAGCACTGGCGCCTCGAACCGGGTTCCCCCGAGCAGGATGCGGTGGCCGGCGGCGACGACTTTGGCGCCGGCGAGATTGGCCTCCAGCCAATTCATTACGAACTGCAGTGCCGCCTTGTGATCAAGCGCGTGGCCCCCACCCCATTCGTGTGTGGCCAAGAGCTCGCCGGACGCATCATTGACGACGAAATGCGGATCACCCTGCAGGCTGTCGATCTTGCCACGGCGGAGCAGTAGCGGAGACGCGGAGGCATCCACCGAGTACGCGGCGAACTTCAGGCTGGTGGACCCGGCGTTGAGCACGACGATGGCCTCATCCATTGTCGCGCACTCCGCTGTTTCAGGTTGAAGAATGGACGGGTCGCAACGGCGGCGGTCGCGCCGTCACTCTGCGATCCAACGGAGCGCCTCGTCGGCGTCGGCCCTGTCGAACACCTTGACCTCAGGATGCAGGAAGACTTTGACCGCACCAACGAGCCAATGCTGCCACTCGTGAGCCGCGATGACGGCAATGCGCTCAACCTTCTGCTGATGGGTTTTCACGAAAGCGGCATGTTTTTCCAAGGCAGCGATGTTTTCCCAGCCTTGCAGGTGGGACGCATCGATAAGCAGTCTGATCTTGCCGCCCTGCTTGATGATGGATTCGACCTTCGGGACCAGTTCGGCGAAGTCGTCGGCGGTCAGCGTTACTGGAGCCACGACCCTCAACACACCCGGTGCGACTTCCTCTATCTTGATCATGAGACTTCTCCGGCTTGACTGCAGGGTTGTGAGAGACTGGCCGTCCGTCTTGGACCTACGCGCTGAGCGGGACGTCTTTTTTCGTGGAGATGCGCGCGTCACCGTTCGCGCCGGCCGGCTTTCCGGCCCTCTCGCGCAGGTCGAGGAACGGCTTGATGATGTCGATCGGCATTGGGAAGATGATGGTGGAGTTCTGCTCTGCGCCGATTTCCGTCAGGGTCTGCAGGTAACGCAATTGCATCGCGGCTGGGATGCTCGACAGGATCGTTGCGGCGTTGACCAGGGTCTGCGAGGCCTGGAACTCGGCTTCGGCGTGGATGATCTTAGCCCGGCGATCACGCTCGGCCTCAGCCTGCTTGGCGATCGCGCGGACCATGTTTTCAGTCAGCTCGACGGTACGGATCTCGACATTGCTAACCTTGATGCCCCAGGTCTCGGTCTGGCTGTCGAGGATGCTCTGCACATCCTCGCTCAGCTTCTTTCGCTCCGCGAGCATTTCATCGAGCTCGTGTTGGCCCAGGACGGCGCGTAGCGTCGTTTGCGCGAGCATGTTGGTAGCCGGCAGGTAGTCCTGTACCGCGATGACGGCCCGTTCCGGATCGACGACCTTGAAGTAGAGCACGGCGTCGACCTTCATGGACACGTTGTCATGCGAGATCACGTCCTGTGTCGGAATCTCGATAACCTGGATACGCAGGTCGACGCGCACCATCTCCTGAATGAACGGGATCAAGAGAACCAGGCCGGGGCCTTTGACGCCTTGAAACTTGCCAAGGGTAAAGACCACCGCCCGATCGTATTGGCGCAGTATCCGTATGGTCGCGGACAAGCATACGACGACGAACACGAAGGCAATGGCACCGACTAAGGCGGACGGGGGGAACATTTATTTGGTCCTTCACTATTCACGTCGGCAATCACGCGCACGACCCTTCCCGCCGTTTGTAGATTCGGCGCGATTGGTTGATGTTTTTGCTCGTTGCGACCGCACGTGCCGCTATTTGTAACCCTGCCGCATATTGTCGAGGTCGCGGTAGCCTCGGAAATTACTCAGGACAGCCCCATCGCTGGGCGCAACGACGGACGGTCAGCCGCCCGATTAGGGAGGCATGTCCTGAGTAATTTCCGAGGCTAAGCACGGACCACCTGGTAGCGCTATGCTGCATGCTTGACCTTGGCGGTGACAGTGCGCCCATGCTGCACCGTCATTGACCGCCTTCTGCATTCGCCTGGCAAAGGTGCGCGTTCGAATGGTTGAAATGACTCACTCCCCCGCAACCTCCTCGCTTGGATCGCAGTTCAACGCCTTTCTATTCGCCTCGATTGACGAAGGTGAAGCGCCGCTGAGCGTGGTTTCAGCGATGGCGCGCCTGGATCTCGACCCATGGCAGGAAGCGGCCGAGTTGGCCCGGCTGCCGAGGGAGACCGCAGCTCAGAGATTGGGCGCCCTGCTGGCCAGGCTGCCCGACGTTCCACCGGCGCATCCGGACGCTCGAGCCATCGCTTTGCGCTTGATCGCGCTCCTCCCTGGTCCTGCCGTGCCTGCAATCGGGGTGTCGCGGCCCGGCGGCGGGTCGGCGGCGTCCTCGCACATTGATCCCAATGTGGTCATGCTGCTCTTCATGGCCATGTCGTTCATTGGCCTGGCAATTTCTGGTCTCAGCAGCCACCCATCGCGGGCGCCGGCAAATGTCGCGCACGCGCCTGCGCCCAGTGCAACCCTGCCAACCCAAGGATCAACGGCGAGGCCGGGAGATCAGCAACCGCCGCCTAACACCCTCTCAAACGGCTAGGCCGCCAAGGCTGGAGCACCTCCGGACGCTGCGGCCAGCGCCAGCCTCGCCAGGGCCGGCAGCGATTTCGAGCCCGTCTTCTTCATGATCGACGCGCGGTGGTTTTCGACCGTCCGCTGGCTGATCTGGAGATCAGCAGCGATGTTCTTGCTTGGATGGCCAGCGAGGACCATGGCCATGATCTCAAGCTGTCGTGGCGTCAAGGAGCTAAGCCGCGTTACCGCGTCTTCCCTGCGAGCAGTGCGCTCGCTGCCATCATGACCCTGCTCAAGCGCGCGATCGATGCTGCTCAGGAGCTCCGCGGCATGGACGGGCTTTTCAATGAAATCGGAGGCGCCGGCCTTCATCGCGTCTACCGCCATGGCGACGTCGCTGTTGCCAGTGATCATCACCGTCGGCAGCGCATGACCGAGTTGGCGGAGCCGGTTCAAAAGCTCCATTCCGGACATGCCAGGAAGGTAGGCGTCCAGCAGCAAACATCCCGTCTGACCGTGACGAAGGGCGCTGAGGAAGGCGTCGCAGTCAGCAAAGTCCTCTACGATCCTGCCGTCCGCTTCCAACAGATCACGCAGGGCGGCGCGGATCTGATGGTCGTCGTCCACGATGAAGATCACCGGCCCATCGCTGTGATCGCGCACAGCATCGCCGCCAAGTTTGTTCGGGGTGGATGCGGCCTTCACCGACGGCAGAAGGCGTTGGATCGCCTGGTTCAGCTCGTGAATCTGAACGGGCTTGTTGAGCTGCGTGCAACCCTCGTCTGTGATCGCCTTCAGGGCCCGGGTCGAGATATCGCCGGTCAGGATGATGACGGGCGCCTCGACGCCGAGCTGCACCTGGAGTTTGGCCGCTGCCTTCACGCCGGTCATGCCGTTGGGAAGGTTATAATCGGCCAGGATGATGTCCGGACGTACGGATCCCCGCACGACAAGGTCGAGCGCTGAGGCGCCGTCGACGGCGGTCGTCACACCGTGGCCTTCGCGCTCAAGGACCAGTTCGAGCAACTCGCGCACGTCCGGATCGTCCTCAATCACCAGGATCGATCCGGTCCGCAAGGCGACGGGTTCTGCAGCGCTGCTCTGCTGCATTCCGCTCAGCTCTGCCGGGTGCGTTGCGCGATCGGCGGCCAATGGAATTTCAACGGCGAACGCCGATCCGCGCCCTGGTTTTGAACGCACATGCACCGGATGGTCCAACAGCTTTCCCAACTGCTGGACGATCGAGAGGCCGAGCCCCAATCCCCGACTTCGTTCCCGCGCCGGGTTATCGAGCTGGTGGTATTCCTCAAAAATGGAATGAAGGTCTTCGGCTGGGATGCCGATGCCTGTGTCCCAGACCTCCACGCTCAGAACGCCCGCCCGCCGCCTGCATCCCAGCAACACCCGTCCGCGCCGGGTATATTTGAGCGCGTTAGATACCAGATTGCGGATCATCTGCTCCAGCAGACGCGGGTCGGTGTGCACCGACAGGCTGCACGGCACGACCCGAAGGACCAGATCCTGCGCCTGCGCATGATAGGAGAATTCGCTCTGTAGCCGCCCAAGCAGTTCGTTGATCGGGAAATCGGCTGCCCTCACGGCGACCGTGCCCGCGTCAATCTGATTGATGTCGAGCAGGGCATTCAGCATTTCCGACATCGAGCCCAAGGTGTCGGCCAGCCTTTCGACGAGCGCTTGCGGCTTCTTGCCTTCCACAATCTTTGCCAAGAGTCCTTGGATCAAAACCGAGGTCTGCAGGGGCTGGCGCAGATCGTGGCTCGCCGCCGCGAGGAATCGGGATTTGGCGGCGTTGGCGAGGTCGGCCTGCTTCTTGGCGGCGTCGACCGCTTCACTGGCGTGACGGCGGTCCGTCACATCGACATAGGTGATCACCACCCCCTCAGCGCCCTTTCCCTGGGTGCGGTAGGGCAGGATACGCCTCATAAACCAGGCCCCGTTGCGCCCTTCGATTTCATATTCGATCGGCGCGAGGGTCTGCAGGACGGTGCGCGCGTCCGTCAGCAGATTGGCGTCTGAGGCCAGCGCACTGAGGTCCTCAAGGGGGCGACCGATATCCCCCGGGATGACGCTGAAGATCGACTTGGTCGCGGGGGTAAAGAAGCGGATGTTCATGGCGGTGTCCAGGAAGAGCGTGGCCACGTCTGTACTGTAGAGCACGTTCTGCAGGTCGTTTGAGGTGGTGCGCTGGCGTTCCAAGGTTTCCTGGATCTGAGCGTTCAGCGCCGTCAGTTCCTCATTCAGCGACTGCAATTCTTCCTTGGAAGCGACCAATTCCTCATTGGTGGCCTGAAATTCCTCGTTGACGGAAAGCGCTTCCTCATTGACCGCCTTCTGCTCCTCGTTCGACGCTTCCAACTCGTGTATCGCGTTCCGAAGCTCCTGTTGGGTGTCCTCCAGTTCCTGTTCGAGCTCCCGGACCCTTGACCCCTCGCCGGCCGTCGTCAGGCGATGGCGCTGCCGACGCGTCTCGGGCTGCGGCACTTTGATGAAGCAGACCAGCAGGAGGTCTTCGCCGTCGCTCATGATGGGCTCTACCGCGATGTTGAACGGCGCAACGCCGGCATCGCGAGCCATTTCCCCGCCCGAGATCACAATCCTGGCTTTTTCCACAACCGCCCGTTGCAGGGCGGCGCGCAGTTTTGGGCGAACTTCCGGACGCGCGACAGACAACAGGTCATGATTGGGAAAGCCAACGGCCAGCTCGAGATATCGGCTGATCGGACCGACGGAGAAGAGACAGGTGTGTTTATGGTCGATCAGCACCGCGGCCGGCGCATACTTGTCCAGCAAAAGGCGCTGACACAGAACGGCGTGCCTCGCCGAGCGCGTACTGGCTTGTTCAGCGACGCGCCGGGCCGGGTTTCGCGCGTCGCCCGAAACCGCTGGAAAATGCAGGTCTCCGGGTCGGGAGAGGCCGATCTGACGGTAGAGCCGCGCCGGCTTTGAAACGACTTCAAAGCGGCCCTCGATGTCGGCAATCGTCTCCGAACTGCCCAGCAGCAGAACGCCGCCGGGGCGAAGGGCGAAATGGAACAGGCCGATGGCCTTCGCCTGCGCTTCCGGCCGTAAATAGATCAACAGGTTGCGACAGGACACCAGATCGATCCTCGAAAACGGCGGATCGGACAGCACGTCCTGAACGGTGAAAACGACACAGGCGCGAAGCTGCGTCGAGATCCGATAGCCCGTTTCCTCTTTGGTGAAGAACTCGGCGAGCCGCGCCGGCGAGACATCGGCCTCGATCTCCTGGGGGTAGAGGCCCTCGCGTGCCGTAGCGACGGCTTCGGCGTCGATGTCCGAAGCGAACACCTGCAGCTTGGTCCTGGCCTTCGACGCCGTCATCCGTTCAAGCAGCAGCATGGTCAGCGAATACGCCTCTTCGCCTGTGCTGCAGCCCGTGACCCACACCCTGAGCGTCTGGTCAGGCGCCGCCGCGCTAACCAAGTCGGGAATGATCTCGCTCTCGATAAGGTCAAAGACCTTCGGATCGCGGAAGAAGCTGGTCACGTTGATCAGCAGATCTTTGGCCAGAAGCTTCAACTCGCCGGCGTCGGACCCCAGGAATTCTAGATAGCCTTCGAGATCCTCGATCTTGATGGCTGCCATGGCCATGCGCCGCTCGATACGGCGCTGAAGCGTGCCGCGCTTGTAGAGACGAAAATCATGCGCTGTCTTGGTGAGCAGCAGGTCGATGATCCGGGTGAGCGCCGATCGGGCTGCACCTTCCGGAAGCGGATCGCTGAGCGGTTGAATTAGACCGCGGCCTTGCGAATGTCGCGTGATCGCCGCGGCGATCTGGGCAGCGGGTACTACGAGATCGACGAGCCCAGTGGCAATGGCGCTGCGGGGCATGCCATCATAACCCGCCTCGGCTGGCTCCTGAACAATAACTAGCCCACCGCTTTGTTTCACGGCTTTCAGGCCTGCCGCCCCGTCGCCGCCGGTGCCCGACAGCACAACAGCAATGGCGCGACGTCCTAGTTGTTCAGCCATCGAGTTGAGCAGGAAGTCGAACGGCAGTCGGGCGCCGTGACGCGCGGTCGGCGGTGATACCAGAAGAGCGCCCTCGTCCACCGAAAGGTAGGTTCCTGGGGGGATGATGTAGAGGTTGTCTGGTTCGATCAGCATGCCGTCTGCCGCCTGGCGCACGGTCAGCGACGTGTGGCCCGCGAGCAGTTCCACCATCATACTCTCGTGGCTGGGGTCGAGGTGCTGGACCAGGACGAAGGCAATGCCGCATCCGGCAGGCACGGCCTCGACCAACGCCTTGGCGGCTTCAAGCCCCCCCGCGGAAGCGCCAATGCCGACGACAGGAAAGCCGGCCCCATCGGACACGCGAGCGCTCGGCGCGGGCTGCGCTGATGGCGCACCCGTCTCCGGACTACCATCGGAGGTCGGCGAGCTTTTTTTGGACATCATGAGTCCCACGCCCAGTCAGCTCAGTGTGGAGCCGCGGCGGCGGTCTTCATTACCACAGCCCTAGTAGAACCCGAACAAACTTAGGTGGTCTCAATTTGAAGATCCCCAAAATCTGGACCCATCGATTTCGTGACGCGGGGTTACGACTTGGCCGACGCGCTAGCCGCGCCGATTACGTCGCCTTGGCGCTTCAGTCTGTTGGGCCTTTAGGCATCGCCGTCCTTTTCCCACACTACGCGATCACCTTGGAACAGGAGGACATGACTGTGTTCGCGGATCGCTTCGGCAAGGCTGGTTTGCGCGTATCGAATGGCCGCGGCGTCGTCGCCGACGTCGAAATCGAGAGCGCCATCGCCGACCTGCACCGACGTTCCGGTTTGCTTGGTGTAAAGCCTCAGTGTGTAGGTGGCCATATCCGCATCATAAGCCCCTGCCAACCTTAGCGCCACGCCCGTCAACGGCCCCCGATTTCAGGCTGAGGCACTACCCAGATGGCGGCCTGGTTTGATTCAACGCACGACCGCAAAGGCAAATCGTACTCTAGAAAATGCCGCCGATATCAGGTGGACAGGGTCTAGGTGATTTCCGAATCTTCACTCGGAACCTATTTGGGCTAATCGTCCTCGCGCGGCATGATTGCGGTCGCCGGCCGGATTTACCCGGATGTTTGGTGACGTCGTCGGCCGCGGGGACAGCCGGAACAATGAGGGCGTTGCGCATCCTGCTGGTCGAAGACGACAGCATGATCGGCATGTTTCTCGGCATGACGCTTGAGCAGATGGGTCACGAGGTTTGCGCCATCGAGACCACAGAGGCCGGCGCCGTCGCGGCGGCCGAGCGCCACCAACCGGACCTGATGATCGTCGACGCCGCCCTGAGCCCAGGTGATGGCGCAGCGGCAGTCGCGCTGATCCTTGCGCATCGTGCGGTGCGCTTCATTTTCGCCAGCGGCGACATAAGTCGAGTCAAGCTCCGTTTTCCGGACGCGGTCGTCATCCAAAAGCCATTCAACGACACCGACCTAGCTCGCGCAATTCATATGGCGATGGACGCCGCACCGGCTCCGTGAGGACTTGCTAAGGTGTCTGCGGCCAAGGACAGCCTTGAGGCCATCATGTCCGCAGCACACTTCGTATGTTCATCTAAATCTAACTGCAGAGCGACGCTTAGATCCTTCAACTGCACCTTGGCCCGCTCGTCCAGGCGGGCCATTTGTTTGTCGAACTCGGCGAAAATGGCCCCTCGCTTTGCCGCCCCCTCGGCGCGCACGGCCGCCTCAAGGTTTGCGTACACCTCCGCCGCCGTCGCCAGCGCAGCCGGAAACCGGGAGAAGGCCACCATGGCCGGGGCGTTTCCCAACGATTGGATTGGGAAGGCGGTCAGCATGCGTTCTGTCGCCAACACCGTCCGGCTGGGAGAGACGCGGAATACGCGACCTTGCCAGGCTTCGACGCGAAGCCGGATGCGTAGGTCATGAATTTGCCCGGCCGCCAAGTCGCCAGATTAAGGGCGCCGACTTGGTCGCCCGCTCTGATCGCTCGTCCTTTCGGAGGGTTTCCAACCGTAAGCACGACACGTAACCCCACTGCCCGAAGCAACCACCGACGACTCGGCTGTTGACCTATCTGCGTAGTTTCCGACGCTGCCCGGGGCACCCTCAGCGGACTAGTTTGGGATCGTAGCTTCCGCGCCTCGCGATGGGTCCAAGGAAGGCTATGCGAGCGAGATTTTAGATGACAGAGACGCAGACAACTTTGGCCCCCGCGACGGCCGCGCCGAAAGTTCACACGGGTCACAGCGAGGCTGGCGAACAGGGTCATCCGCCGACGATGAAGGCCTTCGTCTATCACGGCCCTGGCAAGAAGGCGTTTGAAGACCACGCCAAGCCCGTGGTCATCGACCCGACCGACGCCATCGTTAAGATCGTCAAGACAACCATCTGCGGCACCGACTTGCACATTCTCAAGGGCGATCTGCCGAGCTGTGAGCCCGGACGGATTCTCGGCCATGAAGGGGTCGGCGTGATCGATAGCGTCGGGCCCGCGGTGACGGCGTTCAAGGCGGGAGACCGGGTGCTGATCTCCTGCGTCAGCGCCTGCGGCAAGTGCGAATACTGCCGCAAGGGAATGTTCTCCCACTGCACGACAGGCGGCTGGATTCTCGGCAACACCATCGACGGGACCCAGGCGGAGTTCGTGCGCACGCCGCATGCCGATACCAGCCTCTATCCGATTCCCAAGGGCGCTGATGAAGAGGCCCTGGTGATGCTGAGCGATATCCTGCCGACAGGTTTCGAGTGCGGTGTTCTCAATGGCCAAGTCCAGCCGGGCGCCACCGTGGCGATCGTCGGTTCGGGGCCGATCGGCCTTGCCGCACTGCTGACCGCCCAGTTCTTTTCGCCGGGCGAGATCATCATGATCGACCTCGACGACAACAGGCTCGAAGTGGCCAAGCGTTTCGGCGCAACCAACATCATCAACAGCGCCGACGGCAAGGCGGTCGAGGCGCTGATGAACCTGACCGCCAACCGCGGCGTCGACACCGCGATCGAGGCGGTGGGCGTGCCGGCGACCTTCCAACTTTGCGAGCAGATCATCGCGCCGGGCGGCGTGATCGCCAACATCGGCGTCCATGGCTTGCCGGTGGCGCTGCACCTGGAGCGCTTGTGGGACCGCAACATCAGCATCACCACAAGGCTGGTAGACACCGCCAGCACGCCGATGCTGCTCAAGGTCCTCAAGGCCGGGAAGATCAACCCGAAACTCCTGATCACCCATCACTTCAAGCTGGCCAACATTTTGGATGCCTACGAGACCTTCGGAAACGCGTCCAAGACAAAGGCGCTGAAGGTCATCATCGATGCCTGACGCCTCCCGCAACACGATCGGCGACCTGACCGGGCCGTGGTGCCCCTTCCCGGAAAGCAGTGCACCATAACCTATCAGAGACTGCATCACCGTTCGCGGCTCCTTCGTCGGCACCCGGAAGGACTTGGCCGAATGCCTGGAGTTCGCCGCCGATGGCAAGGTTAGGGCCGACATCGAACTGCACCCCCTTTTGGCGATCAACAACATCTTTGAACGGCTGGGCCATGGCGACATGCCGTGACGCGTTGTGCTCGATTTCACGGCTGCCGGAAACGAAAAGACGGCGGCTCCAGCCCGGGAGCAGCTTGAACCCAAATTCGGGCAAATGCGCCGGGCCGCCGCACGCGGTCGGCGAGCGGCCCTGGGCCCCTGGATCACCGCGATCCGCAAACCCAAGTCATTCTCGCACTCTGTGAACGAAGGCCCATCCAATGCTAAATAACGCACCCTCGACCAAGGTTGATCTCAAGGCCAAAGTCCTGGAACTGCTCGGGGAGAACCGGGTGATGAGCATCGCGACCGTGCGGCCGGACGGCTGGCCGCAGGCCACCCTTGTCGGCTACGTACATGACGACCTAACGCTGTATTTCGCGGTCGCGCGGATCAGTCAGAAGTTCGCAAACATCAAGCTTGAACCGAGGGTCTCGATCGCGCTTGGCCACGAGGCGGCAAATCGCCTGCAGGGCCTGTCGATGGGCGCCCGAGCGGCCGAGGTTTTCGATGCGGCCGAAATTCGGCACCTCAGCACCCTCATTCGGCGACGCTATCCTGGACAGGACATTTTCTCGCCTCGGGAAGCTTCATCAGCCGTCATGCGGGCGACACCGGTGGTAATTTCAATGATCGATCTTGCGAAGGGGCCCGGCGAGCCGGAGCTTGTCCAGGTGGACACCCAGGCCATGGTTCACCGCATCAAAAACGTTGCTGCGGATAGCGCGAGCAAGGATCAGGAGGTGGAGGTCCGCTACGTCCACAGAACTGGGCCGACCTATCGTGCGGACGCCCCATTTTGAGGTGACCGGGTCACCGACGGACCCGCCGCGGATGAGTTCGCCGGGACTCTTAGGATCAGCAGCGGCCACCAGAGCGACCCGAACCGCCGCCACGAATCTGAGCGCGCTCGCGACGCCGTCGACAATGAGCTTGCAGGATGGCCGCTGTTCAGCGTCGCGCCAAATCGTTTCCCGACTGGTCGATCCGCACCTTGACTGCAGCGGCCCTGCCACCGGGATGCGGACCCCAGGGTTGCCCATCCCAAGGGTAGCACAAGCGCTGCCGCGACGATTGACGGGGTACGGCGATCACATTGGTCCTTTCGGAAGCCGCTGTCGGGATAGCCTTGTTTTCTTGAGCAGTGTCATGACTTCGAGACCGGCTCTTAGCGCGCGGTGCGGTCCAAGAGTTCGATCAGTTCGCTCGCCTTCTTGCGTTGCTCAACCTGATCGCCGCTGACAATCGTTGACTCGATGCAGTGGTCCAAGTGCGCTTTGAGCATCTCGGTTTCGACTCGAGTTAAGGCCGCGCGGATGGCGCGGAGCTGCGTCAGCACGTCAATGCAATAACGATCCTCCTCGATCATGCGGGCGACGCCGCGCACCTGGCCCTCGACGCGCCGCAGCCGGTTCAGCAGCTTCGGCTTGTTCTCTTGGTGCAACCAAACACCTCCCGCCGGCCTTAGGTAATGCCCATGTAGGGTGTCCAGGAAATACCTCTTAGGGGTATATCTGATTCTTGGCCTTTCTGGAGCCCCCATGCAAGAGCACGCCCTCGCCGACGCCCCCGCGGCGAATGCCGCCGCGAGCGCCGTGGACCCCGTCTGCGAGATGAAGGTAGACCCGGCCAAGACAACCCACCACGCTGAGCATGCGGGCGACCGCTTTCATTTCTGTTCGGCGGGTTGCCAGTCCAAATTTGAAGCCGATCCCGACAAATATCTGAAGCCTAAGCCCGCCTCAGCCGAGCCAGCCGGCACGATCTACACCTGTCCGATGCATCCGCAGATCCGGCGTAACGCGCCAGGACCCTGTCCCATCTGCGGGATGGCGCTGGAGCCGCTGACCATCACTGCCGATAGCGGCCCAAACCCCGAACTCGCGGATATGAGCCGCAGGTTCTGGATCGGCCTCGGGCTCGCCGCGCCGGTGTTCCTCCTCGAGATGGGCGGCCACATCCCCGGCCTGGGCCTGGATAAGCTCGTGCCGCCCGTGATCTCCACCTGGATCCAATTCGCGCTATCCACGCCAGTCGTCCTTTGGGCCGGGTGGCCTTTCTTCGAGCGCGCCTGGGCTTCGATCCTAAATCGAAGCCTGAACATGTTCAGCCTGATCGCGCTGGGCACCGGGGCCGCCTACACCTACAGCGTCGTCGCCACCCTAGCGCCGGGACTGTTTCCAGCCGGGTTCCACGCAATGGGCGGCACGGTCGCCGTCTATTTCGAAGCCGCCGCGGTGATCACCGTTCTCGTCTTGCTGGGCCAGGTGCTGGAATTGCGCGCCCGCGAGCAGACCGGCGGCGCGATCCGCGCCCTGCTCAAACTGGCTCCGAAGATCGCGCATCGGATCACGGCGGGGGGCGCGGATGAAGAAGT
Source organism: Caulobacteraceae bacterium (assembly GCA_041691315.1). Lineage (GTDB taxonomy): Bacteria > Pseudomonadota > Alphaproteobacteria > Caulobacterales > Caulobacteraceae > Poindextera. Next base: position 48,292 of record JBEPUW010000024.1, on the reverse strand, counting down.
ACCACTTGAGCTGGTTCAGGTCGGCGATCGTCTTCGCGTACGGCCCGGCGACGGTGTCCCGGTCGATGGCGAAGTGCTCGAGGGCAAGGGCGCCGTGGATGAGTCCATGGTCACTGGCGAATCGATGCCGACCGCCAAGCAGATGGGCGACAAGCTGATCGGAGGCACCGTCAATGGCACTGGCGCTCTGGTCATGCGCGCCGACAAAGTCGGAGCGGACACCATGCTGGCCCGCATCGTTACCATGGTATCCGAGGCCCAGCGCAGCCGCGCGCCCATCCAACGAATGGCCGACACTGTGTCCGGCTACTTCGTCCCGGTCGTTCTGGCCGCGGCGGTCATCACATTCATCGCCTGGGCGATCTGGGGTCCAGCGCCCGCGCTGTCCTATGCGATGATCGCAGCGGTCTCGGTGCTCATTATCGCTTGCCCCTGTGCGCTTGGCCTGGCCACCCCGATGTCGATCGGCGTTGGCGTCGGCAAGGGCGCTGGCGCAGGCGTGCTGATCAAGTCAGCCGAAGCGCTGGAGCGGATGGAGAAGGTGGATACCCTGGTCGTGGACAAGACCGGCACGCTGACGGAGGGCAAGCCCAAAGTGACCGCCGTCGTTCCCGCGGCGGGCATGTCAGAGGCGGAGATCCTGCCACTGGCGGCCAGTCTTGAGCGATCCAGCGAACACCCGCTTGCCGCCGCCATCGTCACCGCCGCGCGGGATCGCGATGCATCGATTCAGGAGGCGACGGAATTCGCCTCCGTCACGGGCAAGGGCGTCACCGGCAAAGTCGGCGACCGCTCGGTGGCGCTGGGCAATGCGAAGCTGATGGCGGACCTCGGGGTCGCGCTTGGTGATCTTGAACAAAAAGCCGACGAGCTTCGCGGCGACGGGGCGACCGCCCTGTTCCTCGCTGTCGATGGCAAGGCCGGCGGCGTTATCGCCATTGCCGACCCGGTCAAGGCAACGACGCAGGCAGCCCTCGATAGCCTCCGCAGGGACGGCATCCGCATCGTGATGCTTACCGGCGACAACAAGACGACGGCCGAGGCGGTGGCCCGAAAGCTTGGCATCACGGAAGTCGAAGCCGACGTCCTGCCGCAGGACAAGCACCGCATCGTCAAGAAGTTGACTGCCGAGGGTCGCATCGTCGCCATGGCCGGCGACGGTGTGAACGACGCCCCCGCCCTGGCCGCGGCCGCCATTGGCGTCGCCATGGGAACGGGGACCGAAGTGGCGATTCAGAGCGCCGGGATCACCCTGGTGAAAGGCGACCTGGCGGGCATCGCACGGGCCATCGTCCTGAGCCGAGCCACCATGAACAATATCCGGCAAAATCTGGTGTTTGCGTTCGCCTATAACGCCATCGGCATCCCGATCGCGGCCGGCGTGCTCTACCCGGCCTTCGGCATCCTCCTCAGCCCAATCGTCGCCGCCCTGGCGATGTCGCTCAGCTCCGTGTCGGTCATTGTCAACGCGCTGCGCCTGCGGTCGCTGAAGCTTTAGCAGGGCCCTAATGGGTCGAAGGGGCGGCGACTTCCGCCACTGCCGCGGATCGTGCGGCCGGATGGTGCGCGATGGACTATGTAAAACTGCTCTATCGGCCGCTGGCGACACGCGCAGCGCGTCATGTCCTGGTTGGTCGAAATCGATCGCCGCAGTCACCTGATCGAGGCCGCTTTACGCGCAAGGACGTGGACGAACTAATGAAGAAGGCTTGGGTTGATTACTCCATGCGGTGCGGGGTGAGCGAGTGATTCGAACCCTCGATAGGGGTAAACCTATACACGCTTTCCAAGCGTGCGCCTTCGACCGCTCGGCCACCTCACCTGCTTGCGCGGCAATATAGTGTGGCGAGGCTGGCGACAAGCCTGCGCGCGCTCGTCATTTGCTGCGCCTGGACCTGGACTGGCGGCGACCTGATTGAGGAACGGAAGCGGACATGACCCCAAAGGCCCTCGAGGTCGCCTGCATGGCGCTGCCGGCCGCCACCCTTTCCGTTCAATGGGGCGACTCGCGGGTGTTCAAGGTTGGTGGCAAGATATTCGCAATCATCGGGCTGACCGCGACGAAGCCGGGCCGCCCTATAATTTCAAGGCCTCGGACATGGCCTTCGAGAGACATGTTCTCGCCTCGGGAAGCTTCATCAGCCGTCATGCGGGCGACACCGATGGTAATTTCGATGATCGATCTTGCGAAGGGCCCCGGCGAGCCGGAGCTTGTCCAGGTGGACACCCAGGCCATGGTTCAACGCATCAAAAACGTTGCCGCGGATAGAGCGAGTATGGATCGGGAGTTGGAGGTCCGCTACGTCCACAGAACTCGACCGACCTATCGTCCGGACGCGCCTTTTTGAGGCGACCGCTTTTCGCCGTCGGCCGAGAGCCGCGGATGGATTCGCGTAGAATTCCAAGGATTTTCGCGATGTCGCCCAGTGGCGGCGCACCTTTCCGCCGCCGCTGTTAGACATGATCGCCGTGAGCGGCTTCGGGGCCGCCGCGTGGTAATACCGGATCAAATGTCCGCCTGGGTGTCTTCCGGGGACCTGCGTTCCCGGCCGGGCGTTTGGCTTTCGGAGCGATGGCGATGGAGCTGTTTTGCGCCGGGTGACAGTGCTTCCGACGAACCCTGGTCGTCTTGGCTGCAGGCTTGCACGCCACCGGCAACAAATTCTCTGGCGCTGTTGAATTTCATTTTGCCTAGCCCGTGGCCGGCACGTCCGGCAGTTGGCCGCGTCCGGCAGTGGTCTTAAGATGAAACCCCCTGCCATGATCTCGATCAAAAGCATCGCTGGCAACGCGGTCAGTGAGCGACGCTTTCAATTGGCGAGCTGGCGCCTCGCGACCGCTACGTTTTGAATAGCGGGCCTCGTGGCGGAATCGGAGACAGCTTCGCGCGCTGCTCGCTCAGTTGCCGCAACAGTTCTGTGCGGTCCCCGGCGAGGGCTGGGTCGGAGAGTTTGCGCGCGATCGCCATAATGTTCTCGTGGACAACCCACGTTTCAAGCAATGCCATCGGGTCAACTCCGATCCGCCCCTGTTGCCGTCCGGCCTTTTAGAGCGACGGTCCTTGATATTGGCCGACGACGGTGACTCTGCGGCAGCCTCGGAATCTACCTAGCCGCGACAGCAGGCCAGGCGATCACAACAGGAACCCGCCAAAAAAACACGGCGGGCTATGTCGCGGTCCATCCGAAGATCGCCCGCGCTGACCGCGCCGCGACGCCGCCCAACGGTCAGATCAGCCGAGTCACCACCGCGCCGGCGGACATCGTCGCCTGGTGGACCAGCTTCGACGACCCGGAGCTCACCTCGCTGGTCGACCGCGCCGCGGCCGCGAATCTGGACGCAAAGGAGGCGGTGCTGCGCATCGCCGAGGCGCGCGCCCAGGGAGATGTCGCGGGAGCGGCTGCATGGCCGAGCATGTCGGTGAACGCCTCCGATCAGATCACCCGGCTGAGCGAGTCCACGCCCAGCGGAGCCCTGTTCAATAATGCCGGCAAAATTGGCATCAGCTTTCCCAATCCCTATCAACAATACCAGCTCGGCTTCGACGCTTCATGGGAAATCGACCTGTTCGGCCGGGTTCGCCGCTCGGTGGAGGCGGCGAACGCCGATACCGCCGCTTCGGTTGAGGACAGCCGCGCCGTGCTGGTCTCGATGCTAGGCGATGTCGGCCGCGCCTATATCGACCTGTGCGGCGCCCAGGTAAAACGGCGGATCGCGCTGGAGACTATCGCGACCGAAAAGGACCTGCTCGACCTGGCCGCTCAGCGCCGCCGAGCGGGATTGAGCACCGACATCGACCTGGTCAGGGCCGCCGCCGACGCCTCGAGCGCCGACGCCGAACTACCCCTGCTGGACCATCAGATCGCCGTTGACGTCAATCAGCTCAGCAAGCTCATGTCGCGCGAACCCGGCGCGCTTATGGCCGAGCTGGCCGCGGCCCAACCAGTCCCGCCTCTCCCGCCGCAGGTCCCGATCGGCCTGCCGTCGGACCTTGTTCGCCGCCGCCCGGACATTCGCGAGGCTGAGGACCGGCTGCACGCGGCCACCGCCAGGGTCGGCGTCGCCGTTGCTGACCTATTTCCACGGGTGACCCTTGCCGCCGAGGGCGGCCTGCAGGCCCAGACCCTGGCCCGCCTGACCAATTGGGCCAGCCGCTTCGTGACCGCTGGGCCATCCATCGAACTGCCGATCTTCGACGCCGGTCAGCGACGCGCTACCGTCCGGCTCCAGGACGTCCGCGTCAAGGAGGCGGCGTTGGATTATCGGCGCACCGTACTAACCGCCCTGAACGACGTGGACAACGCGCTGACAGCCTACGCTGCCGATCAGAGCCGGCGCATGTCGCTCGAGGAAACCGTCGCACGCGACCGCGATGCGGTCGACCTAGACCGGCAACGCTATGCCGGCGGCCTCGGCGACTTCATCGAAGTGCTCGACGCCGACCGCACCCTGCAGCAGAACGAGGTTGCTCTGGCGGATGGCTCCGCCGCCGTTTCGACTGACCTGGTAGCCCTCTACAGGGCTCTTGGGGGAGGATGGCGCCCGGCGTCACCCGAGCGAGCGCCGTAACGTGAAAAAACGTGGCCATATAAGCTCAGTTTTTTAAAGTATTATTGGATTGCTAAAGGATCAAACCGGCGGTGAGCGCGTTGCTAGTGTACACCGGCAAGCCAATAGGTCGATGAGGTTAGCTTTCAAGCTTAACCGCTCCCTTGGGAATTGTGCCCGGCTGATGCCTCGGCGATCCCCTTTCGGTATTTGTGGAGATTTCGATGTTTAATGACAGCCAATTGCAAACGGATGTACTTGCGGAACTTAAGTGGGAGCCGAGCGTGACTTCGGCCCACATCGGTGTCACGGCGAAGAATGGGGTCGTGACACTCTCCGGCCACGTAGAAAACTATATGAGCAAATACGCCGCCGAGCGGGCGGCTCGGAGGGTGCAGGGCGTCAACGGCGTGGCCGAGGAGATTGAGGTCCATCTACCATCCGATAACAGGAAGAGCGACGACGAGATTGCGGCCACCGTGCTCGATCGTCTGGCCTGGAACGTGATGATCCCGCGCAACGCGGTGAAGGTGAAGGTCGAGAAGGGCTTTGTCACCCTAACCGGCGAAGTCGAATGGCATTACCAGCAAGATGCCGCCAAATTAGAGGTCCAGCATCTCCATGGTGTCGTAGGCGTGGCCAACAACGTGACCCTCAAGCCGCGGGTCAACACGGACGATATCAGCGCCAACATAAAGCTGGCTCTGAAGCGCTCCTGGTACACGCGCCCTGACTCGATCTCGGTCACCGCCAACTCCGGCAGAGTAAAGCTGAGCGGGGTCGTCCATTCGCCCCACGCCAGGTACGTAGCGGCCGAGACGGCGTGGAACTCGCGTGGAACCACCTCCGTCGAGAACGACCTGGTCATCAACTAGGTCTTCGGCTTCCGCCGGCCCCAAAAGGAGCCGGCGGAACGCCGCCGCGACTGGCGGCACAATCGCGAACAAACTGGGTGCGACATGTGGAAGACAGGCAAGGACGAGACGGTGCGACATATCCGTGTTGCGCCCTTCGGAGACGGTTGGACGGTGGGGGAAGCGACCTTGGACAATGCACAGTTCTTCGGGAGCCTCTTGCATGCCGAGGCCGCGGCCCGCAGCCTTGGTGAGCGCCTCACTGACGCCGGAGAGCCGAGCCAGATCAGCCTCCACCTCCGCAATGGCCAGCCGGGCGGTCGCTTCATTTGCTCCAAGCGTGATCGATGACAGGAAAGCCCGTCACAAATCACCGACCGGCGCTCCTGGCACCATGATCCTCTACACCGAAGACTCCTCCCCCTGGTGCGCGCCTGTGCGGGCGGCGATCTATGCGAAGGGGCTGGAGATCACGATGACGGCTCCGCCGGGCGGGCTCCGATCAGACGAATATCGGATGATCTCGGGCACGGGCACCATCCCCTGCCTGGTGCTGGACGATGGCTCGCCGCTGCCCGAGTCGGCGGTGATCCTCGCCTATCTCGACGATAAGTTTCCCAAGCAGTCGCCCGGCCCGCCGACCCTGAGGGCCGGGCGCGCGTGGCCCTAATGCTGCGCCTGGCCGATGGCGGGCTGCTAACGCCACTGGTGCAGTTTTTCCACGACATGGTGGCTGGTAATCCGAAGGCGCGGGAGACGGCGGTGGCGGACTTGAGGAAGGGCCTTGGGCGGTTGGAGCGGTTCGTGCTGCGGAGGGCACTGTCAAAGCAAACCAGTCGATCAATGCTTTCTCGGCTGCCGGCCTTGGTTTCGGGCAGCAGCTATCGTTCATTCAGGAAACACAAGGGGATACGCGCCGGCCGAGCCTCACGTGTATGAGCCGTTTCGCCCTAACAGGACGTGACGACGGGACCAACCATTTGCTTTGACCGTGCCTCCGAAACCTATTCTCTGACCTCCCACCAATCCGGCCAGTTCACCTTGCGTGGCGTTCTCGTCGCCTTGCGCACAATGGCCTGTTCGGTGGGTGAAAGCCGGCGGCCGAGACGGGCGAGCGCCGCCTCAACTAGCCACGGCTCAACCCCCATTCTGGCGGTCTGCCGAAAGGGGTCCAGTTTGACGGCCATCCGCAGCGGCCGAAGCTGCTCATTTACATTCTCCACGGCCACGAAATGAACCACGATCGAGGTCAGGGTTTCCTCCTCCGCATCTCCTCGTCTTGCGTGAGCCGCCTCTAGGGCTCTTAGGCTCGTAAGGGCAGCCGAGGAATCTCCGGTCAGACCGTTTTGTGCGAGCTTGAGTAGAAAAGCCTGTTCCGCGGTGACTCTGCGTTCGTTGCCGACCTCTCGGATCGTGACCCATTGACCCAAAACAGATTCGTATGGGAGCTGGCGCTTGCCCTTGGGCCGCCCGCGCGGATTGCCGCTGCGCCCCTTCTCAAACCGGCTCGCCTTCGGCGCCACGCCATAGCCGATTTCGTAACCGTCGGCGGAGGGCTTGCGGCGCCCGTTCATCAGCCTCGAGCCTTCGGCCATTTCACGGAGTCCGGATCAACCATGCGATTGCGCACATGGCTGAGCTTCTCTGGGCTGATGTTGGCGCCACCTCGCCTGTTCAACGCCGCCTGCACCGCCCAAGGCAGGAGTTTCAAATGGGGGCGCCCATGCTCCTCGGAAGCTTCAGCGATGCCGAGGAGCACTAGGGCCTCGTTGGCGTTGTCCGGGTCGGGACTAAGCTGGAGCGTTGGCGCAGGCGGGGGCGGCGCGGCGGCCGCCCTCGCGCGCTCCCGGCGCGTGATCATTTTCATCACCTCGCGCGTGGCGAGCTTGTTTCCCGCGAACGCATCCTTCAGCAGCGCGTGCTGGAGCCCTTCATCAACCGTCACCTCGCGCGTCTGGCCGCCATGCGGGATGACCAGCCTCTTTTCGAAGATCACGTCGAAGACTGATTCTTGCGCCCCGGGCTTGCTCCTTGGGCGACCTTGCGGCCACCCGCTCTTGCCTTTGGCGAAGCGAGTGGCCAGCGGGGGCTTGCGGAAGCCGACCTCGTAGTAACCGCCTTTCGTTGGCTTCTTGCTCATGCCCGATGCTCGTCCGCCAGTCGGGGCTCGAGGCCTGTAGCAGCCGACCAGCGCTCAATCGCAACATCGACATAGGCCGGATCGATGTCGAGGCCGCGAAATCGCCGGCCCGTGCGTTCCGCGGCGATCAGCGTCGTACCGGAACCTAGGAAGGTGTCGAGCACCAGGTCCCCGCGTTTGGTCACGTCCTTTATGGCGTCAGCCACCATGCCGGTCGGCTTCACCGTCGGGTGTAGTGCAAGATCTTCCCGACGATTGCCTTTCATGGAATTTACCGACGCGTAGTCCCAGACGTTGGTGCGGTTGCGGCCATGGCGTCCTAGTTCAACGGCGTTCAGGTGGGCCGCATCACCAACGCGGAACACAAATACAAGCTCGTGCTTGGACCTGTATAATGAGCCCATTCCGGCGTTGGACTTATTCCAAAAGCAAAGATTGAGTTGGGTTCCGTAGGTCGTTCGGCCAACGCGTTCGAGCTCGGCCATGTGCCGCCAGTCCATGCAAACAAAGTGCACAGCCCCAGACCGCGAGACGGCCGCACACGCCCCCAGGCTCTCTTTGAGGAAGACCTCGAACCCGGCTTCGGTCATCTCGCCGGACGCCATCGCAAATTCGCGGTGGCGACCCTTGGCGTTGGCGTGACCGTTGATGCGGACATTATACGGCGGATCCAGGAAGGCCGCGTCGACTGGCTGGTCGTCACCGACAACCGCTCGGAGGAACTCGAGGTCACGCCCGTCGCCGCATCCGACGCGATGGTCGCCGAGAATCCAGATATCGCCGAGGCGGGTGCGGGGATCGGCGGGGACCGCGGGAATGACCTCGTCCTCGGGATCATCGCCTTCGGCCAGCAAGACGTCGATTTCGCCAACCGCAAAACCGGTCAGCGAAAGGTCGAACTCCACGTCCAGGCATAGATCCGCGAGCTCGGTTTTCAGCAGCTCGAGATCCCAGCTGGCGTTTAGGGCGATCTTGTTGTCGGCCAAGCGAAGGGCGCGCACCTGAGCGTCGGTCAGGTGCGGTAGAACGATGGTCGGCACTTGATCGAGTTCGAGGGCCCCGGCCGCCAACAGCCGGCCATGGCCAGCGATCACGACCCCGTCCGGATCGACCAAAATGGGGTTGGTGAACCCGAACGCCTTGATCGAGGCTGCGATCTGGTCGATCTGCCGCTTGGTATGCGAGCGCGCATTACCCGCATGTGGCCGCAGACTGCCCATTTTGCGATATTCAACTTCAAGCAGAGCAGAAATGGTCTCTGGTTTGGCGTTCATTCGCCCCTCCATGTCGCCCGGTCGGCGGCATCATTCTTGTCTAGGAATCTATAAACGCCCGCTTGTCCAGTGGACTTTGGTGCGGCGCAGAGCGTTAGTGACGCAGTCCAGCCCGGTTGTCCCGGGCTTGTCTCGGTAGGGCCGCGGATCGCGGGCCCTTAGCCAGACGGAGGACGATGTGACCAAGTCAACGAAGACCGCAGCTACAGCACGGGTTGTTGAACCGGCGCTCAGCAAACTGGACCAACTGGCCGCGCTGGTGACGCGCGAGGGAGGCGCCAGCCTGGCCGATCTGATGGCCGTGACATCCTGGCAGGCCCACTCCGTGCGGGGCGCGCTTGCGGGCGCGCTTAAAAGGCGCGGTTTGGCCATAGTCTCGCGAAAAACCGACGCTGTGCGGATCTACAGCGTCGCGCCCGCTGATCTATGAGCGTCGCGTCAATGGAAGCGGAGGTCCAGGCCCTGGAGGGCCTGGACCTCGAAGGCCTACGAGCCGCCTGGGCAAGTCGTTTTGGCGGTGCGCCCTCGCTCCGGTCGGCTGAACTTTTGCGCTTGCTACTATCCTGGCGCATCCAGGCCGAGGCGCTGGGGGGCCTTGACCCCAAGATCAGACGACAGCTGAATCGCAAGGGACGGCCGCAGACTGAGGGGCTCGACCTCGGCATCGGCGCGCAAATCCGGCGCGAGTGGCGAGGTGGCATCGTCGAGGTTGAGGTGGTCGACGGCGGCTTCCGTTGGAACCAAGCCGTCTATCCCAGCCTAACTGCTGCTGCGACGGCCATCGCAGGCGTCAAGTGGAACGGGCCGCGGTTCTTCGGCCTTCGGGACAAGGCGGCGTGACCGCGCCAGTCAACAAGCTCCGCTGCGCGCTCTACACGCGCAAGAGCTCCGAGGAAGGTCTGGATCAAGCCTTCAACAGCCTCGACGCTCAGCGTGAAGCCTGCGAGGCCTACGTGAAAAGCCAGGCCAGCGAGGGCTGGCGAGCGATCGCGACGCTGTACGATGACGGCGGATTCTCGGGGGGCTCGATGGAGCGGCCGGCGTTGCGTCGCCTGCTAGACGACATCGCCGCCGGCAAGGTTGATGTCGTGGTGGTGTACAAGATCGATCGGCTGACCCGCTCGCTGACCGATTTCTCCCGCATGGTCGAGGTCTTCGACCAGAAAAAGGTGAGCTTCGTCTCGGTCACCCAGGCTTTCAACACCACGACAAGCATGGGCCGGCTCACCTTGAACGTCCTGCTCTCCTTCGCCCAATTCGAGCGCGAGGTCACCGGTGAGCGAATCCGCGACAAGATCGCGGCCTCGAAAGCCAAGGGCATGTGGATGGGGGGACTGCCCCCGCTGGGATACGACCTGCCGACGGACTCGGCCACCCGAGCCCTCGTGGTCAATGAAAGCGAGGCGACGACCGTTCGTCTGATCTTCGAGACCTATTTGGACCTGGGGTCCGTGCATGCCGTGGAGCATTGGCTGGAGGCGCGGCAGATTCGATCCAAGGCGCTGACCACGCAAAAAGGACGCCCACGGGGCGGCGGCCATTTCAGTCGAGGGGCGCTGTTCCATCTTCTGCGTAATCGCGTCTACCGGGGTATGATCGTTCATCGTGATCGCGTGCACCCCGGCGCCCATACAGCGATCATCGATGAGGCGTTGTTCGACGCGGTGCAGGAGGGGCTGACGGCGGGCGCTCGGCGACATCAGCAACGCCCTAATCGCGTGGCCGAGGCTCCATTGAAGGGGCGCATCTTCGACGCCTCCGGCTATCCTATGAGTCCGTCGTTTGGGCACGGGGCTCGCGGGCAAGTCTATCGTTACTACGTCTCCGCGCCACTGCAGCAGGGGCAGAAGCTCGAAGATGATGAGGCCGCCATTCGGCGCGTGCCGGCTCCGGCGCTGGAAGCTCTGCTATCGGACGCGGTCGCTCGATTGTCGCCATCTGAATTGCGGCCAATGACCTCGGTTTTGAGAGTCGAAATTCACCCCAACAGTCTGCAGATCCAGCTGCCGATCGCGATGCTCGCCGAGCTCCGATCACGTCTTGCGCCGGGGGAAGAGGCCGCGGTCGACGCATCGACGCCGAGCCGCGTGCGACTGACGCTGCCGATCAGAATGCGTACTCGCGGCGGTCGAGTCTGGATCTTCGCCGCCGACGGCGGCCGAAACGAAGGTGGAAGACGAGACATGACGCTGATCAAGGCGTTGCGCGCAGCCCATCGCCTTGTAGGCCGGGATGCCGACGGCATGCCAGCTCTCCGGGTTGCGCCCGCGAACCCGTACGATCGAAAGCTGGTCAGGCTGGCGTTCCTCGCACCCCAGCTGCAAGCCGCCATTCTCGAAGGCCGCCAGCCGCCCGGGCTAACGCTTGAACGGCTCATTAATAAGCCGCCCACGCTGCTTTGGCGCGACCAGACGCTGGATCTCTAAGCTCAGGCGGACGCGCCTGTTTCGGGCGGGGCCATCCCTGTTTGAGCCGAATACACTCCCTGTTATGCGCCATGATGTTCCCTGTTATCGCGAAAAACAGGAAACTGGACTTGAGGTAGCGTAAGTCTCTGAAACGCCTAGATTATCTCCGTCGCGCCGGCGCTGCATCGCCGATAATTACCCTGTTTTGGACGGGAATCTCTGTAAAATTCCCTGTTAGCAGGGAAACTCAACTGGAAGGCGGACCGCCGGAGACACCGGCCACAGCCGCGCCCCAAGCCGCCCTCAAATAGGTGGCTGTCCGCCTTTAGAAATGAGATCTGGGCCAGATACCCTCGGTAAGACCGTGGGTTAGACGCCGCATGGCCGTCCGGAGCAAAGCGGTGGGGGTCCGTGGCGGTGAGAGAGACCGCCGAAACGTCGCGCACGGACCGGTAAGCCCGCGCAAAAGCCTGAACGATTTCTCGTTGTTCTGCCAAGAGTTATTTGCAATGCCCTGTTGAACTGTGCACATCCGCGCACCCACATGAAGCAAGAAGATGTGGGTACACGTGTGGGGCTGAGAGTTGACGAAGATGACAATCGAGCTGCCAGGCGTTGACGATCTCGGGTCGCTCGCGGCCGAGAATACCCGGCTCAGGCAGCAGCTTGCGCGCACCAAGTCGAAGGACTTCTGTTTCCTCGGCGAGGTCATCCCGATTGAGGTACTCGGCGAGCTGATCGGCGGCGGAAAGCTCACAGCTAAGGGTGCCCAGACTCGCGGGCTGGGCATGCATGGCGATGGTGGCAATCTGTGGCTTCAGGTAACGAGTGGTGGTCGGTCGTGGCTCTTTCGTTACCGTTGGGGTCTCCGCCAGCGCGAGATGGGCCTGGGGTCGCTGGGCGAAGTTTCGCTAGCCGAAGCGCGTGGCCGGGCCTCCATTTGCCGGCGCCTCGTGCGCAATGGCGTTGACCCGATCGAGAGGCGGCGAGCACTCGGTTCGAGCACATCGTCTGCCGCAAGCCGCTCGACCTTCAAAGAGGCCGCCGAACGCTACTTCGAAGCCAAGAGGGCCGGCTGGCGCAGCCGAAAGCACTCCGACCAGTTCAAGGCGTCTATGCGGGACTACGTATACGGCGTGATCGGCAACCTGCCAGTCCAGGACGTCGACACCGACCAGGTGCTGCAAATCCTTGAACCGATCTGGACCACCAAGCCTGAGACAGCGTCCCGCGTCCGCGCCCGCATCGAACAGGTTCTTGACTGGGCGGCGGCCCGCAAGATGCGCGCGAGTGACAACCCGGCGCGGTGGCGCGGCCACCTGCAAGCGCTCCTTCCGGCCCGTTCGAAGGTCAGGGCGGTGGTGCATCACGCCGCGCTGCCGTTTGATCAGATGAATGAGTTTTGGCAGCAGCTGGCTGCGCGCGACAGCGCGAGCGCCGAGGCGCTCCGGTTCACTATCTTGACAGCCGCGCGTACCGGCGAGGTCATAGGTGCGAAATGGAACGAGATTGACCTCGATGCTCACGTCTGGGTGGTCCCCGCCGGCCGGATGAAGGCTCACCGTCAGCACCGTGTCGCCCTGTCTTCAGCAGCGATTGCGGTGCTAACGAGACTCAAGCCCCTCAAGGCGTCGGAAGATGGGCACGTCTTTCCGGGCGCAAAGAAGGGTTCGACGCTGTCGAACATGGCGATGGCGATGGCCTTGCGGAAGTTGGGCCGGGCGGACCTTACCGTGCACGGCTTCCGAAGCTCGTTCAGGGATTGGGCGGCCGAGGCGACCGCCTACCCGAACGAAATGGTCGAAATGGCGCTTGCGCACGTCATCGGTAACAAGGCTGAAGCCGCCTATCGCCGCGGCGACATGTTCGAGCGACGCAGGCGTCTGATGGAAGACTGGGCGGCGCACTGCACGACCGTCCCGGCCGGCAAAGACACCGCGGAGAACGGCGGGAACGTGGTGATGATTGGCAGTGGGCTGTGAGCCGTCTTCGGAACACAAAGGTTCCGAGGTGGGTGAGCGAACATCCCGGCTTTACCTACAATCGACGTCACGATCTAACGCGCGCTTGGATCAAACTTCATGCCTTTGAGCAGTCCGCTCACCCTGACGATCGGCGTATCGCCGAGCTTGTGAAAAGCTTGGACGTTGAAAGCGACGATTTCATTCTGCTGGTCGCCGCACTCCGTGAGCCCGGCAGCGCGAAAGCGCCAAATCGGCCCAAGGGGACCGACGCTCTGCGGAAGCGCCGCATCGAATTCCTGGCAAGACAGCAGCGTCTGGCGGGCCGGTCGCTGACACACGCCGACATCACGAGGCTGGCGCCCTTATCGCCGGGGCGAGCTGGCGACAAAAGCAAGGAACGCGAACTGGAGAAGGCGCTGAAGTTCGTCCCGCCATTCGAGGAACCGGCAAAAGCTCATCCGGGCGGGAATAACTAGCCAACCAGTTCTTCCCGGTATCTGTGATCGATCCGCCGGCGGTAGCTCCGATGCAGGTCGTTGCTGCAAAGGAGAGCAGGTCGTGACGCAGATTCGCGAAGCGTACACTTTATCGGAGATCGCTGACACGATCGGCCCCGTATCGATCAGAACAGTCCACAACTGGATCAGGCGCGAGGGGCTGGTCGTCACCCGGATCGCTGGCCGGCCCATGGTCCTGCGCGCGGATCTGGAGGCTTTCCTGGGCAAATCCGCGCCGGCGGGTCAGGGCGGGTGATGTTATGGGCAAAATCAAACGCCCCGTCGCCGCTGGCTGGGCAGGACGGGGCGCGCAGGTTTTGGGTGGGCAACCGCACCTAGATCGCACCAAGCCAGCCGTCGCTCAACTCTCAGGCCGCGCTAACGATCTCCACCACCTCGCCAATGGTCGGGTGCCGCGGCCGTGAGGTCCGATGCCGCCGAGCTCGCCGAAACGTTGACGTGCGGTCTGACCGGCGCCGACCTGCGCAATGCACTGAACGAGTTGCATGGCTCGACCCTTCGGCCCGACTGGGTCGACGCCGCCGTGGTCGCGGTGGGTTGGTTCGAGCGCGACCGCATCGGCCGCGAGGCCGACCAGCTGGCCACCCTAGCCGACAACGCCGCGCTGAAGTGCGAGATCGCCGAGCGCGACGCTGTGATCAAGGCGCTCAGGAACGAGCTGGCGGCGCTGAACGAGCGCGCCGATGCCCTATGACACTCAGGGCAGCGCGATCGGGTCGACGGCCGCGGGCGCGAAGCCGGCGCGCACATCGCCGTTTCGTCTCACGCTGTTCAGCGACATCGCCCTTGATCACCAAAAGGAATGGTTGATTGAGGACATGCTGGGCGCCGGCGAGACGTCCTGCTGGTACGGCTATCCCGGCAGCGCGAAGTCGGCGCTAGCCGGCGCCGCTGCTGCGCACGTGGCGGCTGGCAAGCCCTGGTTCGGCCGTTCGGTTCAAAAGGGCGCTGTCCTCTACATCGCCGCCGAGCGCGCAGGCTTGGTGAAGCGTCGCTTTGCGGCTTGGCGCAAGCACCATGACCTGGACGACATTCCGCTCGGCGTGCTGGACGGGGGCGCCTTCGACCTGTTCACGAGCAGCGAGCACGCTGACGAAGTGATCCGCCACGGCCTTGAGCTGGCCGAGAAGTGCGGCAGTCCCGTGGGCTGGGTCATCATTGACACCAAGACGCGCGTGATGGCAGGCGGCGACCCGAACTCAGACGCGGACATCATGGGCCTGTTGACCAACATCAGGCACATCCAGCATGGCCTGGGCGAGCCGCACGTCACCCTTATCGACCACGTCCCCCACTCAGCGCCTGAACGTATGAAGGGCAGCGGAGACCTCGGCGCCTATATCGACGCATCCTTCCTGATCAAGAAGGAGGGCGAGGCCAGGATCATGACCCTCGGCTCGAAGGAGCCGAACGACGGCCCGGAAACCCTGATGATCCGCTTCGCGCTCCAGTCGGTCGCCGTCGGGGCCGCTGACGATGCCAACCCAACCACGGCGCCGGTGGTCGTAGAGGGGGACCCGCCGGAGTCTGTTCCTAAACAACGCCTCACGCCTGGGGGCCAGATCGTCTACGCGGCATATAGGCGACTGCTCGACGTCGGCATGACCGTGTCGGGCGTCCGGCCAGGGACAAGGGCCGTGACTCTGGCCGCTCTCCAAGACCAAGCATTGGCCGAGGGCCTTTATCCGCACCCAGAACCGGAAGAGCCCGAGGCCCGGGAGAAGTGGCAGACGAATAGGCGTCAAGCATGGTCGCGGGGGCTGAAGGCGACCCAGGACGCCGGAATGCTGAGGCTTGAGAGCGGCTTCCTTTGGGACCCAGCCCCGAGCGTGACCGAACGTGACCAAGAGCGTGACCGGCCGTGACAGATCGTGACGAGCGGACACGGCGGAGCGTGACGCGTTGTGACCCGCCCTTTAGGGCGGTCACGTTGTCACGCGCAGTCACGGCGTCACGCGCACGGTCGCGATCACTGCGTTGGCGCCCTCCAGCACTGACTGATCGACGGTCGATCGGCGTCGCCTTCTGTGAGGCTCTGCCATGACGCCGCCCGCAGCCTGTCCATGGTGCGGCAAAGCGGTCGTTCCCAAGGAGCGGCAACGCGGATCGCAGCAGCGCTTCTGCTCGGACCGATGCCGCCATAAACTTCACGACGCCGCGCGGCGCTGGGGCTTGAAGCAGTTCGACGAGGGTGTCATCACGGTCGTGGACCTGAAGGCGGCCGGGTAAAGCGTGCGCGGCTCAGAGGGCCGCGCTGAAGCCCTCGGCAGTGGTCACGCGGGAGATTAGCCGCGGGTTGCATGGCTGGCCGTCCTGGCCATTCCTATCTGCCTTTGACGCTGGGACGCCAGGGTCCGCCACATCAGTCGGCACACCCGGGTTGGCGCCTGTCCGCGGATCAGCAGATAGAGCGAGATAACCCGGCTGTTGCCCATTGAGACGCAGCCGATCTTGGATATCAAGGAACTGCCGCTAGCGTCACGCGGTGCGCTCAAGAATCTCGAACACGGCCTCCCCGAACTTCTTTAGCTGCTCGGCGTCGGTGCTTTGGCGCAGTTCAACCGGAATCTTGACGAGGAACTCGTTCGGGTCCTTCGGACGCTTCCTAAGGAGCTCGTCGAGCATCGACTTGCGCAGGAGGCCCCGTGCCGGGTCCGCCTCCGGGAACGCCGCCCTGATAGTGTTCTCCCGTAGGTCGATGAGCTCGGCGCGCGCTTGATCTTGAGAGAGTCCGTTGACGATGCGCGACGCGGGCTTCGCAGCGTACGGCGGCGGCAGGTCGAGCGCGCCGTCCTTCGGACTCGGCGCCGCCGCGACCGCGAGGGTCGGTTGGACCTGCGGCTTTATGCGTTCTGCATTGGCCGCGATTAGGCGCATCAGTTCGGAGGCGACGCGCTCAAGCTCGCCCGCAGGATCTCGGAACCAGTCCGTCGACCATATACGGATGATTTTCCAGCCAAGGTTCTCCAGGATCTCCTGGCGCAAGCGATCGCGGTCGCGGGCCGAATGCGACGAATGGTAGCTCGCGCCATCGCACTCGACCGCGGCGATGAACTCGTTCGGCAAGTTCGGATTGCGGATGCCGATATCGAGGAAGAAGTTGGCGACCCCGACCTGCGGCACGCATTCGAAATTCAGCTCCTGAAGTCCTTCGATCACCGCGTCTTCGAAGTCGTTGTCGGGGTCGCGGTCGCTGAGCTTCGCTTCCTCTCCGAGACGGCCGGTTTCAGCATAGTCCAGGAATAGCTTTAGCGAGCGAGAGCCACGGTCGCCGCCCTCCTTGGGGACGATGTCGCTTGCCCGCATAGATGTGAAGATCTCCATCCGCTCCTTCGCACGCGTGAAGAGCACGTTGAGGCGCCGCCAGCCGGTCTCGAGCGTGATGGGGCCGAAGTTCTGCGGTACGCGCGCCCCGGGGATGGGCGGGCCGTATGTCATTGAGATGATGATGACATCGCGCTCATCCCCTTGGACGTTCTCGAGGTTCTTCACGAAAAACGGCTCCCCGCGGGTGCTGTTCTCCGCCTCGCTAACCACTCCGGCCAGGACCGGGTCGTTCTTCGCCAGCGCGGCCAACTCGTCAGAGATCCGCTGTGCCTGCTTAATGTTCATAGCGACCACACCGACTGTCCGGCGACGATCGTTGAGCAGCGCCAAAGCCGCCGCTTGGGCCACCGCGCGCGCCTCCATCGGATTGACGCCCGAGGTGGTCGCGCCCTCATGCAGGAAGTTCCAGCCGATTCCAAAGCGGCCGCCTTGGCCTGAAGGGGAGGGGAAGACGATGAGGTCGTTCTTGTAGAACTGCTTATTGGAGAACGCGATCAAGCTCTCGTGGCGCGAACGGTAGTGCCAACGGAGCATCCGCGGCGTGAAGATCGCTTCCGAAAGCTCCAGGATGCTCTTCGCCTCCTCGGCGAGCGTCACTTCCTCGTCGTCGTCCGCCGCGCCATCGGCGATGCGGTCGAAGAACGAAGTAGGCGGCAGCTGCTTGGTATCGCCGACGACGACCGCCTGGCCGCCACGGGCCAGCGCGCCGATCGCGTCCTCTGGCCGCATTTGAGACGCCTCGTCCATGATAACCAGGTCGAACTTAAGTGCGCCGGGCGCGATGTACTGGGCCACCGAGAGCGGCCCCATCATGAAGCAAGGCTTCAACGCCTGGATCGCCTTACCTGAGCGATTGATCAGCTGGCGGATAGGGATGTGCCGCTTCTGCTTGGATAGTTCCGCCCGGACCAGCGTCATCTCGGTCAGGTCTGCCTTGCGGCCCGACGAACGGCCCTCAGGAACCCTCTTGGTAAGCAGGGTCGACGCGATGTGCGCCCGTCGGAGCTCCATGACCTCCGCATCGATGGCGGCATATTCGGACCTAAGGGCATCGAGCGACTTGCCGGACGTGCTCAGGAGGGCCGGATGCTTTGCGAACGCTTCCCTGGCGATGTTGTCGAACACGAGAAAGTCGAGTGCGACGCCCATCGTGTCCGGCGCGATTGTTCCGTCGGCGCTCGCAGTGGCGAGCGGAGCCTCGAACTGTGTGTCCGAGACCTTGAAGGCGCGATCGAAATCCAACCAACTGGCGAGGAGGTGAGGGTGCGAAGCCGCGAGCCGGGCCTGGCTGCTGATCCCCTCCAAGTGGGGTTTGCCGCCTTCGCCGAACCAAAGTCCTTCGTCTAGCTCTGTAGCGGCGACGAACACTTCCTCCGCTTTCAGAGCCTCAACGGCCGCCATTGAGCAGGCTTCCACGACCCGGATGAGGTCGGTCCAATCCGCGTCGATCACTGCGTCCTGCGCGACGGCGGCGATGGCCGGCGTCGCGATGGCGAAGACGCCCAGCCGCCAGAATGACGACGCCTCAACGCCGTCGGCCTTGAGATGTCGGACCCATTCGAGGCTGCCGACCGTCGCTTCGTCGTCTAGGGCCGCCAGGCTGGCCATAGCGTCGGATGACGCGCTAAGAAGCGGGCCTGCGATGCTCGCGGGCACGGTCCGCCGGACCGTCTCCGCCCAATCCGCGAGGCGGATATGGTCGGCTAGCGACGCTGTGAGCTGGCTGAACCCGGGGCCAACCATGGTCTCGACCAAATCGTTCGCCTGCACGGCCTTCTGATCGATCAGATATTGCCGAAGTCTTTCGAGGTGGCGGGCCTTGGTCGCAGGCTTGTCGTTCAGGCTCGCCGGGCGCAGCACAGCGTTCGCGCCGTGAGTGGCGGCTCTCCACCTTCGTCTGAACCTAGCAAACAAGTTATTCTGCAACAGTGCCGCCGCCCACTCCTCCAAGTCGTCGACGTGCGTCGCCAACGCGGAGTCGCGGAAGACCGCCGAAATTTCCTCGTGGATCGCCCTCAACGCGTCGAGCCGGCGCGCCTGCTCACGCAAGCGCTCTGCGGCACCCGAGGCGAGTATGGCCGGGT
This sequence comes from Caulobacteraceae bacterium, assembly GCA_041691315.1. Lineage (GTDB taxonomy): Bacteria > Pseudomonadota > Alphaproteobacteria > Caulobacterales > Caulobacteraceae > Poindextera. The sequence goes on along the minus strand of JBEPUW010000024.1, from coordinate 29,175 downwards.
TACGTTGCGCAAGATTGGCGAACGGCGCTGCCTTGGCCGCAGCGAGCAGGGCGAGAAGGCTATCCGCGGCTACTGCCGAGCGAGCGATCGTCAGGCTCAGGTGGTGTTCGACGGCCGAAATAGCGTCGTCAGCGCGCAGCAGGTCCAGCCGGCGCTCGACGATCTTGGCCAGGTCCTCTCCCGCCAAGACAATGTCCGGGAGCGCCAAGGACGCTAGGCGCGGGTCGCCTACCACGGCAACCAGAGCATCGATCTTGTCAGCCCAGTCCGCCGCGAGGCCGGCGATCTGCTCGCTGTCGTGAGGCAGCACCTTGGCAGAAGATACGCCCGCCCAGACGTGGGCGAACGCCGACTCGTCGACGCCAAGTTCCTTGATCGCAGCGGCGAACTGGCGAAGCCGCCCCTTCGCGTCCGCGAACATCGCCCAGCTGATGTCATCCGACACATCGAAGTAAGGCCGAAGGACCTCCACCGCCCTTACGTTAGCGCCGAGCTTCCGGCGAGCCTGGCCCGCCTTCATCAGCGCGTCGCTGATGGTCAGAGTGGCGAGGCCCGCCGCCGGCCGACTAATAATATCGATGTAGGCAGCCAGCTTCCGGCGGCGATCGGCCAACCTAGAGAGGGCGCCTTCGTAGTCCCTGGGCGGACGGATTCTCGCGCCGGCCCTGATACGCGTTGCAACATCCTCCAGGACCTCGGTTTTCCGGGTCTTGTGGCTGTGGAGCTCGAGACAGAAATCTCCGAGGCCGAGTTCGCGCATCCGTCGCCGCACGACTTCCAACGCCGCCAACTTCTCCGCCACGAACAGGACGGTCTTTCCGCGCGCCAGCGCAGCGGCGACGAGATTGGTAATCGTCTGTGATTTGCCAGTTCCGGGCGGGCCCTGAACGACCAGGTTGCGGCCGGACAACGCCACTTCCAGCGCCTCACATTGGGAACTGTCGGCCCGATCTACGACCTCCAGTTCAAGATCGCGTGCCTCAAACGCCTCCGGTGATTCGTCGGAGTCGGCATTCCAGCTAACGACATCCTCTTCGACCCCGTCGGCACCTTCAGGACCGCCAAGGATTGCCCGCACAAGCGGATTTTCAGAGATGGGCGCGTAGGTGGGCCAGCGCTCCGGATCAAGATCGAGGTAGAGCAGGATCTTGCCGAACTCGAACAAGCCCAGCGTCACATATCTCCGCACGGTCCAATCCGGCTTGTGCCGGATCGCACGGGTCACCTCGGTGAGGTAGGCCTCAAGTGGCTGGTCGTCCTCCAGCGTTGGGAGGTCGATATTGAGCTCTTCCAGTTTCTTCCTAAGGGACAGGTTCGGCTGAAGCTCTTCGCCCGTCCATCGGGTCCTGGTTCGAAACTGCCCACCCCTGGACGAGTCTCGTTCCAGCTCGACCGGCAGCATCACCAGGGGAGCTTGGTGAGCCCTCGACGTCTGCTGGTCGCGCCATTCGAGGAACCCGAACGCAAAGTAGAGCATGTTCGCGCCGCTCTCCTCGATCGCCGTCCGGCCCGCGGCGCGGATCTTCCGCAGCCTTGAGTCCAGGTCGTCGGGGAAGTGGAGCGTTTGAATCTTTCTGTCGGCGTGCCGTTCAGCTCGTTCGAACGAGTCCGTCTCGACCGGAAGGTCGTAGTTGATATTGATTCCCAGATGCCGAGCCCAAGTAGCGGCGTCGGGGCGGATAAGAGTATCGGTCTCGTGGGCGCGCGGTACCTGGTCCGGTCGGGGCGCGCTATAGGCTCCCAGCTCCCGAGGCGTGGGCTCGGGGACCGGATCAAACGTGAGCGTGGCGCCATCCCGAAGAACATCGAACAACTGGTGTGGGAGCTCGTCGACGACGCGAAGGCATGACGTCCTCGGATGTCGGAAGCTGAGCATCCGATTGGTCGTCGACAGATCGAGCAGCTTCTGCCGCAGCCGCTCGAGCCTTTGCGCGATACGCTCCCTCTCACTCACGACCAGCGGCACCCCTGAGCCCATCCGAACCCACGCGGATGAAGGCCAACTATTCTGGGGCGTTAAGCGGATGGGCGTCAACTCTACGATGTGCCCTCGTGTGGGGCCGGAAGGGGCGACAACGGCGTCGTCTCCCTCCCGCAAGCACGATCAGACAGGCTAAAGCGTGTGCGCTTCAGGGCGCTTCGCTGGCGCCCGTCGGTCGGCGTGGCCGCAACAACCTAGCTGAGGACGGGGGAAGTCCACCTCGCCGGTCCCTGGGCATCATGGCGACATGTTTGACAGCCGTCCGCTCCCGATCGAGATGACTAGCTTGAATTGCAAAGTCCTTCTCGTTCGTCTTCAAATGATCCGGGCAAGTTTGTCGGGGGAGCATGCAGCCGGTCAGCGCCAATTTTGAGTTCCTGAAGCGTCGTGATGAGCAGCTGTATCGGCTGGCTGCGCTGGCCGAGCACTATTTCAGAACCGACCCGAACACCTGCATCGTCAAGCTGCGGCAGTTCGCCGAACTGATGGCGAAGGATGTCGGTGCGCGGGCTGGACTGCTCGATCTGCCCGACGATGCTTTCACCGGGCTTTTGTCGGCCCTCGGCCGTGCTGGCTATGCGCCGAAGCAGGCGCTCGATCTTTTTCACTTCCTGCGCCGGGTCGGAAACGAGGCCGTCCATGACGGCCGCGATGACTTCCAGGTAGCCCTCAATGCGCTCAAGATCGCTCGCCAGCTTGGCCTCTGGTACGCGCGAAGCTATGGCGGCCAGCCGAAACTGGAGGCCGGACCGTTTACCCCGCCGCCCGGGCCAGGAGACCCGACCGCGGAACTGCGAGTTGAACTGGATCAGCTGAAGGCTGAATCCGAAGCCCATCGCACCGCCGCCGAAGTCGCCCAAGCCCGCGCCGACGCCCTGGAATTGGAGAGTCGCTCAGCGGCCGAGAAGGCCGCGCTGGAGGCGTCAGAGCGCGCGGTGTGGCAACGGCTGGCCGAAGAGGCCGAAGCCGCCACCGGTCAGGTGCGGGCGTCGCTGGAGGCGCTCAAGCGTCAATCCGTGTCGATGCCGCCCCAACAGCTGGCGATTCTGGAGCAGGTAGCCGAGGAAGCCGCGCAGAAGATCAATCTGGACGAAGCCGCCACGCGCGACCTAATCGACCAGCAGCTGCGCGACGCCGGCTGGGAGGCCGACACTCGCGCACTGCGCTATGCGAAAGGGGCGCGACCGACCAAAGGCCGCAACATGGCGATAGCCGAGTGGCCGACCGCCAGCGGGCCGGCTGACTACGCCCTGTTCGCTGGATTGAAGCTGGTCGCCGTGGTCGAGGCGAAGCGAAAGAACCGCAATGTGATGAGCGTCCTGCCGCAGGCAGAGCGCTACGCCGAGGGGATCGAATTGCCGGCCGATCAGCTCATCGACGGCGCGCCGTGGGGCGCGTTCAAGGCGCCGTTCGCATTCTCGACCAACGGGCGCCCCTACCTGAAGCAGCTGGAAACAGCGTCCGGGATATGGCGTCGCGACCTGCGCCGGTCGGTCAACCCTGCCGCGCCTCTGACGGCGTGGCCGACACCTCAGGGGCTGCTCGAACGGATCGAGGTCGACCAGGACGCGGCCGAGGCTGCGTTGAGGGCCCAGGCGTTCGATTTCGGATTCCCGCTCCGCGCCTACCAGCGTCGCGGTATTGAGGCGATCGAGGAAGCGTTGGCCAAAGATCGCGCGCGCATGCTCGTGGCGATGGCGACCGGGACCGGCAAGACCAAGCTCGCCATCGCGTTGCTGTACCGCCTTATCGCGGCCAAGCGCTTCCGGCGCATCTGCTTCGTGGTCGATCGTAGCGCCTTAGGCAACCAGACCGAGACCGAATTCACCACCACTAAGGTGGTCAGCGGCAAGGCCTTCGCCGAGATCTTCGGCCTGAAAGGGCTGTCCGATGTAAACCCCGATCCGGAGACGCGGGTACACATCTGCACGATCCAGGGGCTTGTTCGTCGTGTGCTCTATGCCGAGACCCCGGCTGATGCGCCGCCGATCGATCAGTACGATCTGATCGTCGTCGATGAGTGCCATCGCGGCTATCTACTCGATCGGGAGATGTCCGACGACGAGCTGAGCTTCCGCAGCCAAGACGACTACGTGTCCAAATACCGCCGCGTCCTGGAGCATTTCGACGCGGTGAAGATCGGCCTGACCGCGACGCCGGCCCTACACACGGTCGAGATATTCGGCGAGCCGGTGTTCACCTATTCGTACCGCGAAGCAGTGGTCGACGGCTTCCTGATCGACCATGAGCCGCCGATCCGCATCACCACCGCGCTATCCGAGTCCGGCATCCATTTCGCGCCGGATGAAGAGGTGCTTTTCGTCCACCCGCCGACCGGGCAGTTCGAGCTGTTCAAGCTCCCGGATAGCCTCGATTTCGATGTCGAGGGGTTCAACCGGACCGTGGTGACCGAGGCGTTCAACCGTGTCGTCGCCTACGAACTGGCCCAGCATATCGATCCGGACGAGCCCGACAAGACCTTGGTCTTCGCGGCGTCTGACGCCCACGCCGACATCGTGGTCAAGGTTCTGCGAGAGGCCTTCCGCGAGACCTATGGGGAGATCGAGGACGCCGCCATTCGCAAGGTCACCGGCGTCGTCGACAAGGTCGGCAAGCTGATCCTGAGCTACCGCAACGACGCCTTGCCGAAGATCGCCGTCACCGTCGACCTGCTGACGACCGGCATTGACGTGCCCAAGACCACCAATCTGGTCTTCCTGCGGCGCGTGAACAGCCGGATCCTCTACGAACAGATGCTGGGCCGCGCGACTCGCCTCTGCCCTGAAATCGGCAAGGAGACCTTCCGGATTTTCGACGCGGTCGATCTCTACAGCCGATTGCAGAATCTGACGGAGATGAAACCCGTCGCCGCCGACCCATCGGTCAGCCTGACCCAGCTGCTGGATGAACTCACCCGCGTTGAAGACGTGAGGATTCTTGCCGATCTGCGCGATCAGATCATCGTCAAAATGAGCCGGCGGCTGAAGCATTTAAGTGACGAGACGCGGGCGCGCGTGCAGTTGGCGTCGGGCGAGCCGCCTGATGCGACGCTGGCGCGGTTCCGCGCCGACACGCCCGCAGAACTTGTTACGTGGGCCAGAACGCACCCCGATCTGGGATTGGCCTTCGACTGGTCCACCGATGGCGGCGTCCCGGCGATGATTCCGGTTTCAGAACACGGCGACGAAGTCGTTGGCGTCAGCCGTGGCTATGGGTCAGCGCAGAAACCGGAAGACTATCTGAATGCGTTCGCCGCCTACGTGCGCACCAACCTCAATCAGATCGCCGCGCTCACCGCCGTTGTGCAGCGTCCAAGGGATCTGACCCGTGCCGCCCTGCGCGACCTTCGCCTCCAATTGGACGCTCAGGGGTTCACCGATGCCAATATCCGCCGCGCGTGGTCGGAAGCCCGCAACGAAGACATCGCCGCCTCGATTATCGGGTTTGTCCGCCAAGCCGCCCTGGGTGATCCTCTCGTGCCCTATGCTGATAGGGTCCGGCGCGCGGTCGATGCGACGATCCGCAAGGGTGATTGGACCGATATCCAGAAGCGCTGGCTTCGCCGCATCGGCGAGCAGCTGGAGAAGGAGGTCGTCGTCGACCGCGAGTCGCTGGATGAAGAGCCCTTCAGGGCCGACGGGGGATTCCGCGTCCTGAACCGGCGATTTGATGGAAGGTTGGAACAGGTCCTCGCGGACCTGAGTGAGGAAGTATGGCGAACGGCGAGCTGACGCGCGGCAGGGTCACCACCCAGGACATAGTCGGGCGGCTTTGGAGCCTCTGCCATGTCCTGCGCGACGACGGGGTGAGCTACCAGGAATACGTCACCGAACTGACCTTCCTGCTCTTCCTGAAAATGATGGAGGAAACCGACCGCGAGGATCGGATACCGGCGGCCTACCGCTGGTCGCCCCTGGCCAAGCGCGAAGGCATCGATCAGCTCGACCATTACAAGCTGGCGCTACTGGAACTCGGCAAGGCGCCCGACCCGACTGTCCGCGCAATCTTCACAGACGCCCAGACGAAACTGCGCAAGCCCGCGAACCTCAAGACCCTGACCACCGCAATCAACGACCTGGACTGGTTCTCCGCCCGCGAAGAGGGCTTGGGCGACCTCTACGAGGGCTTGCTGGAGAAGAACGCCGCCGAGAAGAAATCCGGCGCCGGCCAGTACTTCACCCCTAGGCCCCTGATCGACTGCATCGTGCGGCTGATGAAGCCTAAGGCTGGTGAGGTCGTGCAGGACCCTGCGGCGGGCACAGGCGGCTTCCTGGTCGCGGCGGACCATTCCATCAGGGCCGCCACCGATGACCTCTACGCCCTCTCCCAGGACCAGGGTTTCTTTCAGCGCCATAACGCCCTCGCCGGCATCGAACTGGTGCCCGACACCCAGCGTCTAGCCCTGATGAACCTGATGCTGCACGGCATCGAGGGCACGATCACCCTCGGCGACAGCCTGTCGCCGGACGGCGAGGCGCTTGGTCAGGCCGACCTGATCCTGACCAACCCCCCGTTCGGGACCAAGAAGGGCGGCGGCCGTCCCACGCGTCAGGATTTCTCGATCACGGCCGACTCGTCGAACAAGCAACTGGCGTTTGTCGAACACGTGGTCCGTGGGCTGAAGCCCGGCGGCCGGGCGGCGGTGGTCGTGCCCGACAACGTGCTGTTCGAGGACAATGTCGGTCGGCGCCTGCGTCAGTGGATGATGGAGCTGACGAACCTCCACACCATCCTGCGTCTGCCCACCGGCATCTTCTACGCCCAGGGCGTGAAGACCAACGTGATCTTCCTGACGCGGGGCAAGACTGACCGCGCTAACACGAAGGACGTCTGGGTCTTTGACCTGCGCGCCAACATGCCCGCCTTCGGCAAGACCCGGCCACTAACGGTCGCCGACTTCGCGCCTTTCGAAGCCGCCTACGGCGATGATCCTTACGGTGCCGCCGCGCGAGACGACGAGGGTCCCGAGGGCCGCTTCCGCCGCTTCACGCGCGAGGAGATCGCCGCGCGCAACGACAACCTCGACGTCGCGTGGCTGCGCGATGACAGCGAGGTGGCCGAGGATGGCCTAAGCGACCCTGACGACCTCATTTCTGCGATCCTAGGCCATCTGCGAGCCGCCCTCGTTGAGGTGAAGGCCATGGACGCTGAGTTGGCGGGCGATGAGGTGGTCTTCGATGACGAGGTCGACGCGTGACCATACCACAAGGCTGGGCCGTCACTCGTTTCCCGGAAATCGCGGATGTGTTGGACAGCCGGCGTATCCCGTTGAACGCGGTGGAGCGTGCGCGCCGCCGAGGCGAGTTTGCCTACTACGGCGCCAATGGGCTTGTGGACCACGTGGACGATTTCCTGTTCGACGGTCCGCACGTACTGCTGGCGGAAGATGGGGGTCATTTCGATGAGCCTGAGCGCGGCGTGGCCTACGCCGTCGACGGGCGCTTCTGGGTCAACAACCATGCACACATCCTGCGCCCGGCCGGAGGGATAGATTGCGGCTTCCTAACCGCGTGGCTCAACGCGACCGACTGGATGCCCTTCGTCGGTGGCACTACGCGGGCGAAACTGACCCAGGCCGGCTTGTCTCAGCCAGAAGTCCCCCTACCGCCCCTCGCCGAGCAGTTGCGGATCGTGGCGAAGCTCGACGCCCTGACCGCGCGCACGGGCCGCGCCCGGGCCGACCTCGACCGCGTCCCCGCGTTGGCCGTACGGTGCAAGCAGGCAGGGCTCGCGGCGGCGTTTCGGGGCGGACTTACTGCCGAGTGGCGCGGCGGATCTCACGACGAGACGCCAAGCCCATCCCCAGGCCCATGGACTTTGCCGGGGAAATGGCAATGGCATGCCATGGCCGACGTCGGGGAGGTGGGACTCGGACGGCAGCGCTCGCCGGAAAACCACCAGGGCCCAAATATGCGGCCTTACATCAGAGCCGCAAACGTTACCTGGGGGGGCTTGGCCCTGGACGACGTCAAGGCCATGAACTTTGACGCTGCGGATTACGAAACCTTCAAGCTGAGTTCGGGTGATGTTCTAATTAACGAAGGATCAGGAAGCGCGTCTGAGGTGGGTAAGCCAGCGATCTGGCGCGGCGAGATCGATGATTGCTGTTTTCAAAACACGCTACTGAGAGTCAGGCCGAATCTATGCAGCTCGGAGTATCTGTATTATTTTCTCCTATACACAGCACGGGCTGGAATGCTTGTGAAGGAAACCCAGGGAGTGAACATCTTCCACATTGGAAAGGCCGGGCTCTCACGACTCCAGGTGCCGGTGCCTCCCAGAGCTGAGCAGGCAGAGATAGTTCGCCGCCTTGAACATGCGCTCCTCGAGATAGACCGCCTAGCCGTCGAAGCTGCCGCTGCGCGAACGCTTCTGGTCCGACTAGATCAAGGCCTACTGGCAAAGGCTTTTCGCGGCGAATTGGTCCCTCAGGACCCCGCAGACGAGCCTGCCGCCGTGCTGCTCGACCGCATCCAAGCAGAGCGGGCTGGAGCGCCGCTAGGCGGCCGGCGAAGGCGCAACGCCAGAGCCGCATGATCGCGGACGATGTCGGTCAATTGTGCCGGAATCCTTGGGGCCACAGCCGAATTTCGATTCTTCCGGTTATGATGGTAGGAGGCTAGAATGCAACCACAGTACATATCCCTGGCGGCAATCTTCGGGCCGCAGGCTCGTTACACTGTGCCTCTGTTTCAGCGACCCTACGTCTGGAAAAAGGCAGAGCAATGGGAGCCGCTTTGGGATGATGTCGAGGCGTTGGCGGATCGCGTCTTGGCCGCCGAGCGGGGCGAAGCAGTGGCGGGACATTTCCTGGGCACAGCCGTTCTCGAACAGACCCTCAATGCTACCGGCAGTCTTCCGAGTCGCGAAATCATCGACGGGCAGCAGCGCCTTACGACGTTGCAACTCCTTCTGAAGGCAGCAGCGCATGCCCTGGAGCAAGTGCGCGACGGCTTCGATATGGGCGCCCCAGATCGTAAACCATTCGATGTCGGGGCTCGCCAAATTGGTTTCCTGACTGCAAACCCCGCATTCAGCGACGAGGATGAAAAGTACAAGGTCTGGCCCACCAACCAGGATCGCGAGGCCTTCAGAAACGTGATGGACGCGCCCAGTTCTGCGGAAGCGCCCAAAGAAGGCACGCGCATGGCCGAGGCGTATGGCTTCTTTTTCGATAGGGTCACCGGCTGGCTCGGTTCTGCCGATAGCGAGCAGCGCGCATCCTCGTTAGCGGCGGCGTTAAAGGATCATCTCAAGCTGATTGTGCTCGATCTCGATGATGCGGACGAACCTCAGGCCATATTCGAAACATTGAATGCCCACGGTACGCCGCTCCTTCCCGCGGACCTGATCAAAAACTGGCTGATCTGGGAAGCGACGCGCCAGGGAAAGAACGCTGCAGCGCTATATGAAAAGTGGTGGAAACCGTTTGACCAGGACGCAGAGTTTTGGCGCGCCACGATAGGCAGCGGTCATGCCGCCCGGGCTCGGATCGATACGTTTCTGCTTAACTGGCTAACCCGGCAGACACGCATGCCGGTTCCGCCTAAGCACCTCTATGACCGTTTTCTCAAGTACGTCGGCGCGCGAGCTGCAAGCGCTGGTGGCACCGCCTGCGATGTCGAGAGCGTGCTCACGGACATTTTTGACGATGCTCTTCGATATCGCCGCATTGATGCTCCTGTTGGTTGGAGTCGGTTCGATATTTTTCTTCGACGCCTCAAGGTGTTCGACTTCGTCGTGTTTCAGCCCGTCCTCCTGGCCTTGATGGGGCGGCCCGGAACGGACGAAACTGATTTGGGCCGAATCGCCACCGCGTTTGAGAGCTGGTTGCTCCGGCGGATGGTGTGCGAAGAGCAAACGAGAGGCTACGGGACGTTTGCTATAACGCTGCTTGATGCCATCGCCGGGTTGGACGAGAATTCGCCGGCTGCCGACGTGGTGATCTCCGAACTGAAGAACCCGAAGGCCCTGGGGACCCCGGACGACGATCGTTTCAGGCAGGCTTGGTGCGGAAAGCAATTCTATCGCTATTTCCGGCGAGACAGGGTGCTGTTGATCCTCAGAGCGATCGAAGAACACTACATGACAGCGTCCGCGTTGGGCGAGCCGATCGTCGCGTTCAACTATGAAGCCCTCCAGATTGAGCACATCCTCCCTCAGAGCTGGGAGGCGAACTGGCCCATTCAACCTGACGGGGACCGCGCCCTACGTGAGCACCGCGTCCATGCAATCGGAAACCTGACGCTTGTGAGCGATAAGCTGAATCCGACACTGTCAAATGCGGCTTGGCTCGATCAGCCGCGCAAAGAGAGACCGACGCTGCGCGGGAAGCGAACGGAATTTGGTCACAGCAATCTGGCTATGAACTCGCGCTTGGTGGCGACCTATCCGGAAAAGTGGGACGAGAGTTCGATTGATGCGCGCGCGCTGGAATTGTTCGATATCGCTCGAATCATTTGGCCTGCGCTCTAGCGCGGGGCGAATTAGCCACTCGTCGTCGGTAACCTCTGAAACTGTGCGCGACTAACCGCCCTCCCTCAAAGGAACGCATCGAACTCCGCTAGCTTAGGCCGAGGCGACCCAGCGCCGCTGAACGCGGAGGCTTTGTCGCTCGATCTTCTGAAGCAGCGACGTCGATGAGGATGGCGAGCCCCCTTCGTAAGATTCACGCGGCCGAGTCTCGCTCAGCGTCTGGGCATAAGACCTGCGATAAGCGTGCGCGCTTGAGGGCGCTCCGCCGGCGGCCGTAGTTGGCGCGGCTGGTACCAGACTAACCCAGCATGGCCGAGGCCATCCTCGACGCTCCCTGGGTGCTGAAGCGGCGCGGCGCGAGGCCGACCTTGAATAGAGGCCGCGTAGGCACCACGTCAGATTTGACATCAGGAGTGGGGCATTGGGCCCCCGCCAACCTGCCTACCCGGGCAAGGTGGTCAGCGTGAAAACGCGATGTGGTCGGTACGCCGGCAAGAGTGCGGGGAAGACGATCTTTCATTGCTGACCAAGCGCCACACTTTGCCAACACCGCCCGGCCCCGGCGGTCGCGTGTCCTGGGTCATCGGCCGACAGGAGCCGCACATGAAGACCAACCGACGCGCGCTGCTCGTTCACGGCAATGCCGCCTTGCTCGCGGCGTCACCGCTTGGTGCCGCATTAGCGTCTCTAGGCTCCTCGCCGATTGAGGCCAAGGCGCTCGATCTGCTGACGAGAATCCACCATGCGCGGCACCTAAGCCGACCACGCAACAACGCGTATTGCATCCTCGAATGCGGCGCTCTCTATTTGCAAGCGTTGGCCCCGTCCGAACACAACACGATATGGCTGGAAGCCGTCTCACCGCGATTTGCGCCAGAGGCTTGGCGCAGTCTGGGCCGCGCCAAGGCAGAGCGTCTCGCCCAGCTGGGGTTTGTGCCGCCAGGGCCTAGATCGCCCAACTCTTGGCAGGTGATCGACATTCGCGATGAACGCGATCTTCGAGGCGCTGCAAGGTTGGTCACTAGGGTCTTCGAGCAGGCGTTCGGCGTGACGGACCCTTCCTCTGTTCAAACAATCCTTCGGATACCGACGGCAGCAGCGCCTGCGCGGGCGGTCATCCGCTGCAAGAGCCAAACTGCTAGTGCCGAAAAAACGCGCGCATGCGCGCACGAGGGAGGGGCGCGTGGGCGGGTCGCGAAATCGACGGTGAACAGTGCGGCGCCATTTGACCTAAATTGACCGTTTGGCATCGCGCTGCTGGCGGACATGTTCGCCTGCGCGACCCGCTCATCGGAACGTCGACCAGCTACTAGCGATTTGAGCGGCGCAGCGGGTTTGCCCCAGGCAAGGCGCTGGGCGCCCATTTGGTACTGGAGGCTACAGCTGGATCGCGCAGGATGGCGTAAGACATCAGGCCGCCTCCCCGAAGCGTGCGCGCTTTGCTAGCCGGTGGTGAGCAACGAGTCGAGCGGACTCACTGCCCAACGGAGCGACGTCGCTCTAGCTGATGCGGCTGGATGCAAACCTTAAGTGCCCACAAAAACGCGCCCGCGAACGGTGCCGCATCCCGTTCGGCAATCCGATAGGGTCAAACTCCGCCGGTAGGTCTCCGGCCGCCGCAATGATGCGAAGCACTTGGCATCTATGCGGGTATGTGTGTGGGTGCAATCGAAGCTAGATAGGAACGCATTGATATAATTCACGTAAATCTGCTGCGTGGCGGTGAGAGAGGGATTCGAACCCTCGATAGGGGTAAACCTATACACGCTTTCCAAGCGTGCGCCTTCGACCGCTCGGCCACCTCACCTGCTTGCGCGGCAATATAGTGCGGCGAGGCTGGCGACAAGCCTTGCGCGGGCTCATCATCCGGCCCGCCTGGACCTGGGTTGGCGGCGACCGGCTCGCGGCAAGGAGGCGGACATGACCCCAAAGGCCTTCGAGACCGCCTGCCTGGCGCTGCCGGCCGCCACGCTTTCGGTCCAGTGGGGCGACTCGCGCGTGTTCAAGGTCGGCGGCAAGATGTTCGCGGTCATCGGGCTGAGCCGCGAAGACGCCGCGCCGGCCTATAGTTTCAAGGCCTCGGACATGGCCTTCGAACTCCTGGTCGAGCATGGGCTGGCGCGCCCGGCCCCCTATCTGCAGCGCGCGAAATGGGTGCGGCTGGTCAGCCAGAACGCCCTGGGCGACGACGACCTCATGGCCTATCTCGGCCAGGCGCACGCCATCGTCGCCGCCCGCCTGACCCGCGCCCGTAAACGCGAGCTGGGACTGGGTTAGGCGGACTGGCGGGCAAGGCGCCGATCAAAATGACCAGGCGTGGCTAAGGCGCCGCTGCCTTTAAGGAGACGCTGATGACCCTCGACCTCTACTATTGGCCGACCATCCAGGGGCGCGGCGAGTTCGTGCGCCTGGCGCTGGAGGCGGCCGGCGCTCCTTACGAGGACGTGGCGCGCGGGCCCGGCGGCCAGGACAGAATGCTGAAGCTGATGGGCGAGAAGAGCCTGCCGCATCCGCCCTTCGCGCCACCCTTCCTGGTGGACGGCGAGATCATGGTCGCCCAGACCGCCGCCATCCTGCTCTATCTCGGCCCGCGCCTGGATCTCGTGCCCACAGACGAGGCCGGGCGGCTCTTCACCCACCAGCTGGCGCTCACCCTGGCCGACCTTACAGCCGAGGCGCAGGACACCCACCACCCGGTCGGTGTCGGCCTCTATTACGCCGACCAGCGGCCCGAGGCGCTGCGCCGGGCCAGCGAGTTCCGCGAGCAGCGCATTGCCAAGTTCCTCGGCTATTTCGAGCGGGTCATGGCCGCCAATCCGGTCGGCGACACCCATCTGGTCGGCCGGGCCCTGACCTACGCCGACCTCGGCCTGTTCCAGGTGATCGAGGGCCTGCGCTATGCTTTCCCCAAGGCGATGGCGGCGCGCGAACAGACGTGGCCCCGGGTCATCGCGCTCCGCGACCAGGTCGCCGCCCTGCCGACGATTGCCGCCTACCTGGCCTCCGACCGCCGCATCGCCTTCAACTCCGACGGCATCTTCCGCCACTACCCCGAGCTGGACGATTAGGCGGCCCAAGCGCTTACCCCACTCGTCATCGCCCGATTTTTCCGGGCGACCCATGAACGCATGCGCGAGCCGATCGCGCTCGGCGCCAACGCCGTGCAAACTCCCATCCGCAGGTGTTCATGGGTGGCCCAACAAGTCGGGCCATGACGGTTAGGTGCAGGGCCAGAAGGCTTGGCCATTTGCGTTCGGGTGCGCCATGGTGCGCTCAACCCATAAAAGGACGCTCATGGCCGACAGCATCGACTACCAGAGCGCCAGCGCCGGCGGGCTCGCCAGGGCGTTGGCGGCGCGCCAGGTCTCGGCGCTGGAGCTGTTCGATGCGGCGTTGGCCACCATCGAGGCCAAGGACGGGGCGATCAACGCGGTGGTGGTGCGCGACTTCGAGCGGGCGCGTGATGCGGCCGAGGCGGCCGACGCGGCCCTGGCGCGCGGCGAGTCCGGGCCGCTGCTCGGCGTGCCGATGACGGTCAAGGAGCACGTGCATATCCTCGGCCTGCCGACCACCCGGGGCGTGGCCATGTTCAAGGGCTGGATGCCCGAATTCGAGGGACCGCCGCTGACCCGGCTGCGCGGCGCCGGGGCGGTGATCCTGGGCAAGACCAATGTACCGCCCTGGCTGGCCGACTGGCAGTCGGACAATCCCATCTATGGCCGCACCAACAACCCGCACGATCTGACCCGCAGCCCCGGCGGCTCGTCCGGCGGCAGCGCGGCGGCGCTGGCCTCCGGGATGGTCCCGCTGGAACTGGGATCGGACATCGGCGGCTCGATCCGGGTGCCGGCGCATTTTTGCGGAGTCTTCGGGCACAAGCCCACCGTCAAGCTGGTCCCGGCGGGCGGTGCCACCTCGCCGCCGGCGACCGAACCCGGGCCGCCGGTGGACCTCTCCGTTGTCGGGCCGCTGGCCCGCACCGCAGAAGACCTGGAGCTGGCGCTGAACATCATCGCCGGGCCGGCGGGCGACGACGCCAAGGCCTATCGGCTGGTCCTGCCCGCCCCTCGCCACGCCCGCCTTGGCGACTATCGCGTGCTGATGCTGACCGACCATCCGCTCTGCGAGACCGACGACGAGATCAAGGCCGTGGTGCTGGCCGCCGCCGAACAGATGCGCGAAGCCGGCGCCATGGTTGAGCACGCCAGCGACCTGCTGCCCGACCTCGCCCGGGCGCACGCCAACTACCAGTCGATGCTGACGAACAGCATGAGCCGCGGCCGGCCGGGCGCCGAGCCGATCAACGCCCATGCGTGGATGGATCTGATGGCCGCCCAGCACGTGCTTCGCCGGCAATGGGCCGACCTGTTCGAGCACTACGACGTGGTGCTGGCCCCGCCGTTCGGCGTCGCCGCCTTCCCGCACGACGACACCGACGACTGGTCCAGGCGCCGCCTGACCATTAACGGCCACGAGACCCTCTACGGCCAGCAGACCGGCTGGCCTGGCGTCGCCACCTATCCGGGCCTGCCGGCCACCGTCGCGCCGCTCGGCAAGACCACGAGCGGCCTGCCCGTCGGCGTCCAGATCATCGGCCCCTTCCTGGAAGACCTGACCCCCATCGCGGTGGCCGGGTTGCTGGCGCGGGAGATGAGTTGAAGTCCTTCTCCCCTTGCGGGAGAAGGTGGCCCCGAAGGGGTGGGATGAGGAGTTGAAAGCCCTATCCGGCAATCCTGGCGCCAGCGCGGAAGTCGCCGTGCGACCCCTCATCCGTCAGCTTCGCTGACACCTTCTCCCGCAAGAGGAGAAGGTGCGCGTATTTGGAATTATCGATGATTTTCCGTAACACCACCCTCTTCGCGGCCATCCTCACGCTCGTCGTCACCTGCGCCACCGCGGCCAGGGCCGACGAGGGGATGTGGACGTTCGACAATTTTCCCGCGGCCAAGGTGAAGGCGGCCTATGGGGTCGACATCACGCCGGTCTGGCTCGACCATGTGCGCGCCGCCTCGGTGCGGCTGACGGTCGGCTGTTCGGGCTCGGTGGTATCAGGCGGCGGGCTGGTGCTGACCAACAACCACTGCGTCGCCGGCTGCGCTCACGACCTGTCGGCGCCGGGCGGCGACCTGTTCAAGACCGGCTATCTGGCGGCGACGAGACCTGAGGAAAAGACCTGTCCCGGCCTGCAGGCCGAGATCCTGACGGGGATCACCGACGTCACCCCGCGCATGATCGCGGCGGGCGCGGGCCTGGCCGGGGAGGCCTTGGTCAAGGCGCGCACGGCGGTTTCCAGCGCCATCGAGAAGGAGGTGTGCGGCGACGATCCGAAGCTGCGATGCGAGACCGTCGACCTCTATCACGGCGGCCAGTTCAAGCTTTACCGCTACCGCAAATATGTCGACGTGCGGCTGGTCTTCTCGCCCGGCTTCCAGGCGGCCTTTTTCGGCGGTGACCCGGACAATTTCAACTTCCCGCGCTACGACCTCGACTGCGCCTTTCTGCGCCTCTACGAGGCCGGCCAGCCGGTGGCGACGCCCGATCACCTGCGCTGGAACCCGGCCCCGCCGACCGCCGGCCAGCCGGTGTTCGTCTCCGGCAATCCCGGCGACACCTTTCGCGAGCTGACGGTCGCGCAGCTGGAGACCCAGCGCGACCTGGCCATTCCACCGACCATGACGGAGCTCTCCGAGCTGCGCGGGCGGGTGATCCGCTTCACAGAGGAGAACGCCAACAACAAACGCCTCGGCGACAACGAGCTGTTTGAGCTGGAGAACGACTACAAGGTCTATTTCGGCCGCCTGCAGGCGCTCGACGACCCCGACTTCATGGCCGCCAAGCGCGCGGCCGAAGCCGACCTGCGCCGCCAGGCTATGGCCAGGATGGGTCCGGTCTTCGGCGATCCCTGGGCGGAGATGGCCAGCCTGCAGCCGGCCGCCCAGGCGCTTTACGTTTCCTATCGCATGGTCGAGCGCGGTCCGTTCGACTCAACGCTGTTCGACGATGCCCGCATCCTGGTCCGCGCCGCGCAGGAGCGCGAAAAGCCGTCCGCCCAGCGTCTGCCGGGGTATGCCGACAGCGAATTGCCGGAGCTGGAGAAACAGGCGCTCGCGCCCGCGCCGATCGAGGCGCCGCTGGAACAGCTGTTGCTGGAATTCTGGCTGAGCAAGGCGCGCGAATACCTAACCGCCGACGATCCTTCGACCAGGCTGCTGCTCGGCCGCGACAGCCCGGAAACCCTGTCGGCCAGGCTGGTCGGTGGCACGCACCTGGGCGATCCGGCCGTGCGCAAGGCGTTGTGGGACGGCGACCTGAAAGCGATCACGGCTTCGGACGACCCGATGATCCAATATGTGCTGCGCATCGACCCCGAGGCGCGCCGCATCCGCGCCCAGTACGACGAGCAGGTCACCGGCCCGGCCACGCGGGCGGCGGAGGCCATCGCCAAGGCCCGCTTCGCCGTCTATGGCGCCACGACCTATCCCGACGCCACCTTCACCTTGCGGCTCTCCTACGGCGCCGTGGCGGGCTGGAGCTATCGTGGCAAGACGATAGGGCCCTTCACCAGCTTCGCAGGGCTGTACACACGAGCCACCGGGCAGGCGCCGTTCGATCTCGATCCGCGCTGGGTCGCGGCCAAGGACCGGTTGAACCCCGATACGATCTTTGACTTCTCGACCACCAACGACATCATCGGCGGCAATTCCGGCTCGCCGATGATCGACGTGCATGGCGCGGTGATCGGCGCGGCCTTCGACGGCAACATCCACAGCCTGGGCGGCGTCTACGGTTTCGACCCGGCCCTGAACCGCACCGTCGCCGTCTCCGCCGCCGCCATCACCGAGGCGCTGACCAAGGTCTACGCGGCGGACGGGCTGGTGAAGGAACTGAGCGGGGGCTGATCTCCGCCGGCGCCCAGTTTTATGCCGTCATCCCCCGCTGTAGCGGCGAAGCCGCGGAATGCGGGGACCCATGAACACATGCGTTCGCGGTGAAGAGCAGACAGAACCGCCTCGGTGAACACGGCCGCAGGTCGGCGTTCATGGGTGGCCCGAACAAGTCGGGCCATGACGGATTTAAACGGGGTACGCCCCGCTACGCTCGTCGAACAAGCCGCAGGATGAAGATCAGCAGCACCGCGCCGACGGTGGCGGTGATGATCGAGGAGATCAGGCCGCTGCCGATGCTGATGTGCAGAACGCCCGCCAGCCAGCCGCCGATAAAGGCGCCGATAACGCCGACGACGATGTCGCCGATCAGGCCAAAGCCGCCGCCCTTGACCAGCAGCCCGGCCAGCCAACCGGCGACGACGCCGATGATCAGCCACGCGATGATACCGTGTGCCATGGTGTTTGTTCCCTATGAGCGGCGCAATGGCCGTCTTTGTCGTTCAGGAGCCGGATGATAGGCACACGGCGCCGCTTGTGACGAGGACAAGCTTAACGCGGCTGAGACGGCTTGGCTCCGTCAGGCCGCGCCCACCCGCTCCGTCTGCCAGATCGCCTCGACATTGTTGCCGTCCGGATCGATCACGAAGGCGGCGTAGCAGGTCGGCCGCCGATAGCCGGGCGGCCCGTTGTCCACCCCACCGGCGGCGATCGCCGCGGCATGGAAGCCGTCGACCTCGGCCGGGCTCGCGGCGGAAAACCCGATATGCACCCGCGACAGCCCGGCCTTGGCGCTATGCTCCGGATCACCCTCGCCCAGCCACCAGAAAATCGGCGAACCCGGCCGCCCGAAGATCGCCGCCTTGAACTGCGGCTGCTCCTGAAAAACGATGATCCCCAAAGGCGCCAGACAGTCCCGATAGAAGGGCAGGGTGACCGAAGCGTCGCGACAATAGAGGCCGATGTGGTCGAGCATGGGGGCCCCCGCCTCGTCTACTCGGCTGCGTGGGCCTTGCGCGGCGGGCTCGGACGGTGCGCCCCGGACCACGCACCAGGGGCCAGTAGTTTTCGCGCACCAAGCAACTCGATGCCGACAACGCGACCCTCGCTGTCATAGTCCAGCACGACACCGGGGGCGACCTCGGCGCTCTCCTGCACGGCGATGTCGGAGAGGCCAACATAGGCGGCATCTGCATCGGGATCGTAAGTGATGTCGGTCATAGCTTCGGCCTGGCGTTCCGATCGAACAACGCCGTTATAACGCGAATCTCCGTTTCGGTCTCCACACAGACGATGCGAAGAACGCGTCCTCCGGCTTCGTCGATGGTTCGAAACCGTCGTTCGACCTCAGGGTTTTTGGATCTGGCTCGCACCAGTCCGGCTCCGTCACGGCCGACTCGATCCACTCTGTTCTCAGTCCGCGTCTCGCCAGCCGAACCTCGGCATGGGCGGTCAAGCGAAGCGGCTTCCTCTAATCCTCGTCCATCTTCAACGCCGCGATGAAAGCCTCCTGTGGGATCTCCACCTTGCCGAACTGGCGCATCTTCTTTTTCCCCTCCTTCTGCTTGTCGAGCAGCTTGCGCTTTCTCGTGGCGTCGCCGCCGTAGCATTTGGCGGTGACGTCCTTGCGCAGCGCGCGGACGGTTTCACGGGCGATGATCTTGCCGCCGAGGGCCGCCTGGATGGGGATGACGAAGAGGTGGGGCGGGATCAGCTCTTTCATCTTCTCGACCATGGAGCGGCCGCGGGCCTCGGCGCGGCCGCGGTGCACCAGCATGGAGAGCGCGTCGACCGGCTCGGCGTTGACCAGGATCTGCATCTTGACCAGGTCGCCGGTGCGGTAGTCCTCGATCTGGTAGTCGAACGAGGCATAGCCCTTGGAGATGGATTTCAGCCGGTCGTAGAAGTCGAAAACCACCTCGTTCAGCGGCAGGTCGTAGACCACCATGGCGCGGGTCCCGACGTATGAGAGTTCGCGCTGTTCGCCGCGGCGGTCCTGGCAGAGCTTGATCACCGCGCCGAGGTAGTCGTCCGGCGTAAAGATGGTCGCCTTGATCCAGGGCTCGGCGATCGACTCGATGCGCACCGGATCGGGCATGTCGGCCGGATTGTGCAGCTCGACCAGGTCGCTGTTGGTCAGGGTGATGCGATAGATCACCGACGGAGCCGTGGCGATCAGGTCGAGATTGAACTCGCGCGTCAGGCGCTCCTGGACGATCTCCAGGTGCAACAGGCCCAGGAAACCGCAGCGGAAGCCGAAGCCGAGGGCGGCGCTGGTCTCCATCTCATAGGTGAAGGAGGCGTCGTTCAGGCGCAGCCGTCCGACCGCGGCGCGCAGGTCCTCGAAATCCGCTGCATCGACGGGGAAGAGGCCGCAGAAGACCACCGGCTGCACCGCTTTGAAGCCCGGAAACGAGGTCACGGTGGGGCGGCGCTCGTCGGTGATGGTGGCGCCGACCGCGGCGTCGGCGACGTCCTTGATCTGGGCGGTGAGGAAGCCGATCTCGCCAGGGCCGAGGCTGGCGACCTCGGTCTGTTTCGGTTTGAAGACGCCCAGCCGGTCGACCTTGTAGACCGCGCCGGTCTCCATCATGCGGACCTGCTGGCCGACGTTCAGATGACCGTCGAACACCCGCACCAGCACCACCACGCCGAGGTAGGCGTCGTACCAGGCGTCGACCAGGAGCGCCTTCAGCGGCGCCGCCGCATCGCCCTTGGGCGCGGGCAGGCGGGCGACGATGGCTTCCAGGACGTCGTGGATGCCGACGCCGGTCTTGGCCGAGCACTCGATGGCCTCGGAGGCGTCGATGCCGATCACCTCCTCGATCTGGTCGCGCACCTGGCCGGGCTCGGCGGCCGGCAGGTCGATCTTGTTCAGCACCGGCACGATCTCGTGGTTGTGCTCGATGGCCTGGTAGACATTGGCCAGGGTCTGGGCCTCGACGCCTTGGCTCGCGTCCACCACGAGGATGGAGCCTTCGCAGGCCGCTAGCGAGCGCGACACCTCATAGGCGAAGTCGACGTGGCCGGGGGTGTCCATCAGGTTCAGGACATAGGTGTGGCCATCGTCGGCGCGGTAGTCCAGCCGCACGGTCTGGGCCTTGATGGTGATGCCGCGCTCGCGCTCGATCTCCATGGAGTCGAGCACCTGCTCCTTCATCTCGCGCGCGGTCAGGCCCCCGGTCTCCTGGATCAGCCGATCGGAGAGGGTGGATTTGCCATGGTCGATATGGGCGATGATGGCGAAGTTGCGGATGCGGTCGAGCGGCGTCGTCATGGCGGCGGCATGTAGCATCCCCAGGCGCCTGCGTCTCCTGGCGCAACCCGGCCAAGCGCGCCGAGCCGAATCAGCTTCGTCTGCGCTATACTCTGCGAAAAGCATCGCGTCGTGGCCGCAAACCGGACGCAATCAAGCGTCAGTATTTGCGAAAGCTTTTGGAGCCTCGTCAATGGATCGTCGTTTGCTGATTTCTTCCGCCGC
This sequence comes from Caulobacteraceae bacterium, assembly GCA_041691315.1. Taxonomy (GTDB): domain Bacteria; phylum Pseudomonadota; class Alphaproteobacteria; order Caulobacterales; family Caulobacteraceae; genus Poindextera. Next base: position 8,354 of record JBEPUW010000024.1, on the reverse strand, counting down.
GGCCCTCGTCGGCGCCCAGGCGATCGCGCCCTTAGCCCGCGCCCAGGACGAGCCGCCGGGCGATGATCGCCCCCCGCCCGCCGGCTCCCGCTCGCCGCCGCCGAACGACTACCGTTCGGGGCCGTCGGGCGACGCCCGGCCGATGCCGCCGCCGGGCGAGGGCGGCGACTATCCCAATCGCCACGCGCCGACCTACAGCCAGGACGAACTGGTGCATTCGGTGTCCGACTTCTTCGGCGTCACCGCCGAGAGCGCCGGCGCGATCATCGAGCGCATTTTCCACGATAACGGCCAGCCCACCGGCTATATCGCCGGCGAGGAGGCATCCGGAGCCTTCGCCTTCGGCCTGCGCTACGGCAAGGGCCTGCTCTATATGAAGGATCGTCCGCGCCAGGAGGTCTATTGGCAGGGACCGTCGATCGGCTTCGACGTCGGCGGCAACGCCAGCCGGGTCTTCACCCTCTGCTACAATCTGCAGTTCCCGGACATGATCTATCGCCGCTTTCCAGGCGTCGAGGGTTCGGCCTACTTCATCGGCGGCCTTGGGGTGAATTATCAGCGGGCGGAGGACATCACACTCGCCCCTATCCGCGCCGGCGTCGGCCTGAGGCTGGGCGCCAATCTGGGTTACCTGGCCTATAGCCGCCAACGGCACATCCTGCCGTTTTAGGGGTCGAGCGACTGCCCGACCCGGTTCGGTCCGCCTTTGCTGAGCAGGCCGCGACCCGGCACGTGGTTGATCTCCAGCCGCACGCCGTCGGGATCCTCGAACAGGATCGAGTATTAGCCGGGCGCATAGCGGTCGTCCTGCGGCCCGTGCACCATGCGCGCCGATTCCCGCCAGGAAGGCGTGGGCCTCGTCGACGTCCTCGCGGCTGCGGGCGCGGAAGCAGATGTGGTGCAGCCCAACCGCCCCCTGCTCGAACCGCTTCCCAGCGTGCGCTGGCGGCGCCGCTTGGATGCCGAACCCGGTGCGCCCGCCGACGCAATAGTATGTCTGCGGGGTATCGGCGACACAGGTCAGGCCCATGAAGGGCAGCAGCTTGCCGTAGAGGGCGCGAGCGGCGGCGAAGTCGCCGGCGGTGATGAAGGTGTGCGCGACGCCGTTGATTTCCATGGGTGGGGGTCCTCAGCCTGCATTAGCAGCCGAGCTTGATGAACTGACGCCAGGATGGTCAAGGCGGCCGATCACAATATCTCCGTCATCCCCGCTGTAGCGAAGCGGAATGCGGGGGGTCCATAAACACGGACGTTCGACGGTGTTCATGGGTAGCCCGAACAAGTCGTGCCATGACGGTGGGGGTTAGGCCCTGAGCTTCGCGCCCACGGCCTTCTCCGCCGCGGCGACGATGCGGGACGATAGCCCCTCGATCTCGGGCTCGGTCAGGGTGTGGTCGACGGGCTGGATGGTGACTTCCAGGGCCAGCGACTTGGAGCCCTCCGGCACGCCGGCGCCGGCATAGACGTCGAACACCCAGACGCGGTCGATCAGCGCCTTGTCGGCGCCCTGGACGGCGCGGACCAGGTCGGCGGCGGCGACGCCGGCGCCGACCACGAAGGCGAAGTCGCGGCGGAGCGGCATCAACGGCGACAGGGTTAGCGCCGCGCGGGTCTTGACCGCCTTGCGCTTCGGCTCCGGCACGGCTTCCAGCCAGATCTCGAAGCCATAGATCGGGCCTTCGGCGTCCAGGGCGGCGAGCGCCGCCGGGTGCAGGGCGCCGAATTCGGCCAGCACCGCCTTGGGGCCGAGCTGCAGCCGGGCCGAGCGGCCGGGATGCCACCAGGACGCGGCGGCGCCTTGCGCCACCTGCAGCGAGCCCACCGGCGCGCCGAGCTGGTCCAGCAGGCTCATCAGGTCGGCCTTGAGCGCGAAGAGGTCGTCGATCTTCTGGCCGTCCCAGCGTTTTGCCGGGTGCGGGGCCAGAACCGCCGCGATGGCCGTGCGCTGGTCCTGCGGGCGGTCGCCGGCGAAGACCGGGCCGATCTCGAACAGGGCGACGTCGGCGAAGCCGCGATTGGCGTTGCGCTGCGCCGCCTGGATCAGGTTGGGCAGGATCGAGGGCCGCATGCAGTCGAGATCCGTCGCGATCGGGTCGGACAGGATCAGTTCGGCCTGGCCGCCGCCGAAACGCTCGGCGAGGCTATGGTCCATGAACGACCAGGTCACCGCCTCGGCATAGCCCATGGCCGCCAGAGCGCGGCGGGCGGTGACGGCGCGGCCCTGGCGGATGGTCAGGACGCCGCCGGGCGGGCGGGCCATTTCCGGTAGCGGCAGGGCGGGCAGCTTGTCATAGCCGGCAATGCGGGCGACCTCCTCGACCAGGTCGGCCTTGCCCTCGACGTCGCGCCGCCAGGTCGGCGGCTGCACGGTCAGGTCCTTGCCCAGGCCGGTGATGATGAAGCCAAGTTTGCTGAGGATCTCCAGCGATCGGTCCGTCGCGATGGCCAGGCCCGACAGCTTGGCGACATAGGCCGGGTCGAATTCGATGGGCGGTACGGAGGCGGGAGTCTCGCCGGCCACGCGCACCTCGGAGGCCTCGCCGCCGCAGAGCTCGAGGATCAGCTTGGTCGCCAACTCCAGGCCCGGAACGACGAAGCCCGGATCGACGCCGCGGGCGAAGCGGTACTGGGCGTCCGATGCGATACCGGTGGCGCGGCCGGTCTGGGCGGTGCGGATGGGGTCGAACCAGGCGCTCTCGACGAAGACCTCGCTGGTGGTTTCCGAACAACCGGTGGACGACCCGCCCATCACCCCGCCGAGGCCGATGGCGCCGGAGCCGTCGGCGATGACGCACATCTCGGCGCCGACGGCATAGGTCTGGCCGTCGAGGGCCGCCAGGCTCTCGCCCTCGCGCCCCAGCCGCGCCTCGACGAAGCCGCCGACGATCCTGGCTGCGTCATAGACGTGCAGCGGCCGGGCGCGATCGTAGGAGATGAGGTTGGTGATATCGACCAGGACGCTGATCGGGCGCAGGCCGATGGCGCGTAGCCGCGCCTGCAGCCAGGCCGGCGACGGCCCGTTCTTCACGCCCCGGATCAGGCGGCCGGCGAAGACCGGGCAGGCGTCGGAGCCGTCCAGCCGGATGTCGACCGGGCAGGGGAAGGCGCCCGCGATCGGCTTCACCGACAGATCGCCCAGCTTGCCGATGTTGGCGGCGGAGAGGTCCCGCGCGATGCCGGCGACGCCCAGCCAGTCGGGCCGGTTCGGCGTCACCTCGAAGTCGATCACCGCCTCCAGGCCCAACGCCTCGGCCGCGCTCGATCCCACGGCCAGGCTGTCGGCCAGCTCCAGGATGCCGTCGGCGTCCTCGGCGATCTCCAGCTCGGCGGCCGAGCACAGCATGCCGTTGGAGGTGACGCCGCGCACCGGCCGCGGCTCCAGGGTGACGCCTGTCCCGGGTATGAATGCCCCGATCGGGGCGTAGATGGTGGTCAAGCCCGCCCGCGCGTTGGGCGCGCCGCAGACGATCTCCTTCATGCCATCCTTGGTCTCGACCTGGCAGACGCGCAGGCGGTCGGCGTTGGGGTGTTGGACGGCCTCGATGATGCGCGCCACCGAGAAGGCGGCGAACTTCGCGGACGGGTCGTCGACATGCTCGACCTCCAGCCCGGCCATGGTCATGGCTTCGGCCACCTCGGCGACGCTGGCGGTGGTTTCCAGGTGGTCCTTCAGCCAGGAAAGGGTGAACCTCATAGCGCGGTCTCCCGATCCAGGACCCGGACCAGCCGGAAGCGCTCGCACCAGAGCATCATGTCGGGCGCGAACGTGCCCTCGCGGGTGAAGTAGCGGTGATGGCCGTCGCGCCAGTCCTGCAGCGTGCGATCGCCTTCGCCTTCGTCGTAGGCGAGGGTCGCGTCCACCTCGCCGAAGCGGCGCTGGCTGAGTTCGACCGTCTCGATGATCGCCCAGGGGCGGCTCTGGCCGTCCAGCATGACCATCTGCTTGCCGACCTCGGTCTGCTGGCCCTGGACGACCGCCCAGCGGGTCGCGGTCTTGGTTCCGGCGACCACCAGCGCGCCCAGCTCATCGGCCATGCGGTTGGAATCGCCGAACGAGAAGGTTTCCAGGCCCTGCCAGGTCTTGGTTTCAACAGGCATGACTTAGCTCAGCCCCGTCGCCGGATTAGGGTGGGCGAAGGCGGAAAAGCCGTAGTGCTCCAGCCAGCGCACGTCGGCGGAGAACATGTCGCGCAGATCGGGCATGCCGTACTTGAGCATCGCCAGACGGTCGGGACCCATGCCGAAGGCGAAGCCTTGCCACTCGTCCGGATCCAGGCCGACCGTGCGCAGGATGTTGGGGTGGACCATGCCGCCGCCGAGGATCTCCAGCCAGTCGGTCCCCTCGCCGATCTTCACGATGCCGCTGGAGCGGTCGCATTGCACGTCCATCTCCGCCGAGGGCTCGGTGAAGGGGAAGTAGTGCGGCCGGAAGCGGGTGACCACCTGGTCGGTCTCGAAGAAGCGGCGGATGAAGGTGTCCAGCGTCCACTTCAGATGGCCGAGCGTGATGGCCCGGTCGATGACCAGCCCCTCCATCTGGTGGAACATCGGCGTGTGGGTGCGGTCTGAGTCCTTGCGATAGGTGCGGCCCGGTCCGATGATGCGGATCGGGGGCTCCTGGCCATGGGCGAACTGGGGCGCCTCGACGGCGGTATTGGCGCGCTGCATGACGCGGATCTGGATCGGGCTGGTGTGGGTGCGCAGCACCTTGCGCTCGCCGCGTTCGTCCTCGTTCAGGAAGAAGGTGTCGTGGGTCTCCCGCGCCGGATGCTTGGGCGGGAAGTTCAGGCCGGTGAAGTTGTGGAAGTCGTCCTCGATGTCCGGGCCTTCGGCGACGGCGAAGCCCATGTCGGCGAAAATGGCGATCATCTCGTCGATCACCTGCATGGTCGGATGCACCGAGCCCTTGCGCCGGGGCGGGGCGGGCAGGGTGAGGTCGACCCGCTCGGCGGCCAGGCGGGCGTCGAGGGCCGTGGCGTCGAGCTCGGCCTTGCGGGCGGCGATGGCCGTGGCGACGACGTCGCGCAGGCCGTTGATCTTCGGCCCCTGCTCGCGGCGTTCGTCGGGGCCCATCGCGCCCAGCGACTTCAGCAGGTTCGAGATTTCGCCAGTCTTGCCCAGGGCGGCGATACGCAAGGCTTCGAGCGCCGCGGCGTCTGCGGCGGCGATCTTGGCGGTCAGTTCGGATTCGAGGGCGGATAGGTCGGTCATGGCTGGCTATGCTCTATCGGGAATGGATGTCGGCGCGAAGGCGTCCGGTTTGTCACCGGATAACCTTCGGCTCGGACATTCCCCGAACGCTTAGGCCAGCGCGGCGCGAACCTTGTCGGCGATGGCCTTGAAGCCGCCGGGATCGGCGCCCGCCACATCGGCGAGAACCTTGCGGTCGATATCGACCCCCGCCAACTCAAGGCCGTGCATAAATCGCGAATAGGTCATGCCTTCGATCCGCGCCGCGGCGTTGATGCGCTGGATCCACAGCGCCCGGAATGAGCGCTTGCGCACCTTGCGGTCGCGGTAGGCGTACTGGCCGGCCTTGTCGACGGCGGCCTTGGCCGTACGGATGGTGTTCTTGCGCCGGCCGCGGAAACCCTTGGCCTGCTCCAGAACCTTCTTGTGCTTGGCGTGGGACGTTACGCCCCGTTTGACACGCGCCATATCAGATCACCTCTTCGGTCAGTCGTTCAGGCGTAGGGCATGTAGGATTTGACGGTCTTTGCGTCCGCCGCATCCAACACCTTGGTCCCACGGTTTTGGCGGATGTATTTCGCGTCGTGGCTCATCAGCCTGTGCCGTTTGCCGGCGACGCCCGCCTTGACCTTGCCACTCGCGGTGACCTTGAAGCGCTTTTTGGCGCCTGACTTCGTCTTCAACTTCGGCATTTTCCATGCGGAGCCTTTTAACGGGGCCCCGTCCTCTAGGGTGGTGACGAACCGCCATGGCATGCCTTGGGCCAGGCGGTTCTTTGAGAGCGGGCGTCGTTACGGCAAAACCGCCCGGAATGCAACGGCCGGAGCGGCGAAGAGCGACTGGACCTGCGCATCGTTACGCCTAAGCTGTCACCCAGGCAGGGACTCAAAGCCAGGGGGTTGCAGGTGGCATTGTTCAGTTTGGCTCATTCCATGGATCGACGCGCGCTTCTGGCGTCGTCGGCGGCGCTGGCGGGCGTCATGACGGCGCCGGGCCTGGCGCTGGCCCAGACCGGGCCGTCCGGCCCGCCTGTCGCGCCGGTGCGTCCGGTGACCGAGACCCTGTGGGGCGTGCCGGTGACCGACCCCTATCGCTGGATGGAGGCCGAGGGGCCGGAGTGGAAGGCCTATGCCCTGGCCGAGGGCGACTATGCGCGGCGGATATTGGGCGCCATCCCCGGACGGGACGCGCTGCTGGCCAGGGTCGAGGGCTATACCCATCAGGTGGCCTCGGTCACCTCGGCGCAGGCCGGCGGCGACCTGATCTTCAGCCAGGTGCGGCCGGCGGGCGCGGACACCTACAAGCTCTATGTGCGCAAGGCCGGGACGCAGCGCGACCGGCTGCTGGTCGACCCGGATACCTACGCCCAGGCGGGCAGCCACGCTTCGCTGGACTGGTGGGCGCCGTCGCCGGACGGCAGCCACGTGGTGTTCGGCATCTCGCCCGGCGGCTCGGAGAAGTCGGTCGCCCACATCATGGTCACCGAGACCGGTGTGGTTCTGCCCGAGAGCATCGATCGGACCGACGACGCCAATCCCAGCTGGTCGCCGGACGGATCTGGCTTCTTCTACAACCGCCTGCAGGCCGGGGCGGCCCCCGACAGCCTCGACAAGTACAAGCTCAGCGCCGCCTGGTACCACCGGCTGAACACCGACCCGGCCGGGGACGTTAAGGTGCTGGCCAAGGCGATCAGCCCCGGCGTCACCATCTCCGATATCGACTTTCCGGGCGTCGGCGTGACGCCTGGCTCCGACATCGCGCTGGGGGCCATCGTCTCCGGGGTCCAGAACGAGATCGGCCTCTATGTCTCAGAGGCGGCCGCGGCCCGGGCGGGCGCGCCGCAATGGCGCGAGGTCTGCTCACCCGCCGACAAGGTCACCGGCGCCGCGGTGCACGGCGACCACCTCTATCTGCTCAGCCATGCCGGCGCCTCGCACTACAAGGTCCTGAAGGCGACCGGCGCCGAGCCGTCCGCCGCGGCGGCCAAGGTGGTGGTCCCGGAAAGCGCTTCGGTGATCCGCGGCATCGCGGCGGCCAGGGATGGTCTCTACATCAACGACCTGAACGCCGGCCTGGGCGGCATCCGCCGCATGGCCTACGACGGGACGGTCACGCAGATCGCCCTGCCGTTCGCCGGTTCGATCGACGCCTTCTATGCCGACACCCTGCACGACGGCGCCTGGTTCTTGTTGCAGGGCTGGGTGCACCCTTCGGTGCTGTGCCATGTCGGCGCGGACGGCGTGGTGGTTGCGACCGATATCGCGCCCCAGCCGCCGATCGACGTCTCGCCTTATACGTCCGAGGAGGTGTTCGCCACCGCCGCCGACGGGGTCAAGGTTCCGCTGTCGATCATCTATCGCAAAGGCCTGGTGCGCGACGGCTCAGCGCCCTTGATGCTGGACGCCTATGGCTCCTATGGCATCACCGAGGACCCCGCCTTCCTCGCCCGCTGGCTGCCGCTGCTCGATCTGGGCGGCGTCTTTGCGGTGGCGCACGTGCGCGGTGGTGGCGAGCTCGGCGAGGACTGGCACCTGGCCGGCCAGAAGCTGAACAAGCCCAACACCTGGCGCGACATGATCGCCGCCGCCCACTATCTGATCGCCGCCAAATATACCTCGAGCGCCAAGCTGGGGATCATCGGCGGCTCGGCCGGCGGCATCACCGTCGGCCGTTTCCTGACCGAACAGCCGGCGCTGGCGGCGGTGGTGATCGACCAGGTCGGGGTCTCCAACGCCACCCGCAGCGAATTCTCGCCGAACGGGCCGCCGAACATCCCTGAATTCGGCACGGTCACCGATCAGGAGGGCTTCAAGGGCCTCTACGAGATGGACGCCTATCTGCACGTCAAGGACGGCACGGCCTATCCGTCGGTGCTGCTGACCACCGGCCTGAACGACCCGCGCGTCTCCTCCTGGGAGCCGACGAAGATGACCGCCCGGCTGCAGGCGGCGACCTCGTCGAAAAACCCGGTGCTGCTGCGCATCGAGACCGACGCCGGCCACGGCATCGGCTCGACCCTCGGCCAGCGCGACCGCGAGACCGCCGACACCCTGGCCTTCCTGTTCTGGCGCACCGGCGACCCGCGCTACCAGCCTTAACCTGGCCCAGAGGGAAATTGGGGACAGTGCGCCGGGAGGCCGGCGAGGAGGAGAGGGTGGAAGTCC
>JBEPUW010000023.1:0-62892 GCA_041691315.1 Caulobacteraceae bacterium | reverse complement strand
CACATATGGGTCCCCCGCATTCCGCGGCTAAAGCCGCTCCAGCGGGGGATGACGGCCAAAATCAGACCGCCTGCAGCCGCGCCTCGGCACGGTCGGCGGCGAGCACGGCGGCGCGTTCGGCGTTCCAGGTCGCGGCGCTGGGGATCTTGCTCAGGTCGGCGCGGTCTGCGTGCGCCCGGGCGATCTCGACGATGTCGCTCATCAGCCCGGCCTCCAGGGTGATCGGCTCGAGGCCAAGCCCGATCAGGGTCTGATTGCAGGCGGCGAGGTCGTTTTCGCTGGCCTCGTTGCGCGGATTGGCGACGAACTCGACCACCGCCCCGGTCAGCCGCGCCACCATGCCGCCCAGGTCGCGCACACGCCAGCACTCGGTCATCTGGTTGAGGATCTTGACCCGCTCCCCGGCCTGCGGCGGCCGGCTGAGCGCCAGCGCGATGCAGCGCACCGTGTCCTGGATGTTGATGAAGGCGCGGGTCTGGCCGCCGGAGCCGTGGATGGTCAGCGGATGGCCGACCGCCGCCTGGATCAGGAAGCGGTTCAGCACCGTGCCATAGTCGCCGTCATAGTCGAACCGGTTGACCAGCCTGGGATCGGCCCGGGTTTCCTCGGTCTGGCAGCCCCAGACGATACCCTGGTGCAGGTCGGTGATCCGCAAGCTATCGTTGCGGGCATAGAACTGAAACAGCAGCTGATCCTGGGTCTTGGTCAGGTGGTAGATCGAGCCCGGCTGCACCGGGTGCAGGATTTCGCGTTCGACCAGGGCGCCGCCGGACTCGATCATCACCTTCAGATAGCCCTCGGGGATGGCTCCCGCGGTCGCGCCATAGCCATAGACGCCCATGGTGCCGAGATGGACCAGATGCACGTCCAGCGCCGACTCGACGATGGCCGCCAAGAGGTCGTGGGTGGCGCAGACGTTGTTGCGGACCGTGTAGCGCTTGTGCTTCGACGACTTCATCGAATAGGGCGCGGCGCGCTGTTCGGCGAAATGCACCACCGCGTCCGGCCGCCAGTCGAGGATCAGGGAGAGCAACTCGTCATAGTCGCGGCCGAGAGTGAGCGGGAAATAGTCGATGCTCTCGCCGCCGATCTCGCGCCAGGCCGCGATGCGGGCGCTGAGCGGCTCGATAGGGGTCAGCGACTGGACCCCCAGTTCGGCGTCGATGTCGCGGCGCGACAGGTTGTCGACAATTCCGATCTCACAGCCGCGCGCGGACAGGTGGAGCGCGGTCGGCCAGCCACAGAAGCCGTCGCCGCCAAGAATGAGCACCCGCATGACCGCCTCGCTAGAAGCCTGGTACTGGCGGAGACTCAAGCCCCGCCCCGTGCTTAGTCCGAGCCCAGGTTGACACGTCGATGACCCGTCCGTCGACTCCATCGCGCCCACTGGTCTAGGAGAGGGCGTCAAGCGCCCCTTCGCGGCGCGGCCGAACAGGACCGACGGGCCGTTGAGTGGGACGCAACCCATTGTCGTGACAGGCGTCGCCGGCTTCATCGGCCGCGCGGTGGCGGAGCGCCTGCTGGCGCGCGGCGAGGCGGTGGTCGGGGTCGATAGCTTCAACGCCTACTACGATCCCGGCCTGAAAGAGGCGCGAGTCGCGACCCTATCCGACCAAACCGGGTTTCGGCTGCACCGCCTGGACATCGCCGCGCCCGAGGCCTTCGCCGCTGTACTGCGCGAGAGCGGCGCGTTGCGCGTCGTGCACCTGGCCGCCCAGGCGGGGGTCCGATACGACAATGCGGCCTCCTACGGCCACTCCAACCTGACAGGCCACCTGGCGGTGCTGGAGGCCTGCCGCGGGCAGCCCAGTTTCGCGCACCTGGTCTATGCCTCGTCGAGCTCGGTCTATGGCGAGCGGCCGATCGCCAGGGCGTTCAGCGAGGGCGACCGGCTAGAGCCGCCGGCCTCGCTCTATGCCGCGACCAAGCAGGCCGACGAGCTGATGAGCCAGGCCTATGCCCACCTCTACCACCTGCCGCAATCGGGCCTGCGTTTCTTCACCGTCTATGGCCCATGGGGCCGGCCGGACATGGCCTATTACGCCTTTACCCGCGCCATGCTGTCCGGCGAGGCCATCGAGGTGTTCGCCGAGGGCCAGCTTCAGCGGGATTTCACCTATGTCGACGACATCGTCGACGGCGTTATCGGCGTGCTCGACCAGCCGCCGGAGACGCCGCCGCACCGGCTTCTGAACATCGGCGCCGGAAGGCCCGAGCGCGTCACGACCCTGATCCAGACCCTGGAGCGGCTGTTGGGCGTCGAGGCCCGCATCGTGCTGCGCGAAAAGTCCGCCGCCGACGTCTCCGCCACCTTCGCCGACACATCGCGAATCGCGACGCTCACCGGCTACAAGCCGAAGGTCGGGCTGGAGGAGGGGCTAACGCGATTTGTAGAATGGTATCGGGCGTTCCACTGAACGCTAACTTGAACCGTCACGGTAATTGGGGACACGTACGACTTTCCACGGCGGCGCAAGCACGATCACGGGTTTTGGAAGTCGTACGTGTCCCCAATTACAGGCGGCTTCGCCGCCGCAACGGGGATGACGGATAGAGTAGCGAGCGTCCCTGTCGGCCTTATGCCGTCAAGAGCCCCTCGATCATGGCCCGCACGTCACCGATGTCCGCGCGCTTCAAGGCCAGGGCGACGTTGGCGCGGAGCAGGCCGAGCTTGTCGCCGCAGTCGTAGGTGACGCCGTCGTATTCGAGCGCGTGGAAACCTTGCGTCTGCATCAGCCGGACCATGGCGTCGGTGAGCTGGATCTCGCCGCCGGCGCCGGTCTGTTGATCGGCGAGCAGGGCGAAGATCTCCGGCTGCAGGATATAGCGGCCGCTGATGAACAGGTTGGACGGCTCGGTCCCCGGCGCCGGCTTCTCGACCATGCCGGTCATCGGCGCGAGACGGCCCTGGCGTTCGCCCAGCGCAACGATGCCGTACCGGTACGCCTGACCCTCGGGCACCGGCTCGACGGCGATGACGTTGCCGCCGAACCGATCGTGCGCCGCCACCAGCTGCGCCAGCGCTGCGGGCTCGGCGTCCATGATGGTGTCCGGCAGCATCACCGCGAAGGGCTCGTCGCCGATCAGGTCGCGGGCGCACCAGACGGCGTGGCCTAGGCCGAGCGGCTGCATCTGGCGCACGAAGCTCATCTCGCCGGGGCGGGCCAGCTCGGCCATGACGTCGGCGAGGATCTCGCCCTTGCCCTTGGCCTCGAGGTTCTGTTCGATCTCGATATTATGGTCGAAATAGTCCTCGATCGCGCCCTGGCCGCGGCCGACCACGAAGATGATGTGCTCGATCCCGGCCGCGCGCGCCTCGGCGACGACATAGGACAGGATCGGCCGGTCGACCACGTTGAGCATGTTCTTCGGCGTCGCCTTCGAGGCGGGCAAGACGCGCGTGCCCAGGCCGGCGACCGGCAGGACGGCTTTGCGAATCGGCTTCATGCGCCCATCCCCTAGCCGAGGCCGGGCCGGCGCGCCATAGGCCGGAACCTTCGCAAGGCCGGTGGTGTTGGGTTGAAAAGCTTGCGTGAGGAAGCCGCCATGGCCGTCGAAGGTCCAAACTATCCGCCGCATCCGCCGCTTGCGCGGCCGGGCTGGTGGCGCGACCGGCGCGTCTGGTGGGCGGCCGCGGCCGTGGTCGTGGCGCTGATCGTCGTGTCGGCCCTGGCGCGCACCCTGCCGAGGCCGGCGGAGACCGCCACCGACGCAAACGCCGTGAGCGGGGCGCCGGCAAGCGGCGCGGGCCCCGCCAGCGGGACCAGCCTCGGCGTGGCGGGAAGCACGGCGAACAACGGGGCCGCTGCCGCCGGCAACGCCGGCGCAGTCGGCAATGGATCGACCGGCGGCCCGTCGGCGCTCGGACCCACGGGCGCGGCGGCCGCTGTCGGCCCCGCCGCCAATGGCGTCGCCGCCAACGGCCCCGCCGCCGGTGCTCCAGTCGGCTCGAACGGAACCAACGGTGCGCGCGGCTCCAGCGGGTCCACCGCCGGGGCTAACGGCTCCACCGGAAATGCGGCCGCGGCCAATGGCATTGGCGGCAGCGCGGTCGGCGCCAACGGCAGTAATGCCGGCGCGCCGGGCGGCGCGGGCGCAGCCGCGGGTTCGCCCGGCGGCAGTGGAGCCGCCGGCGCGGCGGGCGCGGCTGGTGCAGGCGCTGGAGCCGGAGCGGGCGCGGGGGCCGGCGCTGGCGGCAAGTAGGCTCGGCTACTCCACCGTCACCGACTTGGCCAGATTGCGCGGCTGGTCGACGTCGGCGCCCTTCTGCACCGCCACATGATAGGCGAGCAGCTGGATCGGCGCCGCCAGCACCAGCGGCGCGATCAGCGGGTCGCAGGTCGGCGCGACGATGGTGCGGACGGCGTCCGGCGCACGCGCGGCCCCGTCGGCATCCGTGATCATGATCACCCGACCGCCGCGGGCGATGACCTCGCTCATATTCGACATGGTCTTCTCGAACAGGTCGTCGGAGGGCGCGATGACGATTATCGGGGTCTGCTCGTCGACCAGGGCGATGGGCCCGTGCTTCAGCTCGCCGGCGGCATAGCCCTCGGCGTGGATGTAGGAGATTTCCTTCAGCTTCAACGCCCCTTCCAGGGCCAGCGGGTACATGGCGCCGCGGCCGAAATAGAGCACGTCGCGAGCCCGGGAGATGTCGAGGGCGAGCGTGTGGATCACGTCCTCGTCGAAGATCGCCTCGGCCAGCAGGCGCGGCGCCTCCATCAGGATGCCGACCAGCCGCGACTCTTCGGCGGCGTCGATGCGGCCACGTTGGCGGGCGGCGGCGATGGCCAGGGCGGTGAGCGCCGAGACCTGGGCGGTGAAGGCCTTGGTCGAGGCCACGGCCACTTCCGGCCCGGCGTTGGTCGGCCAGAAGAGATCGACCTCGCGGGCCATGGTCGAGCCGTGCGAATTGACCACCGCGGCGGTCGTGAGGCCCCTGGCCTTGCACCATCGCAGGGCGGCCAGGGTGTCGGCGGTCTCGCCCGACTGGGAGATGCCGAGCGCCAGGGTCTTGGCCGTCACCGCCGGCTCGCGATAGCGGAACTCGGACGGGAACTCGACGTCGCAGGGCAGGCCGGCCAGCCGCTCGAACAGATAGCGGCCGATCATGCCGGCGTAGGATGCGGTGCCGCAGGCGACGATCTGCAACCGCTCGATCCCGGCGAAATCGAAGCCGCCGGGGGCGCCGGCGACGCCGGCGATCGGGTCGATATAGCTCGACAGGGTGTGCTGGACGGCGTCGGGCTGGTCGTGGATCTCCTTTTCCATGAAGTGGCGATAATTGCCCTTCTCGACCAGGGCCGCCGAGGCCGGCACGGTCACCACCGGCCGCTCGACGGGCGCGCCGGAGGCGTCGAAGATGCGTGCGCCCTTGTGGTCGATGGCGACGTAGTCACCTTCGTCCAGATAGGCGACGCGCTGGGTGAAGGGGCCGACCGCCATGGCGTCGGTGCCGATGTACATTTCGCCGTCGCCATAGCCGACCACCAACGGCGGCCCGCGCCGCGCGCCCATGACCAGGTCGTCGTCGCCCTTGATCAGCACGGCAATGGCGAAGGCGCCCTCCAGCCGATCGAGCGCGGCCTTCATCGCCCCCAGCGGGTCCAGGCCCGCATTGAGTTCGGCGTCGATCAGTTGGGCGACCACTTCGGTGTCGGTGTCGCTCTCGAAGACGCGGCCGGCGGCGATCAGCTCGCGCTTCAGCGCGGCGAAATTCTCGATGATGCCGTTGTGCACCACCGCCACGCGCCCGGCGAGATGCGGGTGGGCGTTGCGGGTGGTCGGCGCGCCGTGGGTGGCCCAGCGGGTGTGGCCGATGCCGGTCTGGCCGCTCAGGGGCTGGGCGGCCAGCACCGCTTCCAGGCCGGAGATCTTGCCGGCCTCGCGGCGACGGTCCAGCCGGCCGCCCGCGATGGTGGCGATGCCGGCGGAATCGTAGCCGCGGTATTCCAGGCGCTTCAGACTGTCGATCAGCCGGCCGGCGACAGGCTTGGTTCCGACGATGCCGATAATGCCGCACATGGTGTTCTATAGACCCTGTTGCCGCGCCGCGATCCTGGCGATTCTTCCGCTGATCGCATCTTCAGTCTAACATCGAGCCTTAAGAGCCCGTTCGTTGGCCCGGATTTAGCATCGGCTGAGCTGGAACCGAATAAATCTGCATTTCGGATCGTTTCGCCAAGACTGGAGACCCCTCTCGATGAGTGCGCGCGCCTATTTCGGCACTGACGGCATCCGCGGACAGGCCAACCGGCATCCGATGACCGCCGAGGTGGCGCTGCGCGTCGGCCTTGCGGCCGGCAAGCTGTTCCGCTCCGGCGGCGACCGGCGTCATCTGGTGGTGATCGGCAAGGACACCCGGCTCTCCGGCTACACCATCGAGCCGGCGCTGGTCGCGGGCTTCGCCAGCGTCGGCATGGACGTGCGGCTGTTCGGCCCGCTGCCGACGCCGGGCGTGGCCATGATGACGCGGTCGATGCGCGCCGACCTCGGCGTGATGATCTCCGCCTCGCACAACGACTTCGCCGACAACGGCATCAAGCTGTTCGGCCCCGACGGCTACAAGCTCTCCGACGAGATCGAGCTCAGCATCGAGGCCTTGATGGACGAGGGCCTGCAGGAAGGCCTGGCCGAGCCCACCGAGCTTGGCCGCGTGGTGCGCAACGACGAGGCCGCCGCCCGCTATGTCGAGATCGTCAAGGGCACCTTCCCACGCCGGCTGAACCTGAACGGCCTCAGGGTGGTGATCGATTGCGCCAACGGCGCCGCCTACAAGGTCGCGCCCACCGCCCTCTATGAGCTGGGCGCCGAGGTGAAAGAGGTCGGGGTCACGCCCAACGGCTTCAACATCAATCTGGAATGCGGCTCGACCTATCCGAAGACGCTGACCAAGGCGGTGCGCGAATACCGCGCCGATATCGGCATCGCGCTGGACGGCGACGCCGACCGGCTGCTGATCTGCGACGAGCGCGGCGAGGTGGTCGACGGCGACCAGATCATGGCCATCATCGCCGGCGCCTGGTCGACCAGCGATCGGCTGAAGGGCGGCGGCGTCGTGGGCACGGTGATGTCCAACCTGGGCCTGGAACGGTTCATGACCCACCGCGGCCTGACGCTGGAGCGAACGGCGGTCGGTGATCGCTACGTTTCGGCCCGAATGCGCGAGGGCGGTTTCAACCTGGGCGGCGAACAGTCCGGCCACGTCATCCTCTCGGACTTCTCCACCACCGGCGACGGCCTGATCGCCGCCCTGCAGGTGCTGGCCGTGCTGGTGCAGTCCGACCAGCCGATGAGCGCGCTGGCCCAGCAGTTCGAGCCGGTCCCGCAAAAGCTGGAGAATGTTCGCTTCGCCAATGGCGCCAAGCCGCTGGACAACGCCGAGGTCAAGGCCGCCATCGCCGACGGTGAGGCCAGGCTGAACGCCTCCGGCCGCCTGGTGGTGCGCCGCTCCGGCACCGAACCCCTGATCCGCGTCATGGCCGAAGGCGACGACGCCAAGCTGGTCGCCCAGGTCGTGCGCGACATCGTCGGCGCGGTGAAACAGGCCGCGGTATGAGGCGCGGAGGACATCCGGCTTAATTGTAGTCTTGACTTAATTAAGTGAAGCATTCATGATGGCCTCATGGACAGCTTGGCCGCTCTCGCCGATCCCACTCGCCGGCGCATCGTGGAGACCCTCAGCCAGGGCGCGTTGAGTTCGGGTGACATCGCCAGCCGTTTTTCGATCAGCGCGCCGGCGATTTCGCAGCATCTGAAGACGCTGCGGCTGGCCAGGCTGGTGCGGGTGAGGGCCGATGCGCAGCGGCGCATCTACGAGCTCGACCCCGAAGGCGTCGACGAAATGTCGGCCTGGGTCGCCCAGATCCGCCGCTTCTGGTCGACCCGGCTGGACGCCCTGGAAACCCAACTGAGAACGGAGCAGGCGAAATGAGCGACCTGGGTCAGGTGCTGCGGGTGCCGGCGGTGCGGTTCGAGCGCCGTCTGCCCGGATCGGTGCAACAGGTCTGGGCCTACCTCACCGAGCCCGGCAAGCTCGCCGGCTGGTACGGCGAGGATGGCGCGATCGAGCCGCGCGAGGGCGGCGCGGTGCGTCTCAGCGGCGGCCACATCCGCGGCGTCGTCACCCAGTGGAAGCCGCATCGCAAGCTGGCCTACACCTGGAACGTCTTCGGCGCGGATGAGGACGAGTCGCCCTATCCGGAATCCTATCTGACCCTGGAGCTTGAACCGGGCGACGGCGAGGTCCGACTCACCCTGACCCACCTGCCGATCCTCGAGCGGTTCGAGGGCCAGAACGCCATGGGCTGGCACACCTATCTCGACATGCTGGCCGCCGTGATGGCCGGCCGGCCGCCCGAACCCCGCCCCGCCTACATGCAGCGCAACGCCGCGCTGTACGGCGTCGATCTGGGTAATCTGGTCCGCTAGGGCGTCGCATCTTCCCGCCGACCCACGCTGACATAGCGAAAGCCGTGGGCGCGCATTTCGGCGGGGCGGTAGATGTTGCGCAGGTCGACCACCAGGGTCCCGCGCATCAGGTCCTTGACCCGCTCCAGGTCGAGCGCGCGGAACTGGTCCCATTCGGTGAGGATGAGCAGGCAGTCGGCGGCTTCGGCCGCTTCGTAGGGGCCGGGCTTGAAGTCGACGTCGCGCAGCAGCTGGCGCGCCTCGTGGCCCTCGGGATCGAAGGCCTGGATGCGCGCGCCGCGGGCTTGCAGGGCCGGGATGATGTCCAGGCTGGGCGCGGCCCGCATGTCGTCGGTGTTGGGCTTGTAGGTCAGGCCCAGCACCCCGATGGTCTTGCCGGTCAGATCGTCGCCAAGGGCGCGGATCACCTTGTCGGCCATGGCCAGCTTGCGCTTGTCGTTGGCCTTGACCACCGCCTCGACCAGGGTGACCGGGCTGCCGGCGTCGGCGGCGGTCTGCACCAGGGCCAGCGTATCCTTGGGAAAGCACGAGCCGCCGAAACCCGGGCCGGCGTGCAGGAACTTCGAGCCAATGCGGTTGTCCAGCCCGATGCCGCGCGCCACCTGCTGCACGTCGGCGTCCAACGCCTCGCACAGATCGGCCATCTCGTTGATGAAGGTGATCTTCATGGCCAGATAGGCGTTGGCCGCATACTTGATCAGCTCCGAGGTGCGCCGCTCGGTGAACAGCATCGGGGTCTCGTTCAGATTGAGCGGCCGGTAGAGGGCGGCCATCACCGGTCGGGCGCGCTCGTCGTTCAGGCCGACCACCACCCGGTCCGGACGCTTGAAGTCGTTGATCGCCGCGCCTTCGCGCAGGAACTCCGGATTGGAGACCACCGCCACGTCGGCGTCGGGGCGTTTTTCGCGGATGATGGCTTCGATCTGGTCGCCGGCGCCGACCGGCACGGTCGACTTGGTCACCACCACGGTGAAGCCGTTCACGTATGCCGCGATCTCCTCGGCCGCGGCATGGACATAGCTCAGGTCAGCGTGCCCGTCGCCGCGCCGAGATGGCGTGCCGACGGCGATGAAGACCGCATCGGCCTCCGCGACCGCATCCTTCATTTCGGTGGCGAAATTCAGCCGGCCCTCGCGCACGTTCTGCGCCACCAGGGCCTCCAGGCCGGGCTCGTAGATCGGCATGACGCCGTCCTCCAGCCGCGCGATCTTGTCGGCGTCCTTGTCGACACAGGTGACGATATGGCCGAAGTCGGCGAAACAGGCGCCGGAAACCAGGCCGACATAGCCCGTTCCGATCATGGCGACGCGCATCGGCTACAAGCTCCTTCGGCCGCCTAGATTTCCTGGTTGTATGCCCCGATCTCGGCGTGTTTGGCCAGCCTGGGTTTGACCTCTTCGCGGAAGAGGGCGCGCATGTCGGCGTCCGACTGGGTGCTCTCGACGACGACCACCATTTCCGGCTTGTTGGACGAGGCGCGCACCAGCAGCCAGGAGCCGTCCTCCAGGGCCACGCGGACGCCGTTGACGGTGATCACGTCGGCGATGGCGCGGCCGAGGATCTTGCCGTTGGCGGCGCCCAGGGCCTCGTATTCCTTCACGATCTTGTCGACCGCGGCGTATTTCAGCTCGTCGTCGCAGTGCGGCGACATGGTCAGCGATGTCCAGGCGATCGGCAGGGCGTTCTTCAGCGCGCTGATTGTCTTGCCCGGATTGCGATCGAGCATGGCCAGCACCATCGCCGCCGAGGTCAGGCCGCAGTCGTAGCCGCGCCCGAGCGGTGGGTTGAAGAAGAAGTGGCCGCTCTTTTCGAAGCCGGCCAGCGCGCCCAGCTCGGCGGTCTTGCGCTTGATGTAGCTGTGGCCGGTCTTCCAATAAACGGTGGTGCAATCATTGGCCTTGAGCACCGGATCGGTGGCGAAAAGGCCGGTGGATTTCACGTCGACCACGAAGGTCGCGCCCTTGTGGGTCGGGGCCAGGTCCCGCGCCAGCATCAGGCCGATCTTGTCGGCGAAGATCTCGTCGCCCTGGTCGTCGACCACCCCGCAGCGGTCGCCGTCGCCGTCGAAGCCCAGCGCCAGGTCCGCGCCGGTTTCCAGCACCCGCTTTGCCATGGCGTCGAGCATGACGTGGTCTTCCGGGTTGGGATTGTAGCGTGGGAAGGTCCAGTCGAGTTCGCAGTCCATCTCGATGACTTCGCTGACGCCCATGCGCCGCAAGGCGTCGGGGGCGAAGGCGCTGGCCGTGCCGTTGCCGCAGGCCGCGATCACCTTCAGCGGCCGGCTCAGGCGCACGCGTCCGGCGGCGTCGGCGATGTAGCGCTCGGCCATGCCCTCGACGCGGGTCAACCGCCCGCCCGGCCGTTCGCGCCAGCCGGCGGTGAGCACGATCTCCTTCAGCCGCCCGATCTCTTCCGGACCGAAGGTCAGCGGCGGTTGCGCGCCCATCTTCACCCCGGTCCAGCCGTTCTCGTTATGGCTGGCGGTGACCATGGCGACGCAGGCGACGTCCAGGCTCACCTGCGCGAAATAGGCCATCGGGGTGATGGCCAGGCCGATGTCGCAGACGTCGCAGCCGGCGGCGATCAGGCCGATGGTCAGGGCCTGTTTCACCGACAACGAATAGGAGCGGTAATCGTGGCCGACCACGATCCGCGACTGGCCAAGCTCGTGGATATAGGTCCCGAGACCCAGGCCCAGCGCCTGGATGCCCAGAAGGTTGATCTCGGAGCCCAGCAGCCAGCGCGCATCGTATTCGCGAAACCCGGTCGGCTTGACCAGCGGACTGGTCTCATACTCAAGGGTGTTTTCGGCGATGTCGGCGCGCGGGATCGGCAGCATGGCGTCCTTCTAGATCACTCTAGATCACTCCGGCGCGCAAAAGGTCGTGCATGCTGAGGATTCCAACCGGTCGATCGTCCTCGACCACGAACAGAACGGTGACCCCGGCGATTAGCTGCATGGCTTCGGCGGCCAGGGTGTCGGGCGCGGCCACCCGGGGCGTCTTGG
The DNA here is from genome assembly GCA_041691315.1 of Caulobacteraceae bacterium. GTDB lineage: Bacteria > Pseudomonadota > Alphaproteobacteria > Caulobacterales > Caulobacteraceae > Poindextera. The sequence goes on along the minus strand of JBEPUW010000023.1, from coordinate 51,452 downwards.
TCATCACCTGACCGGCCGCGTGGTCGAGCAGGCCGTCGATATGGCGGCGGATGTCGCCGTCGGTGACGATGCCGACCAGCCGGCCGCCCGGATCGACCACGCCGACACAGCCGAAGCGCTTGGCGCTCATCACCACGATCGCCTCGGCCATCGGCGTCTCGGGGGTCACCAGCGGCAGTTCGTCCGGCCCGTGCATCAGGTCACCGACCAGCCGCAGGCCCGCGCCCAGCTTGCCGCCTGGATGCAGCACACTGAAATGGCTGTTGGTGAAGCCGCGCCGCTCCAGCAGCGCCACGGCCAACGCGTCGCCCAGCGCCATCTGCAGCGTGGTCGAGGTGGTCGGCGCGTCCAGCGGTTCGGCGGCTTCCGGCGCCGCCGGCAGGCAAAGCACGACATCGGCGGCGTGGCCCAACGCCGACTCGCGATTGGCGGTGATGGCGATCAGTGGGATCGAGAAGCGCTTGGCATAGGCGATGACCTGCGCCAGCTCGCGGGTCTCGCCGGACTTGGACAGCGCCACCACCACGTCCTCGACCCCGATCATGCCCAGGTCGCCATGCGCCGCCTCGGTGGCGTGGACGAAGAGGGCTGGCTCGCCGGTGGAGGCCAGAGTCGAGGCGATCTTGCGGCCGACGTGGCCGGACTTGCCGACCCCGGTCAGGACCACTCGACCCTTGGCGGCGGCCAGGGTCTCGACCGCCTTGACGAAGTCCTCGCCCAGGCTGGCCGCCAGCACGGCCAGGGCGTCGGCCTCGACGCCCAGCACGCGCCGGCCGGTGGCGACCGCGTCGAAATCGCTCATTTGCCGGTCCGCAGGCCGAGCACCTGGGCGGCCGCGCGCGGATTGGCGGCGATCTTGGCGGCAGCCTCGCGGGTGATGGCGGCCCGCGTCGCCTGCGGGGTCCGCACCACCGGATGGCCGAAGGGTCCGGGCGAGCGCGCGCCCAACCCCTGCGGCCAGACCGCGGCGAGGGCGACCAGCAGGACGGCCATCAATGCGGCCAGCGAGAAGAAGACCCGATCGGACATCGCCGGGGGATATAGCAGCGCCGGCGCGCCCATGCAGCCCCGCCGCGCGCTTGACGGGCGCCGATCGCGACACTAGCCCCGGAACCCTGGAGGTCTCGATGCCAACACTCGTCCTGCTGCGCCATGGCCAGAGCACCTGGAACCTGGAAAAACGCTTCACCGGCTGGGTGGACGTCGACCTGACCGCCAAGGGCGAGGCCGAGGCCGCGCGCGGCGGCGACCTCATCAAGGACGCCGGTATCGCGTTCGATCGCGTCTATGCTTCGGTGCTGACCCGGGCCATCCGCACCGCCGACCTGGCGCTGGCCCGCGCCGACCAGCTGTGGATCCCGCTGGCCAAGTCCTGGCGGCTGAACGAGCGCCACTACGGCGGCCTGACCGGCAAGACCCACGCCGAAGTGGCCGCCACGGCAGGCGACGAACAGGTGCAAACCTGGCGGCGCTCCTACGACGTGCCGCCGCCGCCGCTGCAGCCCGGCGGCCCGTACGACTTCACGCAGGATCGCCGCTACGCCGGCGAACTGATCCCGGCGACCGAGAGCCTGAAGACGACGCTGGACCGCGTACTGCCGTACTGGACTGGCGAAATCGCGCCGAAGCTCGCGGCCGGCGAGACCCTGCTGGTCGCGGCGCACGGCAATTCGCTGCGCGCCATCGTCAAGCACCTGTTCGGCGTGCCGGACGACGCCATCACCGGCCTTGAGATTCCTACGGGAAACCCGCTGCTGATCACGTTGGACGGCGCGTTAGAGCCGACGGACGCGCGGTATCTGGACCAGGACCGCGCCCAGAAGCTGCCGGCCGCGGTCTGAGCATGGATCGCGCGCTCGACCAGCGGCTGATGCGCCGGGCCATCGCGATGGCCCGCACCCGGCTTGACCAGACCGGCGACAATCCGGCGGTCGGTTGCGTGATCGCGCTGGGCGAGGTGGTGCTGGCCGAGGCGGCGACCGGGGCCGGCGGTCGTCCGCACGCGGAGGAGCAGGCCGTGGCCCTTGCCGGCGAGGCGACGCGGGGCGCGACCGCTTATATCAGCCTGGAGCCGTGTGCCGAGCGGTCCTCAGGCGCGCCGTCCTGCTCGGACCTGTTGATCTCGGCGCGGATCGCGCGGGCGGTGATCGCCGGCGCCGACCCCAGCGCCAAGGCGTCCGGACGTGGCGAGGATCGTCTGCGCAGCGCGGGGATCGCCGTCGAAACCGGCTTCCTGGCCGACGAGGCCGATGCGCTCTACGCGGACTACCGACGCCGGCTCTGATTCCGCTTGGCCAGGAAGGGATGCGTTAACGCGAACGGGGCATAGTCGCGCTCGATATCACCGCCACTGGATCAGCCCCATGCCCGCGTACAGCACGGCCGGCAACTATCGCCGTCTTACGCAAGACGAAGCGGACGCCATCTGCGCCAAGCATGATCGCCTGTGGACGGCGCGGCCCGGCGGCGCGCGCGCGGTGTTTTCGTGGATGGATCTTAGCGGGCTCAACTTCCGTGGCCGTAACCTCTCCGACGCCGACTTCACCGGCGCTATCCTGGCCGGCTGCAAATTCACCAATGCCCGGTTGGATCACACCGTCTTCTTCGCCGCCGACATGCAGGAAGCCGATCTGAGCGAGTGCTCGCTGCGCCGCGCCGACCTGCGCGGGGCCTGCCTGCGCGGGGCCGACCTGACCGGCGCCGACCTTTTTGAAGCGGACTTGCGAGAGGGCTCGATCGCGGCCGTCGATCGCGGCCGGGGCCTTCGCCTGCTCGAACACACATCCCGCGTCTCCGAGGCGCAGGGCGCGACCCTGGTCGGCGCCAATCTGGAGCGCTCCAAGCTCTCCGGCGTCATCGCCGTGCGCGCCGACTTCACCGACGCGATCCTGAAGGACGCCAAGCTGGTCCGCGCCAATTTGAAGCAATGCTCGATGTCCGGGGTGAACCTGGCCGGCGCCGACCTCTCCGGGGCCGACCTTTCTGGGGCGGATCTGCGCGACGCAGTGCTGGTCGGGGCGACCATCTATGCCTGCAACACCACCGACGCCCGCATGGACGGGGCGCTGACCGACCAGCCATCCGGTCGTGACATTTCCGAGCTGCCCTATGCCGAGATGGTCGCCGCCCACGCCCAGTGGTGCGAGACCCAAGGGGCGGAGGGCAGTCCGTCGTCCTTCGACGGCGCCGACCTGCGGGCGCTGAAGTCCATCAAGGGCTATAATCTGACCGCGCTCTCGGCCAAGGGCGCGGTCTTCTACGGCCTCGACATGGAGGGCGTGCAGCTGCAGGGCGCGCACCTGGAAGGCGCCGACCTGCGCGCCTGCAACCTTCGCCGCGCCGACCTGCGTGGCGCCCGGCTGATGGGCGCCAAGCTTTCCGGCTCCGATCTGCGCGAGGCAGTGCTAGGCCCGCTGCTGATCGGGGCCGACCGGATGCTGCCCTGCGACATGACCCGCTGCGTTGCCAAGGGCACGGACTTCTCCAATGCCGACCTGCACCATGCGGTCATGGTCTTCGCCGATATCAGCCGCGCCAACTTCACCGGCGCCAGCCTGAGACAGGCCGATCTGAGCGGCGCGCACCGCCCCAACACCCGCGGCCTGGAACTGACCGCCGTCGCCAAGGGCGCGACTGCCTAATTCCTGCGTGGGATGACCACCGGCAGGGTCTCGTAGCCCTTGACGAAGACCGAGTGGGTGCGGCTGGGCTCGCCGGCCAGTTCCACGGTCGGGAAGCGCTTCATGATCTCTTCCCAGATGATGGTCAGCTGCAGCTCGGCCAGGCGGTTTCCGACGCAACGGTGGATGCCGAAGCCGACGACATGTGCATGCGCGGCCGCGGGCGATCGATCAGATAGGCGTTGGGATTGTCGATCACGCTGTCGTCGCGGTTTCCCGAGACGTACCACATGGCCACATGATCGCCGGTCTTGATCTGCCGGCCGCCGAACTCGAAGTCCTGGGCGGCGGTGCGCCGCATGTGCGCCAGCGGCGTCTGCCAGCGGATGGTCTCCGACACCATCGACGGGATCAGGGCGGGATTCTCGCGCAGCTTGGATACTGGTCAGGGTATTTGTTCAGCGCGTAGATCGAGCCGGAAATGGTGTTCCGCGTGGTGTCGTTGCCGCCGATGATCAGCAGGCCGACATTGCCGTTGAACTCCTGGCGATCCATGTCGCGGGTGGCGTCGCCGTGCGCCATCATCGAGATGAGATCGAACCGCGGCTCGGCCTTCTGCCGATCGTCCCACATCTGCCCGAACACGGAGAAGCATTCGGCGACCTCGTCGCGCTTGTGATCCCAGCTCTTCACCGGGCCGAAGCCCGGCGCATTGGTCATCATGTCCGACCAGTGGGTCAGCTTGCGCCGCTCCTCGAACGGAAAATCGAACAGAGTCGCCAGCGTCATGGCGGTCAGCTCTTTCGACACCAGGTCGACCCAGTCGAATTCCTCGCCGATCGGCAGCCCGTCGAGGATGATGCCGGCGCGCTCGCGGATCACCGGGGCCATCTGGTGCAGATTGGCGGGCGCGACCGCCGGGCTGACAGTCTTGCGCTGCTCGTCGCGGCGCGGCGGGTCCATGGAGATGAAGCTGGGGCGCGAGGGGCGCTTGGCCATCTCGGCCTTGGCCTCCAGGCTCTGCAGCGTGATGCCGCCGGCGGAGGAGAAGACCTGGTGGTTGGTGTCCACCGCCATGATGTCGTTGTAGCGGGTCACCGACCAATAGGGGCCGTTGGCGCTCTCGGCGGTGTAGTGGACCGGCGCCTCGGCGCGCAGCCGGTCGAAAATCGGCCACATGGCGTCCTGGCGAAACAGCTCCGGCTGCGCCGGGTTCAGCGCCTCCAGCGGCGTCGCGTCGACCTCGGCGCGCGCTTCGCTCTTCAGGTCGATCGAACCGTCACTCATGGACCACCTCCCGGTCGCCGGCCGGACTCCGCGGGCGCTGCCGGTGCGTCTTGTTATCTTGCAGCGACTATACGACCGCTTGGCGCCAATTCGGCAAGTCCTTCGCGAAGGCGCTGTTCAGCCTCGGCTTCGACCTCGCGGCCCGGGCCGAAATGTTCTAGCAGGGCGGCATGATTGCCTTCTGGGTCGCGGCCGCCTTGCTATCCGTCGCCGTGGCCGTCCTCATCGTCCTGCGTGCCGCCCGCGCGGCGGACCGACCTGCGGCCGAGGATCCGACGCTGGCGGTCTATCGGCGCCAACTGAGCGAGATCGACGACCTCGCCGACCGCGGCCTGCTGGTCCAGGCCGAACAGCGCTCGGCGCGCACCGAGGCGGCGCGGCGGCTGCTGGCCGCCGCCGACGCCCCGGCGCCGAAGCCAGACGGCGGCCGCAACCGCCTGCTGGTCATCGCCCTGGCCGGGGCGGCGCCGCTGATCGCGCTGGCCCTCTATCTCGCCGTCGGTTCGCCGCAGACCCCGGACCAGCCGTTCGCGGCGCGCCTGAAGGCCTGGCGCGCCGCACCGGACAATCTCGATCCCGAGCGCATGGCCGCGGTGCTGCAGCAGGTCGCGACTGAGCATCCGCGCGACACCGAGCCGCTGGTCTATCTCTCCCGCGCCGACCTCGCCGCCGGCGACGTGGTCGGCGCGGAGGCGGCAGTCCGCAAAGCCATCGCGCTGCAGCCCGCGGACGCCAACCTTTGGGGCGCGCTGGGCGAGATCCTGACCGGCAAGGCCGGTCGGGACGGGTCGCCGGACGCCGTCGGGGCCTTCCAGCATGCGGCCGCGCTCGATCCAAAGGCGCCCGGTCCGCGCTATTATCTTGCGCGGGCGCAGATGGCCGGCGGCGACGTCCCGGGCGGCCTCAAGGCCTGGCGCGCGCTCGACGCCGACCTGCCGGCCAACGACCCGCGACACGATGTTCTGGTCAAGCAAATCGCGGCGGTCGAGAAGCTCGGCGCATTGCCGTCCGCGCAAGGCCCGGCGCCGCAGGTCGACCAGCAGGCCATGATCGGCGCCATGGTGGCGCGGCTGGCCGCCCAGCTGGCGATGCAGCCCGACGATCCGCAAGGCTGGGGCCGGCTGATCCGCTCCTATGGCGTCCTCGGCGACGAGCCGAAGCGGCAGGCGGCGCTGGCTCGCGCCCAGGCCCTGTTCAAGGACCATCCCGACGCCTGGAAACAGGTCCAGGACGCCATGGCCAACGCCCAATGAGCCGGCGAACTGATCCTCCACCATTTTTGTGGCAATATCCGCTGGTCCAAGCGCCGGACACGAGAACGCCGCAGCCATGAGCTTCCTGCCCAAGTCCAGAAAGGCGCGCCGCAGGCTGGCGGCGGTGGCCATCGCTGCGCCGATCCTGGCGGCCTCGGCGGCGCTGGCCTTCTATGCGCTGGGCGATTCGGTCTCCTTCTTCTATTCGCCGTCCCAGGCCAGGGCCGCCCGCGTGCCGGCCGGCCGCACCATCGAGCTCGGCGGCCTGGTCGCCGCCGGGTCCCTGCGCAAGACGGCGGACGGCGGCATCGTCTTCCTTGTCGCCGACCATCGCGATCAGGACAGGGTCGCCTATCAGGGCGAGCTGCCGGACCTGTTCCGCGAGGGCCAGGGCGTGGTCGCCAAGGGCTCATTCCGCCCCGACGGAGTGTTCCAGGCCAGCGAAATCCTCGCCAAGCACGATGAGCGCTACATGCCGGCCGAGCTGGTCAAGGCGCTGAAGGCGTCGGGCGAGTGGCGCGGCCAGGCGCAGACCGCCGCGGTCGGCCAATGACCGCGGAATTCGGCTCCTTCGCACTCGTGCTGGCCTTCGCGCTCTCCCTGGCCCAGCTCGGCCTGTCGGCCGGCGGCCGCTGGCGCGGTTCGGCGGCGCTGTCCGGCGCCGGCGAGGGCGCGGCGGCGGGGGCCTTCCTCTGCACAGCGGCGGCTTTCGGCTGCCTGATGTTCGCCTTCTTGACCTCGGACTTCTCGGTCGCCAACGTGGCGCAGAACTCGCATTCGGCGAAGCCTCTGTTCTACAAGATCACCGGGGTCTGGGGCAGCCACGAGGGCTCGATGCTGCTCTGGTGCCTGGCGCTCACCGGCTATGGCGCGGTGATGGCGCTGGCGGGCGGCGGCCTGCCGGCCCGGCTGAAGTCCAGCGCCGTCGCGGTGCAGGGGGGCCTCGGCGTGCTCTTTCTGGGCTACACCGTCTTCGCCTCCAACCCCTTGATGCGGCTGGCCAATCCGCCGGTCGAGGGCCACTCACTCAACCCGCTGCTGCAGGACCCCTTCCTCGCCATCCACCCGCCGTTTCTCTATTCCGGCTATGTCGGCATGTCGGTGGTGTTCTCGCTGGCGCTGGCCGCGCTGATCGAGGGCCGGGTCGACGCGGCCTGGGCGCGCTGGGTGCGGCCCTGGGCGCTGGCTGCCTGGAGCCTTTTGACCATCGGCATCATGCTGGGCTCGTTCTGGTCCTATTACGTGCTGGGCTGGGGCGGCTGGTGGTCCTGGGACCCGGTCGAGAACGCCAGCTTCATGCCGTGGCTGGCCGCCACCGCCCTGCTGCATTCGGCGACCGTGACCGAAAAGCGCGGCGCCCTGGCCGGCTGGACGGTGTTCTTAGGGTTAGTCGCCTTCACCTTCTCCATGCTGGGCGCCTTCCTGGTCCGCTCCGGCGTCCTGACCTCGGTGCACGCCTTCGCCATCGATCCGGCGCGCGGCATCCTTTTGCTCGGCATCCTCGGCTTCGCCGCCGGGGTCGGATTCGCCGTCTTCGCCTGGCGCGCGCCCAGCCTCGCGCCCGGCGGCCTGTTCGCGCCGATCAGCCGCGAGGGCGCGCTGGTGCTGAACAACCTCTTCCTGGCCGCAGCCATAGCGGCGGTGCTGTTCGGCACGCTCTTTCCGCTGATCCGCCAGGCGCTGAGCGGCGACGCGGTCTCGGTCGGGCCGCCCTATTTCAACCGCACCTTCGCACCGCTGATGGCCGCGGTGCTGCTCATCCTGCCGATCGCGCCCCTCATGCCGTGGAAGCGCGGCGACCTGAAGGGCGCCGTCCAGCGGCTCTGGGTCGCCGCCGGCCTTGCGGTCGCCACCGCCGTGCTCAGCTTCGCCCTGGCGCGGCCGGGCCAGGCGGTGACGGCGCTGGGCGTCGCCTTGGCCGTATGGCTGATCGCCGGGACCCTGACCGAACTGGTCGACCGCGCCCGAGGCGGCGGCGCCGGCGTTGGCGACGCCTGGCGACGCTTGCGGCGGCTTCCGCGCGCGACCTGGGGCATGAGCCTGGCGCATATCGGTCTTGGCCTGTTCATCCTCGGCGCGGCCATGGAGACCAGCGGCCGCATCGAGGCGGCCAAGGTGCTCGGCCTCGGCGATAGCATGAGCGTCGCCGGCTACCAGCTCAGCCTCGGCAAGGTCGGCAGCGTCGACGGCGCCAACTATACCGCCGAGCGCGCCAGCCTTGTGGTGACCCGCAATGGCGCGCCCGTCTGCCAGGCCCTGCCGGAACGGCGCTTCTATCCGGCCAGCCAGCAGACCACCTCGCGGGTGACCATCTGCGTGCGCGGTTTGAGCGACCTGTACATGGTGCTTGGCGAGCCGCGTACGACGGCCGCCGGGCAGCCGGCCTGGCTGATCCGCGCCTATTGGAACCCCTGGGTGCGGCTGATCTGGCTGGGGCCGCTGCTGATGGCCTTCGGCGGGGGGGTGTCGCTGTCGGACCGTCGCCTGCGCTTTGGCCTGCCGCGCCGGGCCGTAGGCCCCGCCGCCGTTCCGGAGCCAGCGGAGTGAGGCTTCGGCTCCTGCTGGTGATCGCGGGCGCGGTCTTCTGCCTGGGCAATGCGGCGTCCGATCCGGCCGACCGGTTGAAGAACCCCGCCCAGGAAGCCCACGCCCGCGTCCTGTTCCGCGAAATCCGCTGCGTGGTCTGCCAGAGCGAATCGATCGACGAATCCGACGCCGATCTGGCCCACGACCTGCGCCAGCGGGTGCGTCAGGAAGTCGCCGCCGGCGCCAGCGACGCCCAGGTCAAGGCCGACCTGGTCAGCCGCTACGGCGAGTTCATCCTGCTGCAGCCGCGCTTTACGTTCGGCAACGCCGTCCTGTGGCTGACGCCCTTCCTGGTGGTGCTTCTGGGCGCCGGGATCGTGCTTGTGCGCCGCCGGCCGGCGACCGCCGATGCCGACGAGCTGAGCGAGCCGGAGAAGGCGCGCCTCGCGGCGCTGACCGACAATTGAGCCGGGCGTCACGGTTGCGCCACAGTTGCGTCTCGGAAAACGCCTATGATGGTTTGAAAGACGTGCCTGACCATTGGCGCCAATGCCTGTCGTGCATAGGTTTAGCCCGACGCGCTCGCGCCCCGTTCCGCATGGCCCGAAGACAAGGATCGATTCGATTATGGCCTCTCTGAAATCCGGCATCATCATCGGCATCGCCACCGCAGGCGTTGCCGCGGCCGCGCTCGCCGGCAACGGTGTCCGCTTCTCGCCGAACGACATGGGCGTACATCGCCTGGCGACGACGCCGATTTCGACGGCAACCATCTTCTCGCCGCCGCCCGGGGCGCCGCTCTCCTTCGCCGACATCTTCGAGAAGGTGGCGCCGGCCGTGGTCTCGATCGAGGTGACCACCCACCTGACCGCCAGCGAGCTGCAAGGCATCCCCGGCTTCCCGATTCCCAACCTGACCCCGAGGGGGGAGGGCGACAATGGCGACGGCGATGGGGACGACAGCGGCAGCGGCGCCAAGCCGCACGCCCCCAAGGCTGAGTCGCAGGGCTCGGGCTTCTTCATCTCGGCCGACGGCTACCTGGTCACCAACAACCACGTCGTCGAGAACGCCGAGGACATCAAGGTGACGCTGAAGGATGGCCGCATCCTGCCGGCCCGGGTCATCGGCCACGATGAGGCGACCGACCTGGCGGTGATCAAGGTCGAGGGCAATAACTTCCCGTTTGTCGACTTCGAGAACTCCGCCCTGCCACGCGTCGGCGACTGGGTGATCGCCATCGGCAACCCTTATGGCCTCGGCAACACCGCCACCGCCGGCATCGTCTCGGCCTATGGCCGCGACATCGGCGACAGCTTCGTCGACTTCATCCAGATCGACGCGCCGATCAACCGCGGCAATTCCGGCGGCCCGACCTTCGACATCTACGGCCGGGTGATCGGGGTCAATTCACAAATCTTCACTCCGTCAGGCGGTTCGATCGGCATCGGCTTCGCCATCCCCGCCGACGTCGCAGACAACATCACCAAGCAACTGATCGCCGGCGGCAAGATCAGCCGCGGCTATATGGGCGCCAACATTCAGAACGTGACGCCCGACGTAGCCGCGAGCCTTGGCATGGGCTCGCGCAAGGGCGCCCTGGTCGCCGACCTGGTGCCCGGCGGCCCGGCCGATAAGGCCGGCGTCAAGCCAGGCGACGTGGTGATCGGCGTGAACGGCCATGACGTCGGCTCCAACACCGAACTCACACGCCTGGTCGCCCAGTCGCACAATGGCGACGCCCTGCACCTGACCGTGCTGCGCGACGGCAAGCCGCGCGAGATCGACGTCCGGTCGGGCACGCGGCCGTCCGAACAGCAGCTGGCGGCCAACCAGAACGCCGGCCCCGGAGGTCAGCTGATCGCGCCCGACGCACCGGTCACCCAGCATCCGCATGTGCTGGGGCTGACCCTCGGCGCGCTCGACCAGGGCTCGCGGCAGCGTTTCAGCGTGCCGTCCGACCAGAGCGGCGCGGTGGTGCTTGGCGTCAAGGACTCGTCCGACGCCGGCGACAAGGGGCTGAAGGCCGGCGACCTGATCGTACGCGCCGGCGACACCAGCGTCGCCGCGCCAAGCGACGTCCAGACCGCCGTCGCCGCCGCCAAGAAGGAAGGCCGGCCGAGTATCCTGCTCGGCGTCCGTCGCGATGGACATAACATCTTCGTTCCGATCAAGATCGAGGGATAGGATCGGCTGCGGAGCGGGCCTGTGGAAAGGTGCGAAGCGGTTTTCCGCCCGCAACCCGCTCCAACTCTTAGAGATCGATCACGTTTATGACTTTGGATTGATTCAATCCAAAATCATCGTGATCCAGGGGGGACGATGCGGATACTGATCATCGAGGACGACGCCGAGGCGGGCGCGGCCATGGTGCGCGGCCTTGGCGAGGCCGGCCACGAGACCGTCCACGCGGCCGATGGCGCGCTTGGCCTGGACGCCGCGCTGAAAGGCGGTTTCGACGTCCTGGTGGTCGATCGCATGATGCCGAACATGGACGGCCTGACCGCGGTCGAGACCCTGCGGCGCGAAGGCGACCAGACCCCGGTGCTCTTCCTGTCGGCGCTCGGTGAGATCGATGACCGGGTCACCGGGCTGAAGGCCGGCGGCGACGACTATCTGGTCAAGCCCTACGCCTTCGCCGAGCTGATCGCCCGGGTCGAGGCCCTGTCGCGGCGGCGCGAAACCGGCGCGGTGGCGACGACCCTGCGCGTGGGCGAACTGGAGATGGACCTGATCGGTCGCGGCGTGCGTCGCGACGGCAAGCCGATCGACCTGCAGCCGCGCGAGTTCCAGCTGCTCGAATTCATGATGCGCCACGCCGGCCAGTCGGTGACCCGGACCATGCTGCTGGAAAAGGTCTGGAACTATCATTTCGATCCGCAGACCAATGTCATCGATGTGCACGTCTCGCGGCTGCGCGCCAAGCTCGACAAGGGGTTCAACCGCCCGATGCTGACCACCGTGCGCGGGGCGGGCTACCGGCTCGACGGCTAGAGCAAGGCCATGGGCCTGCCCCAGCTCTTCCGCACCACACCGTTCCGGCTGACGCTGCTCTTCCTGGCCCTGTTCGGGGCCGCCGCCGCGGCCTTCCTGGCCTATATCTACCTCTCCACCGTCGGCGAGGTGACCCAGATCGCCGATCGCGGCGTCGTTCAGGAGGTAAATGGCCTGCAAGCCATCTACCGGCGCGGCGGCGATGCGGCCCTGTTGCAGCGCTTCGCCGAGTCGAGCGCCAACGACCGGCCATTTCTCTATCTGCTGACCGACGCCGCCGGACATCGCCTGGGCGGCTCGCTGGCCGCCGCGCCGGCCAGTGACGGCCGCGGTTCGGGCCCGGTCTGGATGCACTTCACGCGCAGCGCCCGGGCGACGCCGGAAGGCGGGCCCGGCCGGCGATGGGCGATCGGCCAGACCGTACGCCTGGCCCGTGGCGAGACCCTGATAGTCGCCACCGACGTCACCTATGCCGAGACCTTCGTCACCCGCATCGTACGCGCCATGTGGGGCGCCGCAGCGCTGGTGGTGCTGCTGGGCCTTGGCGGCGGCTTGCTGGTCAGCCGCAACGTCAACCGTTCCGTGGGACGGCTGAACGCCGTGGTGGCGGGGGTGCGCGCCGGCGACCTGCGCGCGCGGGTGCCGCTGCAGGGCGGCCGCGACGAGTTCGACGAGCTGGGCGCCGGCCTGAACGACATGCTGGACCGGCTGGAGCGCTCCATCGCCAGCATCCGCCACGCCGGCGACGCCATCGCCCATGATCTGCGTTCGCCGCTTACGCGGCTGCGCACCCGGCTGGAGGTCGCCCTGCTGGATGTCGAGGCGGGTAAGGGCGACCCCAAGGCGGCCCTGGCCCAGGCGCTGGACGATGCCGATGCGCTGCTGGCCACCTTCACCACCGTCCTGGCCATCGCGCGGCTGGAAGCGGCGGGCGCGACGCCCAAACAGGCCTCATTCGATCCGAGCCAGCTGGCCGCAGACATCGCCGAACTCTACGCGCCGGCCTGCGAGGAGCACGGGCTCGACTTCAAGGCCGAGCTGGCGCCGGGCCTGAGCGTGCACGGCGACCGCGAATTCCTCGCCCAGGCCCTGGCCAACCTGTTGGACAACGCGGTGAAATACACCCCGCGCGGCGGCGCCGTCATGCTGCGCTCGCGGCGGCGCTCGTCCGGCGAGATCGAGTTCTCCATCACCGACACCGGCCCCGGCGTCTGCGACCAGGATCGCGGCCGGATCGTGCAGCGGTTCGTGCGGCTGGAGAACAGCCGCAACCAGCCCGGCGCGGGCCTTGGCCTCTCGCTGGTGGCCGCCGTGGCCCAGGCCCATGGCGGGCGGCTGGAGCTGGACGAAGGCCCAGGCAAGGTCGGCGCGTTCGGCCCGGGCCTGCGCGTCGCCCTGGTGCTGCCGAGGGCGGCCTGAAGGCGCCCGATGCTGGCCGCGCGCCTTCGCCCCTGCGGACCCGTGTTGGACAACCGCCGCGCCGCCGATCTGCTCGAGACGCTGAGCGAGGCGGCGGCGGCGGGCGGCTGGAGCGCCGCGCTCAAGCGGGCGGCCGAGGCCCTGGCCCCGGTCTTCGCCGCCTCGCCCTATCTGTCCAGCTTGGCCCGGCGCTATCCGGTCGCGCTCGGGCGGATGTTGCGGGGCGAACCGGAACCGGTGCTGGACACCATCCTTTCCGACGCGACGTACGCGCCGGCCGAGCAGACCTTGCGGCGGGCCAAGGCCGAGCTGCACCTGCTGACCGCGCTCTGCGACCTCGGGGGCGTCTGGGACCTGGACCAGGTCACCGGCGCGCTGACCCGCTTCGCCGACGTCGCCGTGGCCGTGGCCCTGGCCGAGGTGGCCCGACGCGAAGTGGAGGCCGGGCGGCTGCGCACCGAGCCCGGGGGCGGCGAGGGGCCGATCCCCGGCCTCTTCTGCATCGCCATGGGCAAGTACGGCGCCTTCGAGCTCAACTATTCGAGCGACATCGATTTCTCGGTCTTCTACGAGCCGGAGCGGCTGCCGCTGGCTGACGGCGTCGAGACCGCGGCCTTTGCCGCCGGCGCGACCCGGGCGCTCGCCGAACTTTTGCAGGCGCGCACCGGCGACGGCTACGTTTTCCGTGTGGACTTGCGCCTGCGGCCCGATCCGTCCTTCACCCCGCCGGCGGTGCCGGTGGCGGCGGCGATCGACTATTACCAGGGCCTCGGCCAGAACTGGGAGCGGCTGGCCTTCATCAAGGCCCGCTCCGCGGCAGGAGACTTGGCGCGCGGCCAAGCCTTCCTCGACGAGCTTTCACCCTTCATCTGGCGGCGCAATCTCGACTTCGCGGCCATCGCCGACATCCAGTCGATCAAGCGGCAGATCCATGCCGAAAAGGTCGACGAGCGGCTGACCGCCAAAGGCGCCGACCTGAAACTTGGCCGCGGCGGCATCCGCGAGATCGAGTTCTTCGTCCAAACCCAGCAGCTGATCCTCGGCGGACGCGATCCCGCCCTGCGCGCCAACCGCACGCTGGACGCCCTGGCGGCGCTCACCGCTGCCGGCCACGTCGCCCAGCGAACGGCGGCCGACCTCACCCGGGCCTATGGCGATCTTCGCGCCCTTGAGCACCGCGCCCAGATGATCGGCGACGAACAGACCCACAAGCTGCCGGAAAACGACGCCGAGCGGCGGCGGATCGCGGCGCTCTGGGGCGAGAAGACCCTGAGCGCGTTCGACACCAAGGTCGGCCGGCTGCTGCGCGGCGTCAACGGTCGCTATGCCGAGCTGTTCTCCGACGGCGAGGACCTGTCTTCGCGCTTCGGCAGCCTGGTCTTCACCGGCGTCGATGACGATCCGGAGACGCTGAAGACCCTGGCCCGGATGGGGTTCTCCGATCCGCACCGGATCGCCGCCACCATCCGCGCCTGGCACCATGGCCGCATCGCCGCCACGCGCGGCGAGCGCGGCCGCGAACTCTTCACCCGCCTGGCGCCGCGCCTCCTCGAAGCCGCCAACGCCACCGGCGCGCCCGACGCGGCCTTCACCCGTTTCGCCGCCTTCTTCGAGGGCCTGGCCGTCGGCGTGCAGGTCCAGTCGCTGTTCCTGGCCCAGCCGGGCCTGTTCCAGCTGGTCGTCGAGGTCATGGCCTATGCACCGCAGCTGGCGGCGACCCTGGCCCGTCGGCCGGCGGCCCTCGACGCCATGCTCGATCGTAACTTCTTCTCGCCGGTCGCGGCGGGCGAGGACGAGGCGGTGCTGAACGCGGCCATCGCCCGGGCCGGGCCGGGCTTCGAGGCGGCGATGGACGCCGTGCGCCGCGCCCACCGCGAGGAGAGCTTCCGCGTCGGCGTGCAGGTGATGAGCGGCTCCTTGAGCGCCGCGGAAGCCGGCCGCGCCTTCGCCGACCTGGCCGACGCCTCGATCCACACCCTGGCCTCGGCCGCCCTGGCCGAGGTCAAGCGGCAGGGCGGCGCCTTTCCGGGCGCCGTCGCGGTGGTGGCGCTCGGCAAGTGCGGCTCGCGCGAGATGACCGCCGGCTCCGACCTGGACCTGATGACCCTCTATCGCGCCGACGACCCGCAATCCGCCTCGGCGATCAAGGGGTGGGCGGCCGAGACGGTCTATGGCCGCTTCACCCAGCGGCTGATCGCGGCTCTGTCGGCCCCGACCGGCGAGGGTGGCCTCTACGAAGTCGACATGCGCCTGCGGCCGTCCGGCTCCAAAGGCCCGGTGGCGGTCAGCTTCACCGCCTTCGAAAACTATTACGCCCGCGAGGCCGAGACCTGGGAGCTGCTGGCCCTGACCCGCGCCCGGGTGGTCTGGGCCAGCGACGCGGCCTTCGCCGAAGCAGCGGCGGGCGCCATCGACGCGGCGCTCAGACGCCCGCGCGAGACCGCCGTCCTGGCTCACGACGTGCGCGACATGCGAGTCCTGATGGCGCGGGAAAAGCCACCGTCCGGGTTCTGGGACGTCAAGCTCGCGCCCGGCGGCCTTGTCGACATCGAGTTCGCCGCCCAGTACCTGCAATTGGCCAACGCCGCGTCCGGTGGGCCATTGTGCGTCCATACCGCCGATGCGCTCGCCGCTATGGCCGAGGCCGGACTGGCCGCGCCGGCGCCGCTCGAGGCTCTGATCGCGGCCTGGCGGTTGCAGCAGGACTTGTCGCAGCTGATGAAGCTGGCCGTGGCCGACCCGGCCGATCCGGACAGCGAACCCAAGGGCTTCCAGGCGGCGCTGGCCCGCGCCGGCCGTGCCAGGAGCTTCGCGAGGTTGCGCACCCGCCTGACCCGCGCCCGCGCGTCGGCGATCTCGGCCTATGAGCAACTGATCCCCGCAGGTGCTTAGACGGACTGAGGCCCTGGTCGACGTTAGACGATCGGATCCAGGCGGAGCCCTTTTGGAGCGGCGGGCGTTTGCCCGCACTATGGCCGGAACGAGGGGGCTTTCGAGGTTTTGAGCCAGGGCCGCGCCGATCCTGACGAAGAGCTGGTGGCCCGCATCGCGCGCGGCGATCCGGGGGCGGCCAATGCGTTCGTCGCCCTGAAGCTGGGCCGCATCCTGGCGCTGGCCCGGCGCATGCTCACCGACGCGGCCGAGGCCGAGGACGTGGCGCAGGAGGTCTTTCTGCGCGTCTGGCGTCACGCGCCGGCTTGGCGGCCGGGGGCGGCGCGGTTCGACACCTGGATGCACCGGGTGACGCTCAACCTCTGCTACGACCGCCTGCGCCGCCGCCGCGAGATCTCGCAGGCCGAGCCGCCGGAGATGCCGGACACCGGCCCCGCGCCCGATCGCGGCCTCGAGGCCGCCGATGTCGGCCGCGCCGTCGAGGCGGCCATGGCCAGGCTTCCGCATCGCCAGCGGGAGGCGATTGTGCTGTGCCACTATCAGGAGCTGGGAAATATTGAGGCGGCGGAACTGATGGGGATCAGCGTTGAAGCCCTGGAGAGCCTGTTGTCGCGGGCCAGGCGCAGCCTGCGCGCGACGCTGGCGCCCATGGCGCAAGGGCTTTGAGGGGGCGAAGAGGTTGAACGTGGAGCCGATGGACGCAGAGCGTTTTGAGCAGCTGATAGAGGCCTATGGCGGTGAATCCGCCCGCTGGCCGCAAGCCGAACGCAGCCCGGCGCTGCGCCATCTGGCCGCGACCCCGGTCGCGCACGCGACGCGGGCCGGCGCCTTGCGGCTGGACGAGGTGCTGAGCGCCTGGGCGCCGCAGACCGCGACGACGGCCTTGCACGATCGAATCGCGGCCGCTGCGCCGGGGGTGCGAGGCCTGCATCCGCGCGAGCTTTGGATTTCCGGCGTCGGCTTGGCCGCGGCCTGTGTCGTCGGACTGATGGTCGGCGCGGGCTTCGGCGCCAACGGCCTTGGCCAGCCGCTAGCGCATGAGGGCGACACCGCCACCGCCAATATCAGCGCGGCGCTTGACGGCACGGCGCCGACCGTGCCGGCCCTCGACGAAGGGGAAGGCTGATGAACCCGCGCGCGCTCTGGATCGCCCTGGCCCTGTCGCTGGTGGTCAATGTCTTCGTCCTGGGGGCGGGGGCGGGGCTGTTTTTCGGCCACGCCTTCGCGCCCCGCCCGAGTCCCGGTCCACGGCCCAACCCGCTGATGGCGGCCGCGGAGCGGCTCGATCCGACCGACCGGGACGTGTTCAAGGCGCTGATGCAGGACGAGGCCCAGCGGCAAGGCCCGAACCTGCTGGACGCCCGCATGCAGCGCCGCCAGGCGGTCGCCCTGATGCGCGCGCCCAGTTTCGATCGCGCCGCGGCCGGCGCGGCGCTGGACCGCGCCCGCGCCGACGATATGCAGGTGCGCGAAAAGCTTGAGAACACCATGCTCGACTTCGCCGCCAAACTGGACGCGCCGAACCGCGCCATCCTCTCCGAGGGCCTCGCCCGCAGCCCGGTCCTGCGCTGGCTGCAAGACCACAACGGCATGCCCCCGGCCTCGTCCTCGCCGCAAAAACCGCTCCCATAAGGACGTCGCTTCTCCCGCTGGGAGAGGTTTATTTACGCCGCAAACGCGCCGGCTTGGGCGGAGTGGCGCATGGGCAGGATGACGCTGGCGCTCGTGCCGACGCCGGGTTCGCTGGTCAGTTCCAGCAGGCCCTGGTGCAGCTCGACCAGCGACTTGGTCAGGGCCAGACCCAGGCCGGTGCCCTGCTGGGTCTTGGAGTGCTGGTTCTCGATCTGCTCGAAAGGCCGCGCCAGGCGGTCGAGGTCTTCCGGCGAGATGCCGATGCCGGTGTCGCGCACGGTCAGCCGCACCCGGTCCTCACCGTCGTCGCGGCGGGTTTCGGCGCCGACCTGCACGTGGCCGCCGGCGGGGGTGAACTTCAAGGCGTTAGAGAGCAGGTTCAGGATCACCTGCTTGATGGCGCGATAGTCGGCCTCGATCTCCGGCAGCGCCGGCAGCTCGACCTCCAGCGTCAGCCCGCCCGCGTCGGCGCGGTTGCGCATCAGCCGCACCGAGTCCTCGACCACGTCGGCCAGCTGCATCGGCTCGAAGCGCAGGTTCATCTTGCCGGCCTCGATCTTCGACATGTCCAGGATGTCGTTGATCAGGGCCAGCAGGTGCTGGCCGGACGAGAGGATGTCCTGGGCATATTCCTTGTAGCGCTTGTCGCCCATGGCCCCGAACATCTCGCCGACCATGATCTCGGAAAAGCCGTTGATGGCGTTCAGCGGCGTGCGCAGCTCGTGGCTCATATTGGCCAGGAACTCGCTCTTGGCCTTGTTGGCCCCCTCGGCGCGGATCTTCTCCGCCTCGTACTTGGAGGCCAGGTCGGCGGCCTGGGCCTCGCTGCGCTTGAGGCTCTGCACGGTCTGGGTCAGCTCGGCCTCGTTGCGCCGCCTGGCCTCGTCCTCGCGCCGGATGGCGGTGATGTCGGCGGCGGTCATCACCATGCCGCCCTCGGCGGTGCGGCGCTCGGAGATCTGCAGCCAGCGGCCGTCCTGCAACTCGACCTCGCGCAGGCCGTCCCGGGAGGCCACCGCCGGGCTCTTGAAGGCCAGCTGGGCATAGCGCTCGACGTCGGCCCGCGGCGTCCCGGGCTTCAGCACCTTGGGCTCCAGCGAGAAGAAGTCGCGATAGTTGCGGTTGCACATCAAGAGCCGGCCCAGCCGGTCCCAGAGCACGAACGCCTCCGAGGCGGAGTCGATGGCGTCGCGCAGCCGGGTCTCGGCGGCCTGGGCGCGAGCCTGGCTCAGGCGCTCGTCGGTGACGTCCAGCATCACCCCGATGATGCGCCCGTAGCCGGCCTCGCCGGGCTGGCCCATGGCCTGTCCACGCGCATCGATCCAGGCCGAGCGGCCATTGCGGTCGGGTAGACGGAAGGAGACGTCGAAGGCGCCGTGGGTGCGGGCGGCGGCCAGGGTCTGCAGCACCCGGTCGCGATGCTCGGGCGCGATCCGGGCCAGCAGGTCCGGGCCGGCGACGATGCCGGCGCCGCCCCAACCCAATATGGCGCCGGCAATGTCGGACATGAGCATGCGGTCGGCGTCCAGGTCCCATTCCCAGATGCCGCAGCGCGCGGCCTCGACGGCCAGGCGAAACCGCCGCTCGCTCTCGGCGAAGGCCTTTTCCGCCACTTCCGCCTTGCGGCTCTGCACCACGAACAGCAGAGCCAGCGCGATGCCCGCCATCAGCGGGAAGACCAGCGAGAAAACGTCACCGTCGAGGGTCTGGCGCGCCGCGATCGCCGGGTCGCCGGGTCGGGCGGCGACCGCGATCAGTTCGCCGTCGGCGAACGGGCTGATGGAGAGCGCCGCCTTGGTTCCGTCCGGCATCACGCCACGCGCGTCGGCGCCGGGCTTCAGCGCGTCGGCATGCACCTGGAAGGCTTCGTCGAGCGTCGTCGCATCGCCGACGCCGCCCTGACCCGCCGCGGCCAGGATGCGACCGTCAGCCGTCGCCAATACCAGCGCTGTGGCCGGCTTGGGCATGTCGGCCGGCATGATCGGCGCCAGGTTGGCCGCGGCGATCAACAGCAGTCGGCCCTGGCCCTCGGCGCTGGCGGCCAGGACCTCGGCGGCGTAGACGCGCGCGCCCTTGCCGATGCGGCCGATCCAGAAGCTCTTGCCGGAGGCGCGGGCGGCCTGGCCTGCGGCGGTCCAGTCGGCGTCGGCGCCGTCGCCGGCGACCGCGCGGACACCATCGTCGCCGACCAGGGCGACGGCCCGCGCGGACGGGTGCGCGGCCTTGAAGGCGGCGTCGGCGGCGTCCATCGGTTGGGCGGGCAGGCGTTGGGCGACCGCGCCGGCGGCGGTCAGAGCCGCCTGCAGCCGGGCGATCTCGCCCTCGGCATGGCCGGCCAGACTGTCGGCCGCCGCCGCGGCGCCGTCACCGGCGGCCGGCGCCGGCTGGGCGCTGCGCTCGATCTTGACGATGGCGAAGCCGGTATAGATGGCCAGGATGAGCAGGGCGAGCAGGACGGCGATGCGGATATAGGCGCTGGTCGAGCCGCGCGGCGGCGCCGCGAAGGCGACTCCCTCGGCCCCGCCGAGCGCCGAACGCGCTCCGCTGCTATCCCCACCGCCCGCCAACCACCGCGCTCCAACCCGAGTCACCCCAGCGGAGCTTACGCGCGCCCGCGGAGTCCTGTCACGCGGCCAAGCGGCCCAAAACCTGTCCGAATTGCATTGCTATTTAGCTTGACTCCTATTTAGCTGAATAGCTAACTATAGGAATGGATGTCTATGAAGCCCTTGCCGACCCGACCCGACGCGAGATCGTCGCCATGCTGGCGGCCAGCGAGCGCAGCGCCGGCGATATCTCCAGCCGGTTCGAGATGGCCGGCCCTTCGGTCTCCCGGCACCTGCGGGTGCTGCGCGAGAGCGGCCTGATCGCCTATCGCCAGCAGGCGCAGTCGCGGATCTACCGGCTGGAGCAGGAGCCGCTCGATGAGGTGCGCCAGTGGATGACCGCGCAACTGGAGGTGCTGAAGGCGCGCTTCGACCGCCTCGGCGCCCATCTCGACGCGATGAAGGAAAGGGGCGACTGACATGGCCAACGACGACCTCGCCCGCTTCGTCGACCGCTACACGGTTGAGTATCTGCGCACCTTCCCGCATCCCATCGAGCGGGTGTGGAAGGCGATCGTCGATCCGGCCGAGATCGGCCAGTGGTTCGACCCGCCGACGAAGTGGGACCTGCGCGAGGGCGGCTCTTATCGCTTCGACGATGACATGTCCGGTCCCATCCTGGCGTACGAGCCGCCTCGGCTGATCCGCTTCCAGGACACGGCCAAGAACGGGCCGGACGCCTGGTTCCAGTTCGAGCTCGAGCCGGTGGCCGGCGGGACACGCATGCGCTTCAGCCAGCACACCACGCCAGGCGTCGCCCACGATCAACAGCCGCCGCACGCCTGGGACACGTGCTGGTATCCGGGGCTGCTGGGCGGCTGGCATGCCGCCTTCGAGAGCCTGCGCGACCTGCTCGATGGCCGACTGGACAAGTCAGGCGACCGTGCCCGTTGGCATGAGCTGAACCGTCTCTACCGGCCGCACGTCGACGCGACGCTGCCGCCGGCCTGAAGACCACAGGGGGAACACGCGACATGGCCGAGGCCGACCTCGCGCACTTCATCGACCGCTACACGATGGAGTTTGTGCGCCACTATCCGCACCCGATCGAGCGGGTCTGGCGCGCCGTCACCGAGCCGGGCGCGCTGGCGCAATGGTTCATCGCGCCGAGCGTCTGGGAGCTGAAATCCGGCGGCGCCTACCGGTTTGAAGACGGCTTCAGGGGCGTCATCGAGGCGGTCGAGCCGCCCCGTTTAATCCGCTTCAACTTCGCCGACCCGGCCGAGGCCAGCTCCTATTTCCAGTTCGAACTTTCACCGGAGGCCGACGGCACGCGACTGCGGTTCCTGCAGCATGCCGAGCCGGGCACGGGGCGCCCCTGGCAGACGCCGCATGCCTGGGACACGCCATGGGGCGGGGGCAATCTGGGCGGCTGGCACTCGGGGTTCGAGGAACTGGCCGATCTTCTCGACGGGGTTCCGTGCGGATGGCGGCGGCCGCCGACCGAGTTCAGCGCGCTCGCGCTGTACTGGGCTAAGGGCCTGTCGAAGGTCGACCTCACAGCTGAGCAAAAGGCGCAGATCGTCCGTGAACTGCGCGAACGCGAACGCTGGTTCGAACTCTGCGACATCTACCGCGCCCACATCGACGCGACCCTGCCGCCCGCTGAAAAACCCGGGGAGGGATGAGATGAACCAGACAGACCTCGCCCGGTTCATCGACCGCTACACCGTCGAATATGTGCGCACCTATCCGCATCCGATCGAGCGGGTGTGGCGAGCGATCACCGATCCGGCGGAGATGTCGGTTTGGTTCTCGCCGATCGCGTTCGAGCCCCGGCTCGGCGGGGCCTACCGAGCCCTGTGGGAAGAGCCCAGCATGTTCACCGGCGTGATCACGGCCTTTGAGCCGCCGCGCCTGCTGCGCTTCGACGGCCCGCACCCCGGTCCCGACAGCTATTGGCAGTTCGAGCTCGAACCCGCCGATGGCGGCACGCGCATGGTGTTCGTCCAGCGCATCGCGCCTGGGCACCCCGTCCTTGCCAAGTGGCCGCTAGACCCGCCGGACTCGGCGCCCGACACGCCGTGGCGTCCGGGCACGCTGAGCGGCTGGCATTCCGCCTTCGATGGCCTGTCCGACGTGCTGGATGGCGCGGCGGTCGGCGGCGCCCCGCACGAACGCGGCGAGGCGCTGAGCAGGGCCTATCGCGAGCACATGCGCGCCACGATGCCCTAGGGACGAAGCGCTCGCCAAGGCGGCGAGACCGGGCGCGGTCGCTGGCGGTTCAATATATCGTTTGACAGTTATATAACTGTATCACGATATAAGAAGATGAACCTCTATGAAGCCCTCGCCGAGCCGAACCGTCGCCGCATCATCGAACTGGTGGGCGACCGCGAGCGCACGGCGGGTGACATTGTCGATGCGCTGGAGATCAGCCAGCCGGGCGTCTCAAAGCATCTGCGCGTGTTGCGCGAGGCGGGGCTGGTCAGCGTGCGCAAGGACGCCCAGCGCAGGGTCTATCGGCTGGAGCCGGACAAGCTGGCCGAGCTGGACGCCTGGCTCGCGCCCTATCGGAAATTCTGGTCCGGCAAGCTCGACGCCCTGGTCGATCATTTGATGAGCGAGAACTGACCCATGGCCGCGATGATCGATGCCGACGGCTGGATCGCCGGCGAGAACCCCGGGGACGGCGATATCCGCGCCATCGGCGACGGCCGCTATGAGATTCGCATCGTCCGACTGATCCCGCGCCCGGTGGACAAGGTCTGGGCGGCGCTCACCATCCCCGAGCGGCTGGAGGCTTGGCTCGGCGAGCGGGCCGATCTCGATCTGCGCGTCGGCGGGCGTTACATCGTCCGGTTCCGGGGGTCGACCAGCGACGGCGTCATGGGCACGATCACCGACTACGATCCGCCCCGACTGCTCGCCTATGACTGGAACAGCGGTTCCGGCGACCTCAACATCCGTTGGCGGCTGGCGGCCGAGGGCGACGGTTGCCGCCTGATCTTCTCCACCGTCTGCCAGCGGGTGACAGAGCCGGGCATCAATGCCTGGTGGGTCCTGGGCGGCTTCGCCGGCTGGCGCGGGTTCATGGATGATCTCAGCTTCAGCATCACCGGCGAGGCGGCGCCGGAGGCCGATCCCCTGGAGCACCCGGATATGGTCGTCCGCTATAAGCGGCACTTCGGCCCTTCTGTTGCGGGTTTCGACCGGCCCCCGGCGCTGCGCCACCATGAGGCGGATGGCTATGTCACCCGGACCGCCGACGGGCTCTACAGTGTTCGCTTCGACCGCTTCATCATGGCGCCGATCGAGAAGGTCTGGGCCGCGCTGACAGAGCCGGCGCGGCTTGCCGACTGGTTCGCCCAGGCAAGGATCGACCTCCGCCTCGGTGGCGAGCTTGCGTTCCGCTGGGACTCCCACGGCCATGTCGAGACGGGCTTCATCGTGGCGCTCAAGCCGCCCCACCTGCTCGCCTGGGCGATGCCAGGCCCGGACGGTCGTCATTCGGTAGTGCGCTGGGATCTCAAACAGGAGGACCCCAAGATGATGGGAACCCGCCTCGCCCTGACCCAGACGGAGCTGCCGCCCGAGCATCTGCTGAGCGTGGCGACCGGTTGGCACATCCATCTGCACGACTTGCCCGACGCCGCGATCCGGCCCGAACCGCTGCCCTGGACGCTGGAGCGGGAAAGGGAACGCGCCCGGCGCGAGGTCGCCGAGCACGCTCCGCGCTATCGCACCCAGTTGCCGCGCGCGGCTGCCGAGGTCGCGTGGACACACTGAGGAGGAATGAGCATGACCGACACGCTCGAATTGGACTGGGTCGCCGGCCCCGCGCCCGGCGACGGCGCGGTTCGCCGCGTCGGTGATCGTTACGAGCTCCGGCTGGTGCGCGAGATCGCCAGGCCGGTCGAGAAGGTCTGGGCCGCGCTGACCGTTCCGGAGCGCATAGCCGACTGGCTGGGCGAGTCCGTCGTCGAGCTGCGCGTCGGCGGCCGCTATGTGATCCACCTGCGCGACGAGCCGAACTTCATCGAGGGCGTCATCACCGCCTGCGCTCCGCCGCGCCTGTTGGAATACAACTGGACCAATGCCGACGGCGGCCCCTCGACGGTGCGTATGGACCTGACGCCGGAGGGCCAGGCCTGTCGCCTGATCTTCACCCAGACCCGGATGGTCGGCCGACGCCTGATCGACACGGCGTCGGGCTGGCATGACTTCCTGGACCTGATCCCGATCGCGGCAGACGGCGTGCGCGCGGAATACGACCACGAGCGCTGGCGCGCCACGGACAACCGCTATCAAGCCTGGCTCGGCCCGCTGCTCGCGGAGGCAAGGTCATAGACCCACAGCCCGACGGTGTCGTCACGGAGGTTGGGGACGGCCTCTACGACCTGCGTTCGAACGACAGATCGCCAAGCCGATCGAAGAGGTCTGGGCGGCGATCACCGAGCCCTCGCGGCTGGAGGCCTGGCTGGCCCAGGCCAAGGTTGACCTGCGGGCCGGGGGTTTCATCGAGCTCTACTGGCCCGTTCCCGGCGAGGGCATGAAGGCCCGGATCGTCGCACTCGATGCGCCGCGCCTCTTGGCCTTCGGCTGGCCCGAGCCGGACGGCGCGCCGGAGTCTGTCGTCCGTTTCGAACTCAGCGAGGCGCCCGGCGGCTGCCTGCTGGTGCTGACCAACGCCCGGCTGCGCACGCAATTCGTCGCGACGGGCTGACACACGCATCTCGACCAGTTGCCGGCCGCCGCGGACAGCGCCGATCCGCAGCCCTTGCGGATGGAAGCCTGGCGCGCCTCGTGCGACGCCGATCCCGGGCTGGTCGACCGTTACCGCGTCAGCCTGCCGCGCGAGGCCGCGGCGGTGAAGTTCACGGCTTGAGCAATGCCTACAGGCCGAACGCGCGCCGCGCGTTCTCGCCGAGGACGGCGGCCTGGCGTTGCGGGGAGAGGTCGGCGACGGCGCGTCGGATCAGGGTCGGCGCCTCGAGGGTGGAGTCGACGTGAGGATAGTCGCTGCCCCAAAGGATCTTGTCCTCGCCGACCAGGTCGAGCATGGCGCCGATCGTCCGCTCCTCCGGCTCGGCGACGAACCAGCAGTTGCGGCGAATATAGTCGCTGGGTTTCAGCCGCATCGGCGCCGGCAGCGCCGCCCGCAGGATGTCGTGCTTCTCGTCGAGGCGGTCCATCAGATAGGCGGCATAGCCGCAGCCGGCCTCGACGCTGACGATCTTCAGCTGGGGAAATCGCTCGAACAGCAGATCGGTGACCAGGCTGGCCATGGCCGGGATCAGCTGGCCGGTCGCGCCCATGCCGAACGAGAAGACGCTGCCGGGCCGGGTCGCGTGCCACTGACCGAACGCGCCGCCGCCGCCGGTAAAGCGCACGACCACGTGCAGGCAGCCTGGAATGCCGGCGTCCTCACACACGCGCCAGATCGGATCGAAGTGCGCCTCGCCGGGACGGCGGCCGTCGACCACCTCGGGCGGCACGAACAGGCCCTTGAAGCCGGCCTTGATGCAGGTCTCCAGCTCGCGAACCGCGTCGTCGACGTCGCGCCAGTTGACCGCGGCGATCGGCGCCACGCGTCCCGGCGCGCCCTCATGGAATTCCTTCTGCCAGCGGTTGTAGGCGCGGCAATAGGCCGAGGCCAGTTCCACGTCCTCGGTCGGGAAGGGCAGGATGCCGATGGTCGGGAACAGCACGCCGACGTCGACGCCCCAGGCGTCCAGCATCGCCGCCCGCGCCACAGGCTCGTAGCTCGCCGGCTCGCAGCCGTCGGCATAGGTCATCCCCGGCCTGAAGACGTCGCCGCGGTCGAGGTGGGCGCCGCCGAGGCCCGCCAGCACGCCGGAGAGCACGCTCTCGCCGCCGATGATCAGGTGCTCGATCCCGTCGCGCCGCTCGATGCGGATGGCGCGGTCGCGGTACTTCGGCTCGAGATGGGTCTGCCAGAGATCGGCCGGCTCCATGACGTGCGAATCGCAGTCTACAATCAGAGACACGGGGGGCCTTCTCCTCGGGGACGCCGACCTGCGATCAACGCCAGGGCCGCGGCATGACGTCAACCGTTGCGGGGCGCTGACCGCACGCAAACGAGTCCGGCTGGACTGACTCGCCGGCGACTCGGTCTAGCTTGTTCCGCTTGCGCGGAGAGCTGTCGTCAATCGCCGGGTCGGTGCGACCGAGCGGGGCGTCGCCAAGAGGCGCGAGATCCAGGGGCGGAGCGGTAACATCCTATCGGACGATGACACAGCGGAATGGGCGCGGCTCGACGCACCATCGACGACGACCACCGGTGTGCTGCGGCGCTACCTGCGGCCGGAGGGCCGGCGGATCGCGGCCCTGGCGGCGTTCATGTTGCTCGGCATCGCGACGCAGCTGGTCGCGCCGCTGATCGTGCGCCGCTTCATCGACACCGCCGCCACGGGGCAGGCGCGCGCGCCCCTGTCCTACCTGCTCGTGCTGGCCGGCGCCTTCATCGTCGCGGCGATCGCCACCCAGCTCCTGCAGATCGGGGCCACCTATTTCAGCGAGCAGCTGGCCTGGGCGGCGACCAACCGGCTGCGGCGCGACCTCGCCACCCATTGTCTCTATCTCGACATGCACTTCCACACCTCGACCTCGCCGGGCGACATCATCGAGCGCGTCGACGGCGACGTCGCGGCCCTGGCCAACTTCTTCTCCCAGTTCGTCATCCAGATCCTGGGCGGCGGCCTGCTGCTGCTGGGCATTCTGGCGGTGCTGATGGTCGAGGACGTGCGCATCGGCGCGACGCTCGGCCTGGTGGCCATCGTCGCCGGCGTGGCCATTCACCAGCTGCGCGACCTGGCGCGGGATCAGTGGGAGCGGGTCCGCGACGCCTTTTCGGGCTTCTCCGGCTTTCTCGAAGAGCGCATTGCCGGCATCGACGACATCCGCGCCAACGGCGGCGGCGGCCACGTGATGCGCCGCTTCGCCGAGCTGACCGGCGAATTGGCGGCCGCCAGCATCGCCGCCACCCGCCGCGGCCAGTGGATATTCCTCATCGCCAGCGGCCTGTTCTCTTTGGGCTTCGCCGCGGCGCTGGCGGTGGGCGCGCACCTCTACCTGATCCACGCCGTGACCATCGGCGCGGTGTTCATGTTCATGCAGTACGCCGGCATGATGGCCCAGCCGGTCGCGCTGATCGGGACCCAGCTGCAGCAATACCAGACCGCCCAGGCCAGCCTGGCGCGGATACGCGCGCTGCTGGCGATCGGTCCGGAGCTGGCGGACGGCGCCGGCCTCGGCTGGAGCGCCGCGCGCAAGACCGCGCCCCGGGTCGGCTTCGAGGCGGTCAGTTTCGCCTACCGGGCCGACGCGCCGGTGCTCGGCGACATCTCCATCGCGCTCGAGCCGGGCAAGGTGCTGGGGCTGCTTGGCCGCACCGGCAGCGGCAAGACCACGCTCACCCGGCTGCTCTTTCGCCTCTACGATCCGGTCGGCGGGCGCATCACCCTGGATGGAGAGGATATCCGCGAGGCGACCCTGGCGGAGCTGCGCGGCCGCATCGGCCTGGTGACGCAGGAGGTGCAGCTGTTCGACGCCTCGGTGCGCGACAACGCCACCCTGTTCGACCCGACGATCGAGGACGCGCGGATCGTCGAGGTGCTGAACGACCTCGGGCTCGGCGACTGGCTGGCCCGCCAGCCGCAGGGACTCGGGACTGTGTTGGTCGCCGGCGGCGGCCTCTCGGCCGGCGAGGCGCAACTGCTCGCTTTCGCCAGGGTGTTCCTGAAGGACCCGGGGCTGGTGGTGCTTGACGAAGCCTCGTCGCGGCTCGACCCGGCGTCGGACAAGCTGATCGAGCGGGCGCTGGACAAGCTGCTGGGCGTGGCGGGCGGTGGGACGCGCCGAACCGCCATCATCATCGCCCACAAGCTTTCCACCGTCGGCCGGGCCGATCGCATCGCCATCCTCGACAGCGGCCACGTGCTGGAGACCGGCGCGCGGGCGGCGCTGGAAGCCGATCCGGACTCGGTGTTCGCCAGCCTGCTGCGCAGCGGCGTCGAGGAGGCGCTGGCATGAGTTTGTTCACCCCGCCGGCCACGTCCGAGCTTACGCCTCCGACGCTGCCGCCGCCACGGCAGGTCGCGTTCCGGCAGACCTGGCGGATCGCCATGACCCGGCCGCGCCTTTTTCTGCTCGGCATGGGTCTTTACGGCGTCTTCTACGCCCTGCCGCTCGTGCCCGGCCTGATCCAACGCCGCATCTTCGACACCCTGACCGGCCGCCACCCCGCCGGGCTGAACGTCTGGAGCCTGGTCGCCCTCTGGTTCGCGGCCCAGATCGCGCCGCTCATCGCCTTTTATTTCGCCGTCTGGAGCTTCCAGTGGTTCACCGCCCTCTCGCGGATGATGGTGCGGACCAACCTCTTGGGCTGGCTGATGTTCGCGCGCGGGCCGCGCCGGCCGATCGGAACCGCCGGCGAGGCGCTCAGCCGCTTCCGCGACGACGTCAACGAGACGCTGAGCTTCATGGAGGGCTGGGCCGACACCTTCGGCCAGGCGCTCTTCGCCGTGCTGGCGCTGGCGATCATGTGGCGCATCGACCAGCTGGTCACCTTCGCGGTCATCGCGCCGATGCTGCTGGTGGTGGCGATCACCCAGCGGATCACCGCCGGCATCCACAAATACAGCCGCGTCGCGCGCGAGGCCGAGGCCCGCGTCACCTCCTTCGTCGGCGAGATGTTCACTGCCGTGCAGGCGATCCGCGTCGCCGCGGCCGAGCCACGCGTGCTCGGCCGGCTGGAGGCCCTGAACGACGTCCGCCGGCGCACGGCGGTCCGCTACCGCATCTACGTCACCCTGCTGGACACTTTTGGGGTCGGCACCTCCAACCTGGCGCTGGGACTGGTGCTGCTGCTGGCGGCGAGCGCCATGCGCGACGGACGCTTCACGGTCGGCGACTTCACGCTGTTCGCGGCCTATGTCGGCGCGGCCACCTCCGCGCCGCGCTGGCTCGGCCGGCTATTGGCGCGCAAGCGGACCGCCGATGTGGCCTTCATGCGCATCTCCGCCCTGCTCGGCGACGCGCCGGACGCGGTGATCACCGCCGCCGCGCCCACCGCGCCACGTGTCATCCCCACGGCGTCGCGGCTTGAGACGCTGGAGGTGCGCGGCCTGACCTGCGTTCATCCAAGCTCCGGCCGGGGCGTGCGCGACATCGACTTCAACTTGCGCCGGGGGGCGGTCACCGTGGTCACCGGCCGGGTCGGCTCAGGCAAATCGACCCTGCTCAAGGCGGTGGTCGGCCTGCTGCCGACCCAAGCCGGCAAGATACTCTGGAACGGGGCGCCAATCGACGATCCGGCGACCTTCATGACGCCGCCGCGCTGCGCCTATACGGCCCAGTCGCCGCGGCTGTTCACCGAAAGCCTGGCCGACAACATTCTGATGGGCCTGGATCCGCTGCCGGAGGACCTGCAGCGGGCCGTGCGACTGGCGGTGCTTGAGGAGGATGTCGAGCACCTCGGCGAGGGCCTGCGGACCGCGGTGGGGACGCGCGGCGTCACCCTCTCCGGCGGCCAGGTGCAACGCGCCGCGGCGGCGCGGATGTTCGCCCGCACCCCGGAACTGGTGGTGTTCGACGACGCCTCCAGCGCCCTGGACGTCAGGACCGAACATACCTTCTGGAAACGCCTGTTCGAGTCGGGCGAACAAACCGTCCTGGCCGTGTCGCACCGGCTGGAAGCCTACCGCCATGCCCACGAGATCCTGCTGTTGGAGCAGGGCCAGATCGTCGCGCGCGGGAGCCTGCGTGATCTGCTGCGCGACAGTCCGATCTTCCGCGAGGTCTGGCAGGAAACGGTTCACGCCTCGGCCGCTCAGCACGCGTCGGAAGCGGTGGGATAGTCGTCCGGCTCACGGGGCGGGCGGATTTGAATTTGCAGGCGCGGGAATAACAGTTCAGCTTGCCGAGACCAGCGCCCCAGCGAGGCGAACGCGGTCATTCAGAACGGGCGCCCCATGGCCGTGCAGCTCAATCACACCATCGTCTCCTGCCGCGATCAGCAAGCGTCTTCGCGGTTCCTGGCCGAGATGCTCGACCGGCCTGAGCCCAAGGCGTTCGGGCCGTTCCACGTGGTCGAGCTCGACAACGGCGTTGGGCTCGACTTCCGTACCACCGAAGAGCCCATCGCCATCCAGCACTACGCGTTTCTGATCAGCGAGCCGGAGTTCGACGCCGTCTTTGGCCGCATCCTGGCGCGGGGTCTCGACCACTGGGCCGATCCGCGGCGCACCAAACCCGGGAAGATCAATCGCCACGATGGCGGACGCGGCGTCTATTTCCCGGATCCTGACGGCCATTTTCTTGAGGTGATCACGCGGCCTTACGGCAGCGGCCCTCCGCGGCCGCAGAGCGATGACGGCCAGCCAAGCCTGAATGATGGCTGACGGTCTGGCGGCGATCCGCGCCAGCGCCAACCCGCTCAGCGGCGTGATGTTCGGGAGCTTTCGGCCGCGTCCGGGCCGGGTCACCATGCCCGACGTCTGCTGTGACCTGGTCTGGGAGCAGGAGACGCTGGTGCTCTCCGGACCGCAGAGCCGCGGCCGGCCGAACACCAGCATCGGCCAGCCCATCCAGCTGATGAACGTCGATCCGCTGGTGGCGAGGGCTTGGCTGGACGTGCCGCTTGAGCATCTCACCGATTGCAACGTCCCGCTCGAGCAGGTTGCGCCGGACGTGGCCGGTGCGCTGTCGGAGGCCTTCTTCAGCGGCACGGCGGCCAAACTCGTCGTCCCCATGCGGCCGCCGCCGGCGGACCATCGCCGCGTGGCGGCGGCCGCGGCTGTGCTGCGCGCCGGCCGATCCGTGCATGACGCCGCCCGCCGGGCCGAACTGTCGACGCGCCAATTGGAGCGGCTGTTCCGCGACGCTTACGGTCTGTCGCCGGTGCGCTACCGGCGGATACTTCGCTTCCGACGCAGTGTCGCGGCGCTGCGCTCCGGCGAGACGTTGGCCGGCGCCGCGGCGCTGGTGGGTTTCGCCGACCAGTCGCACTTCCACCGCGAAGTGCTTGATCTGATGGGCCACCCTCCGAGCGCCCTGTTGAACCATGTCGCAAAACTTCAAGAAGTGGTGGCGAAGACCCGCGACTACTGAGGCCGAGCGCGGAGCGGTTCGCGCCTGGCGGGGACATCAAGCATGACCATGGCGATT
This sequence comes from Caulobacteraceae bacterium, assembly GCA_041691315.1. Classification (GTDB taxonomy): domain Bacteria; phylum Pseudomonadota; class Alphaproteobacteria; order Caulobacterales; family Caulobacteraceae; genus Poindextera. The sequence goes on along the minus strand of JBEPUW010000023.1, from coordinate 20,096 downwards.
CGAGCCGCGGCTCGGGAGGCGGCTCCAGGGGCGGCCGTCGCGCCACGCTATTTCTATGTCTGGATGGCGGCGGCCTTCCTGGCGATCGCCGTCGTAGGCTTCATGCCGACCTATTTCGTGCCGGTGGCCAAGGGCGCGTTCCAGGGCGAGCCTATTCTCCACCTCCACGGGCTCATCCTGTTTTCGTGGCTGCTCTTCTTCTTCATCCAGAGTCTGCTGGTCGCGCGCGGGAAGGTCTTGGCCCACCGCACCTGGGGCGTGCTGGGCGTGTCGATCTACACGGCGGTGGTGTTCATCGTCATCGCTGTCGTATCGATGCGTATCGCTCAAGCATCAATGCCGGGCCAGCCGGCTGGGGTCGCCCACGATATGCGCGCGTTCGAATGGGGCGATTGCGCGGTGCTGCTGGTCGGCGCGCCCACGTTCGTCCTGGCCATCGTCTTTGTGAAGCGGCCGGAGATACACAAGCGGCTGATGCTGCTGGTCACTCAAGGGCTAATGGCCGCCCCCATCGGGCGCTATTTCAAATTCTTCCTCACGCCGCCCGCCGATCCCACTCCATCGCCGTGGCCCGCCGGCCTACCGCACGTTGTCGCGCCGCCAGCGTTTGTGATCCTGCCATCGGTCTTGGTCGCCGACCTCCTGCTGGTGGCGGCGATCGTCTACGACTGGCGCACCAGAGGGCGACCGCACCCCGTCTATCTTTGGGGCGGCGGCGTCGGACTTTTCTTCCTGTTCACGCTCGTCCCCGTCGCCGAATCGCCGGCCTGGCAGGGGATCGCAACCGCCCTGGGCCACCTGGCCGGCTAGGCCGAAAGGATGCGACCTAGTCCAGCGAGCGGCTGGCCAGTTCGAAGACGTTCTTGGAGAGGCCCGGCGTATCGACGATGCGCTGCAGTTCGGCGCGCATCAGGGCGCCCAGTTGGGGGCGGTAGCGCCGCCAGCCGCCCAGGGGCTCGATCAGCCTGGCCGCGGTCATCGGGTTGAAGGCGTCCACCGCCAGGATCTGGTCGGCCAGGAAGCGGTAGCCGGCGCCGGAAGGATCGTGGAAGCGGGCCGGGTTGGCGCTGGCGAAGCCGCCGACCAGCGAGCGCAGCCGGTTGGGGTTCTTGGCATCGAAGGCCGGGTGGGCGGTGAGGCCCAGCACGCGGCCGATGGCATCCTCGGCGGTGCTGCGCGACTGGACCTGGAACCACTTGTCGATGACCAGCGGCTCGTCCTTCCAGCGCTCGTAGAATTCTGTCAGCGCGGTCTCAAACTCTTCGCCGCCCATCAGCATCAGGGCGTTCAGCCCGCCCATGGCGTCGGTCATGTTGGCGGCGGCGCGGAAATGGCCGATCGCCCGCTCGCGGTTTTCGGCGTGCGGATCGGCGGCCAGCAGCTCCAGCGCACCGTTGCGCAAGGCGCGGCGCCCGGCGCTGGCCGAGTCCGGCGAGAACTCGCCGGCCTCCTGCAAGCCCCCATGCAGGCGGTGCAGCAGCTCGCGCAGGTGCACGGCCAGGCGGGCGCGCAGGGCGTCGCGGGCGGCGTGGATGGCGGCCGGGTCGGCGGGGTCCTGGGCCATGGCCAGGTCGGCTTCGCTGGGCAGCGACAGCGCCTGGGCCTTGAAGGCCGGATCGGCCGACTGGTCGGCCAGCGCGCGGCCCATGGCGGCGGCGAAGCGTTCCTCGCCGACCTCGTCCGGCGTTCCGGCGGCGCGGGCCAGGATCAGGTCGCGGGCCAGCTCCTGACCAGCCTCCCAGCGGTTGAACAGGTCGGCGTCGGACGCCATCAGCACGTAACGGTCCTTGGGCTCGGAATCGGTGACCAGCTTCACCGGCGCCGAAAAGCCGCGCATGGCCGAGAGCACCGGCCGGCGCGCGACGCCTTCCAGCTGAACCACGGTGTGCGGCTTGTCGACCACGATCAGCGCCTGTTCCGAGACGTCGCCGCCGGCGAAGCGGAAGCTCTGGGCGCGGCCCTCGTCGTCGAGCAGGCCGATGGAGAGCGGGATCGGCAGCGGCCGCTTGTCCGGCTGGCCAGGCGTCGGCGCCACGGCCTGGTCGATGGTCAGCTCCAAGGTCTGGGCGGCCTCGTCATAGAGCTTGGCGATGCTTACCTCGGGCGTGCCCGCCTGTTCGTACCAGGCGAAGAAGTCGCCCAGGTCCTTGCCGGAAACCTCGGCGAAACATTCGATGAAGGCCTCGACCGTGGTGGCGTGGCCGTCCCAGCGATCGAAATAGAGGTCCGTGCCGCGCCGGAAGTCCTCATCGCCGAGCAGGGTCTTCAGCATGCGGATGACCTCCGCGCCCTTCTCGTAGATGGTCGCGGTGTAGAAGTTCTCGATCTTCAGATAGCTCGACGGCCGCACCGGGTGGGCCAGCGGGCCAGCGTCCTCGGGGAACTGCCGCGCGCGCAGCATGCGGACGTCCTGGATGCGCTTGACCGCGTGGCCGCGCTGGTCGGCGGAGAAGCTCTGGTCGCGGAAGACGGTCAGGCCTTCCTTCAGGCAGAGCTGGAACCAGTCGCGGCAGGTGATGCGGTTGCCGGTCCAGTTGTGGAAATACTCGTGCGCGATGACGCCCTCGATGCGCTCGTAGTCGTAGTCGGTGGCGGTGGCCTGGTCGGCGAGCAGCAGGGATGAGTTGAAGACGTTCAGCCCCTTGTTCTCCATCGCGCCGAAATTGAAGTCACGCACGGCGACGATCATGAACAGGTCGAGGTCGTATTCGCGCCCGAACGCTTCCTCGTCCCACTTCATCGAGCGCTTCAGCGCGTCCATGGCGTAGGCGGCGCGGGGCGCCATGCCGGGATCGACATAGATTCGCAAGGCGACGGTGCGCCCGCTCATGGTGACCAGGCTGTCGGCCAGCTCGTCCAGTTCGCCGGCGACCAGGGCGAACAGGTAGGAGGGCTTGGGGAAAGGGTCGTTCCAGACCGCGAAGTGGCGACCGCCGGGCGCCAGCCCGGACTCCATCAGATTGCCGTTGGAGAGCAGCCGCGGATACAGCGACGCATCGCCCTCCATGCGCACGCTGAAGCGGGCCAGCACGTCGGGGCGGTCGGCGAACCAGGTGATCTTGCGGAAGCCCTCGGACTCGCACTGGGTGCAGAACCGGCCGGCGGACATATAGAGGCCTTCCAGCGCCGTATTGCCCTGCGGATCGATCTCGACCTCGGTCTCCAGGCTGAAGGCGTCGGGGGTCTTGGCGATGGTCAGCTGCTCTTCGCCGACCTCATAGGCGCCGGCGTCCAGCGGCTTGCCATCGATGGCGACGCCGATCGGCTTCAGCCGCACCCCGTCCAGCACCAGCGGCTCGGCGTGCTCGCCATTGCGGCGGATCGTCAGCCGCGCCTTCACCCGCGTTGCGGCGGGCTCCAGCGCGAAATCGAGATGGACCTCATCGATGAGGAAGGCGGGGGGTTTGTACTCGGAGAGCCTGACCGGCTGGGGGGTATCTGTGCGCATGGCCGGCATTTAGCCGCGCGAGGCCGACAGCGCCAGCGGGGCAGGCGATCAGAGGCCGGAAAGGCGGCCAAGTCTAGGTTTCCGACACCGGTTCCAGCCCGGCCGCGGCGATCTCGGCCAGGGTCAGTTCGCCGGAATAGGCCGGCTCGAAGCTGTCGGCGCGGGCGCGCAGCCATTCGCGGCTCAGATCGTCGCTCATCTCGCCGCGCAGGATCGCGCCCGGCGCCACGTGCGGATAGACATCGTCGCCGCGCAGCACCGCGCCGCTCTGGTGGCGGAACTGCAGGTGCCAGGGCTTGATGTCGTCCGGGTGGCTCAAGCCCGCCGCGCCGAGCAGCTCGGCCAGGGCGCGCATGGTGTTGCGATGGAAGTTGGCCACCCGCGGCGCCTTGTCGGCCACCACCAGCGCCCGCTGGCGCAGCGCGCTCTGGGTGGCGACGCCGGTCGGGCAGCCGTTGGTGTGGCAGGATCGCGACTGGATGCAGCCGACCGCGAACATGAAGGTGCGCGCGCCCAGCGCATAGTCCGCGCCGATCGCGAACACCCGGCAGAGGTCGTAGGCGCTGACCAGCTTGCCGCTGGCCCCCAGCTTGATGCGGTCGCGCAGACCGGCGCCGACCAGGGCGTTGTGCACGAAGCCCAGGCCCTCGGTCAGCGGCATGCCGACGTGATTGCTCAGTTCCGAAGGCGCCGCGCCGGTGCCGCCTTCGCCGCCGTCGACCACGATGAAGTCGGGGCTTGCGCCCATTTCCAGCATCGCCTTGACGATGGCCAGGAACTCATAGCGGTGACCGATCGCCAGCTTGATCCCGACCGGCTTGCCGCCGGAGAGCTCGCGCAGCCGCACGATGAAGGCGATGAACTCACGGGGAGTCGAAAACGCGCTGTGAGCGGCGGGCGAGACGCAGTCTGTCTCGCGGCCGACGCCACGGGTCTCGGCGATCTCGGCGGTGATCTTGGCCTTGGGCAGGACGCCGCCGTGGCCGGGCTTGGCGCCCTGGCTCAGCTTGACCTCGATCATCTTCACTTGCGGTTCGATCGCCTGGACGCGGAACCGCTCCGGATCGAAATGCCCCTCCGGCGTGCGGCAGCCGAAATAGCCGGTCGCCACCTGCCAAATGATGTCGCCGCCGTGACGGCGGTGGTATTTGCTGATCGAACCTTCGCCGGTGTTGTGCGCGAACCCGCCCAGTTTCGCGCCCATGTTGAAGGCCATGATGGCGTTGGCGCTGACCGCGCCGAAGCTGGTCCCGGAGATGTTGAGCACCGAGGCCGAATAGGGTTGGCGGCAGTCGGGGCCGCCGATGGTGACCCGAAAGTCGTGATCGGTCAGCACCTGCGGCCGGATCGAGTGGGCGATCCAGCCATAGCCGACCGCCGAGACATCCTGCACGGTGCCGAACGGGTGGGCGTCGTGCACATTCTTGGCGCGCTGATAGACCAGGGCGCGGTGCTCGCGGCTGAACGGGACGGGGTCGCGGTCGTCCTCGATCATGTACTGACGCAACTCGGGCCGGATCGACTCAAGCATGAAGCGGATGTGCCCGATGATCGGATAGTTGCGCAGGATGGCGTGGTGGCGCTGGACCAAGTCGAACGCCCCCAGCGCCAGCAGCGGCGCCAGCACCACCAGCGGCAAGCCCCACCAGACATCGACGCCCAGCGCCAGGGCCGCGAAAAGCGCGGTCAACACCACCACCAACTGCAACACAAAGTAGCGGGAAAGCAGAACAGCCACGGCGCGCCCCCAACCTCCGCGCTGGTTTGAGTCGCGCAGAGCTAGGCTGAGCCTAGACCCGTCGGGTGACGCTTAGGAGTCTGCCGGGGCGGCGATCAGGCTTCGACGACGGCCTCGCCCTGCTCAAGCCATGTCACGACATCGAGCCAGATACGCTCCATCCTCACTTCCAGTTCGCGCATCGTGGAGTTTCCGAGACGCAGCCAGAGGATCGGAGGACCATCCTGACGTCCGCGCCGCTCCGCGAAATCCTCGTCTTTGGTGACAATCACGCAGCCATGCTCGACTGCAAACCGCCAGATCGCGTCGTCAGGCGCCGCCTGAAGTCCGACATCGCGCACGTGAACGGCCGAATGACCGCGGACTTCGATCCACCGGGCCAGCGCTGGCGGGAGCTGCTCATCAACAAGAAACCTCACTCCGCGGCGGGCGGCAGCACGGGGTGGTCCGACTGGCGAGCCGCATAGGCGAGCGCGGCTCGGATGTCCTCAAGTTCAAGGTCCGGGAAGTCCTTCAGGATTTCGGGCTCGCTGGCGCCTCCGGCGAGCATGTCGAGCACGTCCTTCACCCGGATGCGCAAGCCTCGGATGCAGGGCCGGCCGCCGCACTTTCCTGGATCAACCGTGATGCGTTGCAGGAGGGTCATGAGTCCGAGTTTAGCACCGCGATTGGCGCTCGTCGCCGGCGCCTATTCCGCCGCGTCGGCGTGGGCCGGTTCGGGCGCCGGGGGCAGTTCGGCGATGTGGCGTTCGATCGCGGCGGCCTTCTGGGCCAGGGCCTGGATGGGCGCGGGCGCGTCGTCGGGGGATTCCGCGACCAGGGCCGACAGGGCGCGGGCCAGGGCCAGCAGCAAGGGCGCGGTGGTGATCAGCCGGGCCTGAGCCTCGATCTTGCGCGGATCGCGATCGTATTCGGCGCCGGGGACGCGCCAGCCGCCCCAGTCGGCCTCGTCGGTGACCACCACGGGGAAGGAGCCGGGAAAAGGATGGTGGCTGCAGTCCTCGGGCGCCTGCCACTTGTTGCGGGCACGCAGGAGCCGCCAGGACGCGCCGTCGGCGGCTTCCTCGGCCTCGATCAGGTCCTCGGCCTTCAGGTCGTGGGAGAGGAAGTCGCGGCCGAGGCCGACGTCGTAGGTGATGCGCACAGGCTCATCGAAGCCCTTGGCCCAGATCGGCACGATCTTTTCGATCACCGCCCAGGTGCCGACGGTCTCGACCCAGACCTTCTGGTTGCGATGGAACTGTGCCTTGGCCATGCGGGCTCGCGAGGGATGAAATGAGCCGCGATTGTGGCGCTAAATCCTTGACGCCAAGTCAATCTTTCGGAAGGGCCGCAAAGGCGCCTATGCTGCCGCGGCGAGGAAACGAGAGGCCGAAGCCGATGAATTTCGACTATTCCGACGACCAGAAGTTCCTCAAGACCGAGGCGCGCAAGTTCCTCGACGCCGCCTGTACGCCGGCGGTGGTGCGCGGCGTGCTCGACGATCCGGCGCGCAGCTATGACCAGCCGCTCTGGCGGCGCATCGCCGAACAGGGCTGGCTGGGCGCGGCCATTCCCGAGCAATACAGCGGTCTGGGCCTCGGCCGGATCGAGCTCTGCGCCATTGCCGAGGAGCTGGGCCGGGCCTGCGCCCCGGTGCCCTTCGCCTCCACGGTCTATTTCCTGGCCGAGGCGCTGATGCTGGCCGGCTCCGACGAGCAGAAGGCCAAACTGCTGCCGAAGATCGCCGCCGGCGAGCTGATCGGCGCCTTCGCCACCTCGGAAGGGCCCGGCGCCTATTCGGAAGCCGGCATCCAGGCCCGCGTCGATGGCGGCAAGCTCACGGGCGTCAAGGTTCCGGTCACCGACGGCGACGTCGCCGACTATGCGGTGGTGCTGGCCAAGGAAGCCGGCCGCTCGGGCCTCTTCCTGGTCGACCTGTCCGGCGCCGGGGTGACGCGCGAGACACTGAAGACGCTTGATCCCACCCGCGGCGTCGCCAAGCTGATCTTTTCCAGCGCATCCGCCGAGCGGCTGGGTCCGGCCGGCGAGGGCGCGGCCTTGGCCGAGGCGGTGATGGACCGCGCCGCGGTGCTGTTGGCCTTCGAGCAACTGGGCGGCGCCGATCGCAGCCTGGAAATGGCCAAATCCTATGCCCTGGAACGCTTCGCCTTCGGCCGCCAGATCGGTTCCTACCAGGCCATCAAGCACAAGCTGGCCGATATCTATGTCAAGAACGAGCTGGCCCGCTCCAACGCCTATTACGGCGCCTGGGCGCTGAACGCCGGCGCGGCGGAGCTGCCGGTGGCGGCCTCGGCGGCGCGGGTGGCGGCGTCGGAAGCCTTCTGGTTCGCGTCGAAGGAAAACATCCAGACCCACGGCGGCATGGGTTTCACCTGGGAGGTGGACGCCCACCTCTATTACCGCCGCTCGCGCCAGCTGGCCCTGGTCGCCGGCGCCCCGGCGGTCTGGAAAGAACGGCTGGTCAGCCAGCTCGAACGTCGCAACGCGGCTTGAAGGGAGAGCACGTCATGGACTTCACCGACAGCCCCGAAGAAGCCGCCTACCGGACCAAGGCCCGCGCCTGGCTGGAGGCCAATGCGCCGAAAAAACCGTCCACCGCGACCGTGATCGGCGAGGAGGGCGCGCTCGACCGCGAGGACATGGCGCGCGCCAAGGCCTGGCAGGCCAAGAAGGCCGAGGGCGGCTACGCCCAGATCACCTGGCCGAAGGAATGGGGCGGCGGCGGCGGCACGCCGATCGACTCGGTCATCTTCGGCCAGGAGGAGGCGAAGGTCGGCGCCAGCGGCGGCGGCTATTTCCAGATCGGTCTTGGCATGTGCGTGCCGACGGTGATGGCTTTCGCCGACGACGCGACCAAGCAGCGGTTCGTCGGTCCCGCCCTGCGCGGCGAGGAGATCTGGTGCCAGCTCTTCTCCGAGCCCGGCGGCGGCTCCGACGTGGCGGCCGCCTCGACACGGGCGATCCGCGACGGCGACGACTGGGTGATCAACGGCCAGAAGGTCTGGACCTCAGGCGCGCATTACGCCGACTTCGGCATCGTCCTGGTTCGCACCAATCCCGACGCGCCCAAGCACAAGGGCCTGACGATGTTCTGGATCGACATGAAGTCGCCGGGCATCGAGGTGAAGCCGATCCACCAGATGTCCGGCGGGTCGAACTTCAACGAGGTCTATTTCACCGACGTCCGCGTGCCTGACAGCCAGCGCCTGGGCGCCATCGACGACGGCTGGAAGGTCTCGCTGGTCACCCTGATGAACGAGCGGCTGGCGGTCGGCGGCGGCGCGGGCCTGGAGTATTCGACCATCATGAAGCTGGCGCGAAGCCTGCAGACATCCACCGGATCGGCCTTGTCCGACCAGGCCTTCCGACAGAAGTTGGCCGACTGGTACGTCCAGTCCGAGGGGCTGAAGTTCACCCGCTTCCGCACCATGACGGCGTTGTCGCGCGGCCAGACGCCGGGCCCGGAAAGCTCCATCGGCAAGATCATCGCCGCCGGCCAGTTACAGGACCTGGCCAATTCGGCGGTGGAGATGGAGGACCAGTTCGGCATCATCGACGACCCGGCCATGGCCCCGCTGGCGGCCGCCTTCCAGAGCGGCCTGCTCTCGGCGCCCGGCTTGCGCATCGCCGGCGGCACCGACGAAATCCTGAAGAACATCATCGCCGAGCGGGTTTTGGGCCTGCCCGGCGACATCCGGGTCGACAAGGACGTGCCCTTCAAGGACATGCCGCGCGGACGCTGACTTGACGCTCGCCGTCCGGGCCGCCAATCACGCGCCATGACGCTGACCATCTATGGATCGCCCCCGGTCTCGGACGATGCGTGTGCTGTGGGCCGCCGCCGAGCTGGGGCTGGACTATGTCCATGTGCCGCTGGCCTTTGACGATCCGAAGCTGAAGTCGGCTGAGTTCCTGAGGCTCAATCCAGCCGGCGCGGTGCCGACCATTGTCGACGACGGGTTCGCCTTGTCGGAATCGCTGGCGATCAACCTCTATCTGGCCAAAACCTACGGCGCGGGCTGGCTCTATCCGGAAACAAGAGAGGGCGAGGCCCAGGCCTGGCGCTGGACGCTTTGGGCGCAGGGCCATCTGGAGCCTTGGGTGCCGTACGACGCGCCCTTGGTGCAGCTCCGCGCCGCGATGGGCGAGGCGGCTCGGGCGGTGGTCGGACCGGCGCTCGGCCTGCTCGACCGGACGCTGGACGATCGCGCATGGCTGCTCGGCGACGACTTCACGGTCGCCGTCCTGAATGTCGCCTGCGTGCTCTCGCCCTCCCGCGCGGCGCGCCTTGACCTCTCGCCCTTCGGCTGCGTCCACGACTGGCTCGCCCGCTGCTACGCCCGCCCCGCGGCCGTGGCGACGCGGGCAAGGTTCGCATAGAAAAAGCGCCGCAGGCTTTCACCCGCGGCGCTCGCATTCATAGCTGAGGTTCGCTTAGTGACGGGCTTTGTCGGCGGCTTCGCCGACCTTGCGCTGGGCCGTGCCGACCTTCTTTTCGACCGTGCCCGCGGCCTGCTTGCCGACGTTGCCGGTCACCTTGCCGACCACTTCCTTGGTCGCGCCCTTGATTTCCTTGCCGGCGCCGTCGATGCGATTCTTGTCCATGCGGATGTCTCCTTAAATCAAAAACGGCGACTTGCGCCCGTTGGGGGTCAAACGCATATGCGTGGCGAACGTTGCCACTGGCGGCGTGGACGTGAAGCGCCCGCTTCGCTAGAACGCCGCGTTTCCCCCCGACCCTCAATTTCCTCGAAAGCGCGAGCCGCCATGGCGCAGCAGTACATTTTCCAGATGCAGGGCCTGACCAAGGCCTTTCCCGGCGGCAAGAAGCTGTTCGAGAACATCTGGCTGTCCTTCTATTCCGACGCCAAGATCGGCGTGGTCGGCGTCAACGGCTCGGGCAAGTCGACGCTCCTGAAGATCATGTCCGGGATCGACAAGGAGTTCTCCGGCGAGGCCAAGGCCGCCGACGGCACCAAGATGGGCTACCTGGAACAGGAGCCGCACCTGGACCCGGCGCTCGACGTATGGGGCAACGTCATCGCCTGGTGCGAGGAGAAGAAGCTCTTCGACGAATACAACGCCATCGCCGCCAAGCTGGGCGAGGACTATTCCGACGCGCTGATGGAAGAGATGACGGCGCTGCAGGAAAAGCTCGACGCCGGCGACCTGTGGGACATCGATTCCAAGGTCGAGATGGCCATGAACGCGCTCCGCTGTCCGCCCGACGATTCTAGCGTCGAGAAGCTGTCCGGCGGCGAGCGCCGGCGCGTGGCGCTGGCGCGGCTGCTGCTGTCGAAGCCCGACATGCTGCTACTCGACGAGCCCACCAACCACCTTGACGCGGAATCTGTGGCCTGGCTGCAGCACCACCTGGAGAACTTCCCCGGCTGCGTCATCCTGGTCACCCACGACCGCTACTTCCTCGACCAGGTCACCAAGTGGACGCTGGAACTCGATCGCGGCAAGGGCGTGCCGTACGAGGGCAACTATTCCGGCTGGCTGGAACAGAAGGAAAAGCGCGTCCGCCAGGAGAACAGCGAGAGCGAGGCGCGCCAGCGCGCCATGGCCCGCGAACTGGAATGGGTCCGCTCATCGGCCAAGGCCCGCCAGGCCAAGTCCAAGGCGCGGCTGGCCGCCTATGACGAAATGGCCAATCAGCAGGAGCGCGAGAAGCAGAGCTTCGCCACCATCCAGATCCCGCCTGGCCCCCGTCTGGGCAATGTGGTGATCGAGGTCGACGGGCTGGAAAAGGAATACGGCGACAAGGTGCTGTTCAAGGGCCTGAGCTTCCGGCTGCCGCCCAACGGCATCGTCGGGGTGATCGGCCCAAACGGCGCCGGCAAGTCGACCCTGTTCAAGCTGATCACCGGCCAGGAAAAGCCTGACCAGGGCGCCATCCGGCTCGGTGAGACGGTCAAGCTGGCCTATGTCGACCAGAGCCGCGACGACCTCAAACCCAACGACACGGTGTGGCAGGCCATCTCCGGCGGCCTGGACGTGATGAAGATCGGCAACCGCGAACTGGTCAGCCGCTCCTATGTCGGTTCGTTCAATTTCAAGGGCGGCGATCAGCAGAAGAAGGTCGGCCAACTGTCCGGCGGTGAGCGCAACCGGGTGCACCTGGCCAAGACCCTGACCACCGGCGGCAACGTCATCCTGCTCGACGAACCGACCAACGACCTGGACATCGAGACGCTGCAGAACCTGGAAGACGCACTGGAGCAGTTCGCCGGCTGCGCCGTGGTCATCAGCCACGATCGCTGGTTCCTCGACCGCCTGGCCACCCACATCCTGGCCTTCGAAGGCGACAGCCACGTGGAATGGTTCGAAGGCAATTTCGAAGCCTACGAGGAAGACAAGAAACGCCGCCTGGGCGCCGACTCGCTGATCCCCAAGCGCATCAAGTTCCAGAAGTTCGGGCGGTAGCGACCAGTGACCGTAAAGGCCCGGCTTGTCCGGGCCACCCATGGTCGCCAGCGAATGTGGTGATCAAGGGCCTGGCCGATCCGCCAATGCTCACCGTGGACCATCGGCGTTCATGGATCCCCGCATTCCGCCGCTTCGCGGCTCCAGCGGAGGATGACGGATAAAAAAGGGGCGGCCCGTCACAGGAGCCGCCCCTCTTTATCCGTTAGCCTGTTGCGGCATCCTTCAGCCTATTGCGGCGCGGAGCCGGCCGGCTGTTCGGTGGTCACCGGCGCGTTGGAGGCCGGCGGCTGGGCATTGCTCATGCCGTTATCCCGGTTCAACGGCGGCTGGGTTCGGGGGGTGCCGACCTCCGGGCTGACGGTCGGGGGCGTGTCCGCGACGTTCGCGTCGGGGCTTTGCGTCCGGGTCGACATCGGCATGGAGCCGGCGGCCGGCGTGGTCGCCGAGACATTCGAGCCGGCGTTGCTGGCCGCCGCGGCGCTACCACCCGACCAATCGCGCTTGGCGCGCTGGCTCACCGGCGTCTTCATATAGGTCTTGAGGCTGGAATAGGGGATCGGCTGAGCCGGCGACGCATAGGCGCCGGCATTGTGGCTGCTGGCGGCCTGGGCGCTGACCGCGGTCAGTGCGGCGACAGCGATACCGGCGATGAGGATCTTGGCATTCATGACAGTTGTCCCTCTCTTGGGAACGGCGGGGGTTGAGGAAATACGCGGAATCAACCTCCGGCCCCGGCCTTGGTTCCGTGACGGCGGTCTGGCCAAGTCGGGCTTCAGGGCGTTATTGAAGGCCTGAGAGCTCAAGGTCGCCATGCCCGACAGCAAGCCCGCCATCCTGATCGTTCAGCCGCATCTGGGCGTGCTCGGCCCGTTGTTCGAGGCGGAGTTCACGGTCTGGCGGCTCTGGGCCGGCCCACCGATCGAGGCGGCCAGCGGCATCCGCGCGCTCCTGGTCGCAGGCGAGTTTCCCGTGGACAAGACCTTTGCGGAGAGCCTGCCGCACCTGGGCCTGATCGCCTGTTTCACCGCCGGATACGACGGCGTCGATCTGGACTGGGCGCGCGGTCGCGGCTTGAAGGTCAGCCATTCCCCGGGGGTCAATCATGAGGACGTTGCCGATCACGCCATCGGCCTGATCCTGGCGGCCGCGCGCGGCATAGCCGAGGGCGACCGGCTGGTGCGCAGCGGCGACTGGAAGGCGACGGAAAAGAAGATCACCGGCTCGCTCGCCGGCCAGCGGCTGGGCATTGTCGGCCTGGGCGCCATCGGCGAGGGGGTCGCTCGCCGCGCCGAAGCGTTTGGCCTAAGCGTCTCCTGGTGGGGGCCGCGCGACAAGCCTCAGGCAAAGTGGCCGCGCGCCGCCAGCCTAGTCGAGCTGGCCAAGGACAGCGACATTCTGGTGGTGGCCGCCCGCGCCGAGGCCGACAACGCCGGCTTGATTTCGGGCGAGGTCATCGAGGCGCTCGGGCCGCAGGGCCTCTTGGTCAATGTCGCCCGCGGTCAGCTTGTCGATGAGGATGCGCTGATCGCCGCCCTGAAGGATGGCCGCCTGGGCATGGCGGCGCTGGACGTCTTCGCCGACGAACCTACCGCCGCGGCCCGCTGGGCCGACGTCCCCAACACCGTTCTGACCCCGCACACCGCCGGGGCCACCGCCGCCGCCCTGCCGAAAATGGTCGCCCTGACACGCGAAAACCTCCGCCGCTTCTTCGCCGGCCAGGAGCTGGCCAACCCGGTGTTGGAGTAGGCCTGCGCCTCTTAGACCTCTCGCAGAGGGAGAGGTCTTTTAGGGTTGACTTTAGACATAAAGATATCTTTATATCATCCGATGAGCCAGTCGTCGCGACAGGTTGTGGAGATGCTGCGGGCCGCGGGCGAGCCGACGCGGTTCCGCATCCTGGCGCTCCTGGCGCGCGAGGAGCTGGCGGTAGCCGAACTGACCCGCGTGCTGGACCAGAGCCAGCCGCGGGTTTCGCGGCACCTGAAGCTGCTGATCGCCGCCGGCCTGGTCGAGCGGTTTCCCGACGGCGCCTGGGTCTTTTACCGACTGGCGACCCACGGAGCGGAACGCGCCTTCATCGACGAGATCCTGGCCCTGACCGATGGCGCGGACGCCGGCATCGCCCGCGACGCCGCCTGCCTCGAGGCGGTGCGCGGCGAGCGCTCCAAGGCCGCGGCCGACTATTTCGCTCAGAACGCCGCCCATTGGGATGAACTGCGCTCGCTCTATGTCTCCGAGGCCGATGTCGAGGCGGCGATCCTGGCCGCCGTCGGGCCGGGACCGTTTCGCCGGGTAATCGACCTGGGCACCGGCGCCGGCCGCATGCTCAGCCTGCTTGGGCCCGTCGCCCAGAGCGCGCTGGGTCTCGACCTGTCGCAGCAGATGCTGAACATCGCGCGCCGCGCCACCTCGGATGCCGGGTTGGCGCACTGCGAACTGCGTCACGGCGACATCTTCGCCACCCAGCTGCCGTCGGCATGCGCCGATCTGGTCGTGGTGCATCAGGTGCTGCACTATCTGGCCGATCCGGCCGCGGCGGTGGCCGAAGCCGCGCGGCTGATCGCGCCCGGCGGGCGGCTGCTGATCGTCGACTTCGCCCCGCACGGCCTGGAGTTCCTGCGCGAGGCGCACCAGCACCGCCGGCTGGGCCTCTCCGATGCCGAGATGGACCGTTGGCTGGCCGCCGCTGGCCTCGGCCCAGTCGAACCGATCAGCCTGCCGCCGGTCGGTGAGAAGGGGCTGACCGTCAAGATCTGGACCGCCCAGGCCCAGGCCGCCGAGCAAAGGAGCGCCGCATGAGCCCGGTCGTCGTCCCCTTCGAGAGCGCGCTGGGTCCCGTCGCCCGCGCCGGCGTGCGCCAGGCCGGCCACACCGCCCACCCGCAATCGCTGTCCTTCGAGTTCGGCCCGCCCAGCACGCCGGAGTCGGAAGAAAACCTCTGGGCCTGCATCCGCAAGCTGGAGCCGCTCGGCCCGGACTTCGTTTCGGTCACCTATGGCGCCGGCGGCTCGACCCGCGAGCGCACCCACCGCACCGTGCGCCGCATCCTGGAAGAGACCACGCTGAAACCCGCCGCCCACCTGACCTGCGTCGACGCCCCACGGGGCGAGGTCGACGAGGTGATCCAGGACTATTGGAACGCCGGCATCCGCCACCTGGTCGCCCTGCGCGGCGACCCGCCCGGCCAGATGGGCGGGACTTATCAGCCGCGTGCGGACGGTTACGCCAATGCGACCGAGCTGACCAAGGCCATCGGCCGCATCGCGACGTTCGAGATCAGCGTCAGCCTCTATCCGCAGAAGCACCCGGAGAGCCCGTCGCTCGAGCATGACATCGACGTGCTCAAGGCCAAGATCGACGCCGGCGCGACCCGGGCGATCACCCAGTTCTTCTTCGATATCGACGCCTTCCTCAGGTTCGCCGACCAGGTGCGCAAGGCCGGCGTAACCATCCCGATCCTGCCCGGCATCATGCCGGTGTCGAACTTCAAGGGTCTGCGCAAGATGGCCCAGCCCTGCGGTATTCCGTTGCCCGACTGGCTGACGGCGCTGTTCAAGGGCCTGGACCGCGACCCCGGCACGCGCCAGCTGATCGCCAGCGCGCTCGCCGCCGAGATGTGCGTGCGGCTGACCGAGGAGGGCTTCGGCGACCTGCATTTCTACACCCTGAACCGCGCGGCCCATGCCGAGCTGGTCTATGCGATCTGCCGCGTGCTGGGTTCGCGCGGGGAGGCGATAAAATGAACCGATCCGAACGCATCGAACGACTGAAGGCGGTCTCGAAAGAGCGCATCCTGATGCTCGACGGCTCCTGGGGCGTGCTCCTGCAGAAGAAGGGCCTGGTCGAGGCGGACTTTCGCGGTGAACGGTTCAAGGACCACGGCCTGCCGCTGAAGGGCGACTACGACCCGCTGTGCCTGACCCGCCCCGAACTGATCACCGAAATCCACGACGCCTATTTCGCCGCTGGCGCCGATATCGCCGAGACCAACACCTTCAATGCCACCGCGATCAGCCAGGCGGACTTCGGGCTGGAAGCGGCAGTGCGCGACATGAACCTCGCCTCGGCCCGGCTGGCGCGGGAGAGCGCCGACCGCTGGACGGCGGCGACGCCCGACAAGCCGCGTTTCGTCGCCGGCGCCATCGGGCCGCTGAACCGCACGCTGTCGATGTCGTCCAAGGTCGAGGACCCCGGCGCGCGCGGCGTGACCTATGATGAGGTCTACAACGCCTATCGCGAACAGGTGCTGGCTCTGCACGAGGGCGGCGTCGACCTCTTCCTGGTCGAGACCATCTTCGACACCCTGAACGCCAAAGCGGCGATCAAGGCCATATTGGACCTGGAGGACGACGGATTGGAGCGGCTGCCGATCTGGATCTCCGGCACTATCACCGACCGGTCCGGCCGCACGCTTTCGGGCCAGACGGTGGAGGCCTTCTGGAACTCGATCCGCCATGCGCGGCCGTTCGCGGTGGGGCTGAACTGCGCCCTGGGCGCCGAGCTGATGCGGCCGCACATCGCCGAGCTGGCGCGGATCGCCGACACCCTGGTCGCCGCCTATCCGAACGCCGGCCTGCCCAACGCCTTTGGCGAATACGACGAGACGCCCGGCGAGACCGCCGCCATGCTCACCGAGTGGGCCGAGAGCGGCATCGTCAACATCCTCGGCGGCTGTTGCGGCACCACGCCGGAACACATCCGGCTGATCGCTGACGCCACGCGGGGCAAGCCGACACGCGCCATACCCGAGCGACCGAAGTCGCTCCGCCTGGCCGGACTGGAGCCGTTCGAGCTGGCATGACGCGTCCCCTGTTTGTAAACATCGGTGAACGGACCAATATTACCGGTTCAGCCAAATTCAAGCGTCTGATCGTCGAGGGTGACTATACCGCGGCCCTAGCCGTCGCGCGCCAGCAGGTCGAGGCGGGCGCCCAGGTGCTCGACATCAACATGGACGAGGGCCTGCTCGATTCGAAGCAGGCGATGATCACCTACCTTAACCTGATCGCCTCGGAGCCCGACATTTCGCGCGTGCCGATCATGGTCGACTCCTCCAAGTGGGAGGTGATCGAGGCCGGACTGAAATGCGTCCAGGGCAAGGCGATCGTCAACTCGATCAGCATGAAGGAGGGTGAGGCCAGGTTCCTCGAACAGGCCCGCAAGTGCCAGCGCTATGGCGCCGCCGTCGTGGTCATGGCCTTCGACGAGCAGGGCCAGGCCGACACTGCCGAACGCAAGGTCTCCATCTGCACCCGGGCCTATAATCTGTTGACGGAAGAGATTGGCTTTCCAGCCGAGGACATCATCTTCGACCCCAACATCTTCGCCATCGCCACCGGCATGGAGGAGCACGACAACTACGCCGTCGACTTCATCGAGGCGACCAAGATCATCAAACAGACCCTGCCGGGCGCGCGGGTGTCGGGCGGGGTATCGAACGTCTCGTTCAGCTTCCGCGGCAACGAGCCGGTGCGCCGGGCGATCCACTCGGTCTTCCTTTATCACGCGGTCGCCGCCGGCATGGACATGGGCATCGTCAACGCCGGCGAACTGCCGCTCTATGACGACATCGACCCGGAGCTGCGTGAGGCGGTCGAGGATGTCATCCTCAACCGGAAACCCAAGCACAATCAAAGCCCGACCGAACGTCTGGTCGAGATGGCGCCGGGCTATTCCAAGTCGGACAAACGGCCGGAGGCGGTTACGCTGGCTTGGCGCAACGAGCCGGTGGCGGAGCGGCTGAAGCACGCCTTGGTCCATGGTATTACCGAGTATATCGACGCCGACACCGAAGAGGCTCGACTGACCGTCGAGCGGCCACTTCATGTCATCGAAGGCCCGCTGATGGACGGCATGAACGTCGTCGGCGACCTGTTCGGCTCGGGCCGGATGTTCCTGCCCCAGGTCGTCAAGTCCGCCCGGGTGATGAAGCAGGCCGTGGCCTGGCTCTTGCCCTTCATGGAGGCGGAAAAGGGCGGTGCGCCGCGCGAGGCTGCCGGCAAGATACTGATGGCCACGGTCAAGGGTGACGTCCACGACATCGGCAAGAACATCGTCGGGGTGGTTCTTCAGTGTAACAACTATGACGTCATCGACCTGGGCGTCATGGTCCCCGCCGACCGCATCCTGGACGAGGCCATCGCCCAGAAAGTCGACATCGTCGGCCTCTCCGGACTGATCACGCCGTCGCTGGATGAGATGGTGTTCGTGGCCGGCGAGATGCAGCGGCGCGGGTTTTCCATTCCGCTGCTGATCGGCGGGGCCACCACCAGTCGCACCCACACCGCCGTGCGCATCGAACCGGCCTATCGCGCCGGCTCGACCACCTACGTCACCGACGCCAGCCGCGCCGTCGGCGTGGTCTCCGGTATGTTGTCGCCGGGCGAAAAGGACCGCATCCAGGCCGAGACGCGCAGCGAATATGTCCGCATCCGCGAACAGTTCACCCGCGGCCAGAACGCCAAGACGCGCACGCCGCTGGCGACCGCGCGGGCCAGCAAGTTCGCCATCGATTGGCATGCCTACACGCCGCCTACGCCGAGCTTCACTGGTCGCCAGTCGTTCACCTACGACCTGGGAGAACTCGCCCGTCATATTGACTGGACACCCTTCTTCGCCAGCTGGGAGCTGGTCGGGCGTTTCCCGGCCATCCTGGAAGACGACGTCGTCGGCGAGGCGGCGCGCGACCTCTATGCCGATGCCCAGGCGATGCTGAAGACGATCATCGAGGAGCGCTGGTACGAGGCGCGCGGCGTTGTCGGCTTCTGGGCAGCCAATGCGGATGGCGATGACATCGTTCTCTACACGGATGAGACCCGCACGACCGAACTCGATCGACTCTATACGCTGCGTCAGCAGATGGCCAAGTCGGAGGGCAAGTCCAACCTGGCTCTGGCCGATTTCATCGCGCCGATCGGCGCCGGCGCCGACTATATCGGCGGCTTCGCGGTCACCGCCGGGCACGGCGAGCTGGAGGTGGCCAAGCGGTTCAAGGACGCCGGCGACGACTATTCCGCCATCCTGGCCACCGCGCTCGCCGACCGGCTGGCCGAAGCCTTCGCCGAGGCGATGCACCGCAAGGTCCGCACTGAACTCTGGGGCTATGCGCCGGACGAGCCGTTCGATCTCGACGCCCTGATCGCCGAGCGCTACCGCGGCATCCGCCCGGCGCCGGGCTATCCGTCGCAGCCGGACCACACGGAAAAGGGCACGCTCTTCCGCCTGCTGGATGCACCGGCCGAGGCCGGCATGAACATCACCGAGAGCTTCGCCATGACCCCGCCGGCCTCGGTCTCCGGGCTCTATTTCGCCAACCCCGAAGCGCACTATTTCGGTGTCGGCAAGATCGACCGCGACCAGGTCGAGGACTACGCCCGCCGCAAAGGCTGGGACCTGGCGACGGCCGAACGCTGGCTCTCCCCAATCCTCAGCTACGAACCCGGCCAGGGTGTGGAGGCGGCGGCGTGATTCTTCCCTTCTCCCCTTGCGGGAGAAGGTGGCCCCGAAGGGGTCGGATGAGGGGTTGATGACCCTATCCGGCAAGTCCCGACGCTACCCGGAAATCTCGGCGCGACCCCTCATCCGTCAGCTTCGCTGACACCTAGTCCCGCAAGGGGAGAAGGCGGGAACTATTGCGCCGCCATCGCCTCCGCTTGGCGCAAATCCACCGAGACCAGTTGCGATACCCCGCGCTCCGGCATTGTCACCCCGTAGAGGCGGTCCATTCTGGCCATGGTCACCGGGTTGTGGGTGATGGCGATGAAGCGGGTCTGGGTCATCTGGCGCATCTGGTTCAGCATGTCGCAGAAGCGCTCGACATTGGCGTCGTCCAGCGGCGCATCGACCTCGTCCAGCACGCAGATCGGAGCCGGATTGGCCAGAAACACGCCGAAGATCAGCGCCGCGGCGGTCAGGGCCTGCTCGCCGCCGGACATCAGGCTCATGGTCGCCAGCCGCTTGCCGGGCGGACAGGCATAGATCTCCAGCCCGGCCTCAAGCGGATCGTCGGACTCGATCAGCCGCAGTTCGGCCTGGCCGCCGCCGAACAGGGTCTGGAACAGGGTCTGGAAGTGCTGATTGATCACCGTGAACGCGGCCAGCAGCCGCTCTCGGCCCTCGGCATTCAGCGCCTCGATGCCTTGGCGCAGCTTGGCGATGGCGCCGGCGAGGTCGGCGCATTCGCGCTTCAACGTGGTTAGGCGGGCATCGTAATCCACCGCCTCTTCCTCGGCGCGCAGATTGACCGGCCCGATCGCCTCGCGCTCGCGCTCCAGGCTGGCCAGCCGCGCCTCGACCCGGGCCGGATCGTCGGGCAGGGCGACCGCGTCGGCGGCCAGGCGGCGGCCCAGCGCATCGGGCTCCATCCGCGCCGTCTCGCGCAATTGAGCGGCGACCTCGGCCAGCCGGTCGCGCGCGGCGTCCAGGCGGGCGGCAGCGCCGGCGCGGCGCTCGCGCGTGGTGGCGGCTTCGGCGTCG
>JBEPUW010000022.1:0-66613 GCA_041691315.1 Caulobacteraceae bacterium | reverse complement strand
CAGGGGGCTAACATTCAAAGCGAAAGGGGGGACAACATTGGGCGCGATTTGACAGGTCAGAGCCAAGCGAACGCGCCACAGCGATCGAGGCTTCGTTCAACGGATCGATGCAATGGATCACCTCGCCCCAGCTCAACGTCTCGAAGGCCCAATCTATCGTGGCGATGGAAGCCTCGCGCGCGTAGCCCTTACGCTGAGCTTCGGGCACTATCGCCCAGCCAATTTCGTTGCCCGGCCAGCCCTCCGGCGTCCAGGGGCCACCGCGACCGATCCATTTGCTGCTGGCCTTCTCGATGAAAGAGAACATGGACCAGCCGCTCAACGTCCAGGCGCCGATGATGGTGGAAAGGCTCCGCCAAGACGATAAGCGAGTCTGGGGGCCGCCAATGAAACGCGCGGCGTCGAGCGCCATAAACGCGGAATAGGGCTCGTAGTCCTCCGGCGCTGGCGGCCGCAGGATCAGTCGTTCGGTTTCGAGCGTAGGTCCAAGCATGAATTTAGCTTTGGACAATTGCGATCGCCTCGTCACGTGAGCTTGCCCGTTTGGCACAATGTCGGCCTTCCACCCGTTCGGTCGTTCGGAAGGTCCGCTCATCGACCGGTTCCAAGCAGGCCCCCGGCAGTTTGACGCCCGCAGCGTCGTTGAGAATCGTGCAGCGTCGAGTAAAACTCAGAGCTCATCGAGCATCCTCCTAGCCTGATTGATCGTCGCCGAAGCACGCCGCCTCTCCGCAACCGCTTCCTGCGTCCAGTGGCCGTGCCGATAGCTTCCGTTCGCCGGCCCTTTTGGGGCTCCGGGGCTCAGGCCGCCGTGCAGCTTGCAGCGCTTCTTGCCCTTCAGCGCCGGTAACTGGCAGGGCGTCCCGCGTCTGGTCGAGGCAAGGCACCGTAGCGCCTGGCGCAAAGGCGAGGGCTGGCGGCTCAAGGGGTTGGCTTCGATTTTCCCCGACCCTCCCGGCTCCAGCGCTGGTGTGGACATCGCCGATGACGGCGTTGCCGTTGATGTAGACATGACGAACCTCGACTTGCTGTTTGCCGCCTGCGCGCAACTTGACCAGAGCCTCGGCGAGCGCCGCGAACGTGCGCGAGCTTTTGCTCGCCAAGCCGCCAAGTTGGGCCATGTGGTCCGACATGCCAGCTTGGTAGGCCCGCCTGGTCATGGCCATCGCCATGGTGTGCGCGGCGAACATCTGGGCGCCCAACGCGGCCTCGATCTCATTGGCTGGCTGCAGACCGTTCAGGAAGGCGACACCGGCCATGACGGCCTGGGCGCCTTTCTCGGGCGGGCCGATATTCATGAGTTGGACGGTCAGCATAGCCGCCTCGGCCAGATCAATTGGCTCGCCCAGAGACACGCCCGCGTTGGGGTAACGTCTCCACGCCAAACTCGCTTCGTAGGCCATGCCGGAGCTGATCGCGATTAGCCAAAACCCGACCGGAACAAGAAAGCTTTCGGGGATGGTCAATCGCGCGCCCCGATCCGAGACGTCGCGAATCTGGCAGCGGAATATGCTGTTGAACTCGCGATTGACCACCATGGCGCTCAGCAGCACCCTTCGGCGTTGAGCACCGCGCTTATCCTGATCCGACGGCCGGAATGGATGGGCCGAGTCCTCGCTGACTGCCAGGTCCCTGAGCCTGACCTGCATCAAGCCGGGTACGCCATTGTCTACTGCATATGAGGACATCCGGTGCATCATCCGCCTTCCGTTGGACGCCTGTGGAAGGAGGCCAAGCGTCACCGTGTAGACTAGCTGGCTTAACCGATGGTTGAACCGCGTCAGGCCGAAAATCGGGCATTGGCGCCGGCTCCATCGGCGGCTTTCGCCTGTCCATCCGAACCCCCTCTCGCGTAGTCAATCTAGGCATCTTGGCCGGGTTCGCGTTCATCAGGCTGGCGGCCGTTGCGGGTGTGAAAGCGCGCGCTGTTGGCCTCGACCCGGACCTGGATGCGGTAGCCGTCGAACTTGATCTCGTGCAGCCATCGATCACCGACCGGCGGCGTCGTCACCAGCTTGACCAGCTGGAACGGCACGAAGTCGGGCGCGCGTACCGCCTCGGCTGCCTGCTTTCGCTTCGCCATTTGGAACCGCGTCGCTATTCCCGGACTCAAGCAGGATGCGGGCAGACGGTTCCATCGTGGTGTTGTTGCAGCGGCCGGCGTCCCGTAGCGGGGATGACGCTGAGCTCTATCCGAGCACGGGGCCCTGCTACCCGACGTTCGCAATCCGATGGCTGATCATCGGCCCGAGCCCATCTTGGCCGCAGGCGTCGAGACGTCGATGGCTGCAGACCGCTGGCCACAGAGCGAGCAACGCGCTCGGGCCCGGACCTGCTCCAGCGTCGTCTACGCTCCCCAGAGCGTAACGGCCTCGCTTGCATCGAGCGTCCGTCCCCAATGCCTTGCAATCATGTGATCGCATTCAGGGTTGGTGCAGCTGATGTGGACCTGAGCATGATGCTCGGCCAGTCGGCCCAGGGTCGCGCTAGCCATCGGTGTCCCGGTCGTCGCAGGTGAGCGTCTGATAGAAGCCTACGCCGGGGAACCGGGCCTGGAACTCGACCCAGCCCTGACAGCCGATCCGCTTACAGCGGGCCTTCCAGTTCCAAAGAACGGTCTTGGCGCCTGACCGCCAGGCGATGACGTCCAGATTGACCGGCATCATCAGACCGCACGAATTGCACTTGGAGATGACCTCCCAGCGCTCGCGCAGCATGTCCGCGACGGTCGCCACGGCACGCCGAAAGTTCGAGATGGCGATGCGATCGGCGTTGCGGCGGCCCATGAGTGCTCCGGGTGAGACCGGCGAAGGTTCCATGTTTGTTCGCCAGGGTGCAAGGGGGTTCGCAAGCGTCATGGTGGATAGCCGTATTGGATAGCCCGCCGGCTGCCGCTCGATAATCTACGTCGAGGGCGCGTCATCCAAAGGGCTTGGCCTGTGTGGCGCCCGGATCAAATTACGAGGCCCAGAGGCGAGGCCGGAGTTCTGCCCAGAGCGCCTGTAGGGCAGGCGCGGCGCGGCAGATTTCCGAGTCGAGATCGTGCTGACCCTTGAAGACCAAACCGGTTTCATCACCGCGCCGCCAAGCGACTGCTGCATCGAAGAGTAGGCCATCGGAGATGAGAAGCAGTCCGACCGGTGGCGGCAATCTTATCGCGCCGGATATGCGCACTCTGGCCCCCGTCCGTGAGAGGTCCACGACGATGCAGTCGGGGCTCAAAAACCCGTCGCCACTGACAATTTTGGCCTTGAGGAGCGTCCGTGTGCGGGGTGCATCACGTCGGTCAGGACCGCCGCGCGGCTGCAAGGCAACCGGCGCGGCCGGCCCCCGCGTTGGTTCGCTCCGAGCGGGGTGCCGCTCCGGATCGAACGTCGGGTCACCCAGCGGACCCCAAAAGCCATCGATGGCACGGACCATAGAATGCACGATACGCACGGATGGTTGAGCGACCGCTAACCATGCCCCCTTCACTCAATGGTGCAGACCGATGGCCGCTCGCGGATTGACGGGAAGCGCGTGGCCCCAAGGTCATCTACGTCGATGGAAATCGGGACTGATGCATCGCTAGTCCAAGAATTACCGCCGGCATCTAGGCCACTCGGCCCGCGAAGCGTGACTTTAGGCGCTCGAGTTCGTCGTAAGCTAGATCCCGCAACCTTGGCATTCGGGCCAACATCTCCGCGGCCAGATCGACGGACAGCCGATCTAGTTTTGCTCGTTCCCTGGAAGCCTCCATCACCGCCCGCCCGATCCCGCTGATCCGTATAAATGCCGCGAGCGCCCGGGATCGTGGATAGCGGTCGTCGGCATAGACTCGGCCCTCTGGATCAGGGCCGGAAGGCTGAGAGTATCGCTTGTCCGATTGAGATCCTCCACGTCACGCACAGTTGTCGCGCCATGAAGAGCTGCGACGGTGTCGACCGCCTCGCAGACGAGTTCCGCAAGGCGGATTGGGGCCTCTCTTGCCCGCACCATTTCAATGTGAGCCGCCACGTACGGAGCGGCGATAGCGGCAATGATGGCTCCTGCTGTGAGCAGGGCCTGCGCGCACGAGGCGGTAGCGCTCCAGTCGATCGTTTCGACCCAACTCATAGCGCCCTCTGTCAGTAGCATTGTGCCCCATGTGTGCCCCCAGGAACATGGCGTTTCTGGACGGTCGATCTAAGCACTTGAAAACATTGGCGGCCAGGACGGGACTCGAACCCATGACCTTCGGTTTAGGAAACCGCTGCTCTATCCTGCTGAGCTACCCGGCCGCGAAATGAAATCAATGCCTTAAGACACCTTATCGAGCGTGTCGCCTCATTTGGGGCACACCTGGGGCACACACTTCATTCGCAGGTGCTTGAATTCATATGGATCGATGCCACGCTCAGCGCGGTGGGACAAGGGTGTCGATGCCGAGCCAGAATGCGCGGCCGCCCTCGTCTTCGGCCAGGGGCGTTTTAGCCGTCCTAGAAACTCGCGCCGCTGAGCGCAGCGGGGCTTCGCGTGTCGAAAACCCCATATCAGATATAACGGCCAGAGCGGCGTGGCGGCCTTCGGGAAGACGCCCGCGAAGGCAATGAAGGCTTTCGTCTTCGTGGTTATCGCAGATTTCGAGATGGACCCTGGTTGTCCCCGCTGCCGCGTTTCTGCTGTGGGCAGGCGTGGTGTTTCAGATCGGTGCGCAGTAGCCTGCCGGGCCGTCTGACATATCCACAGGGTTTGCAAATGGGTCTAGCCCGCACCCATCTTCGCAGCCGGAGTCGAGACATCGATCGCCGCCGACCGCCGGCCGCAGAGCGAACAACGCGCTCGGGCCCGGACCTGCACCAGCGTTGTCTCCGCTCCCCAGAGCGTCACGGCTTCCCGCATCGCTAAGCCTTTGCACGACGACCAGCGGGAAAACGAAGTTGATCTGGATCGAGTAGGTCCACGATCTCTATCAAGAGATGCTGGATGGCTGTTAATCGGTCCCTCGCCTCGTCCAGCCCGGCCGGAAGCTCCATAATCTCGTCCCGTATATAATCAACGAAGCGGTTCGTTCCCCGAGGTAATTCTTCTAGGTAGCGACCGTATCCCATGCAGGTGGGGAACTCCGGTTCTCCGATTATCAAAGCCTCACCAAGCGCTCGCTGCTCCCCCGCAAATAATCTGAAAGTTTTTGCCCAACGATCAGTTCCCCACAAAGCGTATATTTCGTCCTGCTTTCGCAAGAGTGATTTTGTATCTCGCTCGTTACCTAGCTGTATGAAGTTTATTCCTTGTCTAGTTAGTTCAACCCAGCATAGGAATTGGGCAATGACGAATATTGTATTCTCAATGGCATAGTTTCGCTCGCGTTCAGAACCTTCCATGTAAAAAATAAAAAAGTCGCCACGAATTATGTTGAAAAACCTGCTCTGAAGATCGAAGGCGGCTCGGGCAAGGGCTTCGCTGTAAATAGAGACCTGCTTCTTGTCTTCTGAGGCTAGCCTCGCGGCTTCGTTCTCAGCTTTAATGCGTTCAATCGCACGGCCGTTGACGACGTTCGCCGCAGTCGAGGCAAGCGCGACCAGTCCCGCGATCGATGCAACAACGAAAGCAGTGTCTGCCATTCCACGTTCCCTCGTGCGCATCCTGGCGGAGCCATCCGACGTGGCTGTCAGCGGCCTTCCATCGGCTCCTGAGTAGCCCGCCGGAGACCGAGCCTCGGAGCCCGCTGGCCTTTGGTAAGCCGGATCGCCTGACGACTCGTCAAAGGCGACTCGCGTCTTGGCTTGCAACCAAACTGTACGTGATTCCTATGTAGGCGAAGGGATACGAAGCGGCAGATTGGTCGCGCTTCACCCCGTTGCCTTCGACTTCAATCGTTCCTTGGCTAGTATCATAGTTCGCAGATGAGCTTCCTTGCCATTCCGAACACACATTGAAGGACTGAGAGCCCGGACTGCCAAGCTCCGTGCAAAGCCCTGAGACTGGTTGTCCGTACTTTATGACTAGTAGGTTTCTGAACGTCTCGTACTTACTGAATATTTCTTGCCAGTTGGGCGGTTGGTCATCTGGCCCGTCCGACCACTCGTAAATCATTAGTACCTTCGTCAGGGCACCGGTCATTGAAAAAAGAAAGGTGACCCGGAAAGGTGTGTCCCCGATAGAGTAGGACTGAAGTTCCAGGGCATCACACGATGTGACACCATCCGCACTCCTTGCCTCTGCGTCGCCAGGTTGACAGATTGGCCTTGCCGGACGAGCCGCTGGGAATCGCTCCAACACCTGCTGACGCGTTGAGGAACCGGTGAGATTCTGAAATGACACTTCGGCCGTAGCCGCGCTGCAGTATGATACGGCTGCCGCAGCTACTGCAACGGTCATCCATATTGTCAGATGTCGCATCTGCGTCCCCTCAGTCCCGGTCTACGCCGGATTGCCCGGGCTTGCTATCAGCGTCGACCGGATTGAGACGGCCGATCTCGCGTGCCGGTGCGTTCCCCCAGAGCGTACTCAATTGAGGCTCTGGCTCGTGACGGCTAGGAGCGGTTCTGCCCAAACCACTGAAAGTGCCAACGAACACACTCGGGATCGAGGTCGTGCTTTAGAACAAGCTTCGCTTCGTGGAGTGGGTCGCCCCTGACCTTTGACAGGATGAGGTAGTCAGCCCCCACTCTGCGAAGACGTAGAACTCCCCGATCGAATTGCAGGTGGTGATTAGCCTTTAGTCACGTCACTGCGGCAGTCCGACCGATCGCCGCGCGGAATGTCCGCTCTCCGGCGGGCAACCAAGGGGGAAGTTCGACCCCATCTCGGACGTTCAGTACGCGCACTTCGGGCGAACGGGCTATCGTCCCGCAATGAACCTTCCCGAAGCTCTCGCCATATCGCCAGAACAGACACGCGCTCTTGCCGCGCTCCTTGGTCTGGCCAACGTTGAACTACGTCCCCTGCAGCCATCCGGCACGATCAACTCGGTATACGAGTTGGATGACGCCCGGGTGCTGCGTGTTCCGCGCAATCATCCCCTCCACGTCGCCCAGCTTCACAGGGAAGCCGCAGCCATCCCCTGCGCGGTGGCAGCTGGTGTCAGCACAGCGAGCGTCGTCCTGTTCGACGACACCTGTCAGGTTCTTCCTTTGCCCTACCTCGTGGTCGAGCGCCTTCGGGGGCGCAATCTCGAAGCCGTCGGGAAGGAGCCGCGCGCGGTGGCCGATGCGTGGCGCACCCTCGGGCGCGACCTCGCGCACCTTCACGCGGCACCTCCACCCGCCGGCCTGGCGGCGATGCAGCCGGACGAATACGATCAGATCCTTGCCCTCGACCCGCATACGGTCGTTGAGCATCGTGCGACCGACGGTTGGTTCTCTGCCCTTGAGGCCCGCTGGCTCCTGCGGTGGCTGGACCGGCTCGCGCCCTACGCCGCTCACGACTGGCCCCGCACGCTGGTTCATGCCGACGTGCAAATGTCCAATATCCTGCTGGCCGAAGCGAGCGACGCCTACGTTGCGCTGATCGATTGGGGATGCGCCCGGGTCGCTGAGCAGACGATGGACTTCATCTCCATGCCGCTGGCCGCCGTGCCATACCTCCTGGAGGGCCATCGCAATGTCGCGCCGATGCCGGTCGACGATGCGGCGGAAGCGCGCATTCTGTGGCGTCGCCTTCAGCTCCTTCTGGGCGTTCTGCCACGAGGCGCAGCGCGCGACTGCGCTTGGGGAGAGCGCCCAGTGGCCTGGCTGATCGACCTGATGCGCTTCTTCCTGAACCCGCCTGGCGAGCGCTGGCGCGCAGTTGGGCCCGCGGAATGAGGCGGCCGTCCGCCAACCACCTTCCTGTTCGGAACGTCTGCTAGTGGGCGGCCCGTGTCGCTCTTCCAAGAACCGTGAGGATGACCTCGGGTGGGTACCAAGCGTCAGATTCTATCCACTAGGTCGTGCTGAGTCGGTCAAAGCACAGTTCTTCCTCGGATACGGATTTAAACATGATATGGCCGTCGCCCTCATACAGCACCCGGTACGGGTAGTTGTAGTTTTCAGGCCCGACCGCCCAGAACAGCGGAGCTCTTCTCGCCCTCAGCCCGGCCACCTTCTGATAGGCGTTCTTCTCTTTTTGTTTTGTTGGTCGCGGCTCTCCTGGACTTATCCCAAACTCGGCCATGAGAAGGACAAGTTCGTCCACCGGGAACTATGTACTTGACGGAACAAGCTTGAGGGCTTAGCTTTGCGGCATAAGGGATTGCCGCCATGACAGACCTCGCTCAGCTAGAACTTCGTCTAACACAGCTCGAAACTGCCACCACTGGCGCACTTGAGGCTGTCGGCCTCTGCATCGCAGCTGGGCTTCGCGAATTGCAGCCGTCCGCTCGTCAAGCGTTCCACCGCGCAATTGAGGCTCAGTGGGTGCGCCTTCATGACGGGGCTCAGACGAACCCAACGGGGGCGATTGCGGAAGGGATGCTTGCGTCAATGCTTGCCTCGCTGGACGAAGTGAAATGAACCTCACCGACAAAATCTATCACAACGACGAAGCCGCCCGCCTTCACCTTGAGGCGCAGCGCTGGCCCGATGGCCCGTACTGCCCACGCTGTGGCGAGTGCGAAGCCGTGACGCGCCTGCAAGGCAAGTCCACGGCGCCGGGCCTCTGCATCTGCAAGTCCTGCCGCACCAAGTTCTCGGTCACGATGGGAACGATCTTCGAGCGTTCGCACGTTGGCCTCGCCAAGTGGATGCTCGCCTTCCGTCTCATGGCGTCATCGAAAAAGGGTGTGAGCGCGCTCCAGCTCCAGCGCACGCTGGACGTTACCTACAAGACCGCTTGGTTCATGGCCCACCGCATCCGCGAAGCGATGACCGATGCCGCTCCTGGCGCCCTGGGCGGCGCTAACAAGGTGATCGAAGTCGACGAAACCTATGTCGGCGGCAAAGAGAAGAACAAGCACGCCCACAAGCGCACGCCGGGCGGCGCGAAGAAGGCGGCGGTGTTCGCCCTGGTCGAGCGCGACGGCAAGATGCGCTCGTTCCACGTCGCCAACGTCACCGCTAAAACCCTGCGTCCGATCATCGTCAAAGCCGCCAGCCGCAAGTCCTACCTGATGACCGACGAAGCCAAGGTCTATCCAGCCCTCGGCCGCGAGTTCGACGGCCACGGCACGGTCAATCACTCGGCCGGGGAATATGTCCGCCTCGGCGGCTTCATCCATACGAACACGGTCGAAAGCTCGTTCGCCATCTTCAAGCGCGGCGTCTACGGCACGTTCCACTCGATCAGCGAAGCCCACCTGCATCGCTACCTTGCCGAGTTCGATTTCCGCTACAACTCGCGCTCAGCCCTCGGCGTGGAAGATACCGAGCGCACCAACGTCGCGCTCAAGGGCTCAACCGGCAAGCGCCTGACCTATCGGCGGATTGGTGAAGGCCCGCACGCGTAAGCAGAAGGCGAGGCGCATTCAGGCGAAGCGCCGCGCCAAGGGGGCATAGTGGACCGAAGGCAGGCAAACATTGACGCTTGGGAGGTTGAGGGCGTCGAGGTCGTGCGACTGCGCCTCAACACCACTCAGCACTGGTACGGCGACGACAAACGATGGGCCATCGAGTGGGTCGCCGCGAAAGATCAGGAAGAGGCCGCCAGGAAGGCGTCAGACAATTCCCGCATGGCTATCGCGACTTCGCGCGCGGCGGACGCCGCCGAACGGCAAGCGATGGCGGCCGAGACGGCGAACACGAGGGCGACGATCGCGCTCGTCATCGCCGCGATTTCTATGATCGTTTCGATCATCGCGATCCTTCTCGGCAGGGCCGGCGGCTGAGTTATTAGCGCCCTTCGTGGGACAGACGCGCGTACACGTAAGCAGAAGGCGCGAAAGCTGAATCGACTCCGCAAGGCCAAGGCTCCAAACTCCGGCTAAACCGGGGGTGGATCATGGGGCTTCGGGAAGAGTTCGAACGATATCGCGAAAAGCGCGCCCGCGAAGTTAAGCAGGAGCATCTCCGCATCGAGGCGGAGACCGAGAAGCTTAAGGCGGACAAGCTTGAGGTCCAGCAGGGCGAGTTTCGCCTGTCTGACGATCCGCCGACCAACGACGCGTGCCCGGAATGTTTTTTCCACGGGCGTCCTCCTTCGTCATTGCGGCCAGTGCCGTCCGACACCCGAAACGATCGGTTCCGGTGCGAGGCGTGCGGGTATGAGGTCGAAGTCGAGATATGAGGCGACGGCTTTTCGGGATTGGCGTCGCGATGGCGCTCCTCGCAAGCGGCTGCACTCAGGAGGACAAAACCCGGCTGGTTGCGCAATGCCAGTTGGAGGCGGATCGCGTGTACCCAGCCGCAGCCGGAAACTGGAGCGCGGCCGTCGATCACTATGTCGGCACGTGCATGAAGGCCCACGGATATCATGTGGACACGCGCCCATGCTCGCCCAGCAGTCACGTCTACACAGATGAGCGGTGCTATGTGCCGGGAGCGATCGACCCAACCGGCTAACGCGGTTTTTGTATCGGCTTGTCGGTCGGCTTATGCGGCTTCGGCGGTGTCGCCAGCGCGTTCTTAATCGCCCGGTCGAAACGCTCTTGAGCGCCGGGCTCGTCTTCGGGGAGGGGTTTATCGGTCATGTTCGAGAGGTTGCGCGCTCAGTTCGGAAAGCTCAACCCGCCCCAGGATGTCGACGCGCTACGCGCTCAGCTTGACGCGTTGGCGTCGGAGCTTGGTCGCATGCAGGACCAAATCGTCGGGATGTTCGTCGGCTGCTGGGCTCGCCTAGAAATGTCGCTCGACTATTCGAACTGGATCATCCTGAACGTGGTGCCTGGCGGCGGTGCGCTCGCGTCGGAGCTTCCTCGCTCCTTGGGCCAAAAGATCGAACTTTTTCGCAAAGCCCACGCCGATCTAAGTCTCCTGGCCGACTTCAAAATCGACGCGGCGGGTATCCTGCGCCGCATCCAGGACTTGAAAGAGCACCGACACGACCTGATTCACGGTCGCGGCACAGAGATATTGGACGGGCGCAGCGTCAGTTATGTGCGGCTTCATCTGAAGGGCGCTGATTTCCAGCACCTGTCCAAAACCTACACGACCAAGCAACTCTTGGCCCTTGGGCGCCGCGCGAACGATCTACAGTTGGCGGCGGCGCAGCACATGGGGCGCCTAAACCGCCGCTTCCTGTCGGATCAGCC
Source organism: Caulobacteraceae bacterium (assembly GCA_041691315.1). Lineage (GTDB taxonomy): Bacteria > Pseudomonadota > Alphaproteobacteria > Caulobacterales > Caulobacteraceae > Poindextera. Next base: position 55,488 of record JBEPUW010000022.1, on the reverse strand, counting down.
GGATTAGATGAAGCGCCCTTTCTCGGAAGAGCATGCCGCTGTCTTCTTGATCCCAGTCCGCCAGGGTCTTTTCCACCTGACGGACCAGATCACTCTCGGGCGCCTCGTTCGCAACGGGGGCCATTCCTCTAGCGCTCCGCTTGTTCCGTCAAGTACATAGTTCCCCGTCCACCTCGCGGACGGACTTCTTTATCTCACACGCTATGTGCTCGTTTGCCGCCTCTTCGTCTGCATGGGCGATAACGTCGAAATCGAACCCTACAGATTGCGTGCCGAGCAGCTGTTTAGGCCATCCGAGGTCGAAGTGCAGTCGGGCAAGAACTGCGACGGTGATGATCGCCTCCGCCCACAAGCCAAATGGTCGCGGTCGCACATCCTTCCTGCCTTCCCAACAAAACAGCTCGACAGCATGACTCTTCGGGCTGCGATAGCGTCCGTCACCGACGTGAACGATCAGGTCACTGTCCATTGCACGTAGAAAATCAATCGCGTCAGTCTCGGTGACTTTGCCCCAGTCCTGTTTGAAGTCGGCCGGAGTCATGTTGCGACTCGGAAGCCCGCAATAGTTCGGCACTAGTTCGAGAAGAACGCGGTTTTTGAAGGCGTCAAACGTCACTACTTCACGACTCCTCGACCCCAAGCCGGCGACCGACGATGCCGGTTTACAGGTCACCCCTACGTATTTTTAATTCATTTGGCGGAATATTTGCTCAGTTTACACGAAGAGCATTGAAACTGACGACTACTCCAGCTTGGGAAGCTGACGTTCTTCATCTGAACTACGCCCCGCGGTCCCCCCGACGGGGGTGAAGCGGGCAAGCTACTCTCTCGAAAGAAGATTGCGCACCGTCGAGTCGTGCCAGTCGCCACCGCGCGCAGTTCTAACGCCTCTGTCATTCAGCGCCTGGGCGATGGCGCGAGGTGTTGTCAGGCCGGCAGCCTGCATCTGGCGGACGATCGGGAGCACGTTTGTCGCGAACGCATCAGCGCCTGCCCGTTGTGTCTCTACCCCCTTCGCCCCCGCCGCCGCCAAGTTGGTCGGATTACCCAGCTTCACGCCCTGAGCCTTCCGAGCCGCCAGCGCGGCTCGGGTGCGGGCGGCAATGAGGTGCCGCTCCTTCTCCGCTAGGGCCGCGTACAAATGCAGCATGAAAGGGTCAGCATCCGCGCCGAGCTCCGCCACAATGAACGGCACACGGCGCGCCATGAGATCGGAAATAAATGCGACGTTTCGCGAGAGGCGGTCCAGCTTGGCCACCAAGACGGCCGCCTTGCCCTTCCGAGCGATCGCCAGGGCCGTCGCGAGCTGCGGCCGCCGCTCGATGGCATCAGCGCCCTTACCGGTCTCCACCTCGACGTATTCGGCGAGCAATTCGCAGCCCTCGGTCTCGACGAAACGGGCAAGGGCGGCGCGCTGCGCTTCAATTCCCAAGCCGGACCGGCCCTGCTTCGCCGTGGAAACTCGGATGTAGGTCACGACCGGCTGCATGTGCCTGTTTCCCCGCTGTGAGCAAACACCTAATGCTCATATGAAGTTTGCGCAACCTGCGCTGTTGGTGTTCTCGTACCTCTGGCAGGGCCAACTTCAGCCGGGGCCGAAGCGTCGAGGCCGTTGCAAACAAGGGGGAGACATGTGGGGCCGGCGATACCTGAGCGAGGCACCCGCAAGACGGGAAGCCCACAGGGCTGCAGACGTCCCGGTGGTGCGAGTCTGACAGATGGTACCGTCCCACGAGCGGACATTCCCGAGGGCAGAGACGGGTGGAAAGCGGCCGTCAGAGCATCTCCTGGTAGCGGCGCGTCTGGCCCCAGTCCCGAACGAATGCACGGAGAACTTCAAGCCACTCGGGACTCGAATTTCGAATGCCGACCGGCGCTGAGGAAAGATCATCGAGCCAGCGTCCCAGCGCGCCGATCCGGCGGCCGATGAAGTGCGCGACGACCCCACTATCAAGGTCCATGCTCGTAGTTGCGGCATAGGACGACATGAATGGCCTAACGAAGCTTCGAACGGTCTCCGGGCGGTGTCCTGTGACCGCGTCGAACAAGACCATGTAGAACGAATTGGCGATCTCGAACTCGACCGGGCCGTAGCCGCAATCGTCCAGATCGAAGATTCTGAGCCGATCGTCTGTGCGACGAAGGTTGCCGGCGCTGAAGTCCCCATGAAGGAGCTGATAACCGCTGCCAAGGCTGGGATCGTCGGTCCGCAGCGCCGCCACCACCGGCAGCTTGGTTTTCGGGATGCGCCTTAGAGATTGATGCAGCCGCCCCAGCGCACACCCCATCCGCGCAGCATCATCCACGTCAAGCGGATTGACTGACACTCCAGCCGCATACTCGTAGCAGGTCAGCAGACTACCTGGCTGGCCCTCCAGAGCGATGCTGGTGACCAACGCCCCGGCATGAGCGAGGGGGCGGCAGACCTGTGAATCGATCTGCGCCAGCTGAGCGATCATCCCGACGAGGTGTTCTACAGCAGCGCGGTCGAAAGCTCCGCCGTTCAACACCTTTGCAATAACGGGTTCCGCGTCCGAAAATGCCAGGAGAAAGACGCGCGCCTGATGGCCGCCGACCAACTCCTGGGCATCGGCTGCGCCAAGGACCTCGATCAATGTTTGCCTCAGGGGCATGGGACCTCAATGTGGTCGTCGGGTCGTCGGGTCGTCGGGTCGGTACGGAGCGGCATTAGACCTAAGGCTCGCGACGCAGTCGAGGCGGGGCGTCAACGTCTGCAACGGGTCGGAAGCGGTCCTTCGGCTGAAGCGGCATGCGGGCATTGGCCTAGCTGCCAGCGAGCGGCCCTTTCGAACGCCAGCCAAACGTGGGAAGCGGACGAAACCCTCTCGTAGCTTGGCGCAACCTGGAAAGCGCAATGAGCAATCATGATCACAATGAGGCTAGGCTGATTGGCGGAACTGACCGGCAACGCCTATTGGTCGTGCAGATGAGTGGCAAGCCGGGCAGCGGGAAAAGCACACTCGCTCGGTCCCTCGCCGTTCGGCTCCCTGCCTTGGTCCTCGAAATGGACTTGATCACCCAAGCCTTGCTGGATCGGGGAGCCCAAGGCGAGTTGATTTTCGCGAGCTACGATATCGTTCAGGCGCTCGCGGGTTCGATCCTCGATCAGAAGTGCTCTGTGGTGCTCGATGGCCCGGTCTACCGTGACTGGGTAGCGGAGGGCTCACGCAAGGTGGCCGCTGATCGGCGCGCGGGATGGGTCACCATCGAATGTTACTGCCCAGACGAAGCGATCCTGAATGACCGGCTCGCTAACCGCGCTGGACTACCGTTCCAGGCACGGTCTGCCGAACCAATGCAGCCGCCTACCGTGGCGGCTCCGCAGAAATTGGTAATCGACACCCGACAGCCGTTAGAGCAGTGCGTCACTCAGGCACTGGCTCATGCAGAGCAGGCCCTTTCCGTTTTGAGCCGGACATCACCGGGCGAGTCACCCTGAAGGTCCGCAACGGGTCGAAACTGCCCATTGGCTTCCTGCCGCAAACCCGACATTGCCGGCCGGGGCCCACAAGAGGCCCCCCGGATGTCCGAGATGGGTGGAAAGGAGATGTGGCTCAGGGGCCCACTACACAGAATGGATTGCCCTCAGGATCGCGTAGCACGATGTATCCGTCGCCATCTCGCAAACGAATGGCCCCTAAGGCGACAAGGCGAACGACCTCTGCCGCCGGTCTATCAGCGGCGATGTCGAAGTGTAGTCGGTTCCGCTCTGTCCGGGGCCCACCCTTCAGATGGAAGCATAGCCGGGGACCTGGTCCTTCAACCATTACTGAGGTGTCGGTTTCGGGCGTTAGACCGAGGGCAGCCAGCCGCGCAATTTCGTTATCGTCGTAAGGCGCGATCGTGTAGCCATCGAGGGCCGCTTCCCAGAACCGCGCCAAGGCGGCGGGATGGTCAGCATCGATCACGATATCCTTCAGGCGCGCCATAGGCGCAGCATGGATACTGGCGGGTAGCCAGAGCAAGAGCGATGTCCGCTAAGGGTCGGTCATCGCAGGTCGGCCCCGGCCGACAAGCGGACCTCAGGCCGACCCAAGAGACTCGGGCCGCAACCGGACGTTCCGAAGGTCTCAGATGGGTGGGTTGCGGACATTCATAACACTGGGTCAGTTGGCGGACGACACCCCCAAAGGTGTCGTTCAGGGGTGAAGGCGTGGAACGAAGGATCGTTGAACGTGATGATCTAACCGGGATTGTGCGGGCAGCTATGGGGAAGCAGCGCCGCCTTCTTGGCGTCACTCGGATTACGGGCGGTACCAAGAAGGGCGTGTATCGCGCCGTACTCGGCGACAGCTCAACCGCGATTATCTATATTTGGGACCCTGCCGAAAACTACTGGCCCGTCGCGCAGCCTGAGGACACCGAAAATCTCGCGGACCCGTTCTCATCTGCGTCCGGGATCGAACTTTTCGAGGCTGCGCATAGGCGTTTGGATGGCCTCGGCATCCGCACCCCTAAAATCTATTTGTCCGACCGGAGTATGCGGCATTTCCCGGCCTCTATCGCTGTTATCGAGGATGTGTCCGGCGGGAGCCTTGAGACGCTTCTCCAAGACAATGCACCGGCGGCAGCGGCGACCCTAGCCGGCTTGGCTGAGGCGCTTGATGCAATGCATGGGCATACGGGACCGGCGTTCGGGAAGGTGGCGCTGCTGGACAATGGAGGCATCTCAGTTGGTCGCACTTGCGAACAGATTGTCCTTGATCGCGCTCTGACGGACCTTGCAGAAGCCGCCGCGCGAGACGGGCGTATTGGAGATGTTCACGAACGGCTGGAAACCGTGGTTCGCAGGCTAGCTGCAGATATACTTCCGCGCTCGGTCTTCGGGCTTATTCATGGAGAACTTGGGCCGGATCACGTGTTGATTGATCAGCGCGGGCAGCCGGTTCTGATCGATATTGAGGGGCTTATGTATTTCGACGTAGAGTGGGAGCATGTGTTCTTGAAACTCCGTTTTGGGCGCCACTACCAAAGCCTCCACCGTAGCGACCTCGATGAGCAACGGCTTGCGTTCTACGCCCTCGCTATGCGGCTTTCGCTTGTGGCTGGACCGCTGCGGCTCCTCGACGGTGACTTCCCAAATCGCTCGATTATGATTGAGATCGTCGAGGCCAATCTTGCTCAAGCGCTCGCTGTCCTTCCCTAGCCGACGGGGTTGCAGGATAGCCGCCCATCGAGCGGTGCGTCACTCAGGCACTCGGTCATGCAGAGCGGGCCCTTTCCGTTTTGAGCCGGACATCACCGAGCGAGTCACCCTGAAGGTCCGCAATGGGTCGAAAGCGGTCAGTAGTCTGTCGCCGAAAACCGGACATTGGATCGCAAGCCCGCCCCGGCGTGCTCCGCCGAGCGCCGCCGTCCTCCGCCGGGATCACGACTTCCTTTGACATTGCGGCGGCGGGGCCGTCCCAGTCTTGCTGCGCGGCCATCATCATCTGGCGCTCGTCGTTCAGGAGGTCTCTTGCAGACCCAGACCCAAGAAATCGCTGACGGCGTCTTTCGATTCTCGACCCTGATCGCCGAAGTGGCGCCGCCCGCCGGCTTCACGTTCAACCAGTTCCTGATCGTGGCCGACGAGCCGATGCTGTTCCACTGTGGCGGTCGGGCAATGTTCCCGCTGGTGTCGGAGGCTGTCGCCGCGGTGATGCCGCTTGAGCGGCTGCGTTGGATCAGTTTTGGCCACGTCGAGTCCGATGAGTGCGGCAGCATGAACCAGTGGCTCGCCGCAGCGCCCCGGGCCGAGGTCGCGCATGGCCAAACCGCCTGCATGGTTTCGCTCAATGACCTGGCCGACCGCGCGCCACGAGCGCTCGCCGATGGGGAGACCATCGACCTTGGCGGCAAGCGGGTTGTCTGGCGGGACACGCCGCACGTTCCGCACGGCTGGGAGGCCGGCGTTATCTTCGAGGAAACCACTCGGACGCTCTTCTGCGGTGATCTACTCACGCACGTCGGGACCGGTCCGGCCTTGGTGGAGTCCGACGTCCTCGGCCCGGCCATCGCCACCGAAGACATGTTCCATTCCATGTGTCTTGGGCCGAACACGGGGCCTGTGCTTCGCGCTCTCGCCGATCTCGACGCCAAGACGTTGGCCATCATGCACGGATCGGCTTTTTCAGGCGATACAGCCGCCGCACTCAGAGGTTTGGCCGCGCACTACGAAGCGCAGGCAAACTCGGGCTTGGCCGCCGTCTGATCACTGTCGGCTGTGCTGCGCGCTCCGGGCTCAGGGTCGAACCTTGCCGTTGACTTCACGCCGGCAAGCAGACGTTCGGCGGACTCATATCTCGGCGTCAATCCACTAGGTGCTGCCCGTAGGATGGTCCCACGCGTCCTGGAGTTCCGGCGCTAGGCTTCCGCGAGCCTGAGCGCAGAAGTCGGGCGCGCTATTATGCATCAAACACCAATTCCGTATGGCAGTTTGCCAAGGCCCCACGACCTGGACCTCGCTGGACAAATTGAGCACTCCGTAGGCTCCTAAGTTGTCTAGTCGGGCCGCTTTGAGGTCGCCGATCGGAAAGGTGGCCGTCATAAACGAATGCGCTCCCGGATTTCCGAGGCGGTCAAAATCGGGGCGTAGGAACAAGAAGCTGATAGTTGAGAGCTCGCGCGGTACGCCTGTTGGGTTCGCCTGAATCGCCGCGGCGACGTGTTTGACGATGACCGACGCGGCCGAAACGTAGTCGGGATCGTCGGATTGTTTCGGGAGGGTCGCAGCGAACAGCAGATCGCTGGTTGTCTGCTGTGGCTGAGAAAGAGCCGGCTCGGCTTGAACGAGAGACACGCTTAACTGGGCTGCCGTGGCGGCCGCCGCCGCGGAAGGTGTGGCGGCCTGCGCCGCGGAAGGCGCGGCGGCTGTAGAACTATCACTTGTGGTGGCTTCCGGGCCGCACTCTGCAACGGCGCCACTCAGCACGACCACGACAATCAAGACCGCTGCGGCTTTCATCATCGCGCGCTCGCCACGCCTCCGTGGTGCGAGCATGTCCCGCGCGGGTGTTGGTTGAAGCTCAGCGAAACTGTCGCAACCGCGATGAGCGCAATCCGATAAGCTTTGCACATGGCTCTCCAACCGACCTGGGATCGGGGAGTTGGAAAGCCTGCCATCGGCGAGACCGCGCCAGTCTTTAGGCTTTCGCCCTGGACATACACTGACGCCTCCCCGACCGCATGGTCGAGGAGTGCTGGTGACGGCTGCACACGAGCCGCCGATGGCTGGGGTTTCCACGCCCCAGGATGGCCAATGGGTCATCCCGAAGGCGAGGTTAGGCCGTCAGCGCGTGAAGCTCAACTGCCGCGCCAACCTGCGGCTCGCCGCGACGGCCTTGAGCGGATCGCCCGTAAGGCGAGTGTCAGGGTGATGACCGCGCGCGTCCGTCAGCCTGGCGCCCGCGAGATTGTCGATCTCAAAGCCATGGCCGAATCGCATCACCGAACCTGCGCAGTCCTTCGGCCTCCACCGCGTCCGACCAAGCCGCGTGGGCATCATCCCAGGCGGCCATCAAGCGCTCCCTGTTCTTGCCTCTCGGCTTCGGCTGTCGGCCCTGGCCATAGAGGCGCCGCTCCAGCTTTTCCGCCCGATCGCGCATCCGTTCGAGTGTGCCGGACGTCTGCGACCGGAATGTCAGCCGGTGGGCCTGACGTGAAGCGAAGTAGCCGTCCACGCTGGGCAGGACCTCGCAGCGGTGACCGAAAACGGGGCAAAGGAAGTAGAATCTGCAGCCGCCGTAGCGGCACGGCACGGCCGTTAATTCGATGCGTTGGGATCGTCGATCGCCGTCAAATGAGAATTCGATGAGCGCGTAGGGCCGGGACATGTCCGTAAGGTCAGTCGTCAGTTTGACCGCGCCGGCCTCAACGCGTCCGGACTTCCAGGCTACCCTTGCGCTTCGCCGTTGACCGCTCCGAACGACGCCGAAGCGCCGCTCATCCCGGATGTCGAGCTTGATTGTCTCATCGATACTTCCGCGGTTTCGGGTCCTTCGCCGTCCTGAGGAATAGCCGCCCATATTGGCCTCGTGATCACGCTTCCATTGCGCCCTTGCCGGACCACAATTTCCGAAATCCTTTGGGTTAGTAAAGGCGGCCTTTCGCCAGGGGATAGCGCGGTTGGACGGATTCGGACCGGATCGATTCCGAGTAGAGTCTGCGCGAAAGTCTTCGTAAATCTCCTAGATCCTTACGCCTTCTGGTCGGAACGGTCTGGGGGACAACCGGACAGACTGGACACCCCTAAAGGGGTGTGTCCCGTCCTGTCCCGCTGACCCTGACCTCGGCGAGGCCGTGGTGAGCGGGGACAGAAAGAGATTGTCCCGGCTTGTCCCGCCTGTCCTGATCATTCAGAGCGCCCATACGAATTCGCCTTCACGCCTGACTATTCCCGCCTCATGAAGCTTGTCGAGCGCGCGCTGAAAGGCCTTCTTTCGGGCCTCAACCCATTTGTTTTGCTCGGTTTGCGGAGCGCAGGCCGGCGGTTCAGACGCGGCCTGCAAGCCGAGCGCGTAGGACTTTGAGCGAAGGGCCTCGACACGAGCGCCGACAGTTCCAGGCGGGACACCGGGACAAAATGGGACAGGTTGAAGTTGTCCAGCATCGGCCAAAAGGCCGAGCGCGGACCTCACAGTCTCGGCCGCAGCGTTCAGGCGCCGTCCAAGGCCTTTTGTCCCGCTTTTTGGCACATCGACCTGCCGAATTACGCAGGACGTGACCGGCTTTCCTTTGGGGCTCGTGCCCACCTCGACCAGCTTCAACTCGAAGGCGTAGTCGAGCCCATCGGCCTCGTCGGACTGCTTCGCTAGCGACACCGTTCGGACGTCCGCACCGTCCTTTCGTTCAATCCGCAGGAGGCTGTCAGCCGCGTCCTCCCACTCGCCGGCACCCTTCTGTGTGATCGACCCTTCGGCCTTCGCGACGTGCGCCACGGTGACCACCGTCAGGCTGGCCTCGTCGATGATGCGCTGGATCGCCCGAGTAGCGGTCCCAGCCGCATCAGCATCGCTGACGTTGGCGCCGCGGAGCGCTCGGGCCAGCGTGTCGAGCATCACCATGCCAAGCGGGACACCGCGCGCCCGGAACTCAGGGCGCAGGGCGTTGAGCTCGGCGATGAAGTCGTCCACCTCCGTATCGTCAAGCAGGTTCGGACAGCCCCACCGAAAGCGCACGGCGACCGGCTCGCCCTCGATCTCGTGAGCCCGGCGCCAGGCCTCAATCCTCTTGCCGAATCGACTCTTCTTCTCGCCGCAGCAATAGACTGTCCCGACGCGTTCGCACTCCTCGCCGAGAAACGGGATGCCCATGGCGGCCCTGCAGGCCAGGTCCAGGGCCAGGAAGCTTTTGGCCGAGCCGCGGCGCCCGAAAATGCCGACGTAAGAGCGCTTGGGGATCAGACGGTCGGCCAGCCACTCATCGGCCTCCACGTTACAATCCGCGAACCAGGACGAGGTTGTCTTCGGCTGATGACCGAAGGTCTCGACGTTCTCGATCAGAGTGAGGTCAACCATGGGTCGCCTCCAGCACGTTGCTCCAGCCCATCCGCTCCGGACCCGGGGCGACCTGCACGTCGCAGAGCCGGCGGGCGCGATCGGCTATAGCCGTACCTGGGCCAACCCATCGGCGACCACTGTCATAGACCATGCCGCCAAGCTCGTGCTTGAGCCGGTAGAGATGGAGGCTGTTCATGCGTTACGACCGATCGCGGCGTGGGCTTCCTGGAGCGCGGCGATAAGCTTGGGAAGCTGCTCGCGCTGGATGCTCAAGCCCTTCTTGGTGGGCATCATTACCTTGGCGGGTCCGCCGAACTCCCCGTAGACGCGGACATCGACCAGGTCCAAGCCCTTAAAGTCGGAGCGGGTGACGCGGACCTCTTCGGTCGCGTTCTTGCGGAAGCTTGCCAGCGGCGCATCGGGTGCGGCAGTCATTAGCCGCCCCCTCATCTCGTCAACGGGCCCGTGTTGCTGCGACGCTTGTGGCCGGGGCCAAGCGGGTAGCATTGATTTTCCGAATGGTGAGCGGTAGCTTCATGATGTTCTCGTCTGCCGAGGTGAACACCATCGAAGAGCCCGCCGTCGCCCGCCGTGACGGCGGGCTCTGACGTTTGGCACACGGTGCTATGCCCCCTCCATCTTGGAGGCGATCCAACCGTTGATGGCAGATTCAGACCACGCCACGCGGCCCGGGCTGACCCGGACGGGTTTGGGGAACTCGCCGCGGCGGACCAGTCTCCAAAGGGTGGTGCGGCTGAGGCTGGTTCGGTCGGCGACGATGGGCGGGGGGAGAAGTCTGCCTGGTTCAGGTGTTTGGGAGGGCATCGCTCATTCCTGTTCGGTGGTCCGCATGAAGCGGACTGCAACGACCAGGAAGATGACCTTGAGCGATTGCCGTCAAAAGAGGGGGTTCTCTGGCAGAGCGAGAGCTTTGAGTATGAGCGCCTCACGCAAGATGTCCCGAGTGATTGTCCCTCCCGTCGGGCTGTTCCGCAGGTAGGTGATCACCCCTCGGTATGCGTCGGCGGCCGGTCCTGGCTCTCCGTACTGGCCCGAAAACGTTGAACGCCAATTGCGAACCGTCCGCGCGCTGACCTTGGTCAACGCCGTACGCCCTGTCGATTTGAGCACCGCGGCCGCCCACTTGTCCGCGGCGGCGATTGTGAGAGCGGGTTCGGCCTCCCTCAGACTCTCAGCGATCGCCACGACTGTGCCCTTCAGGATCAGCAACGAGGTCGAATCGTGGGGCCGATGGGCCGCGCGAGCTTTATCGAACATGGCGGCGCGCTTGCCGCTCTCCTCGATCTGCATGAGCGCCTCGAAAAGGCGCTCGATCGGCCGTGATGGCACGTCCATCAATCGTAGAGCCTCGATGACCACCCCCAGTGAGAGCCCGGCGGCTCGCCGCTCTGCCGCGCCTCGATTGACTTGGTCAGCTCCCGGTGAAACCTCTTGGTCGAAACGCGCCTCGATTTCGATCAGACTCCTCACCAGATCGTCCATGATTGCGGCTTTGATCTTGTCGCGATGGGGGTGCAGGCGAGGGTCCTCGCTCAATTGGCGACGCCTCGAATCGGAGCAACGTTCGTGGGCCTCTCGCGATCGCCAACGATCTCAAGCAACAGCCCCTCCCAGGCTGTAAGCGCCTTGCGCTTTTCAGACAGGTATTCGTTCACATCGTAGTGGTTTGACGAAACGGGCGCGCCGCCGCCCGTATCGCTACCGTGACTCAAAACCCTGGAGCGGATTAGTGGAATGAAGCCTAGCCGCTCGGATGTCAGCGTCGTGCTACCGGTTCGGCGGATGTCATGGGGGGATGCATTCTTGATCCCGAGTACGAGGCATAGATGGGCCATGGCGTGTGTTATAGCGTCGGGTCGGATCGGCCTTTCACGGTCGCGGGGCGAAGGGAAAACGTACGGTGGCTCATCGCTGCGGTCGCCCGCCGCCAGCTTCAACGCCTCTCCGATAAAAGCCACAGCCCTCGGTGGAAGCGGCACAAGGTGTGGTGCGCCAGCCTTCATGCGCTCGGCCGGAATAAGCCACGTCGCCCTGTCGAGGTCCAATTCGGAGACCGCCATGCCGGCGATCTCGTTGCGTCGGACCAATAGAAGTGTGGCGAGCTGAACCGCAATTCGCATGGCGCGGCTGACGTAAAGTCTCGCACCGATTGTCTCGCCCTCCTTGGGCGGCGCCCGAAGTTCAGCTGGGCAATTCTCGCAGATGTTCCAAAGCCGGCTGAGTTCATCGTCGGTGAGTGTGCGCGCGCGCGCCTTCTCGCTGGCAGGCTTGGCAATCTGGGCGGCCGGGTTCCACTCGATGCGTTCCCGATCCACGCCGTAGGCTAAGACTTGTCGGATCACTGCATGGGTGCGGTTGGTCTGCGCGCCGATCCCACGGTCCAACATGTCGTTCAGCACCTTGCTGATCATCTTGCGGTCAATCGCCTCGATGCGCTGACCGCCAAGTGTGGGCCGGATGTAGCGCGTCAGGATCGCGGTCTCGTCGGCGATGGTGCGCGGCCGCTTTTGCTTTCTACGTGGCTTCCAATGGCCCTTTTCGGATGCGGTGATAAACGCGTCGGCGAGATCATCGAAGGTTTTCAGCGGCTCAGCCCTCGCCCGTGCCTTATCGGCGCGCTTGGTCCCGGCCGGGTCTTCACCCTTGCGAACTCGGACGCGCCATTCCTCGACTTCTAGACGAGCCCATTTCAGGCCGTGTGTATCCGAGTAGGCTGCGAGGGTTAGGCGCGGTTGGCGGCCATCGAGTGTCCGGTAGCGCCAAACCCAGACCTTCGTTTGGCGGTCCGGCTCGCCTGGCTTACCCCGCCGTGCTGACACGCGAAGGCAAAGTCCAGGGGTCTGCTCATCCCACATTTCGATCCGCTTCGCCACAGTGGTCCGGGCAGTCTTAATCGTCTTGTCGTCCAGTTTCTGGGTTGCCATCTGCCGCCACCTCGGGATGTTGCTTCCGGCTCTGCCCCAGGAAAAAGGGGCACGTATGGGGCACATTGACCCGAAACAACATAGCCGCGATTGCGACCGATAGAAAGGCCAAGGCCATAATTTACAAGGAGTTCTGCGGCGGCCTGAAACGTGATGAAACCGGCCGAAATGGCCACCTCAGCGCTTTAGGAAACCGCTGCTCTGTCCTGCTGAGCTACCCGGCCGCGACGGTCCGGTCATAGCGCAAAGGGTGGGGCGTTGCGAAGGCTGCTCGTGGCATGGATTGCGATGGCGCTTGGGCTGGCCGGATGCGGCGAGGGCGGCGCGCTCGACCGGCTGGCCGCCGGCGAGCGCGGCAAGGTGGTCTCCGTCGCCTCCGGCGATGAGCTGGTGCTGGACAATGGCCTGAACGTCCGGCTGTCGGGGATCGAGACGCCGTGGATGGACGAGCCGGGCGGGGCGGGCTCGCAGGCCGACTTGAATCGGCTGGTGCTGGGGCGACAGGTGCAACTCTTCTATGGCGGGGTGCGGCGCGATCCGCGCGGCCGGGCGCTGGCTCAGGTGCGGCTGGTCGATGGGCGGACCTGGGTCGAGGCCGCCCTGTTGCGCGACGGCTGGGCGCGGGTGCGCACCTTCGCTGACAACCGCGCCCTGGCCGCGACCATGTTCGCCGATGAGGCCCGGGCTCGAAAAGCGCGGCGCGGCTTGTGGGCGATGCCCGACTACGAGGTGCGTCTGCCACAGGAGGTGACCCGCGACACTCACGGCTTTCAGATCGTCGAGGGCCGGGTGGTGAGTGTAACCCCGGCCAGGAGCGGGACCTATCTCGACTTTACCCAGACCCACTCAGGTTTCGCGGCCGTGATCGATCCGCGTGCGGTCGGCGATCTGGCGGCGGCCGGAATGGCGCCGGCCAGCCTGGCCGGGCGATTGATCCGTGTGCGGGGCATGATCGGCTGGGACGGTCAGATGCGGATCGACCATCCCGAGCCGATAGAACTCTTAAAGGACCGCTAGGCGGCCTTCTGCAGCGACTTGTTGAGGACGGCGATGGCGGCGTCGCGGTCGATCTGCTCGATCGCGGCCACTTCGCGCGCCATGCGGTCCAGCGCCGATTCGTAGAGCTGACGCTCGGAATAGGACTGTTCCGGCTGGTTCTCGGCGCGGTGCAGGTCGCGCACCACCTCGGCGATCGAGATCAGGTCGCCGGAGTTGATCTTGGCTTCGTATTCCTGGGCGCGGCGGCTCCACATGGTGCGCTTGATGCGCGCGCGGCCCTTCAGCGTGGTCAGGGCTTGCGTCACCACCAGGCCAGCGGCGAGCGCGCGCAGGCCGGCGGTCTTGGCCTTTTTGGTCGGAACGCGCAGGGTCATCTTCTCGTGGTCGAAGGTGATCACATAGACTTCGAGAGTGAGGCCGGCGACTTCCTGGTTCTCGATCCCCACCACCGTGCCGACGCCGTGCGCCGGATAGACGACGTGATCGCCAAGGGAAAAATCGTGAGCGCTCTTGTTCATTGTTGTCCTCTTAAAGTCCTTTAGACCCCACCAGGGCCGGGACCGTCCTTAAGTCGCGACGGGTGACAGCGCCGCGCCCGCAAAGGCAAGCGGGCGGCGTGGACCCGGTTTACGAATATCGTTTACGACACCCTTCGCCTTCGATCAGGCGCGCGTCAGCTAGGACGGCTATTCTTCAACCATGACGCCAAAGCGCGACCCGCGCCCCACGTCAGTTGCAATAGTATCACAAAAATGAACGCGATGAAAGGGTTGCGAGCCGGAGCGCCCGGGCGTCAAGAGCCCTTGCCGGGTTTATCGCTGAAGTATTTCTCGAACTTTCCGGTTTCGCGTTCAAAGTCGTCGGCGTCAGCCGGCGCAACGCCCTTAAGCGTGATGTTCGGCCAGACCTTGGCGAATTCGGTGTTGATCTTCAGCCACTTGCCGTCGGGTTCGTCCTCGGTGTCCGGCTTGATCGCGTCCACCGGACATTCCGGCTCGCAGACGCCGCAGTCGATGCACTCGTCCGGATGGATGGCGAGGAAATTCTCGCCCTCATAGAAGCAGTCGACCGGGCACACCTCCACGCAGTCCATGTATTTGCACTTAATGCATGCATCCATGACGATGTAGGTCATCGAGAACTCGTCTAAGGGCCGGTGCGGCGGGAGCCGCGTCTATTTGGGGGATGCACGGCGCTTGTCAATGCGCAGTCTGCTCATCGCCCGGTGAGGGATTCTGCAATGGGGCGTAGAGGCCCCTGGCCTCGTCGGCTGGTCCGCGACGCTCGCCAAGCTGTTCTACCCTGACCGCGATCAGCCGGCCGCCGAGGGCGAAGACCAGGCTGTCGCCGGGTTTCAGAGTGCGTCCGGGCTTGTCGATGCGGCTCTCGGCCGGCCCGCGCGTCAGTCGCAACCGGCCAGTCTCGACGAAGCGGGCGGCCAGCGAACGGGTCTTGAAAAACCGCGCGCGCCACAGCCACACGTCGATGCGGCAGCCGTCCGTCTCGCTCATGAGGCGGCGGCGCGGCGCGGGCGCTTGCGCCTTGGCCGGCGCTTGGCCGGCGGGGTCAGCGCGGCCAGGGCCGCGAAAGGCGAGGCGGTCGGCGCGACCTTAGCCGGCTGCGGCTTTTGCGGGGCTCGCCGCCGCCAGGCCGAGACAGCGTCATCAGCGGTCTTGCGGGCGCGCAGGAAGCCCAGGCCACGCAGGGTCTGCTCGGTCTCGGGTCGGCTCCAGCCCAGGCGGGCGATGGCGGCGTCATCCAGGGCCGCGGCGCCTGACGCGCGTGGCGCGGCGCGCAGCAGTTCGTCCAGCTTTTCCAGCGCTTCAACCGGCGCGGCCAGTCCGCCAACGGCGCGCAGGCCCAACGCCGCCAGCGTCGTCGCGGCGGGGACCGGCTCGGGCAGGGCCACGACCGAGCCGGCTGTGGGTCGCCAATCAGGCGACCAGAGCGCGGCAAAGGCGGCGGTGAAGTCGAGCGCATTTGCGGCCAGCAGTTGCGGCAGGAAGAGGCTGAAGGCGCCGAAACGGACGCCGAAGCCGCGCAGGATGCGCCGCTCGACCTGGCTCAGCGCGCGCACATCGGCCTCCACGGGACCGCGGTCGATGACGCCGCCGGCCTCGACCAGCCGATAGGCCAGGCCGCGCGCCAGGCCCTTGATGCGCCCCTCGGATACCGCCGACTTCAGCGCCCGCAAGGGCCGCAGGCGCCGCGCGGCCTCAGCCGCCACGAAAGCCTCCAGCCGCCGAACCGCCCGCTCGCGCGTCGGCGCGGGGCCAAGCTCGCCGAGCAGGCGCACGCGCGGCGAGAACGGTCCGCCACCATTCAGCTGGCCGGTGGCCTGGCCATGCCAGAGCAGCATGCCGTTCGGCAGGATGGAAAAGGCGTCGTCGGCCTCGGCCGCCAGCCGGCCCAGCCTTCGCGCGACCTCCGGCCCGATCGCGCGCTCGGCCGCCGCGCGCAGGGCCTTGTCCTCCAGCGCGCTCGCGCCGCGCGCCGGGTCGAAATGGGCGCCGATCAACCGGCCGACAAAGTGGCCCACGACGGTGACCGCCCCGTCCGCCGCGATACCGGCCATCAAGGTGTCGCTGACGTTCAGGCCGCGCATCAGGGCGCTGGTGCGCCGGTCGATGAACCGCTGCATCAGCCGCTCGTGCAGGGTGTCGGAGAGGCGATCCTCCAGCCCGTGGGTGCGGCCCTGCCAATGGGCCGGATCGCGCAGCCAGTCGGAACGGTTGGCGACGTAGGCCAGGGTGCGCACGCTGGCCAGCCTGGCCGACAGCGCGTCGATGTCGCCGTCCAGCCGGTCGAGGCCGCGGAACTGACCCTCGACCCAATCCTCCGGGATGCGGCGATTGCGCTCGGTCAGGTGATGGAAGACCGTGTAGGCGAAGCGGGTGTGGTCCTCGAGCGTGGTCTTGCGGAAGTCCGGCGTCTGGCAGACGTCCCACAGCCGGGCGAGATTGGAGCGGTCCTTGGCGCGCCGGCGGATGTCCTCGTCCTCGGCCAGCTTGTTCAACACCGTCTCGTCCAGGCTCTCCTCGGAGAGTTTCAGGCCAGCCCTCGGCGGCGGCGCGGCCAGCGAGCGCTGCAGCTCGGTCAGCGAATCGAAATCCAGCCGGCTGTTGCGCCACTCGGCGGCCAGCACCGGCTCGAAGGCGTGGTTCTCCACCTGAGCGGCCAGGTCCGGGTCGATGTCCGGGCAGTCGCCGGTGACCCCGAAGGTCCCGTCGCGCAGGTAGCGGCCGGCGCGTCCGGCGATCTGGCCGATCTCCTGGGCCGCCAGCCAGCGGGTGCGCCGCCCGTCGAACTTGCGCAGGCCGGCGAAGGCCACATGGCCCAAATCCATGTTCAGGCCCATGCCGATGGCGTCGGTGGCGACCAGAAAATCCACCTCGCCGGACTGGAAGAGGGCGACCTGGGCGTTCCTGGTGCGCGGGCTGAGCGAGCCCATCACCACCGCCGCCCCGCCGCGCTGGCGGCGAATCAGCTCGGCGATGGCGTAGACCGCCTCGGCCGAAAAGCCGACCACGGCCGAGCGCCGCGGTAGGCGGCTGAGCTTGCGCGGGCCGTCATAGGTCAGGCGCGAGAAGCGTTCCCGCCCGACAATCTCGGCGTCGGGGCAGAGGCGGCGGATTAGCGGCGCCATGGTGGCCGCGCCCAGCAGCATGGTCTCGGCCTTGCCGCGCGCATGCAGCAGCCGGTCGGTGAAAACGTGGCCGCGCTCCGGATCGGCGCACAGCTGGATCTCGTCGACGGCCAGGAACTCCACGGCCCGGTCCAGCGGCATGGCCTCGACCGTGGCCACATAATATTGCGGCCTGGGCGGGATGATCTTTTCCTCGCCGGTGATCAGGGCCACCGAGCGCACCCCGCGCGTCTTGACCACCCTATCGTAGATCTCGCGGGCCAAGAGCCGCAGCGGCAGGCCGATCATGCCCGAGGCGTGGCCTAGCATGCGCTCGACCGCCAGATGGGTCTTACCGGTATTGGTTGGGCCCAGCACGGCGACCAGCCGCGACGGCGCCGGCCCAGGCGAACGCACGCTCATGAAAGAGAAAGTGGAGGATTCCACCGCCCCGAACAAGGGTGGCGGGCCGTTCGGTCGACGCATTAATGATCGTGGTAAACGCTTGGGAACGCTGGCGAAACGAATCAAGTCCGAATCGGCGACCTCGGCGGATTCGGCCTTTGTTCCCTACGAGATATGGTAGCTGCGGCTAAGCTGGACACAAGCCTCAAGGCTTCGGCCGCTGCCCCGAGACGCTGAGCTTCTTCAGCGCGATATTGGCGTGTCCGATCACCGTGTCGGCGTGGATATTGGCCACCACCCACGGGCCGTCGGCGCCCATCTGGCCGAAGACCATGGTGATCGGGCTGGTCAGGCCCTGGTTGCGCTGGGCGGGCGGCTTGGGCTTGAAACCGGCGACTTCGGTGAAGCGGACGGTGCACTGTGCGCCGTGGGTCAGGCCCATGGCCTTGTCGTCGCTGGTCAGGTTGGCCGGCTCGGGCCGCCCGAAATCGAGTTCATAGAGCTGCTTGCCGTCGAAGAACCGGTCGGGCCCGCGGCAGATGGCCTGCGGCCCGGCCGCCACGGCGACGCGCACGAACTGGGTCAGCGGATCGGTGGCGGCCAGTTTCTGGGCCAGTGTGGCCGCCGGCTTGCCCAGGTCGCCATAAGGGGGCATCGAGGCCACCTGCACATCGCCCCGGCTCCAGGTCACGTGCACGTGGCGAACCCGCTTGCCGTCATGGTGGATGTAGCTGAAGACGGCGGGATAGGCTTGGCCGTCCTCGCCGGTGCGGCCCTGGTTCTCAGCGTCGATGTCGACCCGCTTCAGCGCGCGCAGGATGCCATAGCTTTTCATCGAGATCGCCGTGCCGAAGCCGCCCGGCATCGAATGGCCTTCGGCGTGCACCACCAGCACCTTCACCGGCAGCAGATTCAGCGGATAAAGCGTACCGTCATAGTCGAGGCTCATCTTCAACGGCGCGGGCGGCTGGGCTTGGCCCGCGCCGGCCAGGGCAAGGGCCAGCACGCCGGCGAGGGCCAATCGGGCTTTCATATTTGAAGGCTCCTTTCAGGGACGGGACGTCCTGACCGCGGCGCCCGGCGAAATTGCGGCGGCGCCCTTGGTCTTGACGCAACAAGCGGCCTTCGCCTATACCGCCCGCTCTTCGGCCGAGGCTAGCTCCACGGCCAAAAACGCTTTGCCCCAAGAAGGTTTCCTCAAATGTCGCGGCGTTGCGAACTCACGGGCGTCGGACCGATGGTCGGGCACAATGTGAGTCACTCGAACATGAAGTCCAAGCGCCGCTTTCTGCCGGCGCTGAAAACCATCCGCCTGCAGTCGGATGCGCTGGGCCAGGGTTTCAACCTGCGCATCACCAATGCGGCCCTGCGCACGCTGGATTTCCGCGGCGGTCTCGACCCCTATCTGGTCAAGGCCCGCGACGACCAACTCTCCGCCCGCGCCCGCAAGATCAAGCGCCAAGTCAAGGCCAAGCTGACCGCGACTGCGGCGGTTCCGGCGACGGCCTAACTAATCCGCTCATCCCCGCGACTGCGAAGCAGAGGCGCGTAGCAGCCAAAACGGGGGCCTAGGGTTTTTCAAACCGCCAGCGACGCCAACCGCGCCCAGGCGGATTTACGCGCACCTATCTTCCCCGTCATGGCCCGGCTTGTCCGGGCCACCCATGAACACCGTTTAGGGTCAGTGTTCATGGATCCTCCGCATTTCGCTTCGCTACAGCGGGGGATGACGGTTGGGGTGGAGGTTCCTATTTCAGCTTTTCCTCGAAAAGCTTCAGCATCTCGCGCCAGTGCCGCTCTGACGCCGCCTCGTTGTAGACGGGCATGTCGGGTGGGGCGTAGCCGTGCTTGGCGCCGGCGTAGATCTCGACGGTGTTCTCCACCCCGGCGGCGGTGAGCGCCTCGCGCAGGCGGTCGGCCTGTTCGGGCGGGAAGCCGGCGTCCTCGTCGGCGCCGCCGACATAGACCTTGGCCTTGATCTTCGGCGCCAAGAGGTGCGGGCTGTCCGGCGCATCGGTGGCCAGCCGGCCGCCGTGGAAGCCGGCCGAGGCGACGACGCGGTCCGGGAACTCGCCGGCGGCGCGCAAAGACAGGCCGCCGCCCATGCAGTAGCCGGTGACACCGACCTTATCGCCCTTCACCTCGGGCTGCCTGGCCAGCCAGTCGAGGAAGGCGCCGGTGTCGCGGGTCGAGCGCACCGGATCGGTCGAGGCCATAAACTTGCCGAAGATGGCGCGGCGGGCCTCCTCGTCCTTGAACGCCTCGGCCATGTTGATCGGCTCATAGGGTCCGGCGCGCCAGAACATGTCGGGCAGCAGCACGAAATAGCCGTTGGAGGCCAGGCGCTCGCACATCTGGAACAGGGCCGGCCGGATCGCCGGCGCGTCCATGAAGAAGATCACCGCCGGCCAGGGACCCTTTCCCTCGGGCTGGAAGGTGTAGGCGCGCGCGTCGCCGTCGGGGGTCGGAATGGCAACCTGTTGCATCGTCTGAAATCCTCTTTGGTTTAATCCGCCAACAGTTCGCGCCCCGCCGCCCTGACGTCGGTGCAGCCGGTGAGCGCCAGCGCCACCAGCATCTCGGCCTTAATGACCGAAATCACGTGAGAGACGCCGGCTTCGCCGCGCGCGCCAAGCGCCCAGGCCCAGGCCCGGCCGATCAGGCAGGCGTCGGCGCCCGAGGCCAGGGCCTTGATCACATCGAGGCCGGAGCGGACGCCGCAGTCCAGCAGCAGCGTCATGTCGTCGCCGACCGCGTCCTTGATCGCCGGCATCACCGAGATGGTCGAGGGTGCGCCGTCCAGCTGGCGACCGCCGTGGTTGGAGACCACGATGCCGTCGACGCCCACCCGCACCGCCTCGCGCGCGTCGGCGGGGTCGAGAATGCCCTTGATCACGATCGGCCCGGCCCAGTGCTGGCGCACCCAGGCGATGTCGTCCCAGGTGATCGAGGCGTCGAAATTCCGCCCGATCCAGCCCCAGAAGTCGCCAAGGCCCTTGGCCTCGGGCACGGCGGCGGCGATGTTGCCGAAGGTGTGCGGCGTGCCGTTGATTTGCACGTCCCACAACCAGTCCGGATGGGTGATGCCGTCCCAGACCCGCTTCAGTCCCGCGAAGGCCTGCGGCGGGCCGGACAGGCCGCTGCGCATGTCGCGATAGCGCGTGCCGGGGACGGGCAGGTCGACGGTGAACAACAGGACAGGGCACTTGGCGGCGGTGGCCCTGGCCAGATACTCGACCATGAAGCCGCGGTCCTTCAGCATGTAGAGCTGGAACCAGGGCGGCTCGACCTTGGCCACCTCGTCGACGTCGCAGATGGTCAGTGAGGACAGGCAGAAGGGGATGCCGGCCGCCTTGGCCGCCCGGGCGGCCTGGGTCTCGCCGCGACGGGCATACATACCGGCCATGCCGATGGGGCCTAGCAGCAGCGGCATGTTCAGCGCCTGGCCGAACAGCTCGGTCTTCAGCGAGATCTTCGAGACGTCCTTCAGGATGCGCTGGCGCAGGCGCAAGGCCTGGAAGTCGGCGGTGTTGGCCGCCAGCGTCTGCTCGGCATAGGCCGCGCCATCGACGTAATCGAACAGGATCTTCGGCAGCCTGCGCCGGGCCGCCTCGCGATAGTCGGCGACATTGACCGGGCGGCTCAACGCAGCGCCTCGGCGACGTCGCGCACGGTGGTGCGGCGCGGGGCCGGCGGCGGGGTCGGCTGCATCGAGGGTGGCGGCTGCAGGTTGGCGCCCATGCGGCCGTGCTTCTTCGGCTCCTGGTCGAACAGTTCGGCCAGCTGGTCGGTGATCACACCGCCCAGTTGCTCGACATCGACGATGGTCACCGCGCGGCGATAGTAACGGCGTACGTCGTGGCCGATGCCGATGGCGATCAGTTCGACCGGCGAGTTGTTCTCGATTTCGGAGATCACGGTGCGCAGGTGCCGCTCCAGATAGTGGCCGGAATTGACCGAAAGCGTGGAATCGTCGACCGGCGCGCCATCGGAGATCACCATCAGGATGCGCCGCTGTTCGGTGCGATGGATCAGCCGCTGGTGCGCCCAGAGCAGGGCCTCGCCATCGATATTCTCCTTCAGCAGCCCCTCGCGCATCATCAGGCCGAGGTTGCGCCTTGCGCGCCGCCAGGGGGCGTCGGCGGACTTGTAGATGATGTGGCGCAGGTCGTTCAGCCGCCCCGGGGCCGGCGGCTTGCCGGCCTTCAGCCAGTCCTCGCGGGTCAGGCCGCCCTTCCAGGCGCGGGTGGTGAAGCCGAGGATCTCGGTCTTGACCGCGCAGCGCTCCAGCGTGCGGGCCAGGATGTCGGCGCAGACCGCGGCCACCATGATCGGCCGGCCGCGCATGGAGCCGGAATTGTCGATCAGGATGGTGACCACGGTATCTCGGAACTCGGTGTCTTCTTCCTGTTTGAAGGACAGCGGCGCGGTCGGATCGATGATCACCCGGGTCAGCCGCGAGACGTCCAGCAAACCTTCCTCAAGGTCGAAGGTCCAGGAGCGGTTCTGCTTGGCCAGCAGCTTGCGCTGCAGCCGGTTGGCCAGCCGTGAGACGACGTTGGACAGGCTGGCCAGCTGCTGGTCGAGATAGGCGCGCAGGCGGCCAAGCTCCTCGGCGTCGCACAACTCCTCGGCGCCGACCACCTCGTCATGGGCGGTGGTGAAGACCTTATAGGGCGGCTCGCGGTGGCCGGGGTCCTTGACGTCGGGACGCGCGGCCTTTTCGCCGTCGCCCATCTCCACGTCGTCGTCCGAGGGTTCGGCATCCTCGTCGGACTCGGCCTCGGTGCGCTGCTCTTCGGAGCCGTCGGCGTCGCGGTCGGAGCTCGTCGAGGGATCGGGCTCGGCGCCTTCGCCGTCCTGGTCCTCGTCCTCGCCCATGTCGTCCTGCACGTCGCGCGGCATTTCCGGCGTGTCGCTGTCGCCGGAATCCTCGGCGTCGTCGCCGAATTCCTCGCCCAGATCCAGGTCCTTGATGATCGAGCGGGCGACGCGGGCGAAGGCGGCCTGGTCCTCCAGCTTATCGGAGAGCCGGTCGAGATCGGCGCCGGCCTTGGCCTCAATATCGGCGCGGTGGCGCTCGACCAGCAGCTTCGCCCCATCGGGCGGCGCATCGCCGGTAAGCCGCTCGCGCACCATCAGCCCGACGATGTCGGCCAGCGGCGCCGCGGCCGGATCGTCGAAGCGGTTCAGCCCCTTCTTTTCGATGCTCGATTCCAGCGCCGAGGCCAGGTTGGCGCGCACGCCCATCAGCGCATTGGCGCCGATAGCGTCGATGCGCGCCTGCTCGACCGCCTCGAACACGGCGCGCGCCTGCACCGACTGGGGCCTGAGCTTGGCGTGAGAGGCCTCGTCGTGGTGGGCGAGGCGCAGCGCCATCTGGTCGGCGAGGCCGCGGATGCGCGAGGTCTCCTTCGGCGACAGGTCGCGCGGCGGATGCGGCAGGATGGCGTGGTTGCCGTTCAGCGCCGGCCCGTCGCCGGAGAAGGTGACCTCCAGGTCCGGCTGCTCGGCCAGCGAACGCGCCGCGTGCGCGATCGCCCGCTTGAAGATCTCGGTCGGGTTTTCAGTCTTCGAAGCCATGGTCAGCCGTCATAGCCCGACGCGTCGCGGTGACGAAAGCGCGAACTCACCACACGGCTACTTCCCGGCTTGCGCCAGATAGGCTTTCGACTCCTCGCCGACGATCGCGACCAGGTTGCCGATGTTCAGGTCGGCGTCGATCAGATGCAGGCCCCAGCCCGTCTGAACCTGGCCCCCGACCACGATGTCGCCGCCGATGTCGTTGGCGCGATGACCGCCAGCCGTCGGATGGACGGTGATGGCCAGATAGGTTCCATGGCTGTCGGAAACGCAGGCGGCGGTCAGCAGGCCGGGCGTTTCGACAAAAGGGGTGTCGATCGGCTGCGGCGGCGTGATCCAGGCCGGTTGCAGGCTGGCCGTGTTGACGATCTGGCCCGAGGCGGAGCTGAAATAGGACCGCAGTTCGCCCGAACCGCCACCGAGCGCCGCGGGGTTGACGCAAGCCGCGACGTCGCCCTTTCGCCCCTGGCCGAACAGGCTGCCCAGCGGCGGCGGCGCATTGGCGCGGAACGACGAAAAGGCGATCGCACAGCCGATCTGGCTGGCCGCGCGACAGAGGGGGACGGTCTTGAAGTCGCCGCCGACATCCTTGCCCGGGGGCACCTGCAGCGCCATGCCCATCAGGATCGCCGAGATCAACTGCTTCTGCACCGGCTTGCCGTCGATCTGGTTGGCGACCAGCAGGCTCAGCATGCCCGAACCCTGGCTGTGGCCGATCAGGACCACGCCGCGGCCGTGGTTGTCGTGGGCGAGGTACTCGGCCCAGGCGTTCTGGACATCTTCGTAGGCCAGGTTCCAGTTGGCGTTGGCCGGCGGTCTGCCCATCATCATGGCGGTCAGCGCGGTGAGCGTGATCTGGCGATACACCGGCGCATAGAGCCGGCACTTCGACCCGAACCGGGCGAACTGGTGCAGCACCGCCTTGGTCTCAGCCGGCTCGACCTTCATGGTTGCGTTGGCGCCCGGGTCGAGGGAGACGGTAGGATAGACGTAGAAGCAGTCGATCGGGGCGTCGGGATCGGCGTGGAAGCGCTCCACGGTCGTGGTCCCGTCGGCCCGGATGACGGTCGCATTCAGATTGATCGTGCAGGCGTCGTTGCGCCCCGGTCGGCACAGCCAGGTCGCGGGATCGGTATAGTCGTTCGGCGCGGCCGCTGGCGCGGCGGGCGGCGGCGAGGGCGGCGTCTGAGCGTGAGTGGCCAGTCCCGCGCTGGCGAGTCCAGCGGCCAGCGCAAGCGTTGTCAAAGCGCGTCTGAACATCATGCCCCTCGATAAAATCGATTGTTTTTAATGGCGCCGATCATCGCGCCCCGCCCCGACCTCGTCCAGGCTCTTCGTCAGGCGCGCGCCATCGGCTATGGTGACGCTTGAACGGCGCGGAGCGTCATTGGGGAAGGGCTAGGCGATGGTCGGCTTCATCATCAGGGTGCTGATCGTGGCGGTCGGCCTATGGGTCGCCGCGCACATCGTGCCGGGCATCCACTACAACTCCTATGAGGACCTGTTGATCGCCGCCCTGCTGCTCGGCCTGGCCAACGCCATCGTCCGGCCGATCCTGGTGGTTCTGACCTTTCCGATCACCATCATCACGCTTGGCCTGTTCCTGCTGGTGATCAACGGCCTGATGCTGGAGTTGGTCGCCTTTTTCTTCCACGGCTTCCAGGTGCACGGCTTCCTGGCCGCGGTGTTCGGCGCGATCGTCGTCGGCCTGACCGGCTGGGTGGCGTCCTGGTTCATCGGCCCCAGCGGCCGGGTCGAAGCCTATCGGCGCTAGGGAGAGATCAACATGAAGACTCAGCTCGCAGCCATGGCCGCCGGTCTCGCCCTGGCCCTGACCGCAGCGGCGGCGACCGCCCAGGACTTCCCGCGCGAGGGCGTGAAGGGCGCCGAACTCAACGCCGCCTTCCGGTCCAAGGGGATCACCTTCGACGCGCCGGCCGATCAGCCGGTGGTGCTGATGGATTCACACGACGTCTATGGCGGCGATGCGCTGGCCGGCGCGCGCGGCGACGTGGTCCTGCTGCAACAGGGCGGCCACCCTTGCCAGTACGCCATGGTGTTCGACCGGCCGGCCGTGGACTTCGCCTTCAATCGTTCACGCCTGGTCGCGGGCCCCAGCGGCGTCACCAACCCGGTTTGGACCGCGACCGCCATGGATGCGGACGGCCATGCGCTCAGCTCGGTGGGTGAGGCCGAGATTCGCAGCTATTCCGATGTGCCGGCGCAACGCTTCACCCTGACCGGCCGGGACATAGCGCGGGTCGTGTTCTGGGGCGACGACAAGGCATTCGACGGCTTCTGCAACGTCGTCATCGATACCGTCGACGTGACCTACTAGCTACCGCGGCGCAGCTGGATATCGACGCCGCTGGACCGGTGCGAGACCAGCAGACTGTTGCTCCAGCGGTTGAAGTCGATCAGCACCTGGCCCTGGCCGTCAACCAGGGCGGCGCCGTCGGTGACCGGTCTCCAGCCGGCGACCCCGACCGGCAGGGTCTGGCTGCAATCGGCGGGCACGTCGGCGTGATAGACGCCATTGCCCGCCGGCTGGGCGCTAAGCCTGACCTTGCAGATCGCGTGGCCTTGGGTTTCCAGTGTCCATCCCTGGGCAGCTGCGTCGGACACCGCCAGGGGCGTACCCACCTGTTCGCGGGCCATGGCGTTCATGTCCTGGGCGCTGGCGGCGCCGGCGGCGAGCGCGAGCGTCGCGCCAATCACGATCAAAGTCTTCGAACCCATGGCCTTCGTCCTCAAGCTGATCCTGAACGAGACAACGCGGCAACCGCACCCTGCGATCCCTCGGCGAGTTCAGGCAAAGCCCTGGTCGGCGAGCCAGTCTTCCATCAGGTCGACCCAGCGGTCTACCGGCAGGCCGCGACGGACCATGCCGAAGCCGTGGCCGCCCTTGGCGAAAATGTGCAGTTCGGCCGGCCGGTCGGCGTTGGACCAGTCGGCATAGAGGCCCTCGACCACCTTGAACAACATGCGGTCGTCCTGGGCGATGGCAGTGAACAGCGGCGGCGCGTCGGCCGCCACGCGCCGGCCGCTGGTTTCACCGCCATAGATCGGGGCGACGAAGGCCAGGTTGGTATCCGGCGTCATGGCCACGTCGACGGCCAGGAAGGCGCCGGCGGAAAAGCCGATCATGCCGATCCTGTCCGGCTTGACACCCCAGTCTTCGGCTTGCTCGCGGACCAGGCCCAGAGCGCGGACGCCATCCTCGGCGGCGATCTCGCGGGCGTAGGCCGTGTCGGGGTTGTCGCGGGTCAGCTTGGCCAGGCTGCGCGGCGCCTTGGCGGCCGGCAGGTTGGGGTCCCAGCCGGGCGGCGGCTTGCGGGTCTCGGCGAAGGCGTCCGGATCCTCCGGCGTTCCCATCACCCGATATTTCAGCAGAAAGGCGGTATAGCCGCGCGCGGTCAGCCAGTTGGCGAGATCGATGCCCTCGTGCTCCCAGGCCAGGATGCGCCAGCCGCCGCCCGGCGCGACGATGACGCCGATACCGTTGGCCTTGGCCAAATCGGGCCTGAACACGGTCAGCGACGGCGTGGAGATGTTGCGCAGCATGTCGGTGCCAGGGCTGCCGTCCACCGGGCCGCGGAACACGGTTTCCGGCGGGACATCGGGGATGGTCCGGGGCGGGCCTGCCGGCCACAGCCAGGCCACCTCGTTGGAGGTCTTCTGGTCCACCCTCGCATCGTCGGCCATGGCCTTCTCCCAATCGTGCTTTCAGCCACTGTCGCGCAAAGCCGCTCGTGCGGGAAGGGGATGCGTTGCGGCTATCGTTCCGCCCGATCGCGCCCTAAACCTTCGCCCATGGCCGATGAGACCGCGCACGCTTACGAACCCGCCCACGGCCACGGCCTGAAGCACGATCCGTTCAACGCCATCGTCGGACCACGTCCAATCGGCTGGATCTCCTCGATCAACACCGCTGGCGTGGCCAATCTGGCGCCCTACAGCTTCTTCAACGCCTTCAACTATCGCCCGCCGATCATCGGCTTCTCGACCATCGGCTGGAAGGATTCGGTGGCGAACATCGAGGCCAGCGGCGAGTTCTGCTGGAACCTGGCCACCAGGGCCCTGGCCGAGCCGATGAACATCACCTGCACGCCCGCCCCGCCGGAAATCGACGAGTTCGCGGTGGCCGGCCTGACCCGCGCGCCCAGCCGCCTGATCGCCGCCCCGCGGGTCAAGGAGAGCCCGGTCAACTTCGAGTGCCGGCTCAGCCAGCTGGTGCAGCTGCAGGGCGCCGACGGGGTCAAGGCCGACACCTGGCTGATCCTGGGCGAAGTGGTGATGATCTATATCGACCCACGCTTCATCACCGACGGCGTCTATGAGACCGCCACCGCGCGGCCGATCCTGCGCGCCGGGCGCATGGGCGACTATTTCGAGATCACGCCCGAGGCGATGTTCTCCATGCGCCGTCCGGGCTGGCCGATCGACTAAAGGAGACGAATCCATGCCCCATCCCGCCCTCGAAGCCGGACGCACGGCGGTAATCACCGGCGCGGCCAGCGGCATCGGCCTGGCCGCCGCCAAGATCCTGGCGGCGCGCGGGCTGAATGTGGTGCTGGCCGATCTGCACGCCGGGGCGTTGGACGAAGCCCGGGACGCGGTCGCGGCGATCTCCGCGCCGGACAAGGTGCACAGCGCCGTGGTCGACGTCTCGCGCTTCGACGCTGTGCAGGATCTGCAGGATCAGGCCGCCATGCAGTTCGGCGCGATCAACCTCTTGATGAACAATGCCGGCATGGGCGCCAACCCCGGCAAGCCGTGGGAGGATCTCGACGGCTGGCGGCGGCTGATAGACGTCAACCTCTGGGGCGCGGTCAACGGCGTCCAGGCCTTCGTGCCATGGATGCTGGCGCAGGGCGAGCCCGGCCTGGTGGTCAATACCGGCTCGAAACAGGGCATCACCCTGCCGCCTGGCAACAGCGCCTACAACGTCTCCAAGGCGGGGCTGAAAGCCTATACCGAACTGCTCGCCCACGAGCTACGCGGGGCGGCGTCGGGCCGCGTCACCGCCCACCTGCTGATCCCCGGCTCGACCTGGACCGGCATGACCCGGCGCGGGGTCGAGAAGCCGCCCGGGCCGTGGAGCGCCGAGCAGGTGGTCGATTTCATGATCGAGGGCGTCGAGCGCGGCGACTTCTACCTGCTCTGTCCCGACAACGACGTGCCGCGCCAACTCGACGAACGGCGCATGCAATGGATGGCCGACGACATCATCAAGAACCGCCCGGCCCTCTCCCGCTGGCACCCGGACTACACGGCGGCGTTTGCGGAGTACGTGAAGCGGAAATAGGGGCGCCACACCCCACCGTCATTGCCGGGCCTCATTTTTTTACCGTCATCGCCCGACTTGTTCGGGCGACCCATGAACACGTGAAGGGCCGGTGATGCGCCGGCCGCTGATGCCGTGCGGACTCACGTTTGCCCGTGTTCATGGGTGGCCGAACAAGTCGGCCATGACGAAAAAGGTATGGCGCTGGCGTCTGCCCTCAGGTCAGGCTGGCGTTTGAGGTCGTTTTAGGCTGATCATCGCGTCCAACAGCCAAACCAGCCTCAGGGAGGCGATCATGCGCACCAACGGCATCAACCACCTGGCCCTCGTCTGCCGCGACATGGCCGAGACGGTGGCGTTCTACACGCAGATTCTCGACATGCCCCTGGTCAAGACCGTGGCCCTGCCCGACGGCGGCCAGCACTTCTTCTTCGACTGCGGCGGCGGCAACCTGCTGGCCTTCTTCTGGTGGGAGAACGGACCGCCGGCCGCGCCGGGCGTCGCCTCGGTCGAGGACTTTCCGGCCAAGCCGATGAGCGCCGTGGGCTCGATGAACCACGTCGCCTTCACCGTCGACGAGGACGAGCTGGAGTCCAACCTGCAGCGTCTGAAGGACAAGGGCGTGCCGGTGCTGCCGGTGGTGGTCAACCACGACGACTCCAAGGTCGGCGCCTCGCGCGAAATGCATCCTGGCGTCTTCGTCCGCTCGGTCTATTTCACCGATCCGAACGGCATCATGCTGGAATTCGCCGCCTTCACCCGCAAGCTGACAGCGGACGACGTGCGTCACCAGCCCGCCCACGCCGCCCAGCTGCAAAGCGTCTAGATGCCGCGCCTGCGCCAGGTCCCGCGCGCCGAGGTCACGTCCGACTCTATTTTGCGCAGCTCCGACCTGCTGTTCGGCGACCGCGACCCAGTGGCCGAGCCTGGCACCGCCACCGGCACGCGCGGCGACTGGTGGACGGTGTTCGCCAACTCGCCGGCCGTGTTCGACCACGCCGTGCGCGGCTTTGGCCTCTACCGCGATCCGAACCGCAAGCTGGACCCGGCCTTGCGCGAACTCGGCCAGACCCGGGTCGGCTGGGTCAAGGCCAGCCAGTTCGTCTTCTCCCAGCACTGCAAGTCTTTGCGTGGGTTAGCTGTGAGCGAAGAAAAGATCGTCGCCATCCCGCACTGGCAGGTGGCGACCTGCTACACGCCGCAGGAGCGCGCGGTGCTCGCCTATGCCGATTGCCTGGCGCTGCAGGCCGGTCGGACGCCGGAGGCGGTGTTCGACTCGCTGAGGGCCTTCCTCGACGACGAACAGATCCTCGAACTCACCTACATCGTCTGCCTCTACGACATGCACGCGGTGATGAGCCGCGCGCTCCGCACCGAATTCGACGACCGCGACGACCCCATCGTCGAAGTCGCCGCCCCGGAAGACTTCAGCGCCAGGGACTTCCTGGATACCGGGCGCCGGCCGAGCTAGCCACCACCCCATCGTCATGGCCCGGCTTGTCCGGGCCACCCATGAACACCGATAAACGTCCGTGTTCATGGGAGTTGCAGATGCGCCCAGGGCAGCCGCCGAACGCTTGCGTTCATGGATCCCCCGCATTCCGCGGCTTTGCCGCTCCAGCGGGGGATGACGGTTCTTTTTGTGGCCGATTTCGTCTGTTCTCATCGCCGACCTCGGCGCATCCTCGTTGAAACCGGGGGGGACGCCTGATGAGACCAATCGTGCTGTTGGCGCTGGGCGCCGCTTTGGCCGCTGCGCTCCCGGCCGCGGCTCAGACGCCCTCGTCCGCCACCCACCGCGAAGTCTCCGTTCCTGGGCTCGACAAGCCGGCGGACATCATCGTCGATCAGTGGGGCATCGCGCATATCTTCGCGCGCACCACGCACGACGCCTTCTTCGGACAGGGCTACAACGCCGCGCGCGACCGGTTGTGGCAGATCGACCTGTGGCGCAAGCGCGGGCTGGGCCGGTTGTCGGCCAGTTTCGGGCCGGCCTATGCGGCGCAGGATCGGGCGGCGCGGCTCTTTCTCTATCGCGGCGAGATGGCGGCTGAGTGGGCGTCCTACGGCGCCGACGCCAGGCCCGAGGCCGAGGCCTTCGTGGCCGGGGTCAACGCCTATGTGGCCCAGGTGCGTTCGGGCGCGGCGCCGCTGCCGCTGGAATTCAAGCTCACCGCAAGCACGCCGGAGCTGTGGAGCGTCGACGACCTGGTCCGGGTGCGCTCGAACGGTCTGACCCGCAATGTCGATTCCGAGGTGGCGCGGGCGCGGGTGGCCTGCGCGGCGGGCCTGGGCGCCGACCTTCTGCGCCGCAAGATCGAGCCGGCGCATCCGCTGACCACGCCGGCCGGGCTCGATCCATGCGACGTGCCGGCCGACGTGCTGGCCGACTATGTGCTGGCCACCAAGGACGTGAGCTTTGCGCCCAGGGGAACAACCACGGCCGCCGCCGACGACCGGCTGCACCTGGCCGACCTGGCCGCCGAGGCCGCCGCCGAAGGTTCGAACAATTGGGTGGTGGCGCCGTCCCGCACCGCGACCGGCCGGCCGATCCTGGCCAACGATCCGCACCGGACCCTTGGCGCGCCGTCGCTGCGCTACATCGTGGGCTTAAACGCGCCCGGCCTCTCGGTGATCGGCGCTGGCGAGCCGGCCCTGCCGGGCGTCACCATCGGTCACAACGACAGGATCGCCTTCGGCATCACCATCTTTCCCATCGATCAGGAAGACCTCTACGTCTACGCGCTGAACCCGGCCAATCCGCACCAGTACCGCTACGACGGCGGCTGGGAGGACATGCAGGTCCTCCACCAGACCCTGGAGGTGAAAGGCGAGGCGCCGCGCGACATCGAGATGGACTTCACCCACCACGGGCCGGTGCTGAAGATCGACCCGGCGACCCACCGCGCCTTCGCCATCCGGACCATCTGGTCGGATCCGGGCACGGCGGCCTATTTCGGCTCCGCCGGGTATCTGACCGCCGCCAATTGGACCGATTTCCGCGGCGCGCTGGCGCACTGGGGCGCGGCGACCCTGAACTTCGTCTATGCCGACACCGGCGGCAACATCGGCTGGATCGCCGAGGGTCGCGCGCCGATCCGGCCCAACTGGGACGGGCTGATGCCGGTGCCGGGCGACGGCCGCTATGAATGGAAGGGCTTCCTCAGCGAGGACGAGCTGCCCTCGGCCTACAACCCGGCCAAGGGCTGGTTCGCCACCGCCAATGAGCTGAACCTGCCGCCGGGCTATCCGAACGAGGATCGCAAGGTCAGTTTCGAGTGGTCTGACCCCACACGCGCCAAGCGGATCAAACAGGTGCTCGGGGCTAACGACCACGTCAGCCTGGCCGATTCCATGGCGCTGCAGACCGACGACTATTCGATCACCGACATGCGCGCCGTGGCCCTGCTGCACGGGCTGACCTCGAGCGATCCGCAAGTCGCGCGGGCGCTCGACCTACTCGGGGCCTGGGACGGCCATGTGGGGACCCGCAGCGCCGCCGCGGCCATCGCCGAGGTCTGGGTGAACAAGCACCTGGGCGCCGCCGCGGTGGAGGCGGCGACGCCGGCCGCGGCCAGGGCGATCGTCGGATCGGGCTCGCCGGACGCGGTCATCAGCTATCTCGAGGCGCCCGACGCCGCCCTGGGCGCCGACCCGAAAGCCGGGCGCGGTGCGGTCCTGCTCGCCAGCCTGAAGGCGGCGCTTGGTGAACTGAGCGCACGGCTCGGACCCGACATGGCGGACTGGACCTGGGGCGGCATCCACCACGCCACCTTCGTGCCGGCCGCGGCAGCGGTCGCCGATCCGGCCACGCGGGCCCAGATGACGCTGGGACCGCTGGAGCTGCCGGGCTCGGCCACCACGCCGCGCGCCGCCACCTATCGCATGGAGGATTTCGGCGCGATCGGCGGCGCCTCGGTGCGCATGGTTATCGACGTCGGCGCCTGGGACAACAGCCGGGTTATCAATACGCCCGGCCAGTCCGGCGACCCGTTCAGCGCCCAGTACCGCGACCTCTTCCCGCTCTGGGCCGGGGGCCAGTACGTGCCGCTGCTCTATTCCCGCGCCGCGGTCGACCAAGCGGCGCGTACGGTGATCCGGCTCAATCCGGGGCCGTGAGCCCCGATTTTTCCTGACTCAACCGTCACTTGATCGGTTCGCGGGCCCGGCGCACCCTGGGGCCAATCGGGGAGGCCGGCCATGGCCATAGCCAGCGAAACGGTTGCGTCCGGCATTACCGCACGGCGCCGCGCCGGCGTCTGGCTCTGGGTCGTTCTGGTGCTGAGCCTCGGCATCGGCCTTTATGGCCTGTCCTATCTCAGCGGGCGTCCCGCGCCGACCGGCCCGGCGCAGAACCACGCGGGCATGGGCTTGCTGGTCGTGCATGCGAGCTGCGCCGGCATAGCGCTCTTGCTCGGACCCTGGCAGTTCTTCGCGTCCATCCGTGCCCGCCGGCCGGTCGTGCACCGGTGGATCGGGCGGGGTTACGTGACGCTCTGCCTGGTCGGCGGCCTGACTGGCGCGGTGCTGGCCTGGAACACCACGGCCGGCGACCTGGCCGCTCGGGCTTCGGGCTGCTGGCCCTGACCTGGCTGACGGTCACCACCCTGGCCTATCTGGCGGTGCGACGTCGCGACTTCGTCAGCCACCGGCGCTGGATGATCCGCTCCTTCGCGCTGACCTTCGCGGCGGTGACCTTGCGCCTCTACGTCCCGCTGAGCGCCGTCGCCGGCCTGTCCTTCGCCTTCGCCTACCCGCTGATCGCCTGGGCCTGCTGGGTGCCGAACCTGGCGGTCGCCGAGACCTGGCTGCGCACCCGCCGCGCCTGAATCAGGCCGGCTGGCCGGCGATGTGGTCCAGCACCTGGCCCATGGGCGCGCACCAGACCGGCTGCGCGGTGAGCCAGTTCAGGACCGCGTCATGGGTGGCGATGGAGGTCTCGCCGGGCGCGGTGCGGCGTTGCAGGATGTCGTGGAAGACCAGGATCGCCCAGTCGCCGCGCTTCATGGCGTCGCTGACATAGGCCATGGGCAGCTGCGGATCGTCCTCATCCGAAGTGGTCGCCGACGCGCGCAGTCGGTACGGTTCGGCGCGCGCATAGCGGGGGGTGTTCGGGTCGTCCTCGTCACAGGTCCGCGCGCCGCGAAAGCCGGTGGTCTTCAACAGCGCTTCGTAGCGGGCCAGTTGCTGGTTGGCGCTTCCAGGACCCAGGTCGGTGGCGCTGCAGGGATAGGCGTAGAGCCGCTTTGGATTGCGCCCGGTGTGCTCGTCCAGCCAGGCCTCCATCGGCAGGATCTCGCGCCGCGCGAACGACGCGGCGGTGTAGGGGCGCAGGTCGCAGGGATGGGTGACGGTGTGGTTGCCGAACTCATGGCCGCCGGTCTTGGCCAGGCTCGCCCAATCCTTGGCGCGCGCCTCGGCATTGTCGCGGGTGACGAAGAAGGTGGCCTTCAGGCCGGCGGCTTCCAGCGCGCCGGCGGCGTTGTCCAACTGACTGTCCAGCCCGTCGTCATAGGTGAGGCTGACCGCGGCCCCGGCCCCGTTCGGCCAGACCGGGAAGGCCGGACGCCCCCGCGCGCCGGCCAGGCCGCCCAGCGCCGCCGTGGCCAGGCCGGCGCCGATCGATCGGCGTGTCAGCATGTCGGTCCCCAACCTTGAGGCCCTGCCATGCCCGCAGCCGCCGGCGCGCGTCAACTCGCCGGGGCCGCCAGCGTGCGTATGACGAGCCTGATCATCGGCGGGCCGCTCCCAGGGTCAGTTCGTGCAGCATGACGGCGCTGGCGGCGGCGACGTTCAGCGAGTCCCAGCCGGCCGCCATCGGGATGGCCACGGTCCGCGCGCGCCGCAACAACGCCTGGTCCAGGCCCGCGCCCTCGGTCCCGAGCAGGACGGCGGCCCGATCCGGACGCGCCAGGCCGGCCAGCGGCTCGGCGCCGCTGGGGCTGAGCGCCAGGGCGGTGAAGCCTGTCCGTTCGAGCAGAGCCAGCGGGTCATCGTCGGCGGGCAGCCGCGCGAACGGGACCTTCAGGGCGGCGCCCACCGAGACGCGGATCGCTTTGCGGTAGAGCGGATCGCAGCAGGCCGCATCGAGCAGCACCGCATCGGCGCCAAAGGCGGCGGCATTGCGGAACAGGCCGCCCATATTGTCGTGGTTGGAGAAGCCGAACAGCACCAGCACCAGCGCGCGGGACCCGAGACCGCTGAGCAGTGCTTCCGCGCCCGGATCGGCCGGCCGGACGCCGTGGGCCATGATGCCGCGATGAATGTGAAAGCCGACAATGGCGTCCATCACCGCCTGCCCGGCGGTATAAACCGGCACCTCGGGTGGCAAACGGTTGATCAGGGGGCTGAGGCGCGCCAGCCGCTTCTCCGCCACCAGCAGCGATGAGGCGCGGGCGCGGCTCTCGGGCCCGAGCAGCACGTTCAACACCACCTCGCCCTCGGCGATGAACCCGCCCCGCCGCCCGACCAGGTCCCGCTCGCGCACCTGGACATAGGCCCCGATGCGCGGGTCCTCGGGATCGGTGATGTGGATGATGTCGGGCACGGTTTCCGGATTACAGCGAATTATGTTGGCGGCGCGGCCCGCCGGCGCGACAAGGGGCTTGGGTGGGCTGGGTTATCATCGTGGAGCATAGCACCTGATCGCCCTCATCGCGGCCGCGGCCATTCTTGCGCCGGCCTTTGAGATTCCGAGCCTGCCGCCGATCCGGCGGGATCCGCAGATCACCTATGTCGATCGCTCGGGCGCCGTGCTTGGCGTGCGCGGCGGCCGCTATGCGCCGCCGGTCGATCTGGCCAGGCTGCCGGCCTACGTGCCGGCGGCCTTCGTCGCCATCGAGGATCGGCGCTTCTATTCGCACCCCGGCTTCGACGCCATGGGCATGGCCCGGGCCCTGGTCGCCGACCTGGGCCAGGGCAAGGCGGCGCAAGGCGCTTCGACCATCACCCAGCAGCTGGCCCGCAACCTCTTCCTGACCTCCGACCGCACGGTGGAACGCAAGGGGGTGGAGCTGATCTACGCCATCGAGCTGGAGCAGAAATACTCCAAGGAGCAGATCCTCGGACTCTACCTCAGCCGGGTCTATTTCGGCGCCGGCGCCTACGGCATCGAAGCGGCGGCGCAGCGCTATTTCGACAAGCCGGCCGCGCGCCTGACCATCCGCGAGGCGGCCATGTTGGCGGCGCTGATGAAGTCGCCGACCGACTACAACCCGATCGAACAGCCGGACCGTTCGGCCGAACGGACCAATCTGGTGCTCGACGCCATGGTGGAGACCGGGGCGATCACGGCGGCCCAGCGGGCCAGGGCCGAGGCGCAGACGCCCAAGGTCTGGAAGCACGCGGCCAACGCCCCGGCGCAATATTTCGTCGACTGGCTGGAGCCCTGGACCCGCCAGCAGGTGGGCGCCGCCCGCCAGGACGTGGTGGTCGAGACGACGCTGGACCTGCCCACCGAGATGGCGGCCGGCGAGACGGCCAGCGAAACCGCCGCGCGGTTCGCCCGCCAGGGGGTCAGCCAGGCGGCGCTGGTGGCGCTGGACGGCCAAGGCCGCATCCGCGCCATGGTCGGCGGGGTCGACTACGAGGCCAGCGCCTATAACCGCGCCGTCGACGCCCACCGCCAGGCCGGGTCCTCGTGGAAGCCCTTCGTCTATCTGGCGGCCATGGAGGCCGGACAGACCCCCGACACCATGGCGGTCGACGAGCCGGTGACCATCGGCAACTGGTCGCCGCGCAATTTCGAGGACGGCTATCTGGGCCAGATCACCCTCGAACACGCCCTGGCGCAATCGATCAACACCGTCGCCGCCCGCCTCGCCGACCAGGTGGGCCGCCCCGTGGTGGCCGCGGACGCCCGGCGGCTGGGCATCCTGACGCCGATCAACACCGACCCGGCCATGGCGCTCGGCACCAGCCTGGTGACGCCGCTGGAGATGGCCACGGCCTATGACGCCTTTTCCAATGGCGGCAAGCGCATCGGCGCCTTTGGCGTCGAGCGCATCCGCACGGTGGGCGGCCAGTCGATCTATCGCGCGCCGCCGCCGCCTTCGATCCAGGCCATCGCCAATCCGCCGCTCGGCGAACTCGACCGCATGCTGCGCACGGTGGTCGCGTCGGGCACGGGCACGCGCGCGGCCATTGCGGGCTACGACATCGCCGGCAAGACCGGCACCACCTCGGACTATCGGGACGCCTGGTTCTGCGGCTTCACCGGCGGACTGACCACCGTGGTCTGGATGGGCCGCGACGACAACACGCCGATGCGCGGCATCACTGGCGGGACCGCGCCCGCGACCTTCTGGCGCGCCTTCATGGTCCGCGCCGTGCATCGCCTGCCGGTAACGCCGATCCCCGCTGGGCCGCCGTCGGCGACGCCGGTGGCGCCAACGCCCGCGGCGCCCGAGCCGGGCTTCCCGACGTTGTTCGGTCCGCCGCCCGTGGCTCCGGCGCCGCCGGCCCCGGCCTCGTCGGCGCCGGCCGACATGGGGTTCAGTCCGCCGGCCTGACTGACTTGCCCTCGTCCGAGGTTGCGGGGACAAGTGAGGCATGTCGCTGAAGCGTCTCTCGCGCCGCGCCCGTTTTCTCGCCCGCGGCGTCCTGGCCATGGGCCTGGGCGCGCGCGACCGGGGCGAGGGCGGCCACGCGGCCTATTTCGCCGGGATCAGCACAGCCCTGAAGCGCGCCGGCATCGCCGATCCGACCCTGGTGATCGATCGCCGGCGGCTGGAGGCGAACATCGCCACCGTGCGCGAGGCGCTGGCTCCCACGGGGCTCGGCTTGCGCGTCGTCACCAAGTCGCTGCAGGCGCCCGCCCTGCTGGACGCGGTGCTCGCCGGCTGCGCGACCGATCGGCTGATGGTCTTCAACGGCGTCATGCTGGACGAGATGGTCCGTGTGC
This sequence comes from Caulobacteraceae bacterium, assembly GCA_041691315.1. Lineage (GTDB taxonomy): Bacteria > Pseudomonadota > Alphaproteobacteria > Caulobacterales > Caulobacteraceae > Poindextera. The sequence goes on along the minus strand of JBEPUW010000022.1, from coordinate 18,242 downwards.
ATCCGAGCTTCGACGTGCTGCTGGGCCGGCCGCTGCCGGCGGTGCAGGTCGACGGCTTCGTCCGCCGCCACGGCGCCGATCGGTGCGCCGCGGCGCATCCGCAGTGGCTGGTCGACAGCCCAGCCCGGCTTGGCCAGTACGCGGGCATCGCGCGGGCGCATGACGTCCGTATACGCATCAATCTGGAGGTCGATGTCGGCCTGCACCGCGGCGGGCTGCCCGACGCCGCCGCGGTCGCCGAGCTGATCGAGTTGGCGCATCATGAGCCTCTGATCACTGTGACCGGTCTGATGGGCTACGACGCCCATGTGCCCGGCGTGGCGCGTCCCGAGGCCGAGATGGCCAGGGTCAAGGCGCGCTACGCCGCCGCCCGCGCCGTGCTGATCGCCAGGCAGGGCGGCGATCCGGCCGCCTACACCTTCAATGCCGCCGGCAGCCCGACCTACAGGCTGCACCTGGACGGCACGCCCGCCAATGAGGTCTCCATCGGCTCAGCCTTCGTCAAGCCGATGAATTTCGACTACGGCGCGCTGCGCGCCCATCTGCCGGCGGCCTTCATCGCCCAGCCGGTGCTGAAGGTGATGGACCAGGCGCTGGTGCCGGACATCGAGCGTTTCGCCGGCCTGATCAACGGCCTGAACCCGAACAGCCGGCGCGGCTTCTTCGCCTATGGCGGCTATGGCGACGCCGAACCGGTCTCGCCCCCGGGCCTGGCCTTCAGCCCGCTCTATGGTGGCCGCTCGATGCTGACCGGCTCGGACAAGGTCGATCTGTACCAGGACGATTTCATCTTCTTCCGCCCGCGCGAGAGCGAAGGCGTCTTCCTGCAATTCGGCGACCTCGCCGTCTACGACGGCGCCGAGATCACAGAACGCTGGCCAACCTTTCCGGTGGCGGCATGACGACCCTCTATATCGACGCCGACGCCTGTCCGGTGAAGGACGAGGTTTATCGGGTGGCTGATCGTTATGGTCTGCCCGTGTTCGTGGTCTCGAACAGCTGGATCCGCGTTCCGGTCAGTCCGCGGGTCACCTCGGTCGTGGTCGAAGACGGGCCGGACGTGGCCGACGACTGGATCGCCGAGCGGGCCGGGGCAGGCGATGTGGTGATCACCGCCGACATTCCGCTGGCCGATCGGGCGCTGAAGGCGGGCGCCCAGGCGGTGCATCCCACCGGCCGCATATTTTCCGCCGATTCCATCGGCTCGGCGCTCGCCTCGCGCAGCATCGGCGAACACCTGCGATCCATGGGCGAGATCACCGGCGGTCCGAAGCCCTTCGTCCCGGCCGATCGCTCGCGTTTCCTGCAGGCGCTGGACACCGCCGTGCTGCGGGCGCGAAAGGCCGCGTCACCCTGATCAGCCGGCCGCGGCGGCCCGGTCGTAGTATTCGTTCGGATCGCCGACGCGCTTGCGGGTGACCTTGATCAGGCCGTCGAGAATTGCCTGACGTTGCGGCGCCGACATGGCCGCACCGGCCAGACGCAACAGGCGCAGCGCCTCGATATGCACGTCGATGGCGTCCCAGGCCTGAATGTCGAGTTCGTGGCTGAGATCGACCAGGCCGCAGAAGGAGCGTGCGCAGTCGTCCATGCCGCTGCCCGGAACGAACAGCGCCATGTCGATGACGCTGCAGCTCAGCCGATAAAGGTCTTCGAGCGGTTCGGCCGTGCGCGCCGCGGCGTTCGGGCCATAGCGGGTGTCGATCTCGCCGATCGCGGCGTCGAGCGCGGCCAGACCCTCGACGCGCAGCGTGTCCAGGCCGGCCTCGGCCTGCTTCAGAGCCTGGTTGGCCGAGATCCCGCCCGACTGAAACGCCAGCGTCGCCAGCCGGCTCTTGACCCGGAACTTCCTCACCTTGCTCACAGGGCTACCTTCGGGGCTACGATGGGAGAAACCAGGTCGTCGTCGTCATCGTCGTCTTGGGCCGCCCCGTCCAGATCCTCGGCGCGCCGGCCCGGCATGCCGGCGGGCGGGCCCTCGGTCTTGAACCGGCGGTCCAGCCCGCAATAGGTGTCGGATTCAATGAACATTCGGTTTTCACGGCCGACCCAGAAGATCCGTTCCAGAATGACCTTGGGCGTGATCGGCTTGGCGATGATGAAGTGCGCGCCGCAGTCGCGCGCGCGGGCCACCTGGGAGATGCGGGTGTGGCCGGTGACGATGATCGCCGGCACGAACCGGTTGGCCTCGATGGCGTGGCGACGGACCCACTCGATGAAGTCGTAGCCGCTCTCGTCTGGCATGTTGGCGTCGGTCAGGATGAAGTCGATGACCCGCTCGGCCAGGACCACCTTGGCGTCAGCGACGGTCGAGCAGCGGGTGATGCTGCGCACGCCGAATCCGCCGACCACCTGGGCCAGGATATCCAGGAAGAACGAATTGGGGTCGATCAGCAGAAAATCGATCTTTTCGAGATTGATCCTGTCGCTGGCGAGCACCGATCCGTAGGCCATCGCTCAGCCCCGCAACGTCGCGGTGGCGCGGATGCGCGGCCGCACGCTCAGCGTGTCGAGGCCTCTGTCGTGTGCGTATGGGAACGGCGATGCCGGCATGAGACTCAATCCAGTACGGCAGAGCTAGCGAATTGTGATTAACGAAGCCTTGGCGTCGACCGGGACGAACGGTCGCAAGCGCGTTTGTGTGCTCGCCGAATACTCATTTTGGGGACTGGTGACCTGGCTAACCTGTCCAGGCCGCGACGCGCTTCTCCATCCAGGCCTTGACGCCCTCGCCATAGTCGGGATGGCGGATCATGTCTTCCAGCAGCCGTTCGGCCTCGGCCACGGCGGCGGCGGCGTCGCGATGCAGGTCGCGATAGATCTGGTGCTTGGTCGCGCGCGCCGAGCCGGGCGCGACGGTGTCGGCGATCATGCGAGCATAGGCGGTGACATGGGCGATCAACTCGTCGGCCGGCAGCACCTTGTTCAGGAAGCCCATGGCCAAGGCCTCTTCGGCCGTGAACACCCGGCTGGACAAGAGCACGTCATTGGCATGGGTCAGACCCATGATGCGCGGCAGCACCCAGGAGAGGCCGAACTCGGCCGGAAAGTTGTAGCGGCCGTGGGCGGTGGTGAACTTGGCCCCGGCTTGCGCGAAGCGCAGGTCGGCGAAGGCCGCCAGCACCAGCCCGACCCCCGCCGCGGCGCCATTGATGGCGGCGATCACCGGCTTCGACAGGCCGAAATGGTAGGCGAAGCTGGCGTCGAAGTGCGGATCGACGCCATAGCCGGGCCGGGCGATGTCATCGTCCGTACCCGAATCGTAGCGCCCCTTCTCGGCGTGCCCCTCCAGCGCCCCGAGGTCGGCGCCCGCGCAGAAGGCTTTTCCGTCTGGGTCGCCGGTGACCACGATGACCCGAACCTGCGGGTCCTGGTCGGCCTGTAAGAGGCACCAGCGGTATTCGGTGTGCATCCGTCCGGTCCAGGCGTTGCGCCGTTTCGGCCGCGCCAGCGTGATGGTGGCGATCCGGTCGTCGATCTCGTAGCGGGTCGCCTTCAGGTCCACGATCGTTCTCTCGTCCAAGCGACTATGACCGGGCCATCTGTTGCGCGGGGCGCCGACTGGGCAAGGCAAAGTTGAGGGACCGTCCCTATTCTCGCTTGAAAACGCGGCGCGCGATGGGCTAAATTGAATTCAGTTCAGTCCGAGATAATGGCCATGCCGCTTACACAGATAGGCACCCGCGAACGGCTGATCCGCGCCGCCCAGGACGAGTTGATCCAGGGCCACGGGCTCTTGGAAATGCAGGCGGTGGCCAAGCGGACCCGGGTCTCGGTGGGGCTGGCCTATCACCATTTCGGCTCTAAGGCCGGGCTGATCGCCGCCGTCGTCGAGGCCTTCTACGACCGCCTGGAAGAGGCGGCGTTCAACCCCGCCAACCTGGTTTCGCAGGACTGGGCCGGGCGCGAGAAGGAGCGGATCGCCGCCTATATCTCGTTCCACTACGACCATCCGTTCGCGCCGCTGGTGGTTGGACCCTTGAGCCGCGCCGCGGAAGTCCTCGACGTCGAACAGGCGTTCACCAACCGCCAGCTCGCCGCCGGGGCGCACAATCTGCGCGCCGGCCAGCGGGAAGGCGTCATCCCCGCCGACCTCGATCCGCGCCTGGCCATCGCGCTGATGATCGGCGGCATCCATCAGGCCCTGATCGGCGCCCTGACCAAGACGCACCGCCCCGACCGCGCCGAGCTGACCGAGAAGATCTGGGTCTTCGTCGCCGCCGCCCTGCGCCTGCCGCCAGGCTCCGGCGCGGCGCTGAGCGTGCGCGACAAGGTCGCATGACTTAATCCTGCAAAGGAGGCCGCGGCCATGGCCGATCCACACGCCTTTCACCCGCCCAAGGCCGCCTACAGCAAGGCTGATCTGCTGGAGTCGGCCAGGGGCGGTTATTTCGGCCCCGGAAACGCGCAATTGCCGGCGCCGCCGATGCTGATGATGGACCGGATCACCGAGATCAGCCTCGACGGCGGCGCGTTCGGCAAGGGCCGGGTGATCGCCGAGCTCGATATCACCCCGGAGCTCTGGTTTTTCGCCTGCCACTTCATCGGCGATCCGGTGATGCCCGGCTGTCTCGGCGTCGACGCCATGTGGCAGATCGTCGGCTACTGGCTGGGCTGGTCGGGCTCGCCCGGCAAGGGCCGCGCGCTGGGCGTCGGCGAGGTGCGGTTTCGTGGCCACATCACGCCTGAGACCCGCCTGGTGCGCTATGAGGTCGACCTGCGTCAGGTCCGGCGCGGCCGGCTGGTCCTGGGCATAGCCAACGGCGAAGTGTTCGCCGATGGCGCCAGCGTCTATGTCGCCACCGACCTCAGGGTCGGCCTGGTGATGTGATCCGCGCGCTCGCGACTTCCGCTTCGGGTCGAAGCTTAAAACCGCTATTCTGGCGTTCATGAGCGACGACCATCCCCACGACTGGAAAGAGACGGGCGTCCAGGTCATTCCCGGCGACCAGCTCGACCCGAACACCGCCCAGACCCCGGGGATGAACCGCGCCGCGGCGATCAACTTCGCCCGCGTCGGGGCCGAGAAGCTCTGGGCCGGGACCGTGGTGATCCATGCCGGGGCCAAGACGGGCGCGCACCATCACGGCGAACTGGAAAGCGTCATCTATGTGCTGAAGGGCCGCGCTCGCATACGCTGGGGCGAGGCGCTGGAATATGTCGCCGAGGCCGGGCCGGGCGACTTCATCTATGTGCCGCCGTTCGTACCGCACCAGGAGATCAACGCCTCCGACGACCAGCCGCTGGAATGCGTCCTGGTGCGTAGCGGCGGCGAGGCGGTGGTGGTCAACCTGGACATAACCCCGATCGAACAGCCGCAGTCCGTGGCCTGGGTCGACTCCATCCATAAGGCGCCCTGACGATGGCTTCCCTTCGCCGCCTGATCGACCTGCCTGGCATAGCCGACCTCGAGCACAAGGCGCTGATGAAGCCGGCCTATGCCCGGAGCGAGGGTCGCGCTGAGTTTCCCGAAATCGACGAGGTCTCGATGGCGCTGTTCGGCCTCACCGCCGACCAGGCCGACGAGATCGAACGGCCGGCTGGCTGGGACGGGATCGACACCGAGGGCGTGCCGCAACAGGTCGACGCCTTCGAGGCCGTCGGCTGGGACGTCACCGACAACAAGCGCCGGCCCTTGCGCATGTTCCCTCAGTTCAGCGCCCAGCTCTGGCTGGCCCTGCGCGGCGTCGCCGGCGCGCTGCCGTTCGTGCCCGAGGACGACAAGCCCGAGGCCTGGGTCACCGCCCTCGAGCGCGAGGCCGCAAGGTTCCGTAAGCGTTAGATTTGACGGATGCGCCGGCCGGGCCTAGCCTGAGCTGATCATCCGAGAGTTCGGAAAGGAGGGTTGCATCCATGACTGATCTTGCTCGCGCCGCCCTCCAAGGCGTCGCCGACTAGGGCCGTGCGCGGTCCGACGGGTCGGCGGCGAAACGCCAATCCGACCTTCAAGGACCATTCCATTGATCGAACAATTCGGCTGGAGCGATACGCTCGGCCAGGACTTCGCGCCCCATGCGGCGCAAGGGCATGCGCCTGGACGGGTCACCGTCCAGCACCGCGGCCTCTATACCGTCGCCACCGACCTCGGCGACCTCAGCGCCCAGCTTTCCGGCCACCTCATGCGCGAGGCGGAGGAGGGCGGCTACCCGGCGGTCGGCGACTGGGTCGCGCTGACGCCGCGCGACGGCGGCGCAGCGACCATCCACGCGGTGATGCCCCGGCGCACGGCCTTTCTGCGCAGGGCGGCCGACAGCGTTCAGACGATGCAGGTGGTGGCGGCCAACGTCGACGTGGCCTTCCTGGTCGCCTCGATGAACGCCGATTTCAACGCCCGGCGGCTCGAGCGCTACCTGGCCAGCGCCTGGCAGAGCGGCGCGCAGCCCGTCGTGGTGCTGACCAAGGCCGATCTCTGCGCCGATCCGGACGCCGTCGTCGCCGAGGCCGAGGCGGTGGCCATCGGCGCGCCGGTCGTGGCCGTCTCGGTGGTGACCGGCCAGGGCATGGATGAGCTGGCGGCTTATCTAAAGCCGGGCGAGACCTGCGTTCTGCTCGGTTCGTCCGGGGTCGGCAAGTCCACCCTGGTCAACGCCCTGGCCGGCGAAAACGTGATGGCCACGGCCGCTATCCGCGAGGGCGATGCGCATGGGCGCCACACCACCACCCACCGTGAGCTGGTGCGGCTGCCCAGCGGCGCGCTGATCCTGGACACGCCGGGGATGCGCGAGTTCGGCCTGCTGGAGGTCGGCGACGGCCTGGACGCGACCTTCGAGGACATCGAGGCCCTGGCTCGCGAGTGCCGCTTCCGTGACTGCGGCCACAAGAACGAACCCGGCTGCGCCGTGCGCGCGGCGCTGGAGACCGGCGCGCTGGACGAGGCGCGTTGGAGGGGCTTCAAGAAACTCCAGCGCGAGCTCAACTTCCTCGAGGCCAAGGAAGACCGTGTGGCGCGCCAGGCCAACCGCAAACACTGGATCGCCATCAGCAAGGCCAACAAGGCCAGCAAGAAGCGGGGCGAGTGGTGAGGCAGGCACGCCGGCGGGGTGTCAAAGGAAGAATGAACCACGAAAAACACGAACGTGAGCTTCGACGCCGAACTCACGCAAGCGGGCTCCGCGCGGCCGCGCCGCTACCCGTTCGTGTTCTTTCGTGTTTTTCGTGGTTGAATCTTAAGGGCGCCGAGCCGAGCTCGGCAGGTCCAGATTCATGCGCTTTGACGCCCAAATCTGGACCCGGTTAGATGTGGGGGCTTACTTTCCGCCGTGCAGGTTCAGGAGGTCGAGCATGTCGCTGGCGTGTTCTTCTTCGACCGCCAGGATGCCTTCGATCATGACCCGGGTGGTCGGGTCGTTGTCGCCGAAATAGCGGATCAGCTCGCGGTAATGGTCGACGGCGATGCGCTCGGCGATCAGGTTTTCCCGGATCATCGTGACCAGGTCCTTGCCGGTCTGGTACTCCGAGGCGGAACGACCGGTCAGGGTCTCGGGGTTGAAGTCGGGTTCGCCGCCGAGCTGGTTGATGCGCTCGGCCACCGACATGGCGTGTTCCTGCTCTTCCTTGGCGTGGGTGGCGAATTCCGCCTTGACCCCTTCGCTGGCCAGGCCGCTGGCCATGATCGAGTGCTGCGTATAGCGCAGCACGCAGACCAGTTCGGTGGCCAGCACCGCCTGCAGGATCTCGATGGTCTGCTTGGCGTCGCCGACATAGGTGTCGTTGACTGGCCCGTCGGCGATGTTCTTGCGCGCACGATCGCGCAGGGTTTTGACGTCGCTCAGAAAGGGGGTGTCGCTCACGGGTGGCTCCGATGCTGGAAAGGCGAGTTGCGCTCGGAACCGGCCGGTCCGGGCACGGCACAGCCATAAGGCACGGCGGGCCGGGTGAACATGGCAAAGCTCCTAAGGGCCTAACCCGTGGCGGGCCGCTTGGTTCATCAATCGCGGCGGATCGTCACGGGCCTTCGATCAGCCGTTCTAGCGCCAGGCGGCCCATGGCCTCAAGGCGTGGATCGTCGACGCCGCCGGCATCCATCAGCACCGCGCCATAGGCGACCGCCCAGCCGCGCGCGCGGCGCCAGGTCGCTTCGGACGCGGGACCATAGGCGGCCATCGCCTGCTGGCGCGAGCCTGTGTCCGGCAGCAGCATCCAGATCGAGGAGAGGTCGGTGGCCGGATCGCCGCGCGCCATGTCGCCCCAGTCGATCACCGCGCTGATCTCGCCGCGGTTGGAAAGCACGTTGCGCGCGTGCAGATCCCCGTGCATCCAGCTGGGCGCGACGTCGATCGGGGCCGCCAGGCCCTCGCGCCAGATCCGCGCGATGCGGTCGTCGATCAGGTCGGTTCGCGCCGCCACCCGCGCGAGCTGCGGCTCGGTCAGCACCGACCGGGCGCGCAGGCTGATGCTGCGATTGGGGTTGAACGGCGCGCCGGGTGGCGCGGGGATGTGCAGTGTGCGCAGGAAACCGCCCAGCACCGGGCCCTGGTCGGGTCGCAGCGGCGCCAGGTCGGCCGGCTCGCCATCCAGCCAGGGCAGCACGCTCCAGCGCCAGGGATAGCCACAACCCGGCGCGCCCAGGCGCACCGGCGCCGGGACGGGCAACGGCAGGCGGGACGCCAGCCTCGGCAGCCAGCGCTGCTCGTTCTCCAGCAAGGTCGCGGCGACGGCGCGCCGGGGCAGCCGTACGCTCAGCGTCTCGCCCAGCCGGAACATGGCGTTGTCCCAGCCGGTCGCCGCCGGCGCGATCTCGAGGTTCGCCAGGTCGGGGTGCTGCTCGGTCAGCAGGGCGCGGACCAGGGCGGTGTCGATCTGGTGGTCCGACGCCGGCGTCCCGCGCCCCGGCGGTGGGGTCTTGGGCGTCACTTGGGCGACTGGACGGCCAGCTCGGACACCTGGATCGGACGGCCGTCGGGATGCTTGTAGGTCGCCTCGAAGCTGGTGGTCTGCACCAGGTGGACGTCGCCGCCCTGGTGAACCACCACGGCGCCACCGGTGAAGGTCTGCGGGGTGGCGGCCGGGCCCTCGAAGACCCCATCGCCCGGCACGAAGACCGCGTCGCACAGATCCTGGCCACTGCGCCGATAGAGGCCGTAGTCCGCGATGCCGGTGTCGGCGCCGGCCCGGACCATGGTGTTTTCGACCGACGCCCTGGCTGCATTGTAGATGGCGATCTGGCCAAGATCGTGGGCGGCGAAATCGAGCAGGGCTTTGAACTGCGGCAGGGTAAGCCGGTTCGGGTCGCTGGCCGATTTGGCGGTCTCCGCCGCCAGCTGACTGGCCTCGCGGCGGGTGATCAAGCCGAAGATAACCACCTCGCTCCCATCGCCGTGGGCGGCCTGATAGCAGCGGTCGTCGGGATTGTAGAAGACCACGCCTCGACCCGTGATCGGCTTGCCGGCCCAGTCCGAGAAGGGTTCGGCGCCCTTAGGCGGCGTCAGCGGCTCACCGCCGCCTTCGAATGCGGGGACCGGGATGACGAACCGCAGGGTGTCTGAGACCACCGGCGTACTCGCCTTGGGTCCGAAATCGATCTGATCGGCGGTGATCAGGCGGGGCAAGCGGCTACTCTTCCGATGGGACCGACCCCGCCACCCTAGCTAAGCTTTGCTGTCGGGTGCAATCTCCCGTGCCTTATCTCGCCACCTTCCGGTCAGCCCGGGAGCCGGCTCAGGTCACCTTGGTGCGCGTCGCCGCCTCCGGCAGGTCGGAGCCGAAGGCGCGCTGGAAGAATTCGGCCACGGTCGGCCGTTCCAGCTCGTCGCACTTGTTCAGGAAGGTCATCCGGAACGCCAGCGCGATGTCGCCCGAAAAGATGTCGGCGTTCTGCGCCCAGGTGATCACCGTGCGCGGGCTCATCACCGTCGAGATATCGCCGTTCATGAAGGCGTTGCGGGTCATGTCCGCCGTCCGCACCATGGCCGCGATGGTGCGCTTGCCGGCGGCCGTGTCGTAGCTGGGGTTCTTGGCCAGCACGATCTCGTTCTCCACCTCGTGGGCGAGATAGTTCAGCGTCGTGACCATCGACCAGCGGTCCATCTGACCCTGATTGATCTGCTGGGTGCCGTGATAGAGCCCGGTGGTGTCGCCGAGGCCGATGGTGTTGGTCGTGGAGAACAGCCGGAAATAGGGGTTGGCGCGGATCACCCGGTTCTGGTCGAGCAGGGTCAGCCGGCCGCCCGCCTCCAGGACGCGCTGGATGACGAACATCACGTCCGGCCGGCCGGCGTCGTACTCGTCGAAGGTCAGCAGGATCGGCCGCTGCAGCGCCCAGGGCAGCATGCCTTCGCGGAATTCGGTGACCTGCTTGCCGTCCTTCAGCACGATGGCGTCCTTGCCGACCAGGTCGATGCGGCTGACGTGGCTGTCCAGGTTGACCCGGATCATCGGCCAGTTCAGCCGCGCCGCCACCTGCTCGATGTGTGTCGACTTGCCGGTGCCATGATAGCCCTGGATCATCACGCGCCGGTCGAAGGCCAGGCCGGCGCAGATGGCCAGCGTGGTCTCCGGGTCGAAGCGATAGGCCTCGTCGAAGTCCGGCACGTGCGGATCGTGCGTGGAAAAGCGCGGCACCATCATGTCGGTGTCGACGCCGAAAGTGTCGCGCACCGAGACCATCTGGTCGGGCGCGAGCAGGATGAGCTTGTCTTCGGGTTCTTCGGTCAGGCTTGGCATGGCGGATCGATTAGCGGTTTAGGCGGCGATTGCAAACCGGGGGAAGGCGCAAAATGCCGGGTTACGTAAGGGTCGCGAGCGGGTTGAGGAAAAGTGCGAAGCGGTTTTCCGCCCGCAACCCGCTCCAACTCTTAGTGATCGATCACGTTTATGATTTTGGATCTCCATCCAAAATCATCGTGATCTAGGCCATCTTGGCTTTGCGCAGCGCCTGATAGGCGCGGATGACCCGCTGCAGCTTGTGCTCGGCCGAGCGGTCGCCGCCGTTGGCGTCAGGGTGGCAGCGTTTGACCAGCTCGATATAGCGCGCCCGGATCGCCTGCGGCTGGGCGCTGGCGTCCAGGTCGAGGTCGGCCAGGGCGCCGCGCTCGATCTTGCCGATCTTGCGCTCCTGCGCCGCCTGCTCCGCGCGGCGCCGCGCGGCGGCGAACAGGCCGAAAGGATCGGCGAAGGCGCGGTCGGTGGACGAGCGCGCGGCCATCGCCTCGCGCGAGCGCCGCGACGCCTCGAAGGCCCAGGTCGGCCGGTCGCCGGTGGCCGAGCCGGCCTGATAGGCGCGCACCTGGGCGTCGTTCATGCCGGAGAAGAAGTCCCAGTGGCGGTTATAGTCGGCGGCGTGCGGGGTGCAGAACCAGTAGTGCTCGTTCAGCAGATGGCGCGATTTCGGAGCCCGGGTGGCGGCGGCCAGGCGGCATCCGGGATGGTCGCAGGCGCGCTCGCCCGGCTTCAGCGCATTGACATCATCGGCGCGTGCGTCCTCATCGGGTTTCGGCGGACGAACCCGGATGTCGACGAACTTTGGTCGGTATTGAAACGCGCCGCTCATGTCCCGAAGTATGCGTTGGAAGCTGTTGCTTTCAAGAATTGACAGCAGTGAATTTGGAGCCGACTCTAATGGGCGCCGCCACCGAAGCCATCAGAACCAAGCTCGAAGCGGCTTTTTCACCAGAAAGCCTGGATATTGAAGACGATAGCGCGCGCCATCATGGTCATGCGGGCGCCGCTCCAGGCGGAGAAAGCCACTTTAACGTCGTCATCGTCGCCGGCGCGTTCGCAGGTTTGGGCCGGGTGCAGCGTCAGCGCGCCGTCTATGCGGCGCTGGCCGAGGAGCTGGCCGGCCCGGTGCACGCCCTGTCGCTGAAGGCGCTGGCGCCCGGAGAGGCGTCTTAAAGAGGGCGGGTGGCTAGACGGGCCGGCGGTTAAGCCGACCCGTCCGCATAGTCCGCCATGTCGAACCGAATTCGGGTCGACGGCCGGTCGCTTTACGCGCTGGCCAGTTGGCCCGCCGCGGTCTTGCCGCTGCGGCCGTCTTTTTCCAGCTCGTAGCTGATCTTTTGGCCTTCGTGGAGCGAGCCGAGGCCCGCGCGTTCGACGGCGGAGATGTGGACGAAAACGTCGTTGCCGCCCGCGTCAGGTTGGATGAAGCCAAAACCCTTTTGGGCGTTGAACCACTTCACAGTTCCGGTAGCCATATGTCGTATATTCCAGTTTAAAAAGTACACGCCGCACCAGTCGGCGACGCGGCCAAAATTTCGAAGAGGATCGAGGGGCAGGTCCGGGGCTCGACCAAAACCGAGCAGGGATAGCGACCGAACCAAAACGTCATTCGACCTTGCCAAGTCGCATAGATTTTACAGGATCGCAAACGATTTTGGCCGCGGCGGTGGTTGGCGGAAGGGTTCGCTGGCGACCCCAAGCCAACCCGTCATCGCCCGCTGGAGCGGCTTCAGCCGCGGAATGCGGGGGATCCATGAACACTGACCCTAGACGGTGTTCATGGGTGGCCCGAACAAGTCGAGCCATGACGAGTGGGCTTGATCCGCAGCTTCAGCCCTTGGCGTTCGGCGCCTCTTCCTCCAGCCGGGGCCACACCCGCAAGGCGGTGATCTGGTTGCGTTGGCGGCGCATGATCTGGAAGCGGTGGCCGTGGAAGATGAAGGTCTGGCCGACGTCGGGGATGGCCTGGGCCTCGTGGATGACCAGGCCGGCGACGGTGACGGCGTCCTGGTCGGGCAGGTCCCAGTCCATGGCCCGGTTCAGCTCGCGGATGCTCACCGAGCCGTCGACATTGGCCGAGCCGTCCGGCTGCCGGCGCACGCCCTCGGCGACCAGGTCGTGCTCGTCCTCGATCTCGCCGACGATCTCCTCGATGATGTCCTCCAGCGTCACCAGACCCTGCAGCGCGCCGTATTCGTCGACCACCAGGGCGAAATGCTCGCGCCGCTTGCGGAAGGCGGCCAGCTGGTCCTTCAGCTTGGTGGTGTCGGGGATGAACCAGGGCTCGCGCGCCAGCGAGGCGATATCCAGCGCATCGACACCGCCCTCGATGGTGGCGATGGCGCGCAGCAGGTCCTTGGCGTGCAGCACCCCGATGATGTTTTCCGGCTCGCCGCGATAGAGCGGCAGGCGGGTGTGCGGCGCGGCCAAGGTCTGGTTGACCAGTTCGCGCGGGGCCAGCGCCGCGTCCAGCATGGCCATCGACTTGCGGTGCACCATGATCTCGTTGACGTCCATGTCGGCGAGGTCGAGCACGCCCCCCAGCATGCGCCGGTCGCCGCCTTCGACCGAGCCTTCGGAGTGGTGGTATTCGACTGCGCCGCGGATCTCCTCGTGCGCCTCGGCCGCCCCGGTCTCGATGTTCACATTGACGCCGAAAAGCCGAAGCGTGACGCGCACAAAGGCCTGGACGGTCTTGACCACCGGCCCGAACAGAAAGACCGCGACCTCGGTTGGCCCGGACAGCCAGCGCGCCACGTCGTCCGGCCTGAGGATGGCCAGGGTCTTGGGCAGCACCTCGGCGAAGACCAGCACCAGTATGGTCATCAGGATGGTGGCGACGGCGACGCCCAGGCCGCCGTGGAAGGTCTGCTCCAGCACTTCGGTGACCAGGGCCGAGGCCAGGATGTTGATCAGATTGTTGCCCAGCAGCACCGAGCCGATCATCTGCTCGCGGTTGCCGATCAGCCGGTTGACCCGCACGGCAGCGCGGTCGCCGTCGCGTTCCAGCTGGTGCATGCGCCCGCGGCTGGCCCCGGTCAGCGAGGTCTCGGCGGCCGAGAACACCCCCGAAAGCGCCAACAGGAAGACGATCACCGGAGTGATGGCCAAGAGCTCTGCGATCATGGAGCCGCGCCTTCTTCGATCAGGAAATTTCGCAAGACTGTCGGATCGACATCCTTGGCGACAAACGCCTCGCCGATGCGGCGGGCGAGAATGAGGGTGGGCCGGCCGCCTTCGGCCTTCTTGTCCTGGGCCATGTGGGCCATCAGCGCGTCGGCCTTAAACGGATGTTTGGAGACCTGCGCCAGCCGCACCGGCAGGCCGGCCTCCGCCAGCGCCGCCTCGACGCGGGCCGCGTCGGCGGCCGAACAGAGGCCTTGGCCTGCGGAAAAGCGAAAGGCCTGGGCGCAGCCCAGCGCCACCGCCTCGCCGTGCAGCAGCTGGTCGCCGAACCCGACCTCGGTCTCCAGCGCGTGGCCGAAGGTGTGGCCCAGATTGAGCAAGGCGCGGCGGCCCTGTTCGCGCTCGTCCTCGATGACGATCTCGGCCTTCATCTCCACCGACCTGGCCACGGCGTGGGTCAGCGCCTCCAGGTCGGTCATCAGCACGTCCAGCACGTTCGCCTCCAGCCAGGCGAAGAAATCGACGTCGCCGAGCATGCCGTATTTGATCACCTCGGCGTAGCCGCACTTGATCTCGCGGAAGGACAGGGTGGCCAGCACGTCCAGGTCGGCCAGCACCAGACGCGGCTGATGGAAGGCGCCGACCAGGTTCTTGCCGTGCGGGGTGTCGATCGCGGTCTTGCCGCCGACCGAGGAATCCACCTGAGCCAGCAAGGTGGTCGGGATCTGCACGAAGTCGATGCCGCGCTTGTAGATGGCGGCCGCGAACCCGGCCAGGTCGCCGACCACGCCGCCGCCGAAGGCGGTGATCAGGTCGCCGCGATCGAGCTTGAGCGCCAGCAGCTGATGCAGCAGTGACTCCAGGCCGCGGAAAGTCTTCGAGGCTTCGCCGGGCGGGATGGTGATCAGGCTGGCGTCCAGCCCGGCCGCCGCCAGCGAGGCCATCAGCCGCTCGCCATGATGGCCGGCGACCGTCTCGTCGGTGACCACCGCCGTGCGGCCGCTCGGCAGCAGGGGCGCGATGTGGCTGCCGGCCGCGTCGATCAGGCCCGGTCCGATCACCACCTCATAGGCGCGCTCGCCAAGGCCGATGCTGATGCAGCGGGTCATTCGCCCGCCACCGGCAACCGCGCCCTGAGCGCGTCGAGTATGGCCTGCACCGTCGCCTGGTGGGCGGTCTCCACCGAGTCCACGGCGATGTCGGCCAGCGCATAGATGGGGTTGCGTTGCAGGGCCAGCGCCTCGAGCACGGCGCGGGGATCGCCGTCCTTCAACAGTGGCCGGTCGGTTCGCCGCGCCACCCGGCGCAGCAGCACCTCCATATCGGCCCTCAGCCAGACCGAGATCGCCTTCTGGCCGATCAGCGCCCGGGTCTCGGCGTTCATGAAGGCGCCGCCGCCTGTGGCCAGCACGTGCGGCGGATCGTCGAGCAGCCGCGCGATTACCCGCCTTTCGCCGTCGCGGAAGGCGGCCTCGCCGAGATATTCGAAGATTTCCGAGACCGAGCGGGCGGCGGCGCGCTCGACCTCCTCGTCGGCGTCCTTGAACGGCATATCGAGCGCCTGGGCCAGCCGGCGGCCGATGCTCGACTTGCCGGCGCCCATCAGCCCGACCAGCGCAATGGTGCGCTTCCGCATGGCGGGCTCGATGCTTAACGCATTCGGCATGGCTGAAGCTTGATCATCGCCCTTGGCGCTTTACACGACGATGGGGATGCGCGCCAAGATTGGCGGCGTTTGCGGCGATGAACGACAGGGAACTGATGACGAAGGGACTAGCGCAATATCATCTCGTCATGGCCCGACTTGTTCGGGCCACCCATGAACACCGTCCAGGGTCAGTGTTCATGGGTCCCCCGCGTTCCGCTTCGCTACAGCGGGGGATGACGACTTATATTTGCGCGGCGGCTTTGGCGGCCATGGCGGGTCCAGCTCTGGCCCAGGAGCCTTCGCCACCGCCGCCCCCGGCCAACCAACCTTCCGTAGCACCCGCCGCTTCCTCTCCGGCCGCCCCAACCGCCCCGCCCGCACCCGTGCCATCACCGCCCGACCAACCCCCGCCACCGCCCGCGCCTTCGGTGCAGATCCAGCCGCTAAGTCCGCTCGATCTGTTCTCGGCCGGGCGCGACACCGGGCTCGGGGCGGATCTGTGGAAGGGCTCCTCGGCCAATCTGGCGCGGGTGATCATCCCAACCCTGGCCGACCATCCGCTGTCGCCGGCGGGCGCGGCGCTCGGCCGTCGCATCCTTGGCGCGGCCGCCGCGGCGCCGGACGGGGCGGGCGCCGACACCGAGCTGGCCGCGGCTCGCGCCCGCGCGCTGCTGGCGCTTGGCGACGCTGACGAGGCCGCTGCGATCCTCGATCGCACCGCCGGCGTCTCCAACAGCGCCGCGCTGTCGCAGACCGCCGCCGAGGCCGCCCTGATCGGCGACCAGGACGACAAGGCCTGCGCCATCGGCGACGCCCTGGCGGTCGAGCGCGGCGGCTCTTATTGGCTGAAGCTGCGCGCCTTCTGCCAGGCCCGCGGCGGCAAGCCCGCCGCCCAGCTTTCGGCCAGCCTGGCCGACCAACAAGGCCCCGACCCGACCTTCGATCGCCTGATCGCGGTGATCATCGCCGGCGCCGGCGATCCGGGTCCGGCCGCGCTCGACAACGGCCTCGATTACGCCATGTCCCAGCAGCTGAAGCTCGACCTCGCCGCCGCCCTAGACGGCGCCGCCCCGGCCATCGCCGCCCACCTGGCCAGCGCCAGCGCCGCTCCGGCCGCGGTCACCACGCCGCTCGAGGCCGACGTGCTCGCGGGCCTGCGCAAGGCCAAGAGCGCTGGCGGCTTCCAGGCCGCATCGCGCCTGGCCCTGCCGACCATCGTCCAGCTGGTCACGACCAAGGCGCCGCTGCAGAACCCGGTGCAGCTCGCCGCCGCGGCGCTGGCGGCCGGCGACCTGGCCACAGCCAAGGCCATCCGCGCCAGCCTGACCGGCGATGCGATTCCTGGCGCCGACGCCACCGACCTGGCCATTCTCGATGCCGCCATCGCCGTGGGTGCGGCCGCCGCCGACGGACCGACCCTCGACCGGCTGATCGAGCGCGGCGCAGGGCCAGATCCCAAGGCCGCCATCCGAGCCCAGGCCGCCGCCGCCTTCGTCCTGGCCCTGGGTTGGCCAGCGAATGGCCCCTCGCGCGCCGCCTTCATCGACTTCCCGCTCGGCGCCAGTGCGGTCGCCCCGGCGCGCCTGCTGCTGCTCGACGCGGCGGCCGACGCCGGGGTGCGCGGCGATACGGCGCTGCTGGCGCTCTCGGCCGCCGAGCCGGGCGGCGCGGACGGTCCGGGCGCCACAGACCGCGCCCGGTTGATCCGCGACCTCGACCACGCCGGCCTGAAAAGCGACGCCCAGGCCTTCGCCATCGAGGGGCTGCTGGGTCTGGAGAGCCGCTGATGGGGGGCGAGGGCTGGGTCGAAGCCTTCCTCGAAATGATGGCCGTCGAGCGGGCAGCGGCCCGCAACACGCTAACCGCCTACGGCAAGGACCTGGCCGACGCGCAAGGGTTTCTCAAGAGCCGCAAACGCGACCTGGCCTCGGCCGCGCCGGAGGACATCGAAGCCTATTTCGAGCGCATGGGCGCGCTTGGTCTGGCCCCCGCCACAGCCGCGCGGCGTCGCGCCGCCGTGCGCGGCCTCTACCGCTTCGCGCTTGGCGAGGGCTGGCGCAAGGACGACCCGTCGCGCCGGGTCGATGCGCCGAAAAAGGGCCGGCCGCTGCCGCATGTGCTCAGCCGCGCCGAGATGGATCGGCTTATCGCGGCGGCCACCGCCAGGGACGGGGCGGCCGGCCTGCGCCTCGGCTGCATGGTCGAGCTGCTCTACGCCTCCGGCCTGCGCATCTCCGAATTGCTGGCGTTGCCGGTCGCCGCCCTGGCGCGCGATCCGGCCTATCTGATCGTCAAGGGCAAGGGCGGCAAGGAGCGGCTGGCGCCCCTCAATGCCCCGGCGCGGACGGCGGTTAAGGCCTATCTGCCGGTGCGCAAGAGCTTCTACCCCAAGGGCGCGACCGACAGCCCCTGGCTCTTTCCGTCGCGCTCGGGTGGCGGACGGCTCACCCGTCGGCGCTTCTCTCAGCTGCTCGACGAGGCGGCCCTGGTCGCCGGCATCGACCCGACAAAAATCAGCCCGCACGGCCTGCGCCACGCCTTCGCCACCCACCTGCTCGAAGGCGGCGCCGACCTGCGCACCGTCCAGAAACTGCTAGGCCACGCCGACATCGCCACCACCCAGATCTACACACACGTCGTCCAGGGCCGCCTGCGCACGGTGATGGAACAGAGCCACCCGCTGGCGAGGCGAAAGCCGAGGACGGAGAGGGCTGAGTAACCCGTCATGGCCCGGCTTTGTCAGGCCCACCCACTCGAAATTGGGGACAGTGCGCCGGGAGGCCGGCGAGGAGGAGAGGGTGGAAGTCCC
>JBEPUW010000021.1:0-67049 GCA_041691315.1 Caulobacteraceae bacterium | reverse complement strand
CCGCCGCGCATCAACGGCTTCTCCCGTGTTCATGGGTCCCCCGCATTCCGCCGCTACGCGGCTCCAGCGGGGGATGACGGATTAATAAGGGCCAGCCACTCGTCTTCGGTCAGCACCTGCAGGCCCAACTCAGCGGCGGTTTTCAGTTTCGAGCCGGCGCCAGGCCCCGCCACGACGATGTCGGTCTTTTTCGATACCGAGGAGGCCACTTTGGCGCCGAGGGCTTCGGCCTGGGCCTTGGCTTCGTCGCGGGTCAGGCGTTCCAACGCGCCGGTGAACACCACCGTCTTGCCGGCCACCGCCGTGTCGGTCTTCGGGGCCTCGGCGTCGAGGATGTGCAGCTGGTCGACCAGATTGGCGACCATGCGACGGTTATGATCCTCGGCGAAGAAGGCCGCCGCCGCCTCGATCACCGCCCCGCCGACCTGGTCCAGCGCGTCCAGCTCGGCCATCGCCTCGGGGTCGCGGTCGGCGACCCTGTCCATCGCCTCCAGGAAGGCCGGCGCGCTCAGATAGCCGCGCGCCATGGTCACCGCGGTGGTTTCGCCGATGTGGCGGATGCCGAGGCCATAGATGAAGCGGTCGAGCGCTATGCTGCGCCGGGCTTCGATGCCGCGCACCAGATTGGCCACCGAGGTCTCGCCGTAGCCGTCGCGCTCGCGCAGGATCGAGAGCGCCTCTTCATTGCGCCCGAGGCGGAAGATGTCGGCGGGCTCGGTGATCAGGCCCTCGTCGTAGAAGGCCTGCAGCTGTTTGACGCCGAGGCCCTCGATGTCGAAGGCGCGGCGCGAGACGAAGTGGATCAGGTGCTCGATGCGTTGGAACGGACAGGCGAACTCGCCGGTGCAGCGGCGCACCACCGTCTCGGCGCCGGAGGCCGTGGTCTCGCGCGCCAGGGCTGAGTGCAGCGGGCACGGGCAGTGGGTCGGAAATTCGTACGCCTTGGTGCGCTTCGGTCGCTCGTCGAGCACCACACTGACGATCTGCGGGATGACGTCGCCGGCGCGCTGGATGATCACCGTGTCGCCGATGCGCAGGTCCTTGCGCGCGATCTCGTCGGCATTGTGCAGGGTGGCGTTGACCACCACCACGCCGCCGACGGTGACCGGGGTGAGCCGCGCCACCGGGGTGACGGCCCCGGTGCGGCCGACCTGGATGTCGATGGCCTGCAACACGGTCCTGGCTTGTTCGGCCGGGAACTTGCGCGCCACCGCCCAGCGCGGCGAGCGGGAGACGAAGCCCAGCCGACCCTGCCAATCCAGCCGGTCGACCTTGTAGACCACGCCGTCGATGTCGAAGCTGAGCTTGGGCCGCAGCGTCTCCATTTTGGCATAGGCTGCGAGCAGACCCTCGGCGCCTTCGACCCGCGCGGCCTGTGGCGTCACCTGGAACCCCCAGGACTTAAGCGCCGTCAGCGCCTGTGACTGGGTCTCGGCGAAGCGGGCGCTGAGCAGGCCCCAGGCATAGGCGAAGAAGCGCAAACGCCGCTGGGCGGTGATCTTGGAGTCGATCTGGCGCAGCGAGCCGGCGGCGGCGTTGCGCGGATTGACATAGGTGCGCTGGCCGGCGGCTTCGGCCGCGGCGTTCAGGGCGGCGAAGTCGTCATGGCCGAAATAGACCTCGCCACGCACCTCGATCAGGTCGGGCCAGCCGGAGCCCTTCAGCCGCTGCGGGATCTCGCCGATAGTGCGCAGGTTCGCGGTCACATCCTCGCCGACCCGGCCGTCGCCGCGCGTCGCCCCCTGGACCAGCACGCCGCGCTCGTAGCGCAGCGAGGCGGAGAGGCCGTCGATCTTCGGCTCGGCGGTATAGGCGACCACCTCGTCGCCCAGCCTGAGGAAGCGGCGGACGCGGGCGTCGAACTCGACGGCGTCCTCGTCGGAAAAGGCGTTGTCGAGCGACAGCATCGGCGTGCCGTGCTCGACCGGAGAAAAGCTCTCCGCCCGCGCCGCCCCGACGCGCAGCG
This sequence comes from Caulobacteraceae bacterium, assembly GCA_041691315.1. Classification (GTDB taxonomy): domain Bacteria; phylum Pseudomonadota; class Alphaproteobacteria; order Caulobacterales; family Caulobacteraceae; genus Poindextera. The sequence continues at coordinate 65,083 of JBEPUW010000021.1, read as the reverse complement.
AGGGTGAATTCTCCCGCACCAGATGAGGAAACCGCGCCTCGATCTCCGCGTTGCGCCGCTTCAGGACATCGTAGTCGCCGTCCGAAAGGCTGGGCGCGTCGTCCTGGAAATAGCGGATGTCATTGGCCGCGATCTCGTCGGCGAGCTGTGTGAGCTCCTCGACCGCTTCGGCCTCGGTCAGATCGGCGACGGATTTAGTCATCGAGGTCCGGCTTGAGGTTCACGCAAAAAGCACTACAGTAGTGAGCATGAGCAAGCCTAGCCTAACTGTCCCCGCCGCCGAGGCCAATCGCAGCTTCTCCAAGCTCTTGCGCGCGGCGCGCGAGGGCGCGCGGATCACCATCACCTCGCACGGAGAGCCCGTGGCCGAGTTGGGACCGCCTGGGGACCATCAGGCAACGGATGCGGAGAAATCACGGCGGGAGGCGCACGAGCGTCTGATCAAGCGCCTGAGGTCGCAGACGCCGATGGTTGTCGGCCCGTGGACCCGGGAAGAACTCTACGAGCGCGATTGAAAGCGGCGTGCGCCTGGCGCTCGACACCAATGTCATAGCCTACGCCGAGGGCGTGGAGCGCGCGCCCGAAGACCGCGCCAAATGCGCGATCGCCCTGCGTCTTCTCACGCCGGGCGGTGAGGATGTCCTGTGGGCGGCGCGGCAAGTGCTGGCGGAGCTTCACGCAGTACTCGTCCGCAAGGCTCGCCTTTCGCCGGCAGAAGCGGCCGACCGCGTGCGTGAATGGGCCGTAAGGCTGGGCGTCATCGACATCGGCCCGTCCGTCTTCGAAGCGGCTCTGGGCCTGACCGCCGACCACGGGCTCCGGATTTATGACAGCCTGATCCTGGCCGCGGCGGTCGAAGCCCGGTGCGACTTTCTGCTGACGGAAGATTTGCAGGACGGCTTCGCCTGGCGTGGCGTCGTCGTCACCAACCCGTTCGGGCCGTCGCCGGATCGGCGGCTGGCGCGGCTTTTGGCTGGGTCCGGATAAGCCTCACCGCGCCTTGAAGCGATGGATGACTCTATCGTCACGTTCGATCCGGCTCCAATCTGAAATCTCCGCGGCGGCGATTGCATCTGGCCAGAAGGCCATGCCCTCGCTGTTGGCGCGATAGACCTGAAGCTCCCATTGGCCGCGATGGCGTTTGAAGCTGGCCAGAGCGGCCGACTTGCCGAGGCCACACCTTCGTCGATCAGGAAAGACGCTGAATTCGGCAATCGATTGGGCAGTCCCCAGGCCCGAAGGGGAATGGGCGTTGACCAAAACGAACCCTGCGCGTTCGCCATCCGCCACGATCCAATAGGGGTGACGATCGGCCTCGACCCAGTAGAGCTCGAAATAGTCATAGACGGTCGGATCACCATATTCGCGGTCGGGATCGACCAGGTCGGCGTGGGCGATCAGATAGGCGTCGAACGCCGCACACAGCGCGGCCTTGTCTTCGATCGAGATCGGTTCAAGCGCTATTGCGCCGGCGCGGCGACTCATGATCCCAGCAACGCCCTGGCCGCCGCGCGCGCGGCGTCGGTGGTGGCGGCGCCGGAGAGCATGCGGGCGATTTCCTCTTCGCGCGCTTGCGGCGGCAGGGCCTCGACGCCGGAGCGGGTCCGCTCGCCTTCGCCCAGCTTGAGCACGCGCCAGTGAGCGTCGGCGCGGGCCGCCACTTGCGGCGAATGGGTGACGACCACGACCTGCGCCTCCGCCGCCAGCCGCTTCAGGCGCAGGCCGACGGCATCGGCCACGGCGCCGCCGACGCCCTGGTCGACCTCGTCGAAAATCATCAGCGGTTGGGTCTGGTCCGCGCGACCGGCCAACGAAGCCTTCAGGGCCAATGCGAAGCGGGCCAGTTCGCCGCCGGAGGCGATGGCGTCCAGGGCTCCGAACGGCGCGCCGGGAATTGTGGAGACTTCAAAGGCGACGCGGTCGGCGCCGGACGGCCCGACGCGGTCCTCAGGCAAAGGCTCGACGGCGACACGGAACCGGGCCTTGTCGAGCTTCAGCGGCGCCAGTTCCGCCTCGACGGCGGCGGCCAGCCGATCGCCGGCCGCGCGGCGGGCGGCGGTCAGGGCCTTGGCGGCGCCCAGATAGGCGGCGCGGGCGGCGGCCGCTTTCGCCTCGGCGGCCTGCAACGCCGCCTGACTGGTCTCGCCGGCGCGCAGGGCCTCGGCGAAGGCGGTGCGGCGGTCGGGCAGGTCATCGACAGCGACACCAAGCTTGCGGGCCATGGCGCGCAAGGCGAACAGCCGTTCCTCGGCCTTTTCCAGCAGGTCCGGTTCGAAATCGAAAGCGGCGCCGGCGGTGTCGATGGCGGCGACCGCCTCGGTCGCCTCCAGCAGGGTGCGATCGATGGCCGCGGCCGCCTCGGCCAGGTGCTGGGCGGCGGGCCCATCGGCGCTCACCCCCGCTTGCAGGGTGCGCTCGCGCGCGCGCTCCAGGGCGCGGAAGGCTTGGGCCAGCCGGCTGGTCAGGCTGTCGCCGAGCGCGTCGCGGGCCGCGGCGACATCGGCCAGGGCTTTTTCGCCGGCGCCCAGCAAGGCGCGTTGCTCGGCCAGTTCGGTTTCCTCGCCAAGCCGCGGGCTGAGCCGATCGAGTTCGCCGAGGCGAAGCGTCAGTTCCTCGGTGTCCGCGGCGGCCCTTTGCGCCGCTTCGGCCAGGGCCTCGGCGCGGTCGCGCGCGGCGCGCCAGGCGCTCCAGGTCTCGATGGCGGCGCTGGTCTCCGCCTTCAGTCCACCGAAGGCGTCGAGCAGCGGCCGGTGCGTGCGGGGATCGAGCAGGCCCACCGTCTCGTGTTGGCCGTGCACCTCCAGCAGCATGGCGCCTAAGTCGCGCAACACGCCGACGCTGGTCGCCTGGTCGTTGACGAAGGCGCGGGAGCGCCCGTCGGCCCCCAGCTGGCGGCGCAGCACCAGGTCGTCGTCCGGGGTCTCGCCCAGCGCCTTGTCCGCCAGATAGGCCCAGGCCGGGTGGTCGGGGGCCAGCGAGAAAATGGCGGTGGCCTGGGCCTGGGTCGCGCCGCGGCGCACCAGCCCGGCGTCGGCCCGCGCGCCGGTGGCCAGGCCCAGCGCGTCGAGGATGATCGACTTGCCGGCCCCGGTCTCGCCGGTCAGCGCGGTCAGGCCCGGCCCGAAGGCGAGGTCGAGGGTCTCGATCAAGACCACGTCGCGGATGGCCAGCCCGATCAGCATGGGCCTGAGGATCGCCGCAATTGCGCGCACGTCAACCGCATTGACGAGCGGACCGGCCGCCTAGCTCGTAGGCGGCGGTGGGGCCTTTTCCAGGTGCAGGGGATCCCACCAGTGATGCTTTGGCCCGGCCGGGGCGGGAGACGGCGCCGGCGTCGTCGCGTTGCTCATGACCGCGGCCGGCGACTGGTCCGGCTGGGCGAGCTGCGATTCCGGCGGCGAAATCGGCGGCGGCGAGAAGAAGTTCGACGCGCGGCTGAAAAAGCCCCGGCCGGTCCGGCCGTTCGGCTTCACCGAAAGCGTGTAGCCCTTGTCGGTCATCAGGCGATAGGCGGCCTGGTACCAATAGTCGCCGGGATAGTTGTAGCCGAGCACCGCGGCGTTCCGCTTGGCCTCCTCGACTAGGCCCAGGGTCATATAGGCCTCGACCAGCCGCTCCAGCGCCTCGGGCGTGTGGCTGGTGGTCTGGTAGCGCTCGATCACCAGCTTGAAGCGGCCGATCGCCGCCAGGGTGTCGCCGCTGCGCAGATAGTAGCGGCCGATAGTCATTTCCTTGCCGGCCAGCTGGTCGTTGATCATGTCGATCTTCAGCCGCGCGTCGGAGGCGTATTCGGTGTGCGGGAAGCGGCGCGAAACCTCGCGCATCGAGTTGGCGGCCAACTCGGTGGCGGCCTGGTCGCGGCCGACGTCGAGGATCTCCTCGAAATAGCACTCCGCCTTCAGGAAATAGGCGTAGGACGCCGAGCCGTTGCCCGGATAGAGCTCGATGAAGCGATTGGCGTCGGCGATGGCGTCGTCATAGCTGTTCGACTGATAGTGGGCGTAGGCCTCCATCAGGATCGCCCGCCTGGACCATTCCGAATAGGGGTGCTGGCGCTCCACCTCCTTGAAATAGGTGATCGCCTCGCCCCAGCGGTGCGCGTCGAGGCGCTCGGCGCCGACCGAATAGAGCTGTTCCACCGGCTGGTCGGCGTAGGTGGTGTCCGTCTTCTTCTTCGGACTCAGAAGATTGCAGCCGCCGAGGCCGATGGCCAGGACGAGAACAACGGCAAATGCGGGAAGAACCCGAACCTTAGCGAGCACGGACGATGACCTCGACAAGACGCCCCCGCGCCAAAGGAAGACGGAGCTTAGGAAGTGAGGCTTCTACACTAGCTCCGGCGGCGCGCAAACCGGATGGCGGCGCCTGGAGGTGTGTCAGACCGCCTCGGCCAGCGCTTCGGCATAGAGCCGGGTGCGCCAGGCCTCGGGACGGGCCAGAACCGCACGGGCCAGTGCGTTGTTCAAGGTGTGGCCGGCGAGTACGCCCTCGAATCGGCCGATCAGCGGCGCGCCGAGCAGATAGAGGTCGCCAAGCGCATCCAGGGCCTTGTGGCGGACGAATTCGTCGCTCGAGCGCAGGCCTTCGGGATTCATCAACTGGTCGCCGTCGATGACCAGGCAGTTGTCCATCGAACCGCCGCGGGCGAGCCCGGCCTTCCGCAGCGCCTCGACCTCATGCAGGAAGCCGAAGGTGCGGCTGGCCGCCAGTCCGTCGCGAAAGGCTTCCTCGTCGAGCACGATGTCGATGCGCTGGCCGCCGATCGCGGCGCTGGCGAAGTCGATCTCGAAGGCCATTTCGAAGCGGTCGGCGGGAACCAGGGCGGCGCGCTTGTCGCCGTCGATCACCTCGATGGGCTCGACGATCTCGATATAGTGGCGCGGCGCGTTCTGGGACTCGACGCCGGCCTGGTCGATCAGGCGCACGAAAGGCTCGGCCGAGCCGTCCATGATCGGCAGCTCGGGGCCGTCCAGCTCGACGATGGCGTTGTCGACGCCAAGCGCCGCAAAGGCGGACATCAGGTGCTCGATGGTCGAGACCTCGGCGCCGGCGGCGTTGCCGATCACGGTGCCAAGCTGGGTGCGGATCACCGCCTCGGCGCGGGCGGGAATGCGATTGTCGCCGGCAAGATCGGTGCGGATGAAGGTGACGCCGGCGCCCACTGCAGCCGGACGCAGGGCGCAGGTCATGGACTGGCCGCTGTGCAGGCCGACGCCTTCGAAGACGACGGAGGCGCCGAGGGTGTGCTGGAAGACCGCCGATGTCGCCAAGTCTGGACCGCCTATGCCAAGGGGGCGAACGGAGTCGCCAAAAGCCAAGCCTGACGGATTAGGGTGATGCCCTCGATGCGGCAACTCAACTAACGTGTCCGAATGTTTCGAGGTTTAGTCTTTGATTTTGTTTGGAGAATTTAGGTCCGGCCGTCCGACGTCGGCCCCCTCCCCGAAACGGAGAAGGGGCTTTCGTCGCCACCCATAAAGGCTTTGTATGTCGGTCCTAGTTGGCCAGACGGCGCAGGAAGGAGGGGATTTCCAGGTCTTCGCCGGCGTCGGCCTGCGCCTCGGGCGCGGGTTGCAGGGCGGCCTGGGCGCTGGCGGCGGCGCGGGCCTGCAGGACCGGCGTCGGATCGCCGCGGTAGTCGCGCAGCGGCGGCGGCTGGTCGTTGCGGGCGCGTCCGCCGAACAGGCTGGGAATCTTCCAGCCGTTCTTCTGCTGGCGTTCGTCGCCGATCGGCACGTGGCTGTGCAGCAAGAGGCCCTCTTCCTCGACCTCGGGCTCCGCCTTGGCGGCGGTGCGTTCGGGCTCGATGGCGGCCGGGGCTTCGTAGAGGTCGCCCTGGTCCAGGCTAAGCGGCGCATCGCGGGTGAAGACCGGCTTGAACTCGGCGGCGAGGTCGAGCCCGCCGGCGCTGGGCGCGGTCTCGGCGGCGGTCACTGGCTCGATGACGCGCTCGGGCTGCGGCTGGACCGTGGCGACGCTGGCGCTGGCCGTGACCGGCTCGCGGACCGGAACGGCGGCCGGCGCCGGTTCGCGGATGGTCATCGGCGCAAGCGCCGGCTGGCTGGCCCGGGCGGGCTTGGGCTCGATGGCGGCGATCGACTGGCCGTCCATGCCGGTGGCGACCACGGAAACTCTGATCTTGCCCTCGAGCGAGGGATCGAAGGCGGCGCCGAAGATGATGTTGGCTTCCGGATCGACCTGGTCGGAAATGGCGTTGGCCGCCTCGTCGACCTCGAGCAGGGTCATGTCCAGCCCGCCGGTCACGTTGACCAGCACGGCGCGGGCGCCCTTGAGCGAGACCTCGTCGAGCAGCGGATTGGCGATGGCGTTCTGCGAGGCGACCAGGGCGCGGTCCTCGCCGGAGGCTTCGCCGGTGCCCATCATCGCCTTGCCCATCTCGGTCATCACCGTGCGGACGTCGGCGAAGTCGAGATTGATCAGGCCGGGCAGCACCATCAGGTCGGTGATCGAGCGGACGCCGGAATGCAGCACCTGGTCGGCCATGGCGAAGGCCTCGGTGAAGGTGGTGCGCTCGTTGGCGATGCGGAACAGATTCTGATTGGGGATGACGATCAGGGTGTCGACGTAACGTTGCAGCTCGGCGATGCCTGCGTCGGCCAGCCGCATGCGGTGGCGGCCTTCGAAGGTGAAGGGCTTGGTGACGACGCCCACGGTCAGGATGCCGCGCTCGCGGGCGGTCTTGGCGATGATCGGGGCTGCGCCGGTGCCGGTGCCGCCGCCCATGCCGGCGGTGATGAACACCATGTGCGCGCCGTCGAGATGTTCGCCGATCTCAAGACCGGACTCCTCGGCCGCCGACATGCCGATCTCGGGATGGGCGCCAGCGCCCAGCCCTTGCGTCACCATGACGCCGAGCTGGATGCGTCGTTCGGTCAACGAGCGCGACAGCTGCTGGGCGTCGGTGTTGGCGGTGACGAACTCGACCCCCTCGAGGCCCGACTCGATCATGTTGTTGACGGCGTTGCCGCCCGCGCCCCCGACGCCAAAGACCACGATACGCGGCTTCAGTTCAGTGGTCCGCGGCGCGGAAAGGTGAATAGCCATGGGGACCCCTCGTCCTAACTTCCGTACTGCGGCGACGTCCGGCGACCCGTCTGCCGGGCCCGCGACGGATGACCTGATTCAGCGCTTACTAACGTTAATCGGTGGTTAATCGCATTAGCCTGAGTCGGCGGCGCGTCGACTTTGTCGCACGACAAAATTGTTGATTCGAAAGCGGTTGCGACGCTCGAAGCCCAGACGTCGCGACCCATTTCCGCCTTAGTCTTGTTCCCCAGGCGGAACGAATCTCTGTTCAGAGGTTGTCGCGCAGCCAGACCGCGGCGCGGGTCAGTGGCGTGGCGTGGGCGTCGGGCATGGCCGAGCGCGAGCGTCCACCCTTGGGCTTGTAGGTCACCGCTTCGCGGGGGCCGAAGGCGGCGCGCTGCAGCACCCCGGCGGCAGCGCAGAAGGCTGGGCCGGAGGCGGCGTCGGCCAGGTGCGGCACCCGCCTCGGCCGGCCAAGACGCACCGGACGGTCGAATACCCGCACGGCCACTTCGCGGACGCCGGCGAGCTGGCTGGCGCCCCCCGTCAGCACCACGCCGGCGCTGGGCTCCAGCGGCGCGCCGGCCGCGCGCAGGCGTTCGCGCAGCAGCTCCAGCGTCTCCTCGACGCGCGGCGCGATAATGCCCTTGAGCAGCGAGCGCGGCGCGATCACCGGACCGGCGCCCGGATCGTCGCCGCGCGGCGGCGCCTCGATCATTTCGCGGTCCTCGTTGGCCGAGGCGATGGCCGAGCCGTGCAGGGTCTTGATCCGCTCGGCGCCGGCGATGGAGGTGGAGAGGCCGCGCGCGATGTCGGCCGTCACGTGGCCGCCGCCGACGGCGAGGCTGTCGACATGCACCAGCGAGCCGCCCGCGAACACCGCCACCGAGGTCGAGCCGCCGCCCATGTCCAGGCAGATGCAGCCCAGGTCCATCTCGTCGTCCTCGAGCGCCGCCAGGCCGGACGCGAACGGCGCGGCGACGACGCCGCGGAACTCCAAGTGAGCGCGCTCGACGCAGAAGCCGAGCATCTGGAACATGGCCTCGCTGATCGAGACCACCATCAGGTCGAGCCTGAGCACCTTGCCGAACATCGAGCGCGGATCGCGCACGCCGCGCTGAGAGTCCACCGACCAGGTGATGGGCAGCAGATGGATCAGCCGCCGGCCGGGCAGGCGCACCTGGGCCACCGCCGCGGAGATGGCGCGGCTGAGGTCGACATCGGAGATCGGCCGCGAGCCCAGGGGGATTTCGGAAGCGACTCTGTGGCTGGCCAGCTGGCCGCCGGAGGTGGTCACGGCGACGCCCTGGACGCTGACCCCAGCGACCGTCTCGGCGCGTTCGACCGCCTGCGCGATAGCGTCGGTGGCCTCGTCCATGTTGACGATGGAGCCGCCGCGCACGCCGCGCGACTGTACGTGGCCAACGCCAGCGGTCTGCAGGGTGTGGGCCTCGCGGTTGATGCCGCCCGGCTTCATGATGAAGCAAGTGACCTTCGAGGCGCCGAGGTCGAGCGCCGCCACCACCGGTTGGCGTCCCGCCAGGCCCTTCAGCCCATCCCGGGCTTCCCGCCGATCCTCAAGCCGCGACATCTTAAAGCTCTCCACAGTCAAGGTGTTCATGCGCCGTTGGCCGCCGGCGGAGCGTTCGGGCCGGCGTCGCGCGGACGCACGGCCACCAGATCCGGATCGCGCAGGTCGATGCGCGCGAAGCCGAGATCGAGAATTCGCGATTGCTGGTCGAGCTTGTCGAGCTGGTCGAGCGCGGCGGCCTCGTTGTCGGCCGGCAGCTCGATCAGCCCGCCGTCCTTGGTGCGCAGGTCCCAGCGGCGGTCGTCGACGCGGACGATGGCGTCCAGCCGTTCCATCAGCCGGCCGCGGGGATGCAGCAGCTTGAGCACCGCCGGGGCGGCCTGGTCGGCCCCCTCGCCCACCACCAGCGGCAGGTCGGTGAACTGGCCGGGGTCGGCTTCGGGGATGGTGCGGCCCTCGCTGTCGATGACCAGGTTGCGGCCGGCGTGCTGCCAGACCGCCATGGTCTGGCGCTGGGTGACGGCGATGACAATGGTGTCGGGCAATAGCCGGATGACCTTGGCCGACTTGACCCAGCCTACGGACTCGACCCGCCCGCGCACGGCGTTCAGGTCCAGATGCAGGATCGGCTGGTTCTTGCCGAGCGCCGCGGCCTTCAGGATGTCGGCGGCGGCCGCCGGCGTCGCGCCCTGGACCTGCACGGCGGCGACGCGCAAGCCAAGCCCGATCAGGCCGTCGTCGATATTGGCGACCACCTGGTCGCGCATCCGGTGCACGCGCGGATCGGTGGCCAGCACAGCGACGACGCCGATCAGCGCGATCAGGCCGGCCAGACTGACCGCCGTCAGTGGCGCCAGGCCCAGGCTCTGGGCGGCGGCGAGCTTGGCCGGGGCGTAAGGTTTCGATTTCGTGGGCTTGGCCGGCTTTGCCGCGCGCCGCTGCGGCTGCGCAACCTTGGGCCTGACCCGGCCCCGAACGCGGCTAGGCGATCCCCCTCGCATCGCCGCGGCCATAGGCATCCTCCACGATCCAGCCCACCAACTCGTCGAACCCCACGCCCTTGTGCGCCGCCTGCTCCGGCACGAGCGAAGTGGGCGTCATTCCCGGCTGGGTGTTGACCTCCAACAGGACCAGAATGTCGTTAATGTCGTCATAACGGAGGTCGGTTCTCGTAACGCCTCGGCAACCAAGCGCGGCGTGGGCGAGTTCGGCCATGCGCAGCGCTCGCTGGGCGGCTTGCGCCGGCATGCGGGCCGGAATGATGTGCGACGAGCCGTCCTCGCCGTACTTGGCCTCATAGTCGTAGAAGCCGGCGCGCGGCACGATTTCGGTGACCGTCAGCGCCTGGCCGTCCATCACCGCCACGGCCAGTTCCAGGCCCGGGATATAGGGCTCGATCAACACCTGGTCGCCGAAGGTCCAGGACGGTGCGACCAGTTCCTGCGGCGGGCCGTTGGCGCCTTCGAAGACCAGGAACACCCCGACCGAGGAGCCCTCCGCGTTGGGCTTCACCACATAGGGCGGGGCCATGACGTGCTCGCGGGCGGCCTTGAAGCGGTCGAACAGGCCGCCGCCCGGCACGATGACGCCGGCGGCCGCCATCACCGCCTTGGCCTTGACCTTGTCCATGGCCAGCGCCGAGGCCAGCACGCCACAATGGGTGTAGGGCAGCGCCAGGGTCTCAAGCACCCCTTGCACCGATCCGTCCTCGCCCCAGATGCCGTGCAGGGCGTTGAACACCACGTCGGGCTTGAGCCGGGTCAGCACCTCGGCCAGGTCGCGGCCGGCGTCGACGCGGCTGACCGTGGCGCCCAGCCGCTCCAGCGCGTCGGCGCATTCGCGGCCGGAGACCAGCGACACCTCCCGCTCGGACGAGAGGCCGCCCAGCAGCACCGCGACATGATGGCCGGTCAGGCGCTGGGACATAGGCTGGCGAATCCTCGGGTTGAGCGATGAAACCGGCTGTTAAGCCGCTTCGACTAACAGGAAAAGCGCAGCAGAAGGGCCTGCCATGACAATCCAGGTGGTCAACGGCTTCGTCTGCATGGACTGCGCCGACGTGGCGCTGGCCAAGAAGGACATCAACCCGGCGCATCCGCCGGGCAGTCCGAACGCCGATCCCAAGTCGGGTTCGAGCGCTTCACCCGGACCCGGCCAAGGGACGCCGGCGGTCACCTTCGGCGGCAGCCTGAGCCAGCTCCCGGGCGCCAACGCGGTTCAGCAACCCGGCGGGACCACCCAGCCGCAGCTGAACCCCGACCAGACCAACCCGACTGAGACCGGCCAAGCCTCGGCGCAACCCTACGATCCACGGGTCGATCCGAAACTCAACCTCTACGCCTGACGCTCCTTCTTTTTTCGTCATGGCCCGACTTGTTCGGGCCACCCATGAACACCGTCTAGGGTCAGTGTTCATGGATCCCCCGCATTCCGCTTCGCTCCAGCGGGGGATGACGGTTGAAGTGGGCGCTAAGCGAGCTCCCGCTTCTCCAGCCGCATCTTCATGCCGTCCCTGGGCCGCAAAGTGATGCGGGTCTGCAGGGTCACGGTCTCCCCGTCGAGCAGGCGCGGCTGGTAGCGCTGGGCCAGCACGGCCAGGATCAGGGTGGCCTCGGTCATGGCCAGCACCGCGCCGATGCAGACGCGCGGGCCGCCGCCGAAGGGCAGATAGGCGAAGCGCGGCCGCCCGACGCTGCGCTGGACGTTGAAGCGCTCGGGATCGAACACTTCGGGATTGTCCCAGAGGGTGCGGTGGCGATGCAGCACCCAGGGCGCGATCCCCACGCTGGTCCCGGCCTTGACCTTGACGCCGCAGATCTCGTCGTCCTTCAGCGCCACCCGGGTCGAAATGCCGGGCGCCGGCGGATAGAGCCGCATGGCCTCTTCGAGGAACATCCGCGTGTACGGCAGGTTGGGCACGTCCTCGGCGGTCGGCACGCGTCCACCGAGCACGGCGTCCAGTTCGGCGTGCAGCCTGGCTTCCTCATCGGGCAGCTGGGAGAGCAGATACCAGACCCAGGTCATGGTCACCGCCGTCGTCTCGTGGCCGGCCATGAAGATGGTGATGACCTCGTCGCGAATCTCTTTGGCATTCATTCCGGCGCCGTTGTCCGGGTCCCTGGCCGCGATCAGGCGGGTGAGCAGGTCATTGGGCGCCTCGGCCAGGTTCTTCTCGCGCTCGGCGATCATGCGGTAGATGGCGGCGTCCATCCTGGCGAAGTCGGCATGGATGGCCTCTTCCTTGGCCTTCATGCGGCGCGGGCCGATGACCGGCAGGATGTCGAGCAGGCTGAAGTTGAGCGCGCTCTGGGTAAAGCCCAGCGTCTGGCCGGTCAATTCGATCAGGTCGTCGGCGTCGGACGAGAACATGGTCTTGCAGATGATCTGCAAGGTCAGCTGCTTCATCTCCTCGGCGATATCGACCTCGGGATTGTTATCCAGCGCGTCCCAGTGCTCGCGAAAAGCCATCGTGGCTTCAGCCATGGCCGGCGCATAGCTGGCGACGCTGCGCGGATCGAAGGAGCCGGCCATCACCTTGCGGTGGGCCTTCCACGTCGCCCCGTCGCTGCTGAGCAGACCCTCGCCGAACATGGCGCTGAAGAAGCGCTTCTCCATGTCGGTCTTGGGGTAGTTGGCGACGTTATCGAGCAGGACGCGACGAACGCCGTCCGGGTCATTGACCCACAGCATCCGCCCCATAAGCCCCTTCGGCTGGACGATCGGCTGCTCGTAGAGCGCCATCGGCAGCATCTCGTACTGATTGCCGTTGGCCAGGCGCAACTGTTTGAAAAAGGACGGCGCCTTGGCCGGCGGTGGGGCCATTCCGGCCAGAAGCGGGGTCTCGAGAGGGCTCGCGACAGTCATCGGCTTGGCTCATTGCGACGTTCGATTGGGCGACGCTAGCCGATACGCGGTCAAGACGGTCGTTAATTCGGGTTCATCTGAACCTATACTGGCCGCCCGATGCGCTTGATCTCCCACTCGAGTTCCACACCGAACCTGGTGCGTACATCGGCGCGGACCGCGTCGCCCAGACCCTCGAGGTCGGCGGCGGTGGCCTCGCCGGTGTTGATCAGGAAGTTGGCGTGCTGGTCTGAAAACTTGGCGGCACCATGCAGCTTGCCGCGCCAGCCGGCGGCGTCGACCAGCCGCCAGGACGAATCGCCGGGCGGGTTCTTGAACGTCGAGCCGCCGGTCTTTTCACGGATCGGCTGGCTGGCCTCGCGCCGGGCGGTGATCTCGTCCATGCGCGCGGCGATGGCGGCGGGATCGTCGGGGCGGCCCTCGAACAGCGCGCCGGTGAAGATCAGCGCGCGCTCGGCGGCGGCCATCGACTTGCGATAGACGAAGTCCATCCGGGCGTTGCTCAACACGACGGCCTCGCCGTCGCGACCGACCGCATAGGCCTCGACCAGCACGTCCTTGGTCTCCGCCCCGTAGCAGCCGGCGTTCATGATGCAGGCGCCGCCGATGGTCCCAGGCACGCCGCGATAGAATTCCAGGCCGGCGATGCCCGCCTTCCCGGCGTCGCGCGCCAGGTTGGCGTCGAGCACGGCGGCGCCGGCGAAGATGAGGTTTTCGCCGCGCGGTTCGATGCGGGCGAAGCCGCGTGCCAGCCGGATCACCACGCCCTCGACGCCACCGTCGCGAACCAGGAGGTTCGAGCCCACGCCGATGGCGGTGACCGGAACGCCGGAGTCGAGGCCGCGCAGGAAACCGGCCAGGTCCGCCTCGTCCTCGGGCAGGAAGATCACATCCGCCGGACCGCCGACCCGTAGCCAGGTGAAGGGCGCCAGCGGTTCGTCGAACAGCAGCCGCCCTCGCGCCGACGGCAGGCGGTCGCGCCAGCTCATGGGCCTTGCAGCGCCGCCAGCCCGGCCGGCAGGGCGTAGGCCCAGCTGGTGATGTCGCCGGCGCCCAGCAGCACCACCAGGTCGCCGGCCTTGGCCTCCTCGGCGACCAGGGCGGCGAGCGCTTCCGGGCCTTCGAGCGGAAGCACCCGGCGGTGGCCCCAGCGGCGCAGGCCTTCGACCAGGCCGTCGCGGCTGGCGCCCTCGATCGGGGCCTCGCCGGCCGGATAGACATCGGCGACGATCACCGCGTCGGCGTCGTTGAAACAGGCGCAGAACTCTTCGAACAGGCCGCTCAGCCGCGAATAGCGGTGCGGCTGCATCACCGCGATCACCCGCCCGTTGGTCACCGCCCGCGCCGACCTGAGCGCCGCGGCGATCTCGACCGGGTGGTGGCCGTAGTCGTCGATGATCCGCACCCCGCCCGTCTCGCCGGTCAGGGTGAAGCGGCGGCGCACGCCGGCGAAGCCGGTCAGGCCCGCGCGGATCGCCGCCTCGTCCACGCCCAGCTCGCGCGCCACGGCGATGGCGGCCAGCGCATTGGTGATGTTGTGCTCGCCGGCCATCGGCAGGTGCATGTCGGCCATGGTCGTCGGCTCGGTGTTCAACGGCGTGATGACCACGTCGAAATCCGCCCCGCCAGCGCCCATGGCGATATTGACCGCACGCACCTCGGCCTGCGGATTAAGGCCATAGGAGACCAGGCGGCGGTTCTCGATCCGCGCCGTCATCGCCTGCACCTCGGGATGGTCGGTGCAGAGCACGGCGAAGCCGTAGAAGGGGATGTTCTCGACGAAATCCTGGAAGGCCCTCTTCACCGCGTCGAAGTCGCCGTAATGGTCCAGGTGCTCGGGATCGATATTGGTCACCACCGCGACGGTGGATTTCAGGCGCAGGAAAGTGCCGTCGCTCTCATCGGCCTCGACCACCATCCAGTCGCCCTCGCCCACCTTGGCGTTGGCGCCATAGGCGTTGATGATGCCGCCGTTGACCACGGTCGGGTCCAGGCCGCCGGCGTCGAGCAGGGCGGCGATCATCGAGGTGGTCGTGGTCTTGCCGTGCGTGCCGCCCACCGCCACCGAGAACTGCAGCCGCATGAGTTCGGCCAGCATCTCGGCGCGGCGGACCAGCGGCAACCGGCGCTCGCGCGCGGCGACGATCTCCGGATTGTCCGCCTTGATGGCGGTCGAGAAGACCACCGCCGAGGCGCCGTCGAGATGCTCGGCGTCGTGGCCGATGAAGATCTTCGCGCCAAGGGTCTGCAGCCGCTCGGTATTGGTCGAGGCCTTGGCGTCCGAGCCATGCACGGCATAGCCGATGCGCAGCATGATCTCGGCGATGCCGCTCATCCCGATGCCGCCGATGCCGACGAAATGGATCGGCCCAAGATCGAAGGGAACGGGACGGCGGTTCATGGCTGCTGACTAGAGCACAATCATCCGCCGTCCAACCGTTTGGCCAGCAACAGGCGCTCTTCGGTTTCGTAGCCGATGGCGTGGTAGAAGCCGGCGGCGGCGGCGTTTTCCGTGCGCACCATCAGCTGCATCTTCGGCATGCCGCGCGCGGTCACCCAGGCTTCGGCGGCGCGCATCATCGCTTCGCCAAGGCCGCGCTTGCGCATGTCGGGGGCGACGGCGAGGTAGTAGACCCAGCCGCGATGGCCGTCGGCGCCGACCATTACTGTGGCCACCAGCCGGCCGTCCTGGCGATGGGCGAGGATGGTTGAACTCCGCCCCTCGAAGGCGCGCTGGATATCGGCGCGCGGGTCGTTCCAGGGCCGGGTGAGGTCGCAGGCCTCCCAGAGCGCGACGGCCGCCTCGATCTCGTCCGGCGTCAGTGGGTCGACAGCGGTCACTTGTCGACGAGGGCGTAGATCGCCTTGCAGAACTCGGTCTCATCGCCCTGGAACAGCACGTCGAGATCGCTCTTCGCCGCGGCCTTGCGACACTTGGCCAGCCAGGCCGGGTCGTTGATCAGCTTGGCGGCGTTGGTGACATACTCATCGATCGTCCCGGCGGCGAGTTCGTCGGGCAGGCCCAGGCGCTTGAAGAAGGCCACGTCGGCATGGGCGTGGGCTTCCGGCCCGTCCAGGCAGACGCCGGGCAGGCCGAGCGACAGGCAGTCGACGATGCTGTTCATATTTCCATACGGGAACGGGCAGAGGAAGAAGGCGCACGCCGACAGCCGCTCCAGGTAGATGTCGTGCATGGCCTCCGGGTGAACCACCGCGTTGGCCAGCTGCCGCTTGATCTCGCGTTCCAGGTAGTAATAGGCGATGCCGCGGGCGCCGAGCGGGAAGAAGTGAAACTCGATCGGCCGCTCGGCCGCCGCCGCGATCCGGCCCAGCGCCGCCAGCAGGAAGGAATTGATCTTCATCACCGAGGCCGGCACGGCGATGCGCATGACCTCGGTCTTGGCGGGCAGCGCGGCCTTGGGCTTGACGCTGTCGCTGACGATCCGCGGCGTATAGGGGAAGGCCGCCCAGGGCAGCAGCAGCAGCTTTTCCGAATAGGGAGCCGGCGTGGTGACGAAGTCCTCGGGCAGCACCATGTAGTCGATCGCCGGCGACATGGTGGTCGCGGTGTGGCCGTAGGAGACGCACTGGATCGGCGCCAGCCTGAGCGAAGCCAGGGCGATGGCGGTCACCGTCAGCCCGACGCCCAGGTGGAAGACGATGTCCGGCTCGCGCTCCAGAATGGCGTCGGCGACCTTTTTGGTGACGACCATCAGCTCGTCCATCGGGAACGGGATGATCTCGTCAAAACAGCTCAGCACGTCCGGCTCGTTCGGCGCGCCATGGCAGACCCCGATCACCTCGAACTTGTCGCGCAGCGAGCGCACCGCGCGCGAATGGGTGCGGAAGATGGCGTGGCCGACCGAATAGTGCTCGGTGACGATGACGATGCGCGGCTTCTTGCGCTTCGGGGGCGGCTTGGCGGGATCGTATTCGCGGCAGCCGGCGGTCAGGCAGCCACGGCGCATCTGGGCCATCAGGTCGGCCTTGAGGCGATGCTTGCCGGCATCCATCGCATAGCTGCAATGGGTGAAGGGCTCGGTCATCTTCTGCAGCGGGACGGTGCCCAGCGTCACCTCGGCGAAGCGCCCGGGCAGCCACTGCAGCATCTTTTCGCGAAAGGCGCAGGCGCGCGGCTCGACGACGATTCGGGCCGACAGATAGGCGATCAGCGCCACGATCGTCGCCGGCCGATTGACGTTGATGCACTCCTCGAAATTGACGTCCATCGCCGAGGAGGGGTTGAACAGCATCAGGAAGGTCGAGAGGTTTCCGGCGTCCAGCCGCCACTGACCGCCGCTGCCGCCGCCGAAATGCACCGCCAGGTGGTCGGTGCTCTGAAAGCCGCTGATGGCGAAAATATTGTCGATCCAGCGATGGTGCGAGAACAGGACCTCGCCGGACATCGGGTTGATCGACTGGCCGCCATTGACGACCAGCTCGCCGAGGCCGGCGGCGAAGCGGGTGGCGAAGCGTTGGTAGAGGTCGCGCGGGTCCATGCCGCCGGGGGCGCCACCGATATCGATGCCGTCGATCATCCCCATGCTGCGGTCGAGCACGTTCAGCATCAGCAGGGTGTGGTTGAGTGCGGTGGCGTAGTCGCGCCGGGCGATGGCGCGCTCGAACTCCAGCAGGGACGGCTGGATCGGCGCCGGCGCGGCGACGGGCGCCGTGGCCGGGGCGATGGCCGGACTTGCAGTACCAACCATGTCGTCGGGCGCCACGTTCATCCTCTCGAAGCTTGCGGCGCCACCTTTGGCACAGGCCGGCGCATTTCGGAATGCTCGGCCAGAGCGGGTTGAGGAAAAGTGCGAAGCGGTTTTCCGCCCGCAACCCGCTCTAACTCTAAGGAATCGATCACGATGATTTTGGATTCCAAAATCATCGTGATCTGGAGGGGCAAAGCGCCGCCTCGGCGCGGCCCCTATTGCAGCTTGCCGGCCAGGTCGGCGACGGCGCGGTCGATCAGGGGATCGGAGGTCATCCCGCTCAGCCGGTCGGCCAGCAGGCGTTCGGCCAGGTCGGCAGCGGCGTTGGCGGCGGCGGCCTTGACGTCAAGCGCGGCCTGAACCTCGGCATTGGCGATGCGCCGCTCGGCCATGGCGCGGCGACGTTCGATCTGGTCCTCCAGCCGCGCCTGCGCCTCGGCGCGCATGCGCTTGGCGTCGGCCTCGGCATTGGCGATGATCTCGGCGCCCAGGCGCTCGGCCGCCTCGCGCTCATGCTTGATCGAGACCAGCAGGGCTTGCGCCTCTTCGCGCAGGCGCAGCGCCTCGTTCAGTTCGGCCTGGATCTTGGCGCCGCGATCGTCCAGCGCCTTCATGGCCAGACCCGGAACCTTGGCGCGGATCAGGATGGCGAAAAAGACCACCATGCCAATGGCGATCCAGACCTCGGCGTCTTGCAGGAGCTCCATCAGGCGTCTCCGCGCGCCTGGGCGGCGTTGAGCTGGGCGGCGGTCGGCGCGGCGCCGGTCAGTTTCTCGACGATGGCGCCGGCGGTCTCCAGCGCGATCTGGCGCACGTTGCTCATGGCCTGGTCGCGGGTGCTGGCGATCTGCAACTCGGCCTTGGCCAGGTGCTCGGCCAGCTTGGCCTGTTCAAGCGCGTCGGACGCCGCGGCCTCGTTCTGAACGCGGGTCTTGGCGTCGAGGGCGAGCTTCTGCGCCCGGCCGCGGGCCTGGGCGGTCTCGGCGGCCGCCGCGGCGGCTTCGGCGTCAGCCTCGCCCTTCAGCCGGCGCGCATCGCCGATATCGCCGGCGATGCGATCTTCCCGCGCGGCGATGGTCCCGCCCACCCGCGGCACGAAGACCCTGGAGAACAGGAAGAACATGACCGCGAAGATGACCAGCATCCACACGATCTCGCCCGGCCATTGAGCCAGGTCGAACTGCGGCAGGCCGCTGGCCGTCTCGGGGACCGGGACGGAGGCGGCGTGGATCTGGTCGGGCGTGACGGCCATCGGTGGGGTTCGTCAGACCTTCACGAACAGGATGATGAAGCCCATCACGAAGCCGAAGATGCCCATGGACTCGGCCAGCGCCATGCCCAGGAAGAGCCAGACCCGCTCACCAGGCGCGGCGGCCGGGTTGCGGATGGCGGCTTGCAGATAGCCGCCGAACAAGATGCCGAGGCCGGCGCCGGCCCCGATCAGGCCGGTCATGGCCAGGCCCGCGCCGATATATTTGGCGGCTGTAACGTCCATATCGAGAAGTCCCTCTTGGTTGGTGTCAGTGGCCGTGATCGAGATTCACGACTTCGTTCAGATAGACGCAGGTCAAGGCCGCGAAGACGAAGGCCTGCAGGAAGGCGACGATGAATTCCAGCGCCATCAGCGCCACCACCATCGCGAATGAAACGCCGGAGCCCAGAAAACCCAGGCTGGCCAGACCGCCATGCAGGCCGAACAGGCCCAGCCCGACGACGAAGCTGGCGAACATGTACATGACCACGTGGCCGCCGATCATGTTGCCGAACAACCGCATGGCCAGCGTCATCGGCCGGATCATGAAGGAGACGAATTCGAAGAAGCCGATGAACAGCGCCAGCGGCCAGACCACGCCAGGCGGCCAGAACAGCTTGAAAAAGCCCAGTCCGTTGCGGATGAAACCAACCACGATGACGGTCAGGAAGGTCATGACCGCGAGCGTCCCGGTCACCGCCAGCTGCGCCGTGACACTGAAGCCGCCCGGCGCCAGGCCGATCAGGTTCAGGGTGGCGATCAGCAGAAAGATGGTGAGGACGAAGGGCAGGAACGGACGGCCGCGGTCGCCGATGACCGCGCCGGTCAGACTGCCGTCGACAAGCACATAGAGCGTCTCCGCCAAGGCCTGCAGGCGGCCGGGCACGACCTTCTGGCGCGCGGCGGCCAGGAAGAAGATGGCCAGCAGGCCGGCCGAAATCAGCATGAAAGCCACCGAGTTGCTGATCGACAGGTCAATCGCGCCTACGCCCGGCGCCTGGAATACCGGCACGGGAACGAGCTTGTGGATCATGAACTGGTTCATCGGCTCGATGGCGGCCATCGTCGTTATTTCAGTCCTCGTCCTCATCGTCCGGAACGGCCGGTGGCGGCGGTCCGGAAGCTTGGGCCTTGGCGCTCATCGCCGAGGCCGATCGCACGGCGGCGTAAAGCGACACGCCAAGCCCGATCAGCAGGCCGCTGATCAAGCCGAAGGGGCTTGTATGGACGAAGTGGTCGAAGGTCCAGCCCAGGCCGAGCCCTCCAAACACCCCACCCAGCAGACCCGCCAGCAGGCGGTAGCCCTCACCCGCATCGCCTATGCCGGCGAGGGGCGATTTTGCGGGCGCGCGGGCGGCCTCGAACTTGTCGAGGTCCCGACCGAGGCGCTTGCGCGCCTGGTTGCGCGGATCATCAGGTTCCGACATGGCGGTTGAAGGTCCAGCCGAACCCGTTTGTCCCCCGGCCTATCGGATCGCGGCGGAACCTATAGACAGCTGCCGAGGGCGTCAAGTTGAAGCGGGATCGGCCTAAGGGTTTGATTTAAATGCGATAACTGGAGGCTATTGGCCGGGATTGGCCGGTGGCGGGGCCGCGCCGGCCGGCGCAGGCGCGTGGGGCAGCGTCTGGATCGCCGGAGCGTCGGCCGGCGGGCCAGCCTCGGCGGCGGCGGCGGCGTCCGCGGCCGTGGCCGGCGGGCCGGCGTCCACACCGCCCTGAGGCTGCAGCGCGGCGCCGGCGGCCTGGTCGACCGGATCCTGAGCGGCCGCCGCAGGTCCGGGCGCGATTGTCGCCATCGCCTGCAGCGGATGCTCATGCAGCGTCTTGGCGGTCCGCTCGCAGCGCACCGGAATGCCCCAGAACAGCCAGGCGTCGGCCAGCTTGCGGGTGGGCAGGGTCTCGGCCACCGACCAGATGCCGCGGCCCTTGGCGATGGCCGCCTGGCCTTCGGACGTGTTGATCGGGTCGGAGTCCGCCTTCTCGGCGGCCGCCATCGCATCGCCGAATCGCTTCAGCGCCTTGTGCTGGGCCGCGACGTCGGTGGCGTAGGGCACGTCTTCCTTCACCGGCGAGCCGAAGGTCTTGTCGATGTCCTTCAGGTCCGGCAGCACCTTGGTATAGATGGTCAAGTACTCGTCGGTGGCCCCGTAGCACCAGCCGACAAAGCCGTAGGCATCGGTCGGGGCGCCCGGCGGGATGTCTTCCGTCTCAGGCCGCGCGGCGGCCGGATCGGGGTTGGCGGGCGGCTCCGTCGCGGGCTCGGCGGCCAGGATCGACAGCGCCATGAGGGCAACCAGAGACATGTCTCAAAGCATCCTTGTCTAGCGGGGCGGCGCGTCGGCGGTCCCGAACCCGCCGCCTCCGGGGGTCTCGATCTCGATGGCGTCGCCGGGTCCAAGCTGAAGCGAAAAACAGCCAGGCAGGTCCTTTACCGCGCCGGACGCCGCAATCAAGCGTTGTCGTCCGGCCAGGGCCGCGGCCCCGCCTAGCAGACCCTGCGGCCTATGTTCGCGGCGGGTGGACAGCAGGGCCGCCTCGGCGGGTTCCAGGAAGCGGATGCGGCGGATCGCGCCGTCGCCGCCCGGGTGCGCGCCGGCCCCGCCGGAGCCCTTGCGCACGCCGAAGGTCTCGACCCGCACGGCAAAGCGGCGCTCGAGGATCTCCGGATCGGTCAGCCGCGAATTGGTCATGTGCGTATGGACGGCGCTGGCGCCGCCTGCGGTGCGGCTCGCCCCCGCCCCACCGCACAGGGTTTCGTAGTATTGCCGCCGCTCATCGCCGAAGGTGAAGTTGTTCATCGAGCCCTGGGCGTTGGCCATGACCCCCAGCGCCGCATAGAGGGCGTCGACGATGTGCTGGCTGGTCTCGACATTGCCGGCCACCACCGCCGCTGGCGGCAGCGGCGCCAGCATCGAGCCTTCCGGCGTGACGATCTTCAGCGGCTTGAGGCAGCCGGCGTTCAGCGGGATGTCGTCGTCGACCAGGGTGCGGAAGACATAGAGCACCGCCGCGTCGACGATGGCCGAGGGCGCGTTGAAATTCGACGGCAAGACCCCGCTGGTGCCGGTGAAATCCACCGTCGCCGCGCCGTTCGCCGCATCGACGGTGATCTGCACCACGATCTCGCCACCGCCGTCCATCGGGACCTTGGCCGCGCCGTCGTGCAACCGGCCGATGGCGCGCCGCACGCTGGCCTCGGCATTGTCCTGCACGAAGCCCATGTAGCGGGCGACCTGGGCGGCCCCGTAAGCCTCGATCATGGCGCGCACCGCCGCCGCGCCGGCCTCGCAGGCGGCGATCTGCGCCTTCAGGTCGGCGAGGTTCTGGCCGGGGTTGCGCGCCGGCCAGGGACCGGCAGTCAGGGCCGCGCGGGTCGCACCTTCGAGGAACCGCCCCTGGCGCATGATCGGCAGGGCGTCGAGCATGACCCCCTCCTCGTCGATGGTGCGTGAGAACGGCGGCATGGAGCCGGGCTGGATCCCGCCGACATCGGCATGGTGGCCGCGCGCCGCGACATAGAAGTTGGGGTTTTCGCTCCCTTCCCCGAAAATCGGCATCACGACGGTGATGTCAGGCAGATGGGTGCCCCCGGCGAAGGGATTGTTCAGCGCAAAGGCTTCGCCGGGCTGCAGATGCGGGTGGCGCTCGGTGACCGCGCGCACGCTAGCGCCCATCGACCCCAGGTGCACCGGCATGTGCGGGGCGTTGGCGACCAGGCCGCCGCCGGCGTCGAACAGGGCGCAGGAGAAGTCCAGCCGCTCCTTGATGTTGACCGAGTGGGCGGTCCGCTCCAGCGCCGCCCCCATGGCCTCCGCCACGCCCATGAAGCGGCGGTTGAACAGCTCCAGCGTCACCGGGTCCGCCGCCTCATCCAGCGCGGCCGCGACCCCACGACCGCCAAGCCGGCGCAACCGGATCAGCCCATCGGCCGCCGGCTCCGCCCGCCAGCCGGCCGCGACCGCGATCTGGGTGTCCCCGCGCACGATCAGGATCGGCCCGTCGCGCGGACCGGTCAGGGCCTCGGCAGCGATCGTCTTACCGTCTTGTTTTCCGCTTGCAGCAGCGGCCGGTTCGGCCGCGACCACCGCCGCTGCGTCGCCGCCGGCCTCGCCCTCGACCTCGACGCCGGAGATCAGGACGGCCAGCTCCGGCTCGACAAAGCCGAACAGCCGGCGATGCGCCGCCTCGAACGCAGCCCTGACGGCGCCGACCGTGTCGAAGCCGACCAGCAGCTCGGCGTCCGCGCCGTCGTAGCGCAGCCGCAGCCGGCGGCCGATCGCATCCGGCTGGGCGCCCTGGGCGGCAAGCTCCGCCCTCGCCGCCTCCGTCAGCCGGTCGGCGAGGGCCATCGCGGCAGCGAGCCCCTCGTCGTCCAGCCGCCGCTCGAGGCCAGCCCGCTTCAGGCTGCGCATGCGCGCCTGGCCGATGCCCCAGGCTGAGAGCAGGCTGGCATAGCGCGGCGACAAGACCTCGTCGCAGCCCAGGGCCTCGGCCACCCAGCAGGCGATCTGACCCGAGGCGCCCCCAAAGGCGACCAGGGCGTGGCCGCGCGGATCGAAGCCACGCTCGGTCGAGATGCGCCGGATGGCCTGTGCGGCCTGCTCCACGGCGACGGCGATGAAGCCCTCCGCCGCGGCCGCCGGGCTGGCCGCGCCCATGGCCTTGGCCAGCGCGTCCAGCCGCGTCCGCGCCGCCGCGACGTCCAGCGGCTGGTCCTGGGCAGGCCCGAACACCGACGGGAAGGCGCTCGCGTCGATGCGGCCGAGCGCCAGGTTGGCGTCGGTGATGGTCGCCGGGCCACCACGCCCATAGGCCGCCGGCCCCGGATCGGCCCCGGCGCTGGCCGGCCCGACCCGGGCGCGCAGGCCGTCGAAGGCCAGGATCGAGCCGCCGCCGGCCGCCACCGTCTCGACGTCGAGCATCGGGCTGCGCAGCCGCACCCCCGCGACATTGGCCGTGTCGCGCCGCTCCAGCGCCCCGGCGAAGCGGCAGACGTCGGTCGAGGTGCCGCCCATGTCGAAGCCCAGCACGGCCGGCGCGCCCGCGGCCTCCGCCACCCGCGCCACGCCGACCACGCCGCCGGCCGGACCAGAGACCACCGCGTCCCGGCCGCGAAAGGCTTCGGCGCGGACCAGGCCGCCGGTCGAGGTCATGAAATAGAGCGGCGCGCCACCGACAGCGGCAGCCAAGCGCTCCGCGTAGGCCCTGACTACGGGCGTCAGATAGGCGTCGGCGACCGTGGTTTCGGCGCGCGGCAGGTAGCGCGGCGCCGGCGAGACCTGATGCGACAATGCGACGAAACCGAACCCCGCCGCCCGCGCGATCTCGCCGGCCTCCAGTTCATGCGCCGGGTTCAGGTCAGCATGCAAAAAGGCGATGGCGGCCGAGGTGAAGCCCTGGGCGACGGCGGCCCGCAGCCGCTCGGTCAGCGCCGCGCTGTTGAGCGGACGGAGCACCGCGCCTGCGGCGTCCAGCCGCTCATCGGCCTCGATCACCCCGGCGTAGAGCGGCGCGGGCTTTACGATGTCCAGGGCAAACAGGCTGGGCCTGGTCTGGTCGCCGATCACCAGGGTGTCGGCGAAACCCTGGGTCGCCACGAACAGGGTCTTCGCGCCCTTGCGTTCCAGCAGCGCATTGGTCGCCACCGTCGTGCCCAGCTTGATCGCGCCGACGCGGCTGGCCGGAAAGGCCGCATCGGGGGCGACGCCCAGCATCCGCCGCATGCCCTCGACGGCGGCGTCGGCGTAGGCCGGCGAGGCTGACAACAGCTTCAGCGTCCCCAGCCGGCCGTCGCCGGCGCGACCGATCACGTCGGTGAAGGTGCCGCCGCGATCGATCCAGAAGTCGAACTTGTCGGCGCCGTGCGTGGTCATATCCTCGTGATCTGGCGGCCAGCCGACTGATCCTTGGCGCCTTGTTCAGCGTAATGGCATAGCATCCAGGCTAACGCCCAATCGGTTGACGAGACGCCCGTTTAGGGCGGACATAGGCTTAACACTCGTGGCCGCGACGAAAGAGAACGCGATGGAACGATTGTCGAGCGGCGGTGCGCCCCTGATCAACGTGGCGTGGAAGCCATTGGCCTGGGTCGGCGGCGTCATCGCCACGATCTGCGCGGCGGCGATCGCCGCTGTGCTGGCGGTGGTCTTCGCCGCCAGCCTGGTGGTCATCGCCCTGATGGCCTCCGTTCTCCTGGTATTCGCCGGCCTGGCGCTGCGGGCTCGACGCACCATGCGACGCGCCGACAGCGACGTCATCGAAGCCCGTCATCTGGGCGGCGGCTCCTGGGTCGCCTACGGCTGGGACCAGCACGGCCGTTAGGTCGGATCCTTAAGCGCCGATGCAGTTGATCGACGCGCCCTCCCCGAATTTCGACGCCCGCACCGCGCCGCCGGACATGGTGGTGCTGCACTATACCGGCATGCCGACCGGCGACGAGGCGCTGGCCAGGCTGCGCAACCCTGAATCCAAGGTCTCCGCCCACTACCTGATCGAAGAGGACGGCCGCGCCTTCGCCCTGGTGGCCGAGGAACGGCGCGCCTGGCATGCCGGCGTCTCCTTCTGGCAGGGCGAGCGCAACCTGAACGGGGTCTCCATCGGCGTCGAACTGGTCAATCCCGGCCACGACTGGGGCTATCGCGCCTTTCCGGAAGCGCAGATCGCCACGCTGCTCGAGCTGCTGGCCGGCATTCGCGAACGCTGGGACGTGGCGGACGCGCGCATCATCGGCCATTCCGACGTGGCCCCCGACCGCAAGACCGATCCCGGCGAACGCTTCCCCTGGAAGTCGCTCGCCGAGGCCGGTTTCGGGCTCTGGGCCGAACCGCCGCCCGCCCCCGGCGCGGCCTTGCAGCTCGGCGAAGAGAGCACGGCCGTCTTCGCCCTGCAGGCCGGCCTGACCCGGCTTGGCTACGACTGCGCCCCCTCCGGCCGCTACGACGAGGCCACGGCGGTCATCATCAGCGCCTTCCAGCGCCACTGGCGACCGGAGCAGATCGACGGCGACGCCGACGGCGAAACCCGCGCCCGACTCATGGCGTTGCTGCGCTTGGCGGCGTGATCAAGTGCGGTCGGCGAACCAATCAGGCACTCCACCCGACCGAGGTATCGACCAAATGCATCAATAGCGATCCGGTCTCGGTATCCCGTAGACGTCGCGCCGGACACGATCCCTTTCAGGTCCCCGGTGTCGGGAACCGGCACGAGGAGGACGCCGCTCCCCTTGGGAATGAAGGCGAAGGCTTGGCCCGCCTTCCAATGGTTGGCGCCGCGCACGGCCTTGGGGATGGAGATCTAACCTAGGCGACAGGGTCGCGGCATTGGACATGGTTTTACAAGTCTCGATCGATGTCTGAGCGTAAGAATACCAAGCAACCGGCGACTGATAAGGGCTCGTCCCTAGCTTGACCCCGCCGCCCATCGGCCACACCCTGCACTCAGGATCAGACGGCCGGGCGGTCGCTCTTGTCGCAAGATGGGAGAGGAAAGTCCGGGCTCCACGGTGAAAAGGCGGCGGATAACACCCGCCGGGGGCGACCCCAGGGATAGCGCCACAGAAAGCAAACCGCCAAACCCGTGCTCGCACGGGCGGTAAGGATGAAAGGGTGGGGTAAGAGCCCACCGCGGACCCGGCGACGGGGACGGCATGGCAAGCCCCGCCTGGAGCAAGACCGAATAGGGACGACGCGCCGGAGTTCGCTCCGGCAGGGCTTCATCGGCCCGAGCCGTCCGGGTAGGTCGCGAGAACCGGCCCGCGAGGACCGGTCCAGAGGAATGGCCGCCGCGTCCCGCAACTGCGGGGCGGCACAGAACCCGGCTTACAGGCCGTCTGATCCCTCCACCTCGGTATACTTAACATGTTCCATGTATGTTCTGTGGATAACTAACGTTCGTTAACCATTTGCCACTGCGACATCTTTGAAATTGCAGCCGATAGGCAGCTTGCGGCATTGCGAGGCAGTCAATCCCATGTTAACCCAATCGCACTGGGATGAGCCTCATCGCGCGTCCCAGGCCGAGGCGCCGGGGCTGAGGGGCCAGTCGCGCCGTGGGGACTTGGGGCGAAGTGTTCTATTCGACCTTCGAAAAGCCATTGGACGCCAAACGGCGCATCGTTGTGCCGCAGGAATTCCGTGCGCTGGCGGCCGGGCCGTTTGACGGCATCTTCTGCTTCCCCTCGGTCGAGGCCGATTGCATCGAGGGCGGCGGCAAGGCGCTGTTCGAGCGCAACGAGGCGCTGATCAACGAATTCGAAGTCGGTGACCCCTTGCGCTACTCACTGGAATTCACCCTGCGCGGCGGCATGGCGCAGCTGGCCTTCGACACCGCCGGCCGGGTCACCCTGCCGGAACACCTCTGCGAAATGTTTGGGCTGAGCGACTGGGTGGTGATCGTCGGCCTCGGCGAACGCTTCCAGATCTGGGGCCGCGACGCCTTCCACGCCGCCCGCGTCGCACACGGCGCCGGGGTCCGCGAGGGCCTGGCCGCCAGCCGCGCCGAACAGCGCCGCGCCCGCCTGGGAGCCGGCGGATGAGCGTGCACACCTCGGTCATGCTCGACGAAGTGATCGCGGCGTTGCAGCCGGGACCCGGCAAGCTGATTGCCGACGCCACCTTCGGGGCCGGCGGCTATTCCGGCGCCTTCGTCGACGCCGGCGCGCGCGTCATCGCCTTCGACCGCGACCCGGCCGTGCTGGTCCATGCCGCGCCGCTGGCGGCCAGCGGCCGCTTCAAGCTCATCGAAGACCGCTTCTCGGCCATGGCCGAACACATCGCCGAGCCGATCGATGGCGCGGCCTTCGATCTCGGTGTCTCCTCCATGCAGATCGACCAGCCCGAGCGCGGCTTCTCGTTCCGGACCGACGGCCCGCTCGACATGCGGATGAGCCAGACCGGAACCAACGCGGCAGACCTGGTCAACGGCGCCGACCAGGCGGAGCTCGCCCGCATCTTCTTCGTCTATGGCGAGGAGAAGAGTTCGCGGCGCATCGCCCAGGCCCTGGTCCGCCGCCGCGCGGTCGAGCCCTTCACCCGCACCCTCGACCTGGCCCATGTCGTCGAGCGCGCGCTCGGCGGCCGCAAGGGCGCCAAGGTGCATCCGGCGACCCGGGTGTTCCAGGCGCTGCGCATCGCGGTCAACGCCGAGCTCACCGAGCTCGAGGCCGGCCTGGAAGCCGCCGAACAGCTGCTGCGCGATGGCGGGCGCCTCGCGGTGGTCAGCTTCCATTCGCTGGAGGATCGCATCGTCAAGGCCTTCCTGACCGAACGCGCCGGCCGCACCCCCGGCGGCTCACGCCACCGGCCCCCAACCGAGGAGACGCGCAAGCCCTCCTTCCGGCTGCTGTTCAATGGCGCCGCGACGCCGGCCGAGGCCGAGATCGCCGCCAACCCGCGCGCGCGCTCGGCCAAGCTGCGCGCCGCCGAGCGGACCGCGGCCCCGGCCTGGAGGGCCGCGGCATGAGCGTGCTCGGCGTCTTCGACCAGCGCTTCCGTGGCTTCCGGGTCATCGAAATCGGCGGCGTCGGCGTGCTCTTGGCGCTGATCCTGTTGGTCTATCTGGCCAAGACCATCGCCGGCGGCGAGAGCGCCGAGATCGACCACGTCCAGCAGCAGATCGGCGACGAGCGCGCCAGGGTGACCCTGCTGCGCGCAGAGGTCGCCAGCCTGGAACAGCCCGAGCGGCTGGAGACCCTGTCCAACAAATATCTCGGCCTGCAACCGATCGACGCCAAACACGACATCGACGCCCAGGCTTTGGCCAGCGTCGCCGGCGCGCCGGCGCCGAAGCCGGCGCAACCCGCGGCCCAGGACGCGACGCCCCCGGCGGCCACGCCGCTGCCGGCCGGCGCGCCGCTCGCGGTCGCGGTCGCTGCTCAGCCGGCCGTGGCCAAACCGGCTGCGCCCAAGCCCGTCAAGGTCGCCGCCCTTGCGCCGCCTAGACCGACTAAACCGGCAAAGGCCGCGGCTGTCGCCCGCGCCGATGAAGCTCAGCCCGCCGCGGCCGAGTCTGCAGCCAGACGGCCCTCCGAGCTGAAACCTCCGGCCGCCGATCCGATCGGCGTCCTCGTCCAGGCGCCGCCCGATGCGCCCGCGGATGCCGCCCGATGAGCCCCGCCGATATCCCGCTGCACCGTTTCCCCCCGGCCTGGCGCTGGGTCACCGAGCCGATCTGGCGCATTGAGCGCGCCTTTGGCCGCGCCAAGGCGGAGGATCGCGCCGAGGACGACACCCGGCTGCGCATTTTCTTCGTGCTGGCCATCTTCACCGCCGCCTTCCTGACTCTGGCCGGCGGGGCGGCGCGCACGGCCCTGTTCTCGGACAACGACCGCGCCGGGGCCGAGGGCGCGCCGCCGGGGGCGCGGGCCGAACTCACCGACCGCAACGGCCAGCTGCTGGCCGCCGACCTGCCGCACTTCGGGCTCTATTACGACCCGCACGAGAATTGGAACCCGGACGAGGTCCGCCGCATCCTCGGCCCCGCCCTGCCCGGGCTTTCCGCCATCCGGCTGGACCACGCCCTGAAGGCCGATCGCCGACAGTACCTGATCGGCGGCCTGACGCCGGCCGACAAGGACCGCATCGACGACCTCGGCCTGCCGGGCCTGTCCTTTCAGCCGGAGCCGAAGCGGGCCTATCTGATGGGACCGACCGCCGGCCAGTTGATCGGCTTCGTCGACCGTGGCGGCGTCGGCATTTCCGGCGCCGAGCTCGCCCTCGACAAGTCCATCCGCGCCGACGCCGGCCGGACCCCGGTGGCGCTGTCCATCGACCTGCGCGTCCAGGCCGCCCTGCAGGACGAGGTCGAGAAGGCGGCGGTGAATTTCCGCGCCCTCGACGCCATCGGCATTGTCACCGACGTCAAGACCGGGGAAATCCTCGGCATGACCTCGTACCCGGCCTTCGATCCGAACAATATCGGCGCCAATCCGGTGGCCAACATCAACCACGTCACCTCGACGGTCTTCGAACCCGGCTCGGTGTTCAAGGTCTTCACCCTGGCAATGGGCATCGATTCCGGCATCGCCAACATCAACACCGTGTTCGACACCACCACGCCCTTGCAGATCGGCAACCAGAAGATCCGCGACGACGAGAAATCGGCGGTCAACCTGCCGCTCTGGCAGGTCTTCACCCACTCCTCGAACATCGGCGCGGCGCGGCTGGGCCTGCTGGCCGGCGGCGACCGGCTGCAGACCTATTTCAAAAGCTTCGGCCTCTATGCCGCCGCGCCAAGCGAACTCAGGGAATCGGCCCGGCCGCTGGTGGCGTCGCGGCTGAGCGACAACACCGTCGCCTCGATGTCGTTCGGCCAGGCCATCTCGGTCACGCCACTGGCCGTCGCCACCGGCATGAACGCCATCTTCAACGACGGCGTCTACATCCCGCTGACCATCCGCAAGCTGGCCCCTGGCGAGGCCCCGAAGGGCCGCCGGGTGGTCTCCGAGCAAACCTCGCGCACCATGCTGGATCTGATGCGGCTGAACGCCACCCTCGGCACCGGCCGTGGGGCCGACGCCGCGGCGCCCGGCTACCGGGTCGGCGGCAAGACCGGCACCGCGCAGAAGGCCATTAACGGCCATTATGCGGTCGGCAAGCGGGTGTCCTCGTTCGCGGCCGTCTTCCCCACCGACGGTCCCGCCGACGCCCAGCGCTATTTCATCTTCATCCTGCTCGACGAGCCGCAGCCGACCAAGGATAGCGGCGGTTTCGCCATGGGCGCCCAGACCGCGGCCCCCACCGCCGGGCGGGTCGTCGAGCGGATCGCGCCGATCCTAGGCGTCAGGCGCGCGGCCGTCGTGCCGGTCGTCGCGCCGCCCAATGCGGCGAGCGACCAGTAGACCCATGCGTCTCTCCGCGCTCGTCCGCCGTCCCGTCGATCCCGATCCCGAGATCACCGGGATCACCGCCGACAGTCGGCTGGTGCGGCCAGGCGCGCTGTTCGTCGCCCTGGCCGGCGCGAAGGCCGATGGCCGCCGCTTCATCGGCGACGCGTTGGCCGCCGGCGCGGCGGCGGTGCTGACCGACGAGGCCATCGAGGGCCTGAGCGTTCCCGTGGTGCGCGCCTGCGATCCCAGGCGGGCCTATGCGCTGGCGGCGGCCGCCTTCTGGGGCGCCCAGCCCGAGACCTGCGTCGCGGTCACCGGCACCAACGGCAAGACCTCGGTGGTCACCTTCTGCCGCCAGATCCTCACCCGCCTCGGCCGCAACGCCGCCAGCATGGGCACGCTGGGCGTCATCGCCGGTGACGAACAGATCACCCCGTCGGGTGGCCTGACCAGCCTGGACGCCGCCGACACCGCCCGGCTGCTGGCTGAACTGGCCGGGCGCGGCGTCACCCACCTGGCCCTGGAAGCCTCGTCCCACGGCATCCACCAGCGGCGGCTGGACGGGGTGCGCCTGGCGGCCTGCGGTTTCACCAACCTGACCCAGGACCACCTCGACTATCACGGCGACATGGAGGCCTATCGCGACGCCAAGCTGCGCCTGTTCCAGGCGCTGCTGCCGCGGGGCGGCACCGCGGTGCTAAACGCCGATTCCGATGCCTTCAAGGCCTTCGCCGCCGCCGCCATCCTCGCCGGCCAGACCGTGCTGTCGGTCGGCGAACAGGGCCAGAGCCTGCGCCTGGTCGGCCGCGAGGCCGTGCCCGGCGGCCAGCTCCTGACTATCAGCGAGACCGAGCAGACCTACACCGTGCGCCTGCCCCTGGTCGGCGCCTACCAGGCCTCCAACGCCCTGGTCGCCGCGGGCCTTTGCATCGCCATCGGCGAAGACGTCGCGCAAGTGCTGGCGGCGCTGGAGCACGTCGAGGGCGCGCCCGGGCGGCTGCAGCGCGTCGGCGCCGGCCCGCGCGGCGGCGAGGCCTTTGTCGATTACGCCCATACGCCCGACGGTCTGGAGACGGTCCTGAGCGCCCTTCGCCCGCACGCGCGCGGCCGGCTGATCGTCGTCTTCGGCGCCGGCGGCGACCGCGACCGGGGAAAACGGCCGCTGATGGGCGAGATCGCCGCCCGGCTCGCCGACCAGGTCATCGTCACCGACGACAATCCGCGTACGGAACAGGCCGCCGGCATCCGCGCCGCCATCCTGGCCGCCGCGCCCGGCGCGCGCGAGATCGGCGACCGGCGCGAAGCCATCGTCGCCGGCGTGGCCGAACTCGGCGACGGCGACATTCTGGTCGTGGCCGGCAAGGGCCATGAACAGGGCCAGCTGGTCGGCGAGACCCTGCTGCCCTTCGACGACGTCAGCGAAGTCGCCGCCGCGCTCGGCCTGGAGGCGGCGCGTGGTTGAGCCGCTGTGGACCTCCGAGGAGATCACCCAGGCCGTCGGCGGGCGCGGCAGCGGCGCCTCCTTCGTCGCCACCGGCGTCTCCATCGACACCCGCACCCTTGAGCCCGGCGACCTGTTCGTCGCCCTGGCCGGCGAACGCGATGGCCATGAGTTCGTGGCTGCGGCCCAGGCCAAGGGCGCCTCCGGCGTCCTGGTCGCCCAGCCCACTGGCGGCGAGGCCATCCAGGTCGACGACACGCTGGCCGCTCTCGAACGCCTGGGCCTGGCGGCGCGAGACCGGGCGACCCATGCCCGCCGGGGCGCGGTCACCGGCTCGGTGGGCAAGACCAGCCTGACGCAGGCGATCGCCGGCGCGCTGGCTCTGGCAGGCTCGTCCCACGCCTCGGTCAAGTCCTACAACAACCATATCGGCGTGCCGCTGACCCTGGCGCGCATGCCGCGCGGGACCCGGCGCGCCGTCTTCGAAGTCGGCATGAACCACCCGGGCGAAATCAGCCCGCTGACGCGGATGATCGCGCCGCACGCCGTCGCCATCACCAATGTCGGCATCGCCCATATCGAGAACTTCGAGGAAGGCGAGCGCGGCATCGCCCGCGCCAAGGCGGAGATCTTCGAGGGACTCCTGCCCGGCGGAACCGCCGTGCTGAACGCCGACGACCGCTGGTTCGCAACCTTGAAGCAAGACGCCGAAAACGCCGGCGCCCGCATCCGCACCTTTGGCTCCGCCGAGAGCGCCGACGCGCGCCTCCTGGGCTTCGAGGTCGGGGACGGTGCGGTCGTGAAGGCCCGGCTGAACGGCCACGACCTCAGCTTCCCTTTGCGTCTGACCGGCGCGCACTGGGGCGTGATGAGCCTGGCGACGCTGCTCGTGCTCGAGGCCCTGGACGTCCCTCTGGATGACGGGCTGACGGCGCTGGCCGCGTTCGCGCCGCTGGAGGGCCGTGGCGCGTCGCGGACCGTCCGGTTCGCGCGCGGCGAATTCACCCTGGTCGACGAGAGCTACAACGCCAATCCGGTCTCGGTGGCCTCGGCCCTGAAGACCCTGGGCGCGACGGCGGCCAAGGGGCGGCGGATCGTCGCCCTCACCGACATGCTCGAGCTGGGGGCCGAGACGCGCAATCTGCACGCCGGCCTGGCCGGGCCGATCGAGGCGGCTGAGGTCGACCTGGTGTTCTGCGCCGGGCCGCTGATGAAATCGCTGTTCGACGCCCTTCCTCCGACTCGCCGCGGCGGTTACGCCGATGACGCCGCCGGCCTGGCTGAGCGGCTCTTACGGGCCATAGAGCCCGGCGACGTGGTGATGGTGAAGGGATCGCGGGACTCGCACGCCAAGGCCCTGGTTGAGGCCCTGAGCGCGCTTGAGCCCCCCGCTGGGGAGGCGCGCTGATGCTCTATCTGCTCTACCTCCGCCTCGCCGAGCACCATCACTATGTGCCGGTGCTCAACCTCTTGAGATACCTGACCTTTCGCACCGGCATGAGCGTGGTCACCGCCCAGTTGGTGGTGGTGGCCATGGGCTCGCGCTTCATCCGCTGGATGCAGGCCCGCCAGGGCAAGGGCCAGCCGATCCGCAGCGACGGCATTGCCCGCCACGTCATCGAGAAGGCCGGCACGCCGACCATGGGCGGGCTGATGATCCTGGCCGGGGTGCTGGTCGGCACCTTGGTCTGGGGCGACCTGACCAGCGTCTATGTCTGGGTGGCGCTGGCAGTCACCGCCCTGTTCGGCCTGCTGGGCTTCCTGGACGACTACGCCAAGGTGGCCAGGCAGAGCACCGCCGGGGTCTCCGGCTACGCCCGGTTGGCGGTGGAGTTCGTCATCGCCGCCGCCGGCGTCTTCGCCATGATCAAGCTCGCGCCGCCGCAGACGGGCGCCACCGGCCTGGCGACCTCGGTGGCCTTCCCGATTTTCAAGGCGCTGGTGATCAATCTGGGCTGGTTCTACCTGGCCTTCGCCGGTTTCGTCGTCGTCGGCGCGGCCAATGCGGTGAACTTCACCGATGGCCTGGACGGGCTGGCGATCGTGCCGGTGATGATCGCGGCGGCCACCTTCGGGGTGATCGCCTATCTGGTCGGCAACAAGCTGTTCGCCGACTATCTGCAGGTCCACTTCGTGCCCGGCGTCGGCGAGATGGCGGTGTTCTGCGGGGCCTTGATCGGCGCCGGCCTCGGCTTCCTCTGGTACAATGCGCCGCCGGCCAAGATCTTCATGGGCGACACCGGCTCCCTGGCGCTGGGCGGCGCGCTTGGAACCGTGGCGGTCGCCTGCAAGCATGAGATCGTGCTGGCCATCGTCGGCGGCCTGTTCGTCGCGGAGGCCGTCTCGGTGATCATCCAGGTGGGCTATTTCAAGCGCACCGGCCGCCGCGTCTTCCTGATGGCCCCCATCCACCACCATTTCGAGAAGCTGGGCTGGGCGGAATCCACCGTGGTCGTGCGGTTCTGGATCGTCGCCATCATGCTGGCCATGCTCGGCCTAGCGACGCTGAAGCTCAGATGATGCGAGGGGGGCCGACATCATGATCCCCGTCCGCGGATTCGAGGACCAGCGCGTCGCCGTCTTCGGCCTGGCCCGCAGCGGCCTGGCCTCGGCGCGGGCGTTGCGGGCCGGGGGCGCCACCGTGGTAGCTTGGGATGAGAACCCCGAGGCGCGCGAAGCAGCGGCCGCCGAGGGCTTCGAACTGACCGACCTGCGCAGCGCCGACTGGTCGAGCCTGGTCTCGCTGGTGCTGTCGCCGGGCGTGCCGCTGACTCATCCCGAGCCGCACTGGACGGTCAAGCTGGCCAAGGCGGCCGGCGTCGAGATCATCGGCGACATCGAGCTGTTCGCCCGCGCCATCAACGCCGCGCCTATCCACAAGCGGCCGAAGGTGGTGGCGATCACCGGCACCAACGGCAAGTCGACCACCACCGCCCTGCTCGGCCACATGCTGACCGCCGCCGGCCGCGACGCCCGCATCGGCGGCAATATCGGCCTCGGCGTGCTGGGCCTGGAGGATATGCACGGCGGCGCGGTCTATGTGTTCGAGCTTTCGTCCTACCAGCTCGACCTGACCTTCAGCCTCAAGCCCGACGTCGCCATCCTGCTCAACATCACCCCAGACCATCTGGACCGCCACGGCGGCATGGAGGGCTATGTCGCGGCCAAGCGGCGGGTGCTGTTGAACCAGGGGGTCGGCGACACCGCGGTGATCGGGGTCGATGACGCCGCCTGCCAGCAGATCTGCACCGAGATCACCGCCGCCAACCGGCGCACCACCTGGCCGATCTCGGCGCGCAAGGCCATGGGCCGCGGGGTCTATGCCCTGCAGGGCGTGCTCTACGACGCCACCGGCGAGCGGGTGATCGAGGTCGCCGACCTATTGCGCGCCCGCTCACTGCCCGGCCGGCACAACTGGCAGAATGCCGCCGCGGCCTACGCCGCCGCCCGCGCGCTCGGCCTCTCGGTCGAGGACGCCGCCACCGGCCTGGTCACGTTCCCCGGCCTGGTCCACCGCATGGAGACAGTGGGCGAGATCGAGACCGTGCGCTTCGTCAACGACTCGAAAGCCACCAACGCCGACGCCGCGCGCCAGGCGATGAGTTCTTACCCCAGCTTCTATTGGATCGCCGGCGGCCGGGCCAAGGCCGGCGGCATCGAGCCGCTGGAGGACCTCTTTCCCCGTATCGCCAAGGCCTATCTGGTCGGCGAAGCGGCCGACGACTTCGCCAAGACACTTGAAGGTAAGGCGCCTTACCGTCTTACGGACACCGTCGAGGCGGCGGTGGCGGCCGCCTTCGCCGACGCCCGCGCGGAGGGCGAGCCGGCCATCGTGCTGCTGTCGCCGGCCTGCGCTTCGTTCGACCAGTTTCCCGACTTCGAGGTGCGTGGCGAGGCCTTCCGCTCGGCCGTGCACGGCCTTTTGCAGCGACCGATGAAGGGCGCCACCGGATGACTCCCAACCAGCACGCCTTTCCCCGCACCGACCGCACCCGCATCGGCGTCTGGTGGTGGACCACCGATCACCTGCTGCTGGGCGCGACCGCCGTGCTGATCACCATCGGCGTCCTGCTCTCGTTCGGCAACAGCCCGGCGGCGGCGGCCCGGATGAACATCGGCGACCCGTTCCACTTCGCGGTGCGTCAATGCATCTTCGCCTTCTTCGGCGCCATCATCCTGATCGCGGTCTCGATGATGAGCCCCCGCGCCATCCGCCGCTCGGCCTTCTTCATCTACCTCACCGCCGTTGCGATGATGATCGCGCTGCCGCTGCTCGGCCACCACGCCAAGGGCGCGACGCGCTGGGTGGAGATCGGCGGATTTTCGCTGCAGCCGTCGGAGTTCATGAAGCCGGCCCTGATCGTGCTGGCCTCGTGGATGTTCGCCGAGGGCCAGAAGGGCGAGGGCGTGCCGGGTGTCTCCATCGCCTTCGGCCTCTACGCCGTGGCCGTGGCGCTGTTGCTGATCCAGCCGGACGTCGGCCAGACCATCCTGATCACCATCGCCTTCGGCGCGGCCTTCTTCATGGCCGGGGTGCCGATGAAGTGGATCGTCGGCCTGGGCGGGGTGGCGCTGGCCGGGGGGATTTCGCTCTATTTCGTCTTCGACCACGTCGCCAGCCGGGTGAACAAGTTCCTGTCGCCCGAGACCACCGACACCCACCAGATCGACCGCGCCCGCGAGGCCATCGCCGCCGGCGCCTGGTTCGGCCGCGGCCCCGGCGAGGGCATATTGAAGCGCCAGGTGCCCGACGTGCATACCGACTTCGCCTATGCCGGCGCGGCCGAGGAATACGGCCTGATCTTCTCGCTGCTCTTGATCACCCTGTTCGGCTTCATCGTCATCCGTGGCCTCTACAAGGCGATGAAGTTGTCGGATCCGTTCGAGCAGGTGGCCGCCGGCGCGCTCTTCGTGCTGGTCGGCCAACAGGCCTTCATCAATGTGGCGGTGAACCTGGATCTGATCCCAACCAAGGGCATGACCCTGCCGTTCATCTCCTATGGCGGCTCGTCGATGCTGGCCATGGGCCTGACCATGGGCATGGCCCTGGCGCTGACCCGCAAGCGGCCGGGCGCCTATGACGCGCCGGAGCCGGCGATCGGCGCGTTTGCGTGACAGAGACCCGGCTCGCGGTCGTCGCCGCCGGCGGCACCGGCGGCCACCTCTTCCCGGCCCAGGCTCTGGCCGAGACGCTGATCGGACGCGGCTGGCGGGTGGTGCTGGCCACCGACGAGCGCGGCGCGGCCTATGCCGGCGATTTCCCGGCCGAGGAGCGCATCGCGCTTTCCGCCGCCACCTATCGTCCGGGCGATCCGCTCGGCATGGTCCGCGCCGGCCTGGCCATCGCACGCGGGACGCTGACGGCGCGCAAGGCCTTTGCGCGGCTACGACCAGCCGTGGTGGTCGGCTTCGGCGGCTACCCTTCCCTGCCCTCGCTGCTGGCGGCGGCCAGCGCCGGCCGGCCGATCGTCATCCATGAACAGAACGCGGTGATGGGCCGCGCCAACCGCCTCCTGGCCGGCCGCGCCACGGCGGTCGCCTGCGCCTTCCCGACCTTGAAAAAGGCGCCACCCAAGGTCCAGGCGCGCGCGGTGGTGGTCGGCAATCCGGTGCGGCCGGAAATCCGCGCCCTGGCCGACCGGCTCTACGTCGCGCCCACCGACCGCATCAACCTGCTGGTCACCGGCGGCAGCCAAGGGGCGCGCGTGGTCTCCGAGACGGTTCCCAGGGCGGTGGCGCAGCTATCCCAGGCGCTGCGCGACCGGCTGACGATCCAGCAACAGACCCGGGCCGAATCCATCGAGAGCGCGCGGGCGATCTACCAGGACGCCGGCCTGGTCTTCGAACTCGCCCCCTTCTTCCGCGACATGGCAGGACGACTGGCCGACGCGCACCTGGTGGTCGGCCGCGCCGGCGCCTCCACGGTCTGCGAACTCGCCGTCGCCGGCAAGCCCGCCATCCTCATCCCGCTGAAAATCGCCCTCGACGACGACCAGGGCGAGAACGCCGCCTTGCTGGCCGACGCCGGCGCCGCGGTGGTGTTACGCGAGGAGGGCCTGAGCGTGGAGAGCCTGTCCGCCGCGCTGGGCACTCTGCTGGACGATCCGGCGAAGCTTGCCGCCATGTCCGCGGCCGCGAGATCGGTAGCGCGTCCGGATGCGGCGGAGCGGTTGGCGGACCTGGTCGAAAAGGTGGCTGGCTAGCCACAGTCCCGCGTTGAACCGCCAAGCGCGCAAGAAGAGCGCCTCTGTTGGCGAGCTTGGCGTCCTTGGCGGTAAAAAGCTTGGTCCCCCGCTTCCGCGGGGATGAGCGGGTGGGGGCGTACCCTAGCCGCGCCGCTTGAAATACCGCCGCCGCCAGAGGCCGGCGCGGCGCCAGCGGGAGGGCAGGACGGTGCGTTCGAAGCGCAGCAGCTGTTGCCAGAGCACCGGGAAGATCTCCGGCTCGCGGCGGATCAGCCGGCGCACCGGGTGCACGAAGCGCGGATGGCGCCGTTGCATCTGGATGAACTGCCGCTTGGCCTTGTAGGAGTTGCGCAGCACCAGGATCAGGCCGATCGCCAGAAGCGGCACGCCCAGGTGGCCAGGCAGCAGCGCCAGCACCACGCCGCCGGTGATCAGCACCCAGCCAACGGCCACGAACAGCAGCCGAGCGCCGCCCTGCGCGACCTTTTGCGCGGACGCAAACAGGCCGGCGAGCGGGGCGCCTGGCAGGGGCTCGGGACGGAGGGACACGACTTGCGACATGGCTTGGCTGAAAACACGCGGCTGAGGACTCAGGCCGCGCGAGGGAGAACGGGATATGAATATTGAATGCGGCTTAGCAAGGGCGCGGTTGACGCCCCGCTAACAGGCGCCGCGTTAATCGGCCCGGCCGTGGCAAAATCGCCGCACTCCGGCGCCGCTAGTTCGCAGGCGCGGGCGCGCTGCTGTCGGCTGGCGGCGGGGTGGCGGCGGCCCGGCTTTCCGCCGCGCGCTGTGCGGCGACACTGGCGCTGTTGGCGGCCTGCGCCGCGGCCGCGTTGGCCTGGGCCGTCGCGCCGGCGCCCGCCGCCTGAGCGTTGGCCAGCGCCGCCTGGGCGTTGGCCTGTTGCGCCGCCTGCGCCGATTGTTGCGCCGCCGCGGTGGCTTGGTCGGTGGTCGCCTGGCTGGCGGACTGATTGTTGTTGTTGGCGATGAACAGAAGCACCGCGACCACAACGACGACGAGGACGATGCCCGCCACGACGATCAGGGTGCGATTGTCGCGATGCCGCTCGGTGGAGACGACGTTCGGCGCAGCGTAGAGATCGGGATCGCTCATGACGGGGTCCTTGAGATCGAGGTCCCCGGTGAACGCCTCGCAGCGACGCCAGTTCCAACCGGCTCAGGCGCTGGCGACCAGGCCCTGGTCGTGCAGCCGGGCGATTTCAGCCGACGAAAGCCCAAGCCGCTGGCTGAGCACCTCGTCGGTGTGCTGTCCCAGCCGCGGCGCCGCGACCGGAGGCCTGCGGATCTCGCTGGAGATGTTCGCCACGATCCCAGGGGTCGGATAGCGATAACCGCTCGGGTGCTCGATTTCGCTCAGGTTCGAGGCCAGACGGGCGTCGCCGCTTACCGCCGCGCTCAGCGCCTGGTAGGCGCCGTGGGTCACGCCGGCGCCGTCGAGCAGCGGCGCCAACTCACTGAGGCTCCGGTGCGCAAAAGCCGCCTCGAACAACGGATTGAGCCGGTGGCGCCAGGTGAAGCGCAGACCCTCGTCGGCGGCGAAGGAGACGCCAAGCTCGGCCTCGAGCGCACCGACCGCCTCGGTCAGGCCCAGCACGTCGACCAGGTTGCGCCATTGGCGTGCGGTGATCGCCACCACCATCAGCCGCTCGCCGCCCTTGGCCGCGAAGTCGCGCCCGAAGGCCCCGAAGAGGTTGTTGCCGAGCCGTGGCCGGTCATGGCCGCCGATGGCGACCTCGGCGATCTGGCCCAGGTGGCCGACGCTGGCCATGGCGATGTCGGCCAGCGGCAAGCGCACCTCGCGACCCTTGCCATCCACCGCCCGCGCCCGCTCGGCGGCCAAGAGAGCGAAGGCGGCATAGGCGCCGGTGAGCAGGTCCCAGGCCGGCAGCACGTGGTTGACCGGCCCGACCGCGTCTTCCGGTCCGGTCATGAACGGCACCCCGACAGCGGCGTTGACCGTATAGTCGACCGCCGGCCTACCGTCTGACCAGCCCATGATCCGTACAAGGATCAGGTCGTCTCGCAGCGCTTTGAGTCGTTCGTAGGACAGGAAGCCCTCGACCGGATAGTTGGTGACGAAGATGCCCGTAGAGGCGGCCAACCGTTGGGCCAGTTCGCGCCCCTCAGGCCGGCCGAGGTCGATAGCCACCGACTTCTTCGCCTTGTTCAGCCCTTCCCAGTAGAAGCTGGCCCCTCCGGGCGCCAGCGGCCAGCGGTTATAGTCCGGCCCGCCGCCGATCTGGTCGAAACGGATCACCTCGGCGCCCATCTGCGCCAGATAAAGCGCGCAGGTCGGCCCGGCCACGAACGACGCCCCCTCGACGACGACGAGGTCCTTCAACAGGTCGTACACGGAGGTCTAGCCCAGCCGGCGGCGATAGAGGGCGTTCAGCCGCTCCCAGTGCCGCTCGGCCGCGTCCTTCTGATAGGCGGCGCGCTGTGGAAAAGCGAAGCCGTGCTCGACCGCCGGATAGAGTTCGACCTCGGCATCGATCCCGTCGTCGGCCAGCGACTTGGTCAGGGCGTCGACCGTCTCCATCGGGGCCCAGTGGTCGATCTCGGCGCAGCCGAAATAGAGTTCGCCCTTGGCCTTGCGCGCCATCAGGTGCGGGCTGTTCGGCCGGTCGGTGACCAGGAAGGTGCCGTACATCGAGGCGGCTGCGGCGAAGCGGTCGGGGAAGGTCGCCGCGGCATTGATGGAAAACTGGCCGCTCATGCAATAGCCGACCGCGCCCATCGGCCCTTCGCCAGCCGCCGGGTCCTGGTCGACGAAGGCGAGCAGCGCCTCGGTGTCCGACATCACCATGTCGATAGTCAAGCCGTTCATCAGCTCCATCATCCGAGTGCGGACGTCCGGATCGCCCAGCGCGCCGATCTCCATGACCCCGGCGCGGTAGTAGAGGTTGGGCAGGATGACGTAGTAGCCGCTGGTCGCCAGCCTTCGGGCCATGTCGCGCAGCTCCTCGCGGATGGCCGGCGCGTCCATGAAGAAGAACACCACCGGGTGCGGCCCGTCCCGCTCCGGATGCACGATAAAGGTGGTGGTCGCGCCGTGCGGCGTCGGTATGTCGAGCTGGCGTTCGATCATGGCGGCCTCCCTTTTCGAGCCTTTGTCTCTGAATAGGGGCGGAGCGCCCACTTAGCCAGTCGCGAGGCCACGGCCGGCCTCACAAGGCTCTTGACGATCCCGTAAGCCTGAACTAACCGTAAGCTATGACTAACGCGCTTCAAGCCATGGCCGCCCTGGGCGATCCAACCCGGCGGGAGATCTTCGAGCGCCTGGCGGAGGCGCCGTCCTCGGTCGGCGCGCTCGCCGCGCGCCTGCCGGTCAGCCGCCCCGCCGTCTCCCAGCACCTGCGCGTGCTCAAGGAGGCTGGATTGGTCAGCGAGACCCCCGACGGCGCCCGCCGTGTCTACCGCATCGACCCGCGCGGCATCGGCGCCATGCGCGACTGGCTGGACCAACACTGGGACAAGGCGCTGACCGCCTTCAAGGACTTTGTCGAAACGCCCGAGGAGCCGGCAGAATGAGCATCGTCCCAATCGTCCGTACCGTGAGCGTCAAGGCCTCACCGCAGCGGGCCTTTGACGCCTTCACCACCCATATGGGGCAATGGTGGCCCAAGGACCACACCATCGCCGCACAGCCGTTCGAGAAGGTGATCATGGAGCCCCGCGTCGGCGGCCAGTGGTTCGAACGCGCCGCCGACGGGACCGAGACCCATTGGGGCAAGGTGCTGGCCTGGGATCCGCCGGGCCGGGTGCTGCTGGCTTGGCAGATCAGCACCGACTGGGCTTACGACCCCGACCTGGTCACCGAGGTGGAGATGACCTTTGTGGGTCAAGGCGACGGCGCCACGCTGGTCACCCTCGAACACCGAAATCTGGAACGGTTCGGCGAGAAGGCCCAGGCCCATTCGGACCAGCTGGGCAACGGCTGGCCCGGCCTGCTGCAGATGTTCGCCGACTACGCCGGCGCTTAACGCAAATCGAAGGAGACATTCAGATGGCCGAATTCACCGTTCACGGCGTTCCCGGCAGCCCCTATGTCCGCGCTGCCCTGATCGGGCTTGAGGAAAAGGCCGCCGACTATCGGATCGCCGGCCTCGACCCCCGCGCCAGCAAGAGCCCCGAACACCTCGCGCGCCATCCGTTCGGGCGGATGCCGGTGCTTGAACACGGCGACTTCCGGCTCTACGAGACGCAAGCCATCCTGCGTTATCTCGACCGGATCCTCCCCGCACCGCCGCTGACGCCGACGGACGCCAGGGCCGAGGCGCGGATGAACCAGGTGATCGGCATCACCGACGCCTATGTGATGCACGACATCTCAAGCCCGATCGTCTTCCAGCGCCTGATCGCGCCACAGTTCGGCATGCCGGTGGACGAGGCCAGGGTCGCCGCCGCCCTGCCCAAGGCCAAGGTGTGCATCGACGAACTCGGCCGTCTGCTCGGCGACCAGCCGTTCATGGCCGGCGAGGCGGTCTCGATCGCCGACCTGCTGCTGGCGGCGCACCTGGCCTTCATTCCCGGCGTCGACGAATGCCGCGCCATGCTGGCGACCCAGCCCAATCTGCAGGCCTGGCTCGACCGCATGAACACCCGCCCCAGCATGACGGCCACCACGCCGGAGAAGCTGATGCAGGCGGCCTAGCCCGTGGCCGCGTACTCCGTAGCCGGATCATCCTCGGCGACCGCAGGCCAGACGCTCAGGCCCTGCAAGATGTCGCGCAGGTTGTCGCTCAACTCGTCCGGCGACATGGCGGCGTGCTGGTCGAGGCGGTAGCTCCAGAAGCTGACCACCTGTTCCAGCCGGCCGATCCGCTCGCCAAGGCCGATGAACAGGCTGGCGCCTTCGCTGAGGAATCCCCGGAAATTCTCCGGCTTGTGATCCTGGGTCAGGCCGCGATAGGCGGTGTCATAGAGCTTCAGCGTCTGGCCGATTTCGCGCCAGGCGGTGGTGATCGCGCCTTCCAGCAGCCGCCTGGCCTTGACCATGAAGGCCAGCGTATCGGCCTCGCAGCGCCGGCCGCTCAGCTTGCCGATCGAGCGCAGGGTGGACTTCAGCGCCGGCGCCATCGCCTGGGCGCGCCAGCGGTAGTAGAGGAAGGCCTTCCAGGCGAACATGGCCTTGGAAAAGTCCTCGTCGTCCATCTTCAGCGTCGCCTTCAGCGGGGCCAGATCGGGGCTGTCGCCGTCGGAGAGCAGCAGCCGGGACATGCGCTCGGTGCGCGGGTCGGCGGAATCCAGCTCGCCGAAACACAGCTGGATCAGCGATTCCATCTGGCCTTCGACGAATCCCAGCATCTGCGCCTTGTCCGGCGCGCTCAGGCGATAATAGGTCTGGTCGACCTCGATATGCTGCCTGGCCAGCGCCTCGCGCACCAGGAAGGGATCCAGCGTCGGCAGCCGGTCGAGGATGCGCAGCACGGTCACGTCCCGATCCA
The DNA here is from genome assembly GCA_041691315.1 of Caulobacteraceae bacterium. GTDB lineage: Bacteria > Pseudomonadota > Alphaproteobacteria > Caulobacterales > Caulobacteraceae > Poindextera. Next base: position 21,759 of record JBEPUW010000021.1, on the reverse strand, counting down.
GCGCCCGACCGCCGTAGTCGAGCTTGCGGGTCAGGGCGACCAGGAAGTCGAACTGGTCGACGAACAGGAACTGGCCGCCCAGGTTCAGGTCGCTGGGATCGAAGGGGAAGATGATCTTGGTGGCGTTGAAGCGGCGCGGCGCGATCCGCGCCTCGTCGCCGGGCGCGACATTGTGCTTGGCCAGGATGGCGCGATTCAGCACCGGATGGACGAACATCGGCCGGGCGACAGTGTCGGGATCGGCGGGCTGCTCCGCCGCCAGCCCATGCAGGTTCAGGATGCGCGCCGACGAGGACGTCGCCACCATCGCCTTGAGATTCCGGACCCCGGCGTCGACCCTGTACAGCTGCATCAACTCGAACTCCGCCAGACTGGCGCGCCCTCACCAATACAGCCAAAGGTTTGCCGCGCCCTTTAGGAGCATGGTTAGCGCGGCTTAACCAAGCTTCGCCTTGGTGCGCCTGGGACTTGGAATCTCCGGCAGCTGGCGCGATGTTACTGCAATATACCGCTCATCCCCGCGAAAGCGGGGACCCTCGCACCGTTACTCCGCCGCGATCCTCGGCGCATCTTCGGGCCGCCAGCGCAGTTTTGGTTTCCGCGCCGCTTGGGTCTCGTCCAGGCGGCGCAACGGGGCGTGGAACGGCGCGCCCTTGAAGCGTTTGGCGTCGCCGGCCTTGGCGGCGGCGGCCAGGGCCAGGACGGCGTCGCAGAAGCGGTCGATCTCAGCCTTGGGTTCGGTCTCGGTGGGCTCGATCAGCATGGCGCCGTGCACGACCAGCGGGAAATACATGGTCATGGGGTGGAAGCCCTCGTCGATCAGGGCCTTGGCGAAGTCCAGGGTGGCGACGCCGGTCCCGTCCAGCCAGCGGTCGTCGAACAGCGCCTCGTGCATGCAGTAGCCGCCGAACGGCGCGGTCATCGCCTCACCGAGCCTGGCCTTGACGTAGTTGGCGTTGAGCACCGCGTCCTCGGCCACCTGGGCCAGGCCGTCGGCGCCGTGGCTCATCATGTAGGCCAGGGCGCGCACATACATGCCCATCTGGCCGTGGAAGGCCGAGAGCCGGCCGAAGCTGGCCGAGCCCGCCGGCGCGTGATCGACGATGGTGAAGCCGTCCAGGCCGTGGGTCACCCAGGGCGTCGGCGCATACGGGGCCAGCGCCTCGCTCAGCACCACCGGTCCAGCGCCAGGACCGCCGCCGCCATGCGGGGTGGAAAAGGTCTTGTGCAGGTTGATGTGCATGGCGTCGACGCCCAGGTCGGCCGGCCGCACCTTGCCGACGATGGCGTTGAAATTGGCGCCGTCGCAATAGAGGTAGGCGCCGGCCGCATGGGTCATGGCCGCGATCTCGATCATGTCGCGTTCGAACAGGCCGCAGGTATTGGGGTTGGTCAGCATGACCGCGGCGACGTCGGCGCCCAGCTTGGCCGCAAGGTCGGTCAGGTCGACCCGGCCGCACGCCGTCTGGGCGATCTCCTCGACCTCGTAACCGACGAAGGCCGCCGTGGCCGGATTGGTGCCGTGGGCGGAAGTCGGGACCAGCACCCGCTTGCGCGCATCGCCCCTCGCCTCATGCGCCGCGCGGATGGCGAGCAGGCCGCAGAGCTCGCCGTGGGCGCCGGCCTTGGGCGACAGCGCCACGGCCGGCATGCCGGTCAGGGTCTTCAGCCAATGCGCCAGCGCATCCATCACGCCGAGCGCGCCCTGGACGGTGGATTGCGGCTGCAGCGGGTGAAGGTCGGCGAAGCCTGGCAGGCGGGCCATCTTCTCGTTCAGGCGCGGGTTGTGCTTCATGGTGCAGGAGCCGAGCGGATAGATGGCCAGATCGATGGCGTGGTTCTGCTGGCTGAGCCGCACATAGTGGCGAAGCGTCTCCGGCTCGGAGAGGCCCGGCAGGCCGATCGGCGCGGTGCGGACCAGGTCGCCCAGGTCCGAGGCATCAAGATCGGGCTCCGGCAGATCGACGCCGGTCTTTTCCCAGCCGCCGAGTTCGAAGATCAGCGGCTCGTGCTGCAGGAGGCCGCGGCCGCCGATGAGGGTCTGCGGCGCGGTCTCGACGATGGCCTCGGCGCGGGTGGGCCGTCCGATGGTTTGCATGGTCATGCACAGGCTCCAGCCAGTTCCTTGGTCAGGGCGGCGATATCGGCGTCGGTGGTCAGTTCGGTGGCGGCCAGCAGCAGCACGTCGTCCAGGCCGGCATCGGGCGCCAGCCGCGAGACCGGCACGCCGGCGATGATGCCCAAGGCCGCCAGGGTCTCGAGCACTTCGGCGGCGGGCAGCGGCAGGCGGATGGCGATCTCGTTGAAGAAGCGCGGGGTCAGCACCTCGACGTCCGGGATGGCACCGACCGCATCGGCCAGCTTGCGGGCCTGGGCGTGATTGATGGCCGCCAACTGGCGCAGCCCCGCTTCGCCGAGCATGGTCATGTGAATTGTGAAGGAAAGCGCACAGAGTCCGGAATTCGTGCAGATATTCGAAGTTGCCTTGTCACGCCGAATATGCTGCTCACGGGTGGAAAGGGTCAGCACGAAGCCTCGCCGGCCCTCGGCGTCGACGGTCTCGCCGCAGAGCCGGCCGGGGGCTTGGCGGATGAACCTTTCGCGGGTGGCGAAAAGCCCGACATAAGGTCCACCGAAGTTCAACGCGTTGCCGATCGACTGGCCTTCCGCCGCCACAATATCGGCCCCCATCTCGCCGGGCGACTTGAGCAGGCCGAGGGAGACCGCCTCGGTGACCACCACAATCATGAGCGCGCCGGCGGCGTGGACGGCCTCGGCGATGGCGGTCAGGTCGCTGGCCGTTCCGAAAACGTTCGGAGTCTGCACAACCACGCACGAGGTCTCGGCGTCCAGCGCGCCCAGCACATCGGCCTCGCCGTCGATGGCCGCCGGCTGGCGCACCACCTCGACCCCGGCGACGTGGGCCAGGGTGGCGATCGCCTCCGCGTACTGAGGATGCAGGCCCCCGGAGAGGATGGCTTTGGGCCGCCGGGTGATCCGGTGGGCCATCATCACGCCTTCGGCCGCGGCGGTCGAACCGTCGTACATGGAGGCATTGGCTACCTCCATGCCGGTCAGGGCCGCGACCTGGCTCTGGAACTCGAACAGGGCCTGCAGCGTGCCCTGGGCGATCTCCGGCTGGTAGGGCGTATAGGAAGTAAGAAATTCCGACCGCTGAATAAGGTGGTCGACGCTGGACGGCACGTGATGGCGATAGGCCCCAGCCCCGCAGAAGAACGGCCCCTGTGCGCCGCTGCGGTTTTTCGCCGCCAGCGCCGAGAGCGCCCGCTCCACCTCGATCTCGCCCATGTGCAGCGGCAGGTCGACGGGGCCGGACAATCGCGCGCTCTGCGGCACGTCTGTAAACAGAGCGTCGATGTCGGGGGCGCCGATCACCGCCAGCATGGCGGCGCGATCGTCGGGCGTGAGGGGCAGGTAGCGCATCGTCTTACAGGGTCCTCAGGAAGGCTTCATAGGCGTCGCGGTCCATCAGCGCGTCGACCGCAGCCGGATCGGACAGTTTCAGCTTGGCGAACCAGCCGCCGCTCTCCGGCTCGGCATTGACCGTCTCCGGCGTGCCGGTCAGCTCGTCATTGACCGCGACCACCTCGCCGCCCACCGGCGCATAGACGTCCGAAGCCGCCTTGACGCTCTCGACCACGGCCAGGTTGTCGCCGACCTTCACCGTCTTGCCGACCGTGGGCAGTTCGACGAAGACCACGTCGCCCAGCTGTTCGGCGGCATAGGCCGTAACCCCGATGGTGGCGACGCCGTCGGCGACCTCGATCCATTCATGGTCCTTGGTGAAATGCATCTCTCGGTCCTTCTCAGACGGCGCGGACGTAGCGGTGGGGGACGAAGGGCAATGCCGTGACCTGTGCGGCCTGCGGCTTGCCCCGGACGATGACGGTCAAAGCGGTTCCGGCCGCCGACAGCGCCGGGGGCACGAAGCCCATGGCGATGGGCGCCGACAACGACGGCGAGAAGCCGCCGCTGGTGACGCGGCCGACGATGGCGCCGTCGGCGTCTGTGATCTCCGCGCCCTCGCGCGCCGGCGCGCCTTCCAGGACGCGCAGACCGACGCGGACGCGGGCCAGATCACCCGCCAGCTCGCGGGCGATGCGCTCGGCGCCGCGAAGGGCGCGCGCCTTCAATCTGGGCTTGGCGACGGCGAAGCCCAGGTTGGCCCCGATCGGCGAGGTGGTTTCATCGATGTCGTGGCCGTGCAGCGGCAGCCCCGCCTCGAGCCTGAGCGAATCCCGCGCGCCCAGGCCGATCGGCTTCACCCGTTCGTCGGCGGTCAGCTGGGCCCAAAGGTCGAGGCAAGACGGGCTGCGGATCAGGATCTCGTAGCCGTCCTCGCCCGTATAGCCGGAGCGGGCGACGGCGCAGCCCTCGCCGGCATAGTCGATACGGCGGTGATGCATGAAGGTGAGTTCGTCCGCTCCCGGAAACAGCCCCGCCACCACGGCGGCGGCCTCGGGCCCCTGAACGGCGATCAGCGCCCGGTCGTCGGCGCGAGCCAATGTGGCCAGCCCACTCGCTGCTTGCTCAATAAGCGCGAAATCGCCCTCCTTCGCGCCGGCATTGACCACGATGTAGAGCATGCCCTGGCGGCTGGGCCAGACCGGCCGGCCGATCATCAGGTCGTCGACGATGCCGCCGTCTTCGTTGAGCAGCAGGGTGTAGCGGATCTGGCCGGGCTTCAGCGAGGCGATGTCGCCGCTGATCAGCGGTTCGATCACCGCGGCGATGGCCCGGTGGTCGGCCTCACCGTCGCCCGACTTCTCATCGAGCGTCAGGAAGCACGGCCCCATATGCGAGACATCGAAAACGCCGGCATGCTCGCGCGTCCACAGGTGCTCCTTCAGCACCCCGTCGCGGTACTGCACCGGCATCTCATAGCCGCCGAACTCGACCAGCCGCGCGCCGGCCGCGACGTGAGCCTCGTACAACGGGGTGCGCTTGAGCGGCTGGGACAAGTCAGACTCCGGCAGGCGTGCACGGCGGGAAGGTCCCGCCCCTGGTCACGCCCCCGCTGTCCTTTGGCCTGAGAGATTCCGGGCGGCTCTCGCTACCCTTGCTCCGTCGGCGGGCCCATCTTCGGGGCCCCTTTCCAGCGTTCTATCGGCTCCCGCGGTCCTTTTGCCTGAGCGTTTCCGGGGCGGTTGCGCCTTCGGCGCCGAGTTCAATCGACTCGGCCTCTCCCGCGAGAGTTGGTGTTTAGGTGGCCTGGGCGGGCCAGAGAGTCAACCGCTGGCCCTTCCGCCACGTCACATCCGCTGCGGCGCCGCGATACCGAGCAGGGCCAGCGCCGTCTCGAGCTGATTCAGTGTCGCGGCCGAGAGCGCCAGGCGCGAAGCCCGGGTCGCCGTGTCGGCCGCGGCCAGCACCGGACAGCCGGCATAGAAGCGCGAAAAGGCCTGGGCCAGCCGATAGGCGTGCTCGGCGATGAAGTTCGGCGCGCGCTTATCGTAAGCTTCGCCCAGGGCGTGGTCGAGGGCGTCGAGCACCAGCACCAGGTCGCGCTCGGCCGCCTCGGCGATGGCGATGGCGCCGGCCTGCGCGCCCTCCTCCGCCGCCTTGCGCAGCAGCGATTTGATGCGCACAGCCTGGTAGAGCAGATAAGGCCCGGTCTTGCCCTCGAACGAGGAGAACCGGTCCAGATCGAAGACATACGAAGTGCCGCGGAAGTTCTGCAGGTCGGCGAACTTCAGCGTCGCCACCGCCACCTTCATGGCGGTGTCCTCGAACTCTTCGGGCGTGAGCTCGGCGCCCAGACCGGCCTCGTGCAGCCGCGCGCGCGCCTGGCCGCCGACCATCTCGATCAGGTCGCGCAGCTTGAGCACTCCGCCGGCGCGGGTCTTGAACGGCTTGCCGTCCGGCCCGTTCATGGTGCCGAAGCCGACGTGCTGCAGCTCGCCCTCGGTCGCGTAGCCGGCCAGGAGGGCGGCGCGGAACACCACCTCGAAATGGTCGGCCTGGCGCTGATCGACCGCGTAGATCACCAGCTCAGGGTCGAAATAGCGCCGCCGATCCAGCACGGTGGCCAGGTCGGTGGTGCCGTACATGGCCGAACCTTCCGACGAGACCACCAGCAGCGGCGGCAGATCGCGCTTGTCGTCGTTGCGCGCCACCCTCACGATCTCGGCGCCCTGGTCGGGGAACAGCAGGCCTTTTGTCCGAAGTTCGGCGACCATCGGCTCGATCAGGTCGTTGACGTCGCTCTCGCCCTTCCAGAGGTCGAAATCGATGCCCAGCGCGTGGAAGTCGCGCTCCAGCGCCGCACGGGTCACCTCATGGAAGTGCGACCAGAGCAGCCGATAGCCGAACCGGCCCTCCTGCAGCTCGGCGGTGGCGCGGCGCGCACGGTCGCGGAAGGCCTCGTCGGCCTTGGCCAGCGCCGCGGCCGCCGGATAAATCCGGTCGAGGTCGTCGAGGGCCACCTTGGCGGTCAGCAGTTCGTCGATGGCCCGCCGATCGGCGTCTGAAAAGCCTGCCGGCTCGACCAGGAGCGGCGACACGCGTTCGGCGATGGCCGGATGCTCGTCGAGCACGGCGGTGATCAAGAGGCCCATCTGGAAGCCCCAATCGCCGAAATGGGCGTCGCCCAACACCTCGTCGCCACGAAACCGGTAGAGCCGCTTCAGGGACTCGCCCAGGATCGACGAACGCAGGTGGCCGACATGCATCTCCTTGGCGACGTTGGGGCCGCCATAGTCGATCAGCACCCGGCGCGGCGTCTCGACCTTGCCGCCGCCGGCGCGCGGATCGGTGGCGATGGACTGCGCGCGCGCAGCCAGGGCCGCATCGGTCAGGCGCAGGTTGATGAAGCCCGGCCCCGCCACCTCGACGCTGGCCAGGCGCGGATCGCCGCGCAGACGCTGGGCCACCTCGGCGGCGATCTCGCGCGGGTTGCGTCCGGCGAGCTTGGCCGCCGCCAGCGCGCCATTGACCTGAAAGTCAGCCAGTTCCGGCCGGTCGGACGGCGTCACGCGCCCGAAGCGCGCCTCCAATCCGGCCTCGACGAAGGCCCGCGACGCGGCCTCGCCGAGCGCCGCCGCCAGATCGGTCATCCGCCTTCGCCAAGGCTACGGCGGATAGATCCGCCGAAGCTCCTCCTAGGGCCGGGGTAGACCTGTCCGCCGAAGCTCCTCTTGGAGCGTAGGGGGATCATTGCGGGGCGGGTTGGGCCTGCGCGGCGCGCGCCTGGGCGCCGCCGGAGTTGACCTTGAAGCGCTTGCCGGCCTGGTTGAACGCCGCCATCTCCGGCGTCACCTCAAAGCCGACCAGCACCTCGAAATTGCCGCCGGCGACGTTTGAGTTGGCGCGCGGAATGACGATGCCGTCGACGTGGTCGGTCATCGCGATCCGGTCGGTTCCGCCGGGAAAGTTGGCGTGGACGGTGAAATACTGCTTGTCTAGCACGCCATAGTCCTTGTCGGTGACCGCCACCCAATAGGTGTAGTCCTTCGACGAGCCTTGCGCCTGCGGCCCGCGGCCGAACTCGAACAACAGCTCCATCGCCACCTTGATCGGCTCGGCGCCGGTATAGGAACAGCCGGACGAAAGGTTCTGGATCTCGCCGGTGTAGCCCACCGCGTCGAACGCCTCGCGATTGTCCTTCAGCTCGACATAGCGGGCGGCGTCCCACAGCACCTTCACATAGGGGCAGGGTCCGGCGTTCTTCTTGCCGGGCAGATCCAGCCGCTGGGTGGTGTTCCACTCGGCGTCCTTCTTGGCCTTGGCCGCGGCGTCGTCGCCGGCGGAGCCGCCGCCCGGGCCACCGCTGCCGCGACCGCCGCCGGGACCGCCTTGCCCGCCCTGGCCGCCATATTGGGCGAGCGCCGGCGCGGCCGGGATGGCCAGGGCCGAGATCAAGACGGCCAGAATCAGGGGATGACGCATGGGTGAGCACTCCAGAACCCGCCAGGGTGCGGCGGCGGGTTCCACGCCTAAATACCGGCTTCCGCCCCAGCCCGCAACGCGGCTAAAGACCTCTCCTTCGAGGGGGGCCCGGTTCAGAAAAATGCAAACGCCCTGATCTCGATGCTCTCTCTGGGCGGCGCGTCCGGCCGGGTGGCGGGGTCTTCGAAGGAGGTGTGGGCGCCCCAGCGGGCCGTGCCGTCGGTCAGGCTGTCATAGACCTTGAACACCAGGGCCTCGTCTCGGCGCATGTTCGGGAACCAGGTCCAGCGGTGGGCGGGATTGGCCTTGAACTGGTATATCTCGCCGACGCGGTCGGGGAAGCGGCGTTCGGCGGGCACGAAGTCAGCCGGCGACAGGCTGCGGGCGTCGGCTATGGCCAGCGGGTTGCGGGCGATTGGCGTGTTGATAGCGCGCCAGACCTGGATGATGGCCATGCGGTTCTTCAGCAGCGCCTCGGCCTCGTCCGGCAGCAGGTCGCGCAGGCGCTGGGGGCCGGACCAGTCGGTATAGTCGTTGTGCACCGACCTGACCGGCTCGCGGAGCTTGCGCGCCGCGCGCTCGGCCTCGTCGCTGGTCCGCAGGGTGTGGTCGAAGACGTGAACCCGGCGCGCGCCGCTGCGCTCGGCGATCAGGCGCTGCATTTCGGGATAGTAGACGTCCTTCAGCTCGTCGGGGTCGTGGAAGTCGCTAGCCTCAGTCGGATGGTCGGTCAGCTCGAAGCCGGCGCCGTCCAGGTCGAAGCTGGCGCGGTGCGGGCGGCCGTCGTGGATGGTGACGATGCGAGGGTCGTGCAGGCCGGTGTGCCTGATCACCCGCACGTCGCCGGCGCCGGTCTCGTTCACCGGTTTGACCCCGGTATCGATCAGGTAGTTGACGGAGGCCTCGACGGTGCGGGCCTCGAGGGTCTGGGCGGCGGCGTCCGGCATGGCGATCTTCTCCCGCGCGAGTGCGCGCAGAAGATAGGCGGCGGGACCGGTTCCGACAATCGTACCGTCATGGCCCGGCTTGTCCGGGCCACCCATGGTCGCTAACCGATGTGGGTTTCCATGAGCCCGGCAGCTTCCTCCGGGATCATCCTTGAACGCATGCGCGCATGGGTCCCCCGCATTCCGCCGCTGCGCGGCTCCAGCGGGGGATGACGACTGTAATTTGGAACGCCGCGCCCTATCCCATCGAGCGCTTCTGGGCCAAGGCGGCCACGGTGGACGAGCCGATCGGGCCGGCCTCGTCGTAGACGTAGCATTCGCCGACCGCGACGCCGGCGGTGGCCTGGTGGTTGACCACCTCGAAGCCTACCCATTCGGTGGTCGGCAGGCGGTGCAGATAGAGCGTCACGTCGCTGTTGATGTATCCCAGGCCCTTGTCGCCGGCATTGGCGAAGGGGCTGGCGAAGTCGGCGGCCAGGGCGACGCGGCTGAACGGCGTCAGCGGCTCGCCGCCGATCAGCTCGCGCACCTCGCTCATCCACAGCCGCCGTGGACCGTCGCCGATCTGCCCGAAGGCGCCTGAGATGGGCTTGGTCGCCCACATGCCGCCCATGCCGCCGCGGCGATCCTCGGGCTCTGGGATTTCGGCCGGCTTGGGCGCGTCCCAGTTGGGCGGCGACCAGGTCTTGCCTTCCGGGTTCTGGGTGCGGCGAAGCAGCTGGCAGGTGGCGCGGGCCATGCTGGTGCCGGCCGAGAAGAACTCCGCGTCGATCACCTTGATGCGGCCGCCATCGCGGACGACGCTGGTCTTGACCTCGACGGGCGACAGGTCGGGCAGCCGGTACATGTCGACGGTCAGGCGGGCTGGGATGAAGTCCGGATCGGTGACCAGCCGCTCGATCTCGCGGCCTAAAAGGCCGACGACCACGCGGCCGTGCAGCGACTTGGGATCCCAGGGTCCGCGGCTGACCGGGGTGGGAACGAAACGGCCGCCATCGCGGGTGAAGAAGGGTTCGTTGCTCATGCGCCGGCGACCATGCCGGATTCGGCGGCGCGGTGCGAGCGGCCGGCGACGCTAGATCACGATGGCTTTGGATTGAAACAATCCAAAATCATAAACGTGATCGATCACTAAGAGTTAGAGCGGGTTGCGGGCGGAAAACCGCTTCACACTTTTCCTCAACGCGCTCTAGCTTACCGGGGCAATTCGCCGGTTGGGCGCATCCAGGCGAAAGCTGACCTGTTGCACGCCCGCGCCCAGGACCGGCCATGCCTGAACCTCGCCGCCCGACAGGCGCGCCGAGCGCGCAAGGCCGTCTAGTCCGAAGGCGCTCAGCGCCTCGCAGATCCGGTCGAGCATGGCCGGGCTCAGATCGGCCGCGCGGCCGGTGGCGCGGTATTCGCCGGCGAGCCGCATGTCGACCTCATTGGCCGCCACCATGGCGACGGTTGCGGCCCCGATCATGTTCAGCACGCCCAAGTCCACCTCGGCCTTCATCAGGAAGGCCCGCGCGGCCGGCTGGGCCAGGATCAGCCGATCGCCGCCGAGGCATTCGTTGAGCGCGGTCGAGAGCTCCGTCTCGTCCATCCAGGCGGGCCGGTGGGTATAGGCGGCGTGCAACAGGCCAGACAGCACGATCGCGCTTTGAGCGTCGTAGCGCACCAGGGCGCTGGCAGTGCCGATGACGTGGCTGAGGAAGGGCCGCCCGTCCGGCCGGTACAGGCCGTCGAACAACAGGGTCGCGAGATCGCACGCAGACTCCAGACCGCGAACGTCTTCATCCGAATAGCCGCGCCCGATCGCCTGCTCGCGCAGCCCATAGCGACTCTGCGCCAACTCCTGCCGCTGCATGGGTTCGGCAAGATCGGTCCCGCCGGGTCCCGGCCGCCGCAGTTCCACCTCCGCCAGCCGCCCGGCGGCATAGTCGCGCATCGGATCGATAAAGCCGGCCCGCTCGGCGACCGGCCACCGCCTGGCGAAGGCGTCGAGACTGCGATCGCAGGCCTCGCTATCCCAGCGCCGGCGATAGAAATCGACGTCCAGCAGCGGACGCGGCGCAAAGGCCACATAGGTCACCCGGGCGGCGGGTTCGAACAGCACATTCATCCCCTGCTCGCGCGCGAACAGGGCCAGGTCCAGGTGCTCGTGCACCAGCAGCACCTCGTCGGAAATAGCGCCGGGGCGGTTCAACAGGTCCATCCGCGCCAGCACACAGTGGTACTCGGTGTAGTCCACCTTTTCGCGCTGCATGGCGATCACCCGCTCCGGGGACTCGCCAGCCAGCCGATGGGCTTCGCCGATCAGCCGCCGGTGCGGCGGCTCCGACCAGAAGAATTGGCCACCGGCCATATGGATGGTGTCCGCCTGGCCGCCGCCAGCCTGAAGATAGAGCGGACAGACCAGGCCGGCGCCGGTCTCCTCGGCGCAGGCCACCAGCTTTTCAAGGCAGCCGCGCTCGACCAGGGTGTCGTTGTCGATGAAGACGACGTACTTGGTGCTGACCTCGCCCAGAACGGATTTGCGCGCCGCCGACGGGGCCATCCAGCCCTCGCGCCGCACCAGCCGGAAGTTTCGCGCCGCCGCCTGGGCCTGGAGCGCCGCCTCGGTCTTCGGCGGCGCGGCGAAGTCGACATAGATCAGCTCGAAGGGGATGCAGTCGTCGGCGAGCAGGCTGAGCAGGGACTGCTCGGCCATGAAATGCCCCTCGCGCGGCGTGACCACGACGGTGACGATGGGCTCGGGCATGCGCGCGGCTCCCCCTCCGGGCCAATTCTACACCACGGGAGAGCCGCACGGACAAGGCGGCCCCCTTGACCGCGGCGCGCGGCTCCCCGATGCACGGGCATGGCCGTCTATACCGACATCACCGACGCCGAGCTGGAGGCCTTCCTGGCCGGCTACGACCTTGGCCAGCCGCTGGTGTTCAAGGGCATCGCCGAGGGGGTGGAGAATTCCAACTTCCTGCTCGAAACGACCAAGGGTCGCTATTTCCTCACCGTCTATGAGCGGCGGGTGAAGGCGGAGGATCTGCCGTTCTTCCTGGGCTTGATGGCCTGGCTGGGCGCGCACGGGTTTCCCTCCGCGGCGCCGGTCGCCGACCGCGACGGTCGGTTGCTGAACCCGGTGTGCGGCAAGCCGGCCGCCATCGTCGAGTTCATGCCCGGACTTTCGGTGCGGCGGCCGAGCGTGCGCCACTGCCGCGAGGCCGGCGGCGGCCTGGCCTGGCTGCACCTGGCCGGCCAGGGCTATGGCGCACACCGCGCCAACGATCTCGGCGAAAGGTCGTGGAGCGCGCTCTTCCTCGGCCTTGGCGAGGCGGCCGAGGCGTTGAAGCCGGGTCTCAGGCAGACCATCGCCGCCGACCTGGCGACCATCGAGCGGGCCTGGCCGAAGGGGCTGCCGGCCGGGGTGATCCACGCCGACTTCTTCCCCGACAACGTCTTCTTCCGCGACGGGCAGTTCGCCGCCGCCATCGACTTCTATTTCGCCTGCGACGACTTGCTGGCCTACGACCTGGCCGTCGGGCTGAACGCCTGGTGTTTCGAGGCGGACGGGACCTTCAACGTCACCAGCGCCCAGGCCTTCGTGGCCGGCTACAACCAGAGGCGGCCGTTGTCGATCGACGAGCGCGCCGCCTTGCCGGTGCTGGCCTGGGGCGCGGCCATGCGGTTCTTCCTGACCCGGCTGCACGACTGGGGCGCGACCCCGGACGGGGCGCTGGTGAAGCGGAAGGACCCGATGGAATACGAGCGAAAGCTTGCCGTGCACCGCGCCGCGCAGGCCGGCGGCGGGCTGATGCTCTTCGGCGAGGCGTCATGACCCCGAACGTGGTCATCTACACCGACGGCGCGTGCCGCGGGAATCCCGGCCCGGGCGGCTGGGGCGCGGTGCTGATCTTCGGCGAGTCCGAGAAGGATCTCTGCGGCGGCGAACTGGCCACCACCAACAACCGCATGGAGCTGATGGCGGCGATCGAGGCGCTGAACGCCCTGAAGCGTCCGTGCAAGGTCGAGCTGCATACCGACAGCCAGTATGTGCGGCGGGGAATCTCTGAATGGCTGTCGATCTGGAAGGGCCGCGGCTGGCGCACCATGACCAAGGGCGCGGTGAAGAACGAAGACCTGTGGCGGCGTCTGGACGAGGCGCGGCTCAGGCACGAGGTCGACTGGCGCTGGGTCAAAGGACATAGTGGTCATACGCTGAACGATCGCGCCGACGCCCTTGCCCGCCAGGGCATGCTGGAGACGCTCGGGGAGACTTGACCGGAGCGGCGACTCGGTGAACTAGTTCACCGTCGAACGAATAGGGCAGGCGATGAGCCGCACACCCAGAGCCCGCGCCGACGTCCAGGTCTTCACCGAGATCGGCATCATCGGCCAGCTGACCCGCAACCGGCTGGAGCGCGCTCTGCCCGACGGGCTCAGCCAGGCCCAGTTCGGCCTCCTGACCCATCTGGCCCAGCACGGCGGCGAACAGAACCCCGTTCAGCTCGCCCAGGCCTTCCAGGTCACCAAGGGCGCCATGACCAACACCCTGCAGCGGCTGGAGGCGCAGGGCTTCGTGAGCGTGGTCGGCGATGCGGACGACGGCCGCCGCAAGCGTGTCTCGGTCACCCCCGCCGGCCTCGCCGCCCACGACCTGGGCGTCAAAGCCGCCCGCCCGGCCATGGACGCCCTGCGGGCGCGGTTCAGCGAGGCCGACTTTGCCACCGCCCTGCCCTTCCTGAGCGCGCTCAGGCAATGGCTGGACGAGAACCGTTAAGCCGAGCGCTGAGGCCTGTCCCTTTTATCCGCTCATCCCCGCGGCGAGGACCCAGGTTTTTTACCGCCAAGGACGCCAAGTTCGCCAAGAAAGGCGTTATCTTGGCGTCCTTGGCGAACTTGGCGGTTCATCTTTGGGACTGAGCAGAGCCGGGACCCGCCAAGGCCGCGAAGGCAGCGTAGAAGACCTCGTCCGGGACCAGGTCCGGGGTCATCAGCCGCTGGAACACCAGCCCCTCGGTCAGGCTGTGGATTACCACCACCAGCAGCTCCGCTGGCATCGGCAGCTGGCCGTCGTCGGCCACGCTGCGCAACCAGCCGGCGCCCCAGCCATAGCTGGCCGCGGTGGCCTCGCGCACCTGGGCGCGCAGCGCTTCGTGGCTGAGCGCGTAGGCCATGCCGGTCAGACGGCCCACCGCGCCGACGCCCCGCTCAGGGATGGCGGCGATGGTCGCCTCAGCCATGGCGCGCATCTTGTCAGCGAAGCTCGACCCGGGCCTGATCATCGGTTTGATCGGCGCCCAGTAGGTCTGTCCCAGGGCGATGAAGAGTTCGTCGCGGTTCCTGAAATTCCCATAGAGCGCGCCGCCGGTCATGCCCGCCCGCCGCGCCACCTCATCCATGGTCGTGCGCTCGTAGCCCTTTTCGCGGATCAGGGCTTTGGCGGCCTCAAGCAACGCGAGCCGCGTGCGTGCGCGCTTGTCCCCCTTCGGACGCCGGCGTGTGTTGTCGGTGGTGACCGCGTTGGTCATGCACTGGAATCTAACGGGATTGCTATTTAATAGAAAGACTATTTTATAGTGGTGCGATTTTATGTGCATGTTGGAGCTTGAAATGACGGGGAAAGACCCGATCGCCGCCGCCATCGGCGCTTACGTCGACGCCGGCGAACTCGCCGGCGCGGTGACGCTGGTCTGGCGGGACGGCAAGGTGGTCCAGAGCGCCTGCGTCGGCTGGCGCGATATCGAGGCCGGCCTGCCGATCGAACGCGACACCATCTTCCGTATCGCCTCGATGTCGAAGCCGATCACCTCGCTGGCGGCCCTGACGCTGGTCGAGGAGGGCCGCATCGCCCTGGACGACCCGATCTCTCGCTGGGCGCCGGAGTTTTCGGACATGCGCGTCCTGCGCTCGCCGACCGGTCCGCTCGATCAGACCGAACCCGCAGAACGGCCGATCACGTTCGAAGATCTGCTGACCCACCGATCGGGACTGACCTATGGCGGCGTCCACGCCGGCCCGATCGCCAAGGTCTATGCCGACGCCCTGGGCGGCGACATCGACAGCGAGGTCGCGCCGGACGAGTGGATCGCCGGCCTGGGCGCTCTGCCCCTGATCGACCAGCCCGGCGCCGACTTTCACTACGGCTGCTCGACCGATCTGCTCGGGCTGCTTCTGGCGCGGATCGAGCATGCGCCGTTGGGCGAGGTGCTGGCGCGGCGGATCTTCAGGCCCCTTGGGATGCGGGATACCGGCTTCACGGTCGCCGCGGACAAGCGACATCGGCGGGCCACGATGTACGGGTTCGATGAGGCCGAGCGCCTGACGCCGCGCCCCGCCCCGCCAAGCGGCGCCTTCATGGCCGAGCGCCCGGACACCATGAGCTATGTCTCCGGTGGTCAGGGCCTGTGGTCGACGGTCGATGACTACCTGTCCTTCGCCCGGATGTTCATTGGCGATGGCGCGGTCGACGGCGTGCGGCTGCTGCGGCCGGAGACCCTGGCCCTGATGACTACCAACCGGCTGACCGAGAGCCAGAGAGCCAAGGCGGAGACCCTGGGCATGCCGGTCTTCACCGCGCACGGCTTCGGGCTGGGCCTAGCGGTGGTGCTGGATCCTGAAAAGGCGCCGGTCACGCGATGCCGCGGCGGTGTCGGGACCGTCGGCTGGCCCGGCGCCTATGGCGGCTGGTGGCAGGCCGACCCGACGGACGGGTCGGTGATGGTCTTCCTGGCGCACAACAGCTTTGAACTCGACCAGCTGGCCGACGGCGTCGGCCTGGGCGTCTACGCCGCCATCACCGACTTTCACGCACTGGCGTCAGCCTTGCCGGGCTAAGCCCCGCGCACCACCAGGCGGCCGCCGCCGTGGACGGCGACGATTTCGACGCGGGCGCCGGGTTCGGGCGGGGTTTGGCCGGGTTCGAGTTCCGCCATCCATTCGGCCCCGTCGACGAAGACCCGGCCCTGGCCGGCGGCGAAGGGCGCGGTGGTCTTGCCGAAGCGGCCGGCCAGCCGCGAGCCGCGATTAGAGATGTCCGGTCCCTCGTTCGGGGGGCGGCGCGGCATCAACCGGCGGCCGACGATGGTGCTGACGATGGTCAGGCCGGCGAAGGCGATCAGCTGATACGGCCAGGCGATATTTAGCCACAGGGTCAGGACCGCGACCGCACCGGCCGAGGCCGCCGGCCAGAGCAGATAGCCCGACGCGGTCGGCACCTCGGCGGCCAGGAAGATCGCCGCCACCGCCAGCCAGACCCAGAACGGATGGGTCAGATAGAGTGTGTCGAGCATCTGCAGCATGGCTAGCTTCCTGCCGGCGGCCGGGTGGGCGCGGGCGGCGGGGCCGTCGGCCGCGCCGGTGGCTGACCCTGGCCGGCCTGGATCAGGGCGCCGATGCCGGCTAACGAGCCGACCAGATTGGCCATGTCGGCCGGTACGATCACCGTCCGCTGCTGGTTGGACTGGGCCAGCATACTGAAGGCCTCGACGTATTTCTGGGCGATGAAGTAGTTCAGCGCATTGACGCTGCCGGCCTCGATTGCGTCGGAGACCATCTTGGTCGCCGTGGCCTCGGCCTGGGCGGAACGTTCGCGGCCCTCCGCCGCGCGGAAGGCGGCTTCGCGGCCGCCCTCGGCCTGCAGCACGGTGGATTGCTTGGCGCCCTCCGCGCGGGTGATGGCCGCTTGTTTCTCGCCCTCCGCCTCGGTGATAACCGCGCGCCGCTCGCGCTCGGCCTTCATCTGCCGGGTCATGGCGTTGGTGATGTCGGGCGGCGGGAACAGGTCCTTGATCTCGATCCGCGTCGCCTTGACGCCCCAGGGCTCGGTCGCCTGGTCGATGGCGGTGAGCAGGCGGGTGTTGATCGATTCGCGCTGCGACAGCACGTCGTCCAGGTCCATCGAGCCGACCACGGTGCGCAGATTGGTCTGGGCAAGCTGGCCGATGGCGTACATCAGGTTGTCGACCCGATACATGGCGTTGGCCGCATCGATGATCTGGATGAAGACGATGGCGTCGACCTGGACCGAGACGTTGTCCTTGGTGATCACCTCCTGCTGGGCCACGGCCAGCACCTGCTCCATCATGTTCACCTTGCGCCCGATGGCCTCGACGAACGGGGTCAGCAGCGTCATGCCCGGCTTCAACGTGCGGGTGTAGCGGCCGAACCGCTCGACCGTGTATTCGCGCCCCTGCGGCACGATCTTGATGGCGCTGAACACCACGAACAGGGCCAGCACCAGGAATATCAGCGGAATAATCAGCGCCATCAGGCGTCTCCCCAACCTACAGGCGTAGCAGCCTAGCGCGTCGGCTCGTCCTCCGCCACAGCGCCGCTGTTCAGGTCCATGGCCAGGTCGCTTCCCTTGGCGGCGATGCGCTCGGCCTCGGCCTTCGACGCGGCGTTGCAGGTCGGGAAGGCCTGGCGGTTAGCGACGAAGCCGTCATTGAAGGAATCGGCCAGCCGGCGATTGAACGGCCCATCCGGCTGTTCGGCGGCCACCAGGTGCTGCATCCGGCGGCGCCAGTAATAGTCGTTCGGGCCGGTGCAGACCTGGCGCAGCGCGTGGCTCTGGCCCAGCGTATAGGCGAGTTCGATCAGGGTCTGGCGATCGGCCGGGCTGCGCTCCTGCGCCGCCGCGGTCGCGGCAAGCGCGAGCAACAGCCCCGCCACGACAAAAGGTTTCAGCGCCACTCTCATCCGACTTGCCCTCGAGGCTTCAACCGGCATAGCTTTGCCGCACATCAGGCTGGGGGAAAAGGCGATGATGAGACAGCTTCTTATTGGGGTTTCAATGGCGGTGGCGGCCATGTCGGTCGCCGGCGGCGCCTGGGCCTTCGATGCCAGCGATCCGAGCGACGTGCTCTCGGTGCTGAATTCGAACGGCGCCAGCGGCGCGATCAAGATCGACGACAAGGGCAATCCGTGGATCGACGCCAAGGCCGGCAAGCTGGGCTTCGAGGTCGACTTCACCCATTGCAACAACGCCAGGGGCAAATGCAAGACCGTGCTCTACGCCATGGGCTTCAACATGACCTCGATCAGCCTCGACCAGATCAACGGCTGGAACCGCTGGACGGTGCTGTGCCCGTCCTATCTGACCACGGAAAACCATCCGCGCGCCTGGTTCGGCCTCAAACCGTCGCCGAACGACAGCCCGAACGACGTGAAGATCCAGCTGAACGCCTGGCTGGATTGCATGAGCGACTTCGACAAGTTCACCGACAATCCCGACGCCTTCCTGAAGGCCCTCTAGCCGGCCCTTGCCGGCCACGAACGCGGACCCTTCTCCCCTTGCGGGAGAAGGTGGCCCCGAAGGGGTCGGATGAGGGGTCTTGCTCCGCTCGCCGCGCCGTTCCGCTAGAAGGAATCTAGAATATCGCGTAGCCGCCGTCGATGACGAAGCTGTCGCCGGAGTGGTAGCGGGACGCGTCCGAGGCCAGGTAGACGGCGACGCCGCCGAAGTCTGAGGGTTCGCCCCAGCGGCGGGCGGGGACGCGGCTGATCACCCGGTCGGTGAAGGTCTGGTTTCCTTGCGCGCCCTGGGTCATATCGGTGGCGATCCAGCCTGGCAGGATGGCGTTGGCGCGCACGCCATAGCGCGCATGCTCGACGGCGATGGCGCGGATCAACGAGATCACCGCGCCCTTGGTGGCGGCATAGGCCTGGTTGCGCGCCGCCCCGTCGATGGCCGAGAGCGACGAGATGGCGATCAGCGAACCGCCCGGATCGCCGGCGCCGGCGCGCGCCACGATGTGCTTGCAGGCCTCGCGGAAGGTGAAGAACACCCCGTCCAGATTGACAGATAGAACGCGCCGGTAGGTCTCGGTTTCGAACTCGGCGAACGACCGCGCCCCGCCGCCGACGCCGGCGTTGGCGATCACCGTGTCGATGCGACCCATCTGCGCCACGGCCTCGGCCATGCCGGCTGCGACCGCGGCCTCGTCGGCGACATTGACCACCTGGGTCAGGACGTTGACGCCGGTGGCCTTGAGCCTGGCCTCGGCGTCGGCGTTCTTGGCGCCGTTCGAGCCCCAGATGACCACGTCGGCGCCGGCCTGGGCCAGGGCCGCGACCATGCCGAAGCCGATGCCGCCGTTGCCGCCGGTGACCAGCGCCACCTTCCCCTTCAGATCGAACGGCGCATAGGCCATGGTGGAGTTCCTCTTCGCTCAAGCGGTTGTTTGGAACGCGACAAACCGCCTCGCCGCTGCGGCGTCAAGCCAAAGGCCGCGAAACCCGTCAGATCTCTGGCGGAGCGCTACGATGGGCGTCGTCGCTGGGGCTCATCAGGCCGACCGGGTTGCCGTCGGGATCCTCGACGATGGCGTAGCGCGCGCCCCAGAAGGCGTCGTATGGCGGCTGCAGGGCCTGGTGCTCGTGAGTGACCAGCGCTTCGAACAGCTCATCGACCGCCTCGCGGCTGGGCAGGCTGAAGCCCAGCAGCACCCGGCCGCGCTCGGCCTCGTAGCCGCGGTTGTAGCGCCGGGCCAACGCCTGACTGTCAAACTCCATGTCGACGCCGCCGGCGCCGCCGATGGAGACATGATGGATGCCGCTGGGCGTCTTCCAGATATTGCTCTCCGGAATTTCCACGCCCAGCCGCCGGTAGAAGGCCAGCGTCCTGGCCATATCCTTGACCACCAGATTGACCTGATTGAAGACCGCCTGGGCCATGCTCACCCGCCTGTCGTTGAACCGACAGGATCGCCCATGGCTACTGCGCCGTCCAGCCGCCGTCGATGGAAAGCGCCGCGCCGTTGACCGAGGCGCCGGCGTCGCTGGCCAGATAGAGCAGCAGTCCGGCGAGCTGGTCGAACTCGACGAAGCGCTTGGTGGGCTGGGCGGCCAGGATGACGTCGCTCATCACCTGCTCGGGCGTCATGTGGCGCGCCTTGGCCTGGTCGGCGATCTGGGCCTCGACCAGCGGCGTCTTCACATAGCCCGGACAGATGGCGTTGCAGGTGATCCCGGCCCGCGCGACCTCCAGCGCCACGGTCTTGGTCAGGCCGAGGATGCCATGCTTGGCCGCGACATAGGCGCTCTTGAACGGCGAGGCGACCAGGGCGTGGGCCGAGGCGATGTTGACGATCCGCCCGTGGCCGGCGGCCCTCATGATCGGCGCCGCCGCGCGGGTCGAGTGGAAGGCCGAGGTCAGGTTGATGGCGATGATCTGGTCCCACTTCTCGGTGGGGAAATCCTCGATGGGTGAGACGAACTGGATTCCGGCGTTGTTGACCAGGATGTCCAGCCGGCCGAACTCGCGGTGACCGGTGGCGATCATGTCGGCGATCTCGGCCGGCTTGGTCATGTCGGCGGGATGGTAGAGCACGCGGACGCCGTGGGTCTCGGCCATCGCCGCCCGCTCGCGCTCGATGGCGGCGGGGTCGCCGAAGCCGTTCAGCAGGATGTCGACGCCGGCTGAGGCGAGCGCGTCGGCCAGGGCCTGACCAATGCCGCTGGTCGAGCCAGTGACGACGGCCGCGCGGCCTTTGAGTCCATGATTGGCGGCCATGTCCTGAAAACCTCTTGTGGAGCGGTCTTGCGAGGCCGGGAACCTAGGCCAGGGCGGTGCGAAAGTCGCGCCTCGGAATCAGGCTGCGCGCGGGTTTTTCGGCGGCGGTTGCAGCCGGGTGAAAACCCAGTCGGTCGGGCTGGAAAGCGCGGCATTGAAGCCGTAGCCGCCGGTGTCGAACGCCTTCAGGCCCTCGGCGCGGTCGATGCGATGATCGATGGCGAAGCGGGCCATCAGGCCGCGCGCGGTCTTGGCGTAGAGCATCAAGGCGCGCGGCGCCTCGCCCGGCCGCACCTCCTTGAAGTGGCAGGTCAGGTGCGGGACGCCGAGCGCCTCGGTCTGAACCGAGCCGAAATATTCCTGGCTGGCCAGGTTGATCAGGGTGGGATCGGTCTGGCCCTCGGCGGCGCGGTTCAGGGCCTCGGGGATCGGCTTGCGCCAGAAGTCATAGAGGCTGGCGCCGCGCCTGGTCTTCAGCCGCGCGCCCATCTCCAGCCGATAGGGCTGGATCGCGTCGAGCGGCCGCAGCAGCCCGTAGAGGCCCGAGAGGATGCGGACATGGTCCTGCGCCCAGGCCAGGGCCTTCTTGTCCAGGGTGCGGGCATTCAGGCCGGTGTAAACGTCGCCATCGAAGGCGAGCACCGCCTGCATCCCGTCCTCGCTCTCCGGATCGAAGGCCTGGAAGCGCTGGTAGTTCAGCTCGGCCAGGGCGTCGGAGATCGACATCAGCCGCTTCAGATCGGTGCGCTTCAGCCGCCGCGTGGTGCGGGCCAGCTCGGCTGTGTCGGCAGTCAGCTCCGGCATGGTCAGCGGCGCGGCCACCGGCGCCGGCGCGAAGTTCAGCTTCTTGGCGGGCGACAGCACGATCAGCATGGCCCAGCCATTAAGCCCCATCCCACGCCCGAGCCAAGGGGCTGGGTCCCTGAGCGTCTGAGGATTCACCGCCAAGGTCGCCAAGGACGCCAAGAAGAGGCCCGTGCGGTCGTTGCAGGGCAAGACTGCGCGCCGTGTGCGCGCGACCGATCCCACTCGTCCAGCCAGCTCTTGGCGTCCTTGGCGAACTTGGCGGTCAATTTGCTGGCGGGCCGCGCGCGGATGCGCCCTCAAGGATTCAACCACGGAAAACACGAAAAGCACGAACGGGAAGCGGCATCGGCTGGAGGCAGTTCGGCTCCGCAGCGAAGCCTAACGTTCGTGTTTTTCGTGTTTTTCGTGGTTCAATCTTCCTTGGCCAGAGGCCACAAAGAAGCGGGCCGGTCTTGCGACCGGCCCGCGGTAGTCTCTTGGCTCGTCCCGATCGTTAGAAGTTGATCGAGATGGTGGAGCGCCTGTTGAGCGGTTCCTTGACGCCGTCCGGAGTTTGGACGGCGAGGTCGGTCTTGCCCTTCCAGTCGACCTTCAGGACGG
>JBEPUW010000020.1:0-69203 GCA_041691315.1 Caulobacteraceae bacterium | reverse complement strand
AGACCACCGGCCTGGCCGATCCCGGCCCGGTGGCCCAGACCTTCTTCGTCGACGAAGACGTCAAGGCCAAGACCGTGCTGGACAGCGTCACCACCGTGGTCGACGCCAAGCACGTGCTGGCGCGGCTGGACGACAGCCGCGAAGCGCGCGAGCAGATCGCCTTCGCCGACCAGATCGTGCTGAACAAGACCGACCTGGTGACGGAAGAAGATCTGAAGCGCGTCGAGGCGCGCATTCGAAAGCTCAATCCATTGGCCCCGATCCATCGCGCCGATCGCTCGAACGTGGCGCTGTCGGCCATTCTCGGCCGCGGCGGCTTTGATCTGAGCCGCATCCTCGACCTGGAGCCGGAATTCCTCAATCCGCCGCACGGTGAGGCCGGCCACGTGCACGATGAGGACTGCGAACATGATCATGACCACGCGGGGCGCGATCATCACGACCACCAGCATGACGACGACATCAAGGGCGTGGCGCTGACCTTCGACGCGCCCCTGAACGGCGATGCCGTCAGCCGCTGGCTGAGCGAACTCCTGGCCGCCCAGGGCCCCGACATCCTGCGCGCCAAGGGCATATTGAGCGTCAGCCGCGAAGACCGCCGGCTAGTCTTTCAGGCGGTGCACATGATTCTGGAAGGCGACCTGCAACGGCCGTGGCGCGATGACGAGCCGCGCACCAGCCGCATGGTCTTCATCGGCCGCAATCTGGACGAAGCGAAGCTCAGGGCAGGCTTCGAAGCCTGCGCCGCCTAAAAGCCTTAGGTCGTGCCGAGGTTCTCGTTGATCAGCGCGACCTTGTAGTAGCCGTCGGTCTGCAACTGGTTCACCACCGCCATGAAGTCCTTGTACTTCACCAGCCGGTCGGCCCGGATCAGGATGACTTCACCCTTGGGATTGGACTTCTGCAGCGCCTTTTGCAGGTCGTAGTCGAGCGAGGCCAGGCTGGTCGGACCGTTGACGCCCTGGTCGACCAGGATGACGTGGCCGTCCTGCTGGATCGACAGATAGGTCGGCTTGGTGTGGTTGTCCGGCGTATTGATCGCCGGCGGCAGGTCGATCTTGATCGCGGTGGTCGCCAGCGGGATCGAGACCATGAAGATGATCAGGAGCACCAGCATCACGTCCACGAAGGGCGTGACGTTGATATCGGCGTTCTGGCCGAGATTGTATTTCTCGCCCTTCTTGCCCCCAAGCTTTACGGCCATGCATCTCTCCCTTGAGCGCGCAAAAAATCGCGCGCCCGTACGTTTCGCCGACTAGAACCATAAGCCCCCGCATTCGTAAAGCGCCAAGACGCCGACATGATCCCTGAGGCCCGGCATGAAATTTGACGCCTATGTCACCGAGACCCTCTTCGACCGCGCCGGGCGGGCCTGGTTCGCGCTTGGCGATGGGACGGTGGCCGGTGAGAGCGGCGAACGCACGGTCGCCCACGATGGCGCCATTCTGGCCGCGGCCCTGCATCCAAGCGGCGAAGGCGTGGTCTCCGGCGGCGACGACGGACGGCTGGTCTGGACGCGCGGTGGCGAGGCGACTCAGCTCGCCGAGATCAAGGGCCGCTGGATCGACGCGGTGGCGGCCAGCCCGGCCTCCGGCCTGATCGGCTTCGCCGCCGGACGCGACGCTCACGTCCGCGACGCGGGCGACGCCAGGTTCGAGCGCGTATTCGCCCACGAGAAGTCGGTCGCCCACCTGGCCTTCGACCCCAAGGGCCGCCGCCTGGCCTGCGCGACCTATGGCGGGGCCGCCCTCTGGTACGCCCGCATCGCCGAGCAGAAACCGGTGCTGTTGAAATGGGCCGGCAGCCATATCCTCGCCGCCTTCAGCCCGGACGGCCGGTTTCTGATGTCGTCGATGCAGGAAAACCAGCTGCACGGCTGGCGGCTGGCCGACGCCAAGGATCTGCGCATGGGCGGCTATCCGGCCAAGGTCAAAAGCCTGGTCTTCGTCTCCAAGGGCATGCTGCTGGCCACCGCCGGCGCGCCCGGCGCGGTGGTCTGGCCATTCTCCGGTGCGGATGGGCCGATGGGCAAGGAGGCGGCCGAGATCGGCTTCGACGAGTCCAGCCTGGTGACGCGGGTGGCGGGCGCCCCCGATCGCGCCATCCTGGCGGCCGGGGTCGATGACGGCCGAGCCTGGGCCTGCGACCTCACCTCGCGCCACCTGCAGCCGATCAAGGCCGAGACGGGGCCGCCGATCACCGCCCTGGCTATGTCGGCGAACGGCGCGCGCCTGGCCTGGGGCGACGAGGACGGCGGCGCCGGCGTCGCCGACCTGCCGGCGCTCTGAACGGCCGCAAGCCTTTCTCAATCGTCGTGGGCCGAGGATGGCGCTTCGCGAGAAGGCCGACCCATGCGCGACATCCCCAGTCTGACCGGTCTTCGCGGCATCGCGGCCGTCTGGGTAATGCTGTTCCACATCAGCCTCTTGGCCCCGCTGATCGGGGCTGCGTGGTTGGGTCGGATCTGGGTCTCTTCGGTCGGCTGGGTCGGCGTCGACCTCTTTTTCGTGCTGTCCGGCTTCATCCTGATGTGGGTGCACGGCACCGAGTTCGTGCGGCCGACGGCCAGCGTGACCGGCCGCTTCGCCCTGGCCAGGATCGTCCGGGTCTATCCTTTGAGCCTCGCGGTACTGGGGCTGCTCCTGTTGCTGGCCCTGGCCGATCCGGGCTTCGTGGCTTGGTACCGGCTGAAGGACGCGGACAATTTCTCGCTCAGCGCCTTCGCGCGCACCGCCTTCCTGGCCACGCGCTGGGTGGGCGCCGATGGCGGCGACTGGAACCAGCCGGTCTGGTCGCTGAGCGTCGAGTTGGTCGGTTACGCCGCCTTCCCGTTGCTGGCCTGGCTGATGGTCCGGTGTTCGCTGGCGGCGGCTATCGCCACCGCGGCCGTCGCTTTGACCGCGCTCGCCCTGTTCCAGATCGCCGTCGGAACCGCGGGCAGCAATACCATCGACCAGGCCTCGGCCCTGGCGCGGATGGCCTGCTGTTTCACAGCCGGCATGGCCATCTGCCGGGCGCGACAGCGGGTCGCCGACGGCGCGGCGCGCTGGGCGGGCATGGCCGCGATCCTGGTCTGCATCGGCATCGGCCTGGCCTGCCATTTTCAGTATGGCCGGCTGCTCACCCCCACCGGGTTCGCGGTTCTGATCTTCTGCCTGTCGTTCCGCGCCGGCAGCGTCGACCGGTTCCTGTCGTCGACGCCGGTGCTCTTCCTCGGTCGGATCTCCTTTCCCCTCTATCTGGTGCACGTCATGCCGTTGCTCTGGCTGGTCTGGCACTTCAGCCGCGCGCCGCTGGCGCCCTTGGCGGCGACGGGCGTCGTCTTCGCCTACGCGGCCAGCTGCATCGGGCTCGCGGCCCTGTTGCACCACCTGGTCGAACGCCCGTCGCACCGCTGGATCAGGCGCGTGCGACCGGCGCCCAGCCCGGTCCTCGGCCTCGAAGGCGCCTGACGCAGTGGCGGATTGCAACCGGCCGGGCGCGCGGCGTAATCATGCTCAAGGTTGATGAGCGGAGCCGACCCATGTCGAGACCAACGGCGATCGGACTTTTCGCCGTTCTCCTTTCGGTGATGGCGACGTCGGCCCTGGCCGCGCCGCGCCCCGACGGGCTCTGGGCGATCACCGAGGACGGCAAGCCGCTGGCGCTGATCACCGTCAGGACGGTGGGCGGCGGCGAGGTGCAAGGGTGGCTGGCCGGCGCGTTGAACGGCGACCCGCCCAATCGCATCTGCGACAAGTGCCAGGGGACGCTCCACAACCAGCGCATCACCGGCATGCGGGTGCTGTGGGCGCTGATGCCGGATCCAAGCGTCCCGTTGTCCTGGACGGACGGGTCCATCCTCGATCCGGACTCGGGCAATATCTTCTCGGCGAAGATGACCGAGAGCGCCGACGGCAAGACGCTGACCGTGCGCGGCTATATGGGCGTCGAGGCGCTTGGGCGCACCCAGATCTGGCTGCGCCGCAAGTAGCGGCTAAAACCCGCGCATCTCCGCGAACACCTCGAAATCGTCGCGGCGGGTGCGCCAGCCGTTGATCGGCGCGTTCTCATCGCGATAGCCGAGCGCCATGCCGGAAAACAGGATGTGGTCGTCGCCTAAGCCGATGAAGTCGCCGGCGGTCTTCGGGACCCGGGCCCAGAACTCCTGCGGACAGGTGTCCAGGCCACGCTCGACCGCCAGCAGCATCACCGTCTGCATGTACATGCCGACGTCCGACCATTGCGGCGGCCCGAGTTTCCGCTCCAGCGAGAAGAACAGCCCCACCGGCGCGCCGAAGAAGTTCACGTTGTTGGCCAGCTGGCGCAAACGCGCGGGCCGGTCCTCGCGCGGGATGCCGATCGAGGCATAGAGGTCCTCGCCGCACTGATAGCGGCGGGTGCGGAACGGCTCCCACAGATTGGCCGGATAGACCTCGTATTCCGGCTCGTCGCCGCCGGCGGCCATCTTGGCGGCGGCCAGGATCTTCAGCTCGGCCAGCGGCTCTCCGGCCAGGGCGTGGACGCGCCAGGGCTGCAGATTGCCGCCGGAGGGCGCGCGCTTGGCGATCTCCAGGATCTCGCGGACCAGGGCGCCCGGCACCGGATCGGGCCTGAAGGCCCTGACCGAGATGCGGCGCTCGACGGCTTCGGTTACGATCATGTAGGGGCTCCAACGTCCGCGCGACTTGAGGTTCAAGCCTCGCTAGCATCGCGCCTTAAGGTCAAGACAAGAGGTTGAATGGCGCGAGAACCGGCTAAGGCGAAGTCGAGACCGCGGGCGCGTCCGCGGGGCCGTCCGGCCAAGGCGAAATCACGCGGCGGCTTCTGGCGGCTGGTGCGGCATCTGTTGCTGACGCTGGTGCTGATCGCCGTCGTCGTGCCGCCGGTCAGCGTGGTGGTCTACAAGTTCGCGCCGCCGCCCATCACCATTCTGATGATCGAACGCCTGCTCCAGGGCCACGGGATGGACTACCAGTGGCGCTCGCTCGGCGACATGTCGCCTTCCTTGCCCGCCGCCGCCGTGGCCTCGGAGGACTCGCTGTTCTGCTCGAACCACGGCTTCGATTTCGGCGCCATTGAAAAGGCGATGAAGAACAACGAGCGGCGGCCGAACCGCATCCGCGGCGGCTCGACCATCAGCCAGCAGACCGCCAAGAACGTCTTCCTCTGGCCCGGCCGCGACTATGTGCGCAAGGCTGTCGAGGCCTGGTACACGGTGCTGATCGAGGCCATCTGGGGCAAGCCGCGGATCATGGAGATGTACCTGAACGTCATCGAGTTCGGTCCCGGCGTGTACGGCGCGGAGGCGGCCAGCCAGCACTTCTTCCACAAGCCGGCCTCGAGGCTCACGGCGGCGGAGTCGGCCCGACTGATCGCCGTCCTGCCCCGGCCGCTGAAATACTCGGTCGACGATCCTGGCCGCTACGTCGCGCGCCGCACCGGCCATATCGACCGGGCCATGGGCGCGATCCGCAACGACGGCCTGGCCGACTGCGTGAGGCGGTAGGTTGATCGGCCGCCGCCTCGGCCCCACCTTGCCTCAGGGCGTCAACGGGCGTATTTCGCGCGGCTCGATAAAATCAGGAGAATACCGATGGGTTACCGGGTAGCCGTTGTCGGCGCCACGGGCAATGTGGGCCGCGAGATGTTGGCGATCCTCGAGGAACTTGAGTTCCCCGTGGACGAGATATTTGCCGTGGCTTCGCGCAAATCCATTGGGCTCGAGGTCAATTTCCGCGAACAGCGGCTCTATTGTCTGGACATCGACAAGTTCGACTTCTCATCCGTCGACCTGGTGCTGATGAGCGTCTCGGGCGCTTTTTCGCGCGAGTGGAGCCCAAAGATCGCCAAGGCCGGCGCTCTGGTCATCGACAATTCCTCGGCCTGGCGGATGGATCCCGACGTGCCGCTGATCGTGCCGGAAGTGAACCCCGATGCGATCGAACTGGCGCGCAAGAAGAACATCATCGCCAATCCGAACTGCTCGACGGTGCAGCTGGTGGTGGCGCTGAAGCCGCTGCATGACGCGGCGAAGATCAAGCGGGCGGTGGTCTCGACCTATCAGTCGGTCTCCGGCTCCGGCAAGGCGGCGATGGACGAACTGTGGGACCAGACCAAGGGCATCTATTCGCTCGGTCCTAGCGCGCCGAAGGTCTATCCGAAGCAGATCGCCTTCAACGTCATCCCCTTCGCCAACAATTTCATGGATGACGGCTACACCGACGAGGAACACAAGATGTGGGACGAGACCCATAAGATTGTCGATCCGTCGATCAAGCTCACCGTCACCTGCGTGCGCGTGCCGGTCTTTGTCGGCCATTCGGAAGCGGTGAACCTGGAATTCGAGCGTCATCTGGACGAGGACGAGGCGCGCGACATCCTGCGCGAGGCGCCCGGCGTCGTGGTGGTCGATAAGCACGAGCCGACCGGCTACATCACGCCGAAAGAGGCGCAAGGCGAGTTCGCCGTCTATGTCAGCCGCATCCGCAACGACCCGACGGTGGAGAACGGCCTGAACATCTGGGTGGTCTCCGACAACCTGCGCAAGGGCGCTGCCCTCAACGCCGTCCAGATCGCCCAACTCGCCCACGAACGCGGCCTCCTGGCCCGCGTCGAGGCGTTGCCAGGCTAAACCGCTTCGACCCGCACCCGCTTTGAGGGACCGAGGCGCGCGGGAAGGCTTTCGATGGGCAGTTCCTGGGCCTCGCCGGACGCGGTGACCGCTTCGGCGACGCCGCCGACCGCGGCGGCCAGGGCCTTGCGGGGGGACTGGCCCTTGATGCGGGCGGCGGTGAAGAGGGCGGTGAGCAGGTCGCCCGTGCCCTTCGGGGCGCCGCGGGCGCGGGGGTGGGTGGCCAGCAGCGCACCCCTCGTGTCGACATGGACGACGCCGATCTGATCGCCGGCCGGGACCGACGAGACCAGGACCGCCGCGCTTAAGGTCCGCGCCGCCTTGACCGCAGTTTCCGCGTCATCGACGGGCAGGCCGGTCAGCCGCGCCAGTTCCCACGCGTTAGGCGCGATCAGGTCGGCGCGCGGGACAAGGTCGGCGGCGATCGCCTTGGCGACGTCTTCGCGCACATAGAGGCCCTTGCCGGCATCGCCCATGACCGGATCGACCACCAGCCGCACCGCGGGGCTGGCGGCGCGCACGGTGTCCAGGATCCGGGCCGCGATGACCACCTGATCGACCGAGGCGAAATAGCCGCAGATCACCGCGTCCAGCCGGCCGAAGACGCCCTGAAGCTCGATGCCCTGCAGCATGGCCGCCATCGTCTCGGGCTCGACCGGCTTACCGCCCGGCGCGCCCCAGCCCGGATGGCGGCCGAACTGCACGGTTGGGACCAGGATCGGCTCCATCCCCAGCCGGGACAGCGCCAGCGCCTGCATGCCGCCGCCAACCCGGCTGGCGGCGACGAAGCTGGAGAGGATGAGGACGGTCGGGATGGCGCGCCCTTAGTAGCGGTAATGATCCGGCTTGAACGGGCCGTCCTGGGGTACGCCGATATAGCTCGCCTGTTCGCTGCTGAGTTCGGTCAGATGCACGCCCAGCTTGGCCAGGTGCAGGCGGGCGACCTTCTCATCCAGGTGCTTGGGCAGGGTGTAGACCTGGTGCTTGTAGGCCTTGGCGTTGGTCCACAGTTCGATCTGGGCCAGGGTCTGGTTGGTGAAGGAGGCGCTCATCACGAAGGACGGGTGGCCGGTGGCGTTGCCCAGGTTCACCAGCCGACCTTCGGACAGCAGCAGGATCTTCTTGCCGTCGGGAAACTCGATGTGATGCACCTGCGGCTTGATCTCGTCCCACTTGAAGTTGCGCAGTGAGGCGACCTGAATTTCGGAATCGAAGTGGCCGATATTGGCGACGATGGCGTTGTTCTTCATCGCCCTCATATGCTCGAGGCGGATGACGTCTTTGTTGCCGGTGGCCGAGACGAAGATGTCGGCATCGGGCGCGACCTGCTCGAGCGTACGCACCTCATAGCCTTCCATCGCCGCCTGCAGGGCGCAGATCGGATCGATCTCAGTGACGATCACCCGCGCGCCGCCGTTGCGCAGCGAGGCGGCCGAACCCTTGCCGACGTCGCCATAGCCGCAGACGACCGCGACCTTGCCGGCCAGCATGACGTCGGTGGCGCGACGGATGGCGTCGACCAGGCTCTCGCGGCAGCCATAGAGGTTGTCGAACTTGGACTTGGTGACGCTGTCGTTGACGTTGATGGCGGGGAAGGGCAGCTCGCCGCGCTCGGCCATCTGATAGAGGCGATGCACGCCGGTGGTGGTCTCTTCCGAGACGCCCTTGATGGCGTCGCGGATGGCCGAATAGAAGCCGGGCTTCTCCTTCAGGTAGCGCTTCATCACCGTGTAGAGCGCTTCTCCCTCGTCGTTGTTCGGATGGTCGAGAACGCTCGGATCGGCTTCGGCCTTGGGGCCGAGCACGCAGAGCAGGGTGGCGTCGCCGCCGTCGTCGAGGATCAGGTTGGGATAGCCGCCATCGGCCCATTCGAAGATGCGGTGGGCGTAGTCCCAGTACTCCATCAGGGTCTCGCCCTTCTCGGCGAAGACCGGCGTGCCGGTGGCCGCGATGGCGGCGGCGGCGTGGTCCTGGGTCGAGAAGATGTTGCAGGAGGCCCAGCGCACCCCGGCGCCGAGAGCCTGCAGGGTCTCGATCAGCACCGCGGTCTGGATGGTCATGTGCAGCGAGCCGGCGATGCGCGCGCCGGTCAGCGGCTTATCCTTGGAGAACTCCTGGCGGATGGCCATCAGGCCAGGCATTTCGCCCTCGGCGATCTCGATCTCCTTGCGGCCATAGGCGGCGAGCGAGAGATCCTTCACGAGATAGTCGGCCACGGGCGGCTCCTTGGATAAACGAGAGCGGCTCTATAGCGGGCGGACGGTCGCTGGGCAACAGGGATATAAGGAAATCGTTATATGCCCTAGTCCGGTGGGTGAGGTCTTTTAGCGCTCTTCGTCGAAGCGGCTGGCGACCAGTTCGGACAGGGCGTCGATGGCGGCTTGGGCGTCGGGGCCATCGGCGGCGATGTCGATGCTGGAGCCGGGGCCGGCGGCCAGCATCATCAGGCCCATGATCGAGCGGGCGTCGACCTTCTGTTCGTCGCGGCTGACGGTGACCTCGGCGTCGAACTCGCTGGCCAGCTTGACGAACTTGGCCGAGGCGCGCGCGTGCAGGCCACGCTCGTTCAGGATCTCGACGGTGGCGGCGGCCTTCACCGACACGGGGCGGCTACTTCTCGCCGGCCAGGACATAGGAGGCGACGGAGATGTATTTCCGGCCGGCCTCCTGGGCGTAAGCGACACAGGCCGCCAACGGCTCGCGAGTGCGCACGCTGGCCAGCTTGATCAGCATCGGCAGGTTCAGGCCGGCGATCACCTCGGCGTGGGTCTGCTCCATCACCGAGATGGCCAGGTTCGACGGCGTGCCGCCGAACATGTCGGTGAGCAGGATGACGCCCTGGCCCTGCTCGACCGTCGCGGCGGCCTGCAGGATGTCCTTGCGGCGCTGCTCCATGTCGTCTTCCGGGCCGATGCAGACGGCGAGCACGCCGGCCTGAGGCCCGACCACATGCTCCATGGCGGAGATAAACTCCGCCGCCAATCGCCCGTGCGTGACGATCACGAGGCCGATCATGTGCGAAATCTCACGGGACCCCTCCCGCGCCCGGCGAAAACTCGGCCAGCGCGGGCCGTTTGATACGCCTGTTGTCGGCGAAGTCCAACAGGCTCAGGGCGCGACCGAGTTTCGCGGGCGCCGAGGCCTCGATCGCCGCGACGGCGACCAGCGGCAGGGTGAGGTCGAGCAGGCTCAAGGCGGCCGGCTCCGGCATGCGTTCCATGGCCTCGGGCTGCAAACACCGCGCCACCAGCGCGATGGCGGCGAACGATCTTCGCGGGACAGTGAGCAGGCCATGGCCGCGGACCTCGATCAGCCCAGCCAGGCTGTCCGGCGCGCGGCCGTAGAGGCGGCGGCCGGAGGCCCAGACCAGGGTCCGGTCGTCGGCGACCAGACTCCAGCCCTGGTCCAGCGCCCGCAGCGCCAGGTCGCTCTTGCCGGCGCCTGAAGGCCCTTCGATCAGGACGCCGCGCCAGGTTCCGCGCTCGAAACGGGCGATCAGGCCGGCGTGCCGGATCATGCGCCGATGTCGGGCAGGCTGATCACGAAGCGCGCGCCCATCACGCGGCCGTCCTCATCGATCCGGTTTTCGGCATGGATGCGGCCCCCGTGCGCCTCGACGATCTGGCGGGCGATGGAAAGACCAAGGCCCGAGTGGCCGCCGAAGGCCGCGCCTTTCGGCCGGGCGGTATAGAAGCGCTGGAACACCGTCTCCAGGTTCTCCGCCGGCAGGCCCGGACCGTCGTCCTCGACCGTGGCGACGGCCTGGCGGCCGGCGCGTCGCAGGCTGAGCCGCACCTCGGGGTCCGGCGCCGTCGACAGGGTCGAGAAGGAGCGGGCGTTGTCGATCAGGTTGCGGAACACCTGGCTCAGCGGCACCTCGCGCACCCGGATCATGACCGGCGCGCCCTCAGGCTGGGTGAACCGCACCGGCGGCTCGCCCGGCTTGGCGGCCTCGGCGTAGAGTTCGGCCAGTTCGGCCAGCAGCTTGCCGAAGTCCAGCGGCCGCGGCGCCTCCCTGGAAAGCTCCGCGTCCAGCCTGGACGCGTTGGAGATGTCGGTGATCAACCGGTCCAGCCGGCCAACGTCCTGCTTCAGGATGTTGGTCAGGCGCAGCCGCGCCTCGACGTCCGAGATCAGGTCCAGGGTCTCGACCGCCGAACGGATGGAGGTGAGCGGGTTGCGGATCTCATGGGCGACGTCGGCGGCGAAGCCCTCGATGGCGTCCATCCGCTCCGACAGCGCCGTGGTCATGGTCTCCAGAGATCGGGTGAGGTCGCCCAACTCGTCGTCGCGCTTGGCGATGTCAGGCAGCGAAATGGCCCGGGCGCGCTGGGCGGTGACCCGGTCGGCGGCTCGCGCCAGCCTTAGCACCGGCTGGGCGACCAGCCGGCTGAGCAGATAGGACGACAAGAGCGAGACCAGCACGGCGATCAGGATGAAGGGCAGGAGCGCGCGCCGCTGGTTGGCGACGATCTGGTCGACGTCGCCGGATTCCAGCGTCAGCACGCCAAGCACCGCCTGCACGTTCTGGATCGGGATGGAGACCGAGACCA
This sequence comes from Caulobacteraceae bacterium, assembly GCA_041691315.1. Lineage (GTDB taxonomy): Bacteria > Pseudomonadota > Alphaproteobacteria > Caulobacterales > Caulobacteraceae > Poindextera. The sequence goes on along the minus strand of JBEPUW010000020.1, from coordinate 58,037 downwards.
CCCGGCCGCCGTTTTCGACCGGCCGCAGGCGCGCCACGGTCTGGCCCTTCATCGCGTCCTGGATCTCGGCATCGAGCGCCGCGCGCGCGTCCTCGGCGGTCTTTTGCTGACCGCCGGAGGTGAGCGGATTCCAGTGCAGGCTGAACTGGCCCGGCTTGGCGATCGGCGGCAGCGGCCGTTGTTCGATCCGGTCGTTCAGCACGTAGGAATCGGCGATCAGCGCGCCCTGGTCGTCGAATACCCTGGCCCGCTCCCGCTGCGAGCCCTGGAAGAACAAGAGCTGCAGGGTCTCACGCGCGCGCTCGGCGTTCATCGCCGGCTCAGGGTCGCCCGAGGCCGCCGCCTGCACGATGATATTGGCGATGAAGCGGCCCTCGCGGGTCAGGCTGTCGATCTCGGCGGTGATCAGGCCGCGGCGCAGCTCGTTCAGCACCAGGGCGCCGCCGATCAGAATCGCCAGCCCAAGCAGGTTCAGCGCGATAATCAGCCGGCCGAGCCGCGATCCCGGCAGCCGCCAGCGCCGCTCGGGCGTCTCGCCCGCCGGCTCAGGCTTCGCGATAGCGGTAGCCGACGCCATAGAGGGTTTCGATCGCGTCGAATTCCGGGTCGACCTGGCGGAACTTGCGCCGCATGCGCTTGATGTGGCTGTCGATAGTGCGGTCGTCGACATAGACCTGATCGTCGTAGGCCGCGTCCATCAGGTTATCGCGGCTTTTGACGAAGCCGGGGCGCTGGGCCAGCGATTGCAGCAACAGGAACTCGGTCACGGTCAGCTTCACCGGCCTTTCGTCCCAGAGGCAGTCGTGGCGGGCGGAATCCAGGGTCAGCCGGCCGCGCTTGATCGACTTGCCGCCGGCCGCCGCCGTCCCGGGCTCGCCATCGGGGCCGTCGGCGCGGCGCAACACCGCCTTGACCCGCTCGATCAGCAGCCGCTGGCTGAAGGGTTTGTGGATGTAATCGTCGGCGCCAAGGTTGAAGCCGAGGATCTCGTCGATCTCCTCGTCCTTCGAGGTGAGGATGATCACCGGCAGTTCTGAAGTCTGGCGCAGGCGACGCAAGACCTCCATGCCGTCCATGCGCGGCATCTTCACGTCCAGGATGGCGAGATCCGGCGGATCGCTCTCCAGCGCCGCCAGGCCGGTGGCGCCGTCATAGTAGCCCTTAACCTTGTGACCGAGGCTTTCGAGAGCCAGGGAGACGGACGTGACGATGTTCTCGTCGTCGTCCACCAGGGTGATCTTCGCCATGGAGATGTCCTGAGCCGGAATTTCGGCCGGAAACTAGGGGTTGCGACCAACAGGAGCAATGACGGCTGGCCAAACTGTGGCGCTTGTTCGTCTCAACCGCGTCTTAAGTCCTGATGGTCAATGGTATCCGGACTTAGGAGTTCGGTAACGCGATGGATCGCGCCCAGGTTCACTTTGAAGTCCTTGCTCGCCGGCAGCACGGCTCGTCGTGGTCATTGCAACTGGCCACCGAGGACCGTACGCGCGCCATCGAGTCCGCCGATGAGCTGCTCGCCGAACATCGCGCCATCTCGGTCAAGGTGACCAAGGAAACGCTCGACGAAGAGACCCGCGAGTTCAAGACCGTCACCATACTGACCAAGGGCGAGCCCGACCGGGGCAAGGTCAAGAAGCCGCGAGAAGGCCTCGAGCCGCTCTGCGTCAGCCCGCACGATCTCTATACGCTGCATGCGCGCGATCGGATCGGGCGGCTGCTGGAAGGCTGGCTGGCGCGCAACCGGGCGACGCCGTTCGAACTGCTGCATCGGCCCGACCTGATCGAAAAGCTGGAGGCGACCGGCCTTGAACTGCAGCACGCCATCCAGAAGGTCGCCATTCCCGAGGCGCAGGCGCGCGGCAAGACCGTGCACCACGTCATCCGCGACTTTCAGAAGCTGGTGCAGGCGACCATCGACCGGGTGATGCGCGACGAGCGCAAGGGCCGCTTCCCCGACTTCGAGAAAGAGAGCTTCGCCGCCGCGGCCGAGCGGCTGGTCGGCCAGCCCAATCAGCAATATCTGCTCGGCGGCGGCATCGCCCGGGCCATGAGCACCGGCTCCAGCTGGAGCGGCAAGGTCAACCGGCTGCTCGACCTCGCCGATCAGGCGCCGCGCGAGCCGGACGCCCGCGCGCTGGCCTTCCATGGGCTCGAAACCCCGCTGACCGAGATTCTCGGCGCGCGGGCCGGGATCATGGAACTGCTCGGCGTGCATCTCGATCTGGGCGGCGCGCTGGCGGCGATGACGCGGCTGGCCGCGGCCGACGCGGTCGATGGGCTCATCTCCATCGAGCCGGCGGTCGCCAAGGTCATGCCGCAGCTGCAAGGTCCGGCGGCGCGCCTGGCCAATTGGCTGGACGGGCCTTATTTCGAGAATGTCCGCACCGCGATCGCCCAACGCGTGCTGAAGGAGCTGACCGGTCCCAAGCGCCTGCGGCCCAACGACGCCGAGGGCGAGATCGTCATGCTGCGCGCGCTGGCCATGGCGCTGACCACGGCCGTGGGCCGCATCCTGACCTACGAGGAGGTGGAAGAGGCCTTCATCAACCGCTCCCGCACCCTGGTCCGCGCCGATTTCGTCGAGGCCTTCCTCGGCCATGATCGCAGCCCGCTCGGCGAGGTCGAGGCGCTGCTCTGGCTGTCGGAAAACGTCACCGGCGGCGCCAACAAGCGCCAGGCCAGCCGCTGGGTGCAGGCCAACGTCAGCGCGCTGCGCTTCGAGACCGATCTGCGCGCCGGCCCGGACTCGGCGGCGACCAAGCTGGCGGCCCTTGCCGAGCTGCAACGCTCGGTCTTCCGCTGTGGCTTCGTCACCGAGGAGGCGGGTCCGATCGCGCTCAAGATCGGTGAGGTCGGCGGCCAGATCGAGGCCGACGCCCGGCTGGCCCACGCCCTGTCGCGCGCCGCGGCCCCGGTGGTGAACCGGCTGACCCTGCTGCTCCGCCTCGCCGCCGGCGAGACCGCCCCACGCGGCCCGGCCGCCGACCGCGCCAAGGCCGAGGCAATGCGCCTGATGCGGGCGCCTGAAATCCGCGCCGAAATCGCCAGGACCCCCGACGCCGTCAACCGCGTGCGGGCGCTCATGCAGACCGCGGGTATGGCGGCTTAGACCCCGCCGATTGCGCCTGGGAGCGCGCTCGGCTATCCCCGCCCGGACGCGAAGGCGTGAGGCGGAGTCTCGATCGACATGCAAGGACTGGTGACGGTCTTCGGAGGCTCGGGCTTCATCGGCGCGCAGGTCGTGCGCGCGCTGGCCAAACGGGGATTTCGGGTGCGGGCCGCCATGCGGCGGCCGGGCCGCGGCTATCGCCTGCGCATGCTGGGCGATGTCGGCCAGATCGAGGTGGCGCAGGCCAATGTGCGCAACCCGGCCTCGGTTCAGCGGGCGCTGGACGGCGCCCAGGCCTGCGTCAACCTGGTCGGGGTCTTGAGCGAACAGGGCCGGCAGCGGTTTCAGAGCGTGCACGGCATGGGCGCGCGTCATATCGCCGAGGCGGCCGCCAAGGCCGGTGTGACGCAGTTCGTGCAGGTCTCTGCCCTGGGCGCCGCGCCTGACGCGCTGTCGAAATACGCCCGCAGCAAGGCCGAGGGCGAGGCGGCCGTGCGCGAGCATCTTCCCCGCGCGGTGATCCTGCGGCCCTCCATCGTCTTCGGACCCGAGGATGACTTCTTCAACCGCTTTGGCCGCATGGCCGCCACATCGCCGGTGCTGCCGCTGATCGGCGGCGGGCGCACGCTGTTCCAGCCGGTGTTCGTCGGCGACGTCGCGGCGGCCATCGCCCACTGCGTCGCCGACCCGGGTACCGCCGGCCGGACCTTCGAGCTGGGCGGACCGAGCGTCTACAGCTTTGCGGACCTCATGCGGCTGATCCTGGACGTCACCGAGCGCCGGCCGATGCTGCTGCCGATCCCGTTCGCCGCCGCCAGCCTGATCGGCATGGCCGGCGACCTGCAGGCGATGCTGATGGCGCCGATCCTGACCACCGACCAGGTCGCAAGCCTGCGCTCGGACAATGTGGTCAGCCCAGGCAGCGTCGGGTTGGAGGCGCTCGGCGTGGCGCCGACGACGCTTGAAGCCATCCTGCCCACCTATCTCAGCCGCTACCGAAAGGGCGGCCAGTACGCCGATCTGGTCGAGGCCGCGCCAACGGGCGCCGGATAGCCCTCAGCCGTGCGCCGGCGGCAGAATGGTCGCCGCCAGGCTGATGACCCCGGTGCTGATGATCTGGACGCCGACGCAGAGCAGGATGAAGGCGGTGAGCCGCGAGACGATCCGTGCGCCACGATGTCCGAGAGTGGCGACCACGTGGTCCGACCAGGCATAGGATATCCACACCAGGGCCGCGATCGACAGCACCGCGAGGCTCGCACCGGCCATGTAGGCGATCTTGCCGACGCCGTCGGCGGGCTGCTGCGAGGCCAGGGCGATGGTGATGGCGATGGTCCCGGGGCCGGTGGTGAGCGGCATCGTTAAGGGGAAGAAGGCGACGTCGTCCGGGTCGCCATGCGTTGGGGCGGCGTCCGCGACCTTTCGATCCTCGTGCTTCTGAGGCTCCATCAAGAGGCCCCAGGCGCTCACCGTGACCACCAAGCCGCCGGCGATGCGCAGGGCGCCGAGGCTGATGCCGAAGAAGGCCAGGACGAACCCGCCGATCCACATCGAGCCAATCAGCAGGAAGGCCACGTAGAGCCCTATCCGGCGGGCCAGGTAGTGCCGTTCGGAAAGCGACCGATCCGAGGTCAGTTCCTTGAAGATCAGGGCTGAGCCGAACGGATTGACGATCGAGAACAGCGTCGGGAAGGCGAGCAGGAAGGCGCCCGCGAACGTCGTCATCGGCAGTTGCGCCAGGGTTATCGACAAGGCCTGTCCTGACCGGTTGGATCAATTGTGGTTGTGGCCGGCGATGTCGTGTTCCGTCAGCGGAACGACGACCGGGTGGGTGTCGAAATGGGCGATCGCGCGCTCGAAATCGGTGACCAGGAGACCGGCCATGTCGCGGCTGACCCCTTGGCGGACCATGATCCGCATCACCGTGATGTCCTTCGCCTCGCCGTTCAGCGGAAAGGCCGGAACCTGCCAGCCGCGCCGCGTCAGCTGATCGGACAGATCGTAGAGCGTGTAGGGGCAATCCGCGCCGGCCTTGATCATGAAGCAGACGGCCGGGATGCTGCAGGCGGGGTCGCCGTCGCAGATGAAGTCGAAGGGGCCGAGCCTGGCCAGTTCGCGCGAGAGCCAGCGCGTGGTGTCGTAGCAGGTCTTGTGCACGCGCCTGTAGCCGGCGCGACCCAGCCTGAGGAAGTTGTAGTACTGGGCGATGACCTGCCCAGCCGGACGGGAGAAGTTGATGCCGAAAGTGCCCACGGACCCGCCGAGATAGGGGACGGAGAACACCAATTCTGACGGCAGGTCGACGGTGTCGCGCCAGACCACCCAGCCGACGCCAACCGGCGCCAGGCCGTACTTGTGGCCAGAGGTGCTGATCGATTTCACCCGCGGCAGCCGGAAGTCCCACTTCATGTCCGGCGCGGTGAACGGGGCCAGGAAGGCGCCGCTGGCCCCGTCGACGTGGATGTCGATATCCAGGCCTGTCCGCGCCTGCAGGTCGTCGAGTGCGGCGGCCATCGGCTCAACGAACTCGTACTGGCCGGTATAGGTGACGCCCAGGGTGGGGACGACCGCGATGGTGTTCTCATCGACGGCGGCCAGCATGCTCTCGGGATCCATGCTGTAGGAGCCCGGACGCATGGGGACTTCCCGCTTCTCGATCTCCCAATAGACGCAGAACTTGTCCCAGCAGACCTGCACCGGGCCGCAGACCAGGTTCGGCTTGTCGGTCGGCTTGCCCTCGGCCTGGCGCCGCGCCTTCCAGCGCCACTTGGCGGCCATGCCGGCCAGCATGCAGGCCTCCGACGAGCCGACGGTTGAGGTCCCGATCGGATTGGCGCCGGCAGGCGCGTTCCACAGATCCGCCAGCATCTGGGCGCAGCGGATCTCGATTTCCGCCGTCTGCGGATATTCGGTCCGGTCGATCATGTTCTTGTCGATCGACAGCTCCATCAGCCGATGCAGCTCCGGCTCCTCCCAGGTCTGGCAGAAGGTCGCCAGATTCTGGCGCGCATTGCCGTCGAGATAGAGTTCGTCCGAGACCACCTGGTAGATGTCGGCCGGCTGGCCCTCGTGCGCCGGAAAGCGGTACTTCGGAATCGGATGCTCAAGCGCGACGCGGCCAGACAGCGTGTCGTTGACGCCGGACTTGAGGTCTTTGCGCGACCGAAGCGACATGATGGTCTCCCGAATGCGAGGTCGCGCCGACGCCGCCCCCAGGCCCACCATAAGGCGAAGGCCGGGCAACGCCACCGTCGCGACTCGCCGGTTGGCCCATCATCAGCCGGCCGAGCCGGTCCAGGCTGCGGTGATCCCCTGCAGCCGACGGCGCTGGGGGCCATCCTGCCGAACGATCTCGGCCGCTACCGCAAGGGGGCGGACCTGGTCGAGCTCAACACAGCCGGCGCTTGACCGCCGTCTCCATCTGTTCGTCACTGGCGCTGGGACCAAGGGGAAACCATGTCGCAAGCCGAGATCGCCTGGCCGCGCAAGACGCGCGAGCTGCACAACCACCATATGGATTCGACCGTCTGGAACCGGTTCGCGTTCCGCAACGACGACGTGGTGATCGCCACCTATGCCAAGTCGGGCACGACCTGGACCCAGCAAATCGTCGGCCAGCTCGTGTTCCAGGGCGATGAGAGCGTCGTCATCCACGAACTGTCTCCATGGGTCGATCTGCGCGTGCCGCCCGCCGAGGTGAAGCTGGCGGAGCTGGAGACGCAAACCCATCGGCGGGTCGTCAAAACCCACCTGCCGCTCGACGCGCTGGTCTTCTCGCCCAAGGCCAAATACCTCTATGTCGGCCGCGACGGCCGCGACGTGCTCTTCTCGTTCTACAATCACCACTGCCAGGCCAACGACCTCTGGTACCAGTTGCTCAATGATACGCCCGGCCGTGTCGGCCCGCCCATCGACCGGCCGGACCCCGACATAAGGCGCTACTTCCGCACCTGGCTGGAACGCGACGGCTACCCGATCTGGTCGCTGTGGGAGAACGTCGCCTCCTGGTGGGCGGCGCGCGACGTGCCCAATGTCATGCTGGTCCATTTCAACGCGCTGAAGGCCGACCTGCCCGGCGAGATGCGGCGCATCGCGGCCTTCCTCGACATCGAGGTTCCGGCGGCGAAATGGCCGGCGATCCTCGACCACTGCAGCTTCGACTACATGAAGGCCCACGGCGACCAGGTGGCGCCCCTGGGCGGTGCGATCTTCGAGGGTGGCGGCAAGAGCTTCATCAACAAGGGCGTCAACGGCCGTTGGCGCGACGTGCTGTCGGCCGAGGAAAGCGCGGCCTACGAGCGGATGGCGTTGGAAAAGCTCGGACCGGACTGCGCCCGTTGGCTGGCGACCGGCGAGGGCGCCTAGCTAGATCACAAATCATAACCGTGATCGATCACTAAGAGTTAGAGCGGGTTGCGGGCGGAAAACCGCTTCGCACTTTTCCGTAGGCCCGCTCTAGCTAACGCCCCAGCACGGTCAGGAGGACGAGGCCCCCGGCCCCCACGATGACCCGCCACCATGCGAAGGGCCCGAAACCGCGCGTTGAGACGAAATCGAGCAGAAACCGCACCACCAGCAGCCCGACCAGAAATGAGACGACAAAGCCGATCGCAATGAGCCCGCCGTACTGAAGGTTGATCATCGCTCGGTGCTTCCAGGCGTCGAGGGTGAAGGCGCCGACCATGGTGGGAATGGCGAGGAAGAAGCTGAACTCCGCCGCCGCGCGACGCTCGCTGCCCATGAGCAGGGAGCCGACGATGGTCGAGCCCGAGCGGGAGACGCCGGGCACCAGCGAGAGGCACTGGAAGAGGCCGATCACCGCCGCCAGCGTGAGCGGATAGCGCATGGCGTCCTTGTAGCGCGGTGTCGGCCGCCAGCGATCCACCACCCAGAGTATGATCCCGCCGACCAGCAGCGACAGACAGATCAGCTTGGGGTTCTCGAACGCCCCCTCTATCCGCTTTTCGAACAATGCACCGAGGATGCCGGCTGGCAGGAAGGCGATCAGGACCGAGAGCACGAACCGTCGCGCGTTTGGATCGCTGGGCAGGCGCAGCGCCACCGACCACAGCCGCTGAAAATAGAGCAGGACGACGGCCAGGATCGCGCCGAGCTGAATCAGCACGATGAACACGTCCCAGGGCACGTCCGGCAAGCCGAGAAGGGTTTTCGTGAGAATCAGATGACCCGTAGAGGAGACCGGAACAAACTCGGTCGCGCCCTCAACGAGGCCGAGGACGATTGCGGTCAACCAATCGGGCATAATGGCTCGTAACATGCTCCGGCGGGTTGGCCATAGGCCTAACGCGCCGGCAGCGCGCCGATGTAGCGCGCTCGCGGGCGGATCAGCCGCCCGCCCGCCAGCTGCTCAAGCGCATGCGCCTGCCATCCGGCCAACCGGGCGATCGCGAAGAGCAGAAAGGCCGCGCCCCGCGGCAGGTTGAGCGAAGCGGAGAGGGCGGTCAGTGGGAAGTCGACATTGGCCCGCTCGCCGGTCAGGGTTTCGGCGGCGGCCAGCACCGCGGCGAAGGCGGGTGGTGGTGCGAACGCCGCTAGCAGCGCCTCGGCGCGCGGGTCGCCGGCCGGATAGAGCTGATGGCCGAAGCCGGGAATCGGCAGGCCCTGGGCCAGGCGAGCGCGGACGGCGGCCTCGGCGCCGACGCGGCCGGCCTCGCCGATAAAGGCCTCCACGCGAGCTGTCATGCCGCCATGCAGGGGCCCGGACAGGGCCGAGAGGCCGGCCAGGGCCGCCGCCGCCAGCGAGGCGCCGGTCGAGGCGGCCACCCGGGCGGCGAAGGTCGAGGCGTTGAGTTCGTGGTCGGCAAGCAGGACCAGTGCGCGGCGGATCAGGTCGGCGCCGGCCGGTCCGGCGTTCCAGGCCTCGGCCAGGCGGACGTGGATCGGCCCCTCGACGATGCGGCCGGCCACGGCGTCGGCCGCGGCGTCGAGCAGGGCGGCGGCTTCCGCGGCCAGGGCCAGCGGCGCACGGCCCCGGGCCGACGGGTCGGCGGCGGCGTGGGCGGCCAGCACGGCGAACAGCCTGGCCCGCGCGTCGCCGAAGGTCACCGCCGGCTCGGTCGGCCGCTCCTTCATGCGTACGCCGTCGCCGCCGCGCAGCAGCCGCGCCACCCGTTCCAGGCTCTCGCTCTCGGCCAGCAGCACCGCGTCGCGGCCGCGATAATACAGGCGGCCCTCGAAGACGGTGGTGATCGACGAGGCCAGCACCGGCTCGCCCCAGGCGATGGCGTCTTCGGCCACGGCGGCGGCCTTGCGGCCACGCGCCTTGCGCCCCTCCAGCCGGGCGACGTCGACGGCGCGATAGAGGCTGCGGCGCGGATCGTCGGCGTCGGGCTTCACCTCCAGCCGGCCGCGGCTGGCATAGGCATACAGGGTCTGTGGCCGGATTTTTAGCCGGGCCAGCGTCTCGGGTGCCGTCAACCAGTCGGACATGGCCATACGTTGATTCAATTGATCAAGATTGACGATAGCGTTTCAGCGCTAAAATGGCAAAGCTGAAAACGAGAGAAGGAGTGATGCCATGTCCGATGGTCTTGAAGGCGTCGTCGCCGCCGAAACCGTGCTTTCCGAAGTCGATGGCGATGCCGGCCGCCTGGTCATCCGCGGCTACCCGATCGGCGCCTTGTCCGGTCACATAACCTCCGAGGAGGCCACCCACCTGTTGCTGGACGGATTCTTCCCCGACCTGCCCGACGCCAAGGGTCTGGCGACCGCGCTGGGCCGAGCCCGCGTCGAGGTGTTCGCCGAGGTGGCGGCGCTCGACGACCGGCTGCTCGCACATGGCACGATCGAAGGCGTCCGCGCCCTGATGGCGCGTCTGGCGGACGGCGACAATCTGGCCATCGCGCTTCGCCTGATCGCCGCGCCGGCGGTGTTCACGCCGGCGGTCTCCCGCCGCAAGCAGGGCCTGGAGCCCATCGCGCCCGACCCGAACCTCGGCCACGCCGCCGATGTCCTGCGCATGATCAAGGGCCACGCCGCGGAGCCTGCCGAGGTCGACGCCCTGAACGCCTATCTGGTCACGGTCTGCGACCATGGACTGAACGCCTCGACCTTCGCCGCCCGCGTTGTCGCCTCGACCCTGGCCGGCCTGACCTCGGCGGCGGTGGCCGGGATCAGCGCGCTGAAGGGCCCGCTGCACGGCGGTGCGCCGGGGCCGGTGATCGAGATGCTGGACTCCATCGGCACGCCGGAGAACGCCAAGGCCTGGCTGGAGGCGGCGCTTGATCGCGGCGATAGGCTGATGGGCTTCGGCCACCGGGTCTACCGGGTTCGCGACCCGCGCGCCGACGCGCTGAAACGGGCGGTGAAGACCCTGGGCGAGGGCTCCAATTCGCTGCCCGGCCGGCTGGCCTTCGCCGAGGCGGTGGAGACGGCGGCGCTGGCGGTGCTCAAGGAACGCAAGCCCAACCGCTCGCTGCAGACCAATGTCGAACTCTATACGGCCCTGATGCTGGAGGCCCTGGCCTTCCCGCCCGACGCCTTCACCTGCGTCTTCGCCATCGGCCGCGTCGCCGGCTGGGTCGCCCATGCCCGCGAGCAGGTCGAGGGCGGCCGCCTGATCCGGCCCCAGTCGGTCTATGTCGGCCCCAAGCCGCTGGCGGCGGCCTAAGCCGCCGCGGGCTCGGCGCGGGTGGTTTCGATGCGGTCGACCAGGCCGAACTCCAGGGCCTGTTGGGCGCTGAGGAAGTTGTCGCGGTCGAGGGCCACCTCGACCTCCGCATAGGTGCGGCCGCAGTGTTCGGCATAGAGGCGGGTCATGCGCTCCTTGGTCTCGCGGGCGTCGGCGGCATGGCGTTCGATATCGGAGACCTGGCCCTGGAAGCCGCCGGAGGGCTGGTGCAGCACGATGCGGGTATTGGGCAGGCAGACCCGCTGGCCGGGCTCGCCGGCCATCAGCAAAAACGAGCCCATCGAAGCGGCGAAGCCCATGGCGAAGGTCGAAACCGGGCTCTTGATGTAGCGCATGGTGTCGTAGATCGCGAAACCGGCCGTGACCGAGCCGCCAGGCGAATTGATGTAGAGCGAGACCTCCTTCTTCGGGTGATCGGCCTCCAGATAGAGCAGCTGGGCGCAGATCAGCGCCGACATGTTGTCCTCGACTGGCCCGTTCAGGAAGATCACCCGCTCGCGCAACAGCCGCGAATAGATGTCGAAGGCGCGTTCGCCCCTGGCCGACTGCTCGACCACCATGGGCACCAGGTTCATGCTCAAGCCGCCCATGCGTACACCCACATCGGCTGCCGGCTCGGCTTGCGTGGGACGATGCGGCCGATGGCCATGACCAGGAAGCCCGCATGCATGAACCCGTCATGCACCAGGCGCAGCCGCGTGCCGCCGTTGATGGTCGGGGTCAGGACGAAGGTCACTTCGCTCTCGACGATCTCGCCGTCCTCGTCGCGTTCGCGCCAGGCCAGGCGCAGCTCACGTTTCGGGTCGGCCTTCAGCACCTCGCATTCGACCGGCCCGGGTTCGGGTTTGAGTTCGAACCGGTGACCGACTAGCGGCTTGATGTCGCCCTCGGCCAGCCATGCGGCCATCAGTTCGGGTTGGGTCAGGGCGCGCCAGACTTTCTCCGGCGGCTCGTCCAGGTCGCAATCGACAACGACGCTATCAGTATCGACCAGGTCCTCGGTGCTCATTGGTCCATGTCCTTCAAAAGCTCTTTCAGTTTGCCGATCCGCTCCGGCCAGAAGGTGCGGTAGCGGTCGACCCAGCCGGCCAGGGGCGCCAGGCCCTCGGGCCGCAGGCGATAAAAGGCGTTGCGGCCGGCGCGGCGTTCGCTGACCAGGCCGGCGGCCTTCAGCGCCGCCAGATGCTGCGAGATCGCCGGCTGCGAGACGGAAAAGCCGCTGTGCAGATCCGAGACGCTCATCTCGCCCTCGCCCAGCCGTTCGAACACCGCCCGCCTCGTCGGGTCGGCCAGGGTACGAAAGAGATCGGCTTCGGCGGTCATAAGCAATAGATAAGTACACACTTATGGATTCGTCAAGCTGCTGAATCGTGCTCGCCGCACAAAGCCCCTTCCCCCTCGCGGAGAAGGGGTTGGGGATGGGGGGCGCCGGGTCCGGCGCAGTGAGTTCTTGAGGCGTCCAAGGGGATTGGCCGGAGGCGTCGGCGCGACACCCCCACCCCTAACCCCTCCCCGCAAGGGGGAGGGGAACTCTGCATCGGCCCTCGTCGGCTCAGCGACAGCCTTGCTTCACGGCCGCGAAGAAGAAACAACCCTGTCGGGGGAATGACTGTGAAATTGAAACTTTGGCCGAGCGGCCCGCTGTGGCGGCAGGGCGATTTTCTGAAGCTCTGGGCGGCCCAGAGCGTTTCGGACTTCGGCGCGCGGATCACGCGCGAGGGTTTGCCGCTGGCCGCGGTGCTGACCATCCGCGCTACGCCGGCCCAGCTTGGCCTGCTGGCGGCGCTGACGCTGGGGCCCAGCCTGATCGTCGGATTGACCGCCGGCGGGCTGGTCGACCGCTCGCGCAGGCGCGTCATTCTAATCGCCACCGACCTGATCCGGGCGCTGGTGCTGGCCAGCGTGCCGCTCGCCGCCTTCATGCACTGGCTGTCGATGAGCCAACTCTATGTCGCCGCCTTCGTGGTCGGCGCCGCCAGCGTGCTGTTCGATATCGCCGACCACGCCTATCTGCCCGGCCTGATCGATCGCGGCCTGCTGGTCGACGCCAATTCCAAGCTCAGCGTCACCGAGTCGGTGGCCGAGATGGGCGGTCCGGCGCTGGCCGGCATCCTGGTCCAGGACCTTACCGCGCCGGTGGCCATTGCCGTGAACGCGGTGACCTATCTGGTCTCGGCCCTCTTCCTCGCCGGAATCCGCACGCCCGAGCCCAGGCTGCCGACGCCGAAAGTCCGTGCGTCCTTGGCCGCCGATCTCGCGGTCGGATACGCTGCGGTGATGAACGAGCCGCTGGTGCGGTCGCTGTTCATCACCAGCCTGGTGCAGGCCCTGTTCGGGGCCTTCTTCCAGACCCTCTATGTGATCTTCGCCATCCGCACCCTGGGCTTCTCGCCGGCCCTGCTGGGGATCACCATCGCCATGGGCGGGGTCGGTGCGCTGGGCGGGGCGCTGCTCTTTCCGGCCCTGACCCGTTGGGCCGGGTTCGGACCGGCGATCATTGTCAGCGCCGCGGTCTCGGCGGCCAGCGCCTTTCTGATCCCCTTCGCCGGCGGCCCCAAGGTGGTGGCCATTGCCATGATGGTCGCCGCCCAGCTGCTCGGCGACAGTTTCGGCGTCGCCATGCTGATCGGGATCAAGAGCCTGCAGCAATCGGTTTTCCCCGCCCATCTGCTCGGCCGGGTGGGCGCGACGATGCGGGCGGCCGGCGGCGCGACCGCGATCGTCGGCGCCGTCGCCGGCGGGCTGCTGGCCGGGCCGTTCGGCGTCCGCCCGACGCTGTTTGTCGCCGCCGCCGGCATCACGCTGGGCCTCATCTGGATGATCGCTTCGCCGATCCGCGGCCTGCGCGCCCTGCCGCCCGCCCCGGCATGAGGATTGCAGCCATTAAGGCTGTCGCCCGGACCTGTGCCTAAACCTTGCGGAAACGCTCGGCGGCTAGGGTCGGGGCCTCATGACGGAACGGGAGCGCGCCTTGCTGATCGATGTCGTTCGCCCGAACGCGCTCAGCGATGCCGACATCGACGCCTGGCGGGCCATCCAGGCCGCCGATCCCGCCCTGGATTCCCCCTTCCTGTCGCCCGCCTGGGCGCAAGCCGTCGAGCGGGTCCAGGCCGGCCGGCGCGGCGCCATCCAGGTGGCGGTGCTGCGCGAAGGCGACAAGCCGGTCGGCTTCCTGCCCGCCCGCCTGATCGGCGCCGTCGCCATGCCGGTGGGCGCGCCGATGTGCGACTATCAGGGCCTGGTGGCCGGGCCGGAGGTGCGCGTCGAGCCCAAGCGGCTGGTCGAGGCGCTCGGCGTCCAACGGCTCGACTTCTCCCACATGCTGGCCGACCAGCCGACCTTCGCCGGCCACGCGCGCGGCGCGGTCACCTCTTATGTGATCGACGTCGCTGGCGGCTATGGATCGTACGAGGCCCAGCGGCGCGAAGCCGGATCGGGTGTGCTGAAGGACATCGACAAGCGCCGCCGCAAGGTCGAGCGTGAGGTCGGGCCGGTGCGCTTCCAGGCCCTGGCCAGCTGCGGAACCGCCTTCGCCACCCTGCTCGACTGGAAGCGCAAACAGTATCTCGCCACCGGCCAGACGGTGATCTTCGACGCGCCCTGGACGGTCGACCTTTTGCGCGAGCTGCACCGGGTGGACGGCGGCGATTTCGGCGGGGCGCTGTTTTCCCTGCATATCGGCGATCAGCTGGCCGCCATCCAGTTTCACCTGCGCGGCCAACGGACCCTGCACGCCTGGATCATCGCCCACGACGAGCAGTTCGAGCGCTATTCACCGGGCCTGATCCTGTTCCAGGAGATCCTGCGCTGGATGGACGACACGCCGTTCACCACGCTCGACCTCGGCGCCGGCGACTATCGCTTCAAGCAGCAGTTATCGAACCTGCACCGCCCGGTCGCGCACGGCTTCGTCGGCCGGCCCTCGCCCGCCAGCCTGCTGCGCGGAGCCCAGTACGGCGTTCGCGCCGCGGCCGAGCGGCTGCCCTGGCCGCAGGTCTCGGTGCTGCCGGCCAAGGCCATGCGGCGGCTCGACCTCTGGCGTGGATTGCGGTGACGCCAAGCCGTCGATCACGATGATTTTGGTGGTCCAAAATCATGAACGTGATCGATTTTAAGAGTTAGAGCGGGTCGCGGGCGGAAAACCGCTTCACACTTTTCCTCAACCCGCTCTAGGTTGCGCGGCTTTTCCGCACCCCAACTTCAGTAAAACTCCATGACCCTCGCCTTCGCCCAGATCGAGGCCGCCGCCGAGCGGCTGAAGGGGCACATCGAACGCACGCCCTGCCGTCATTCGAAGACGCTGTCGCAGATTACCGGCGCCGAGGTGTGGGTGAAGTTCGAGAACCTGCAGTTCACCGCCTCGTTCAAGGAGCGCGGCGCGCTGAACAAGCTGTTGCAGATCAACGATCGCGGCCGTGGCGTCATCGCGGCCTCGGCGGGCAACCACAGCCAGGGGCTGGCTTATCACGGCCAGAAGCTGGGCGTGCCGGTGACCATCGTCATGCCGCGCGCGACGCCGTTCGTGAAGGTGCAGCAGACCCGCGCCTTCGGGGCCGAGGTGGTGCTGCAGGGCGAAACCTATGAAGAGGCCTCCGCCCACGCCGAGGCGCTGCGCGACGAGCGCGACCTGATCTTCGTGCACCCGTTCAACGACGTCGACGTCATGGCCGGCCAGGGCACCATCGCCCTGGAGATGCTGGAAGATGCGCCCGACCTCGATGTGATCCCGGTCGCCATCGGCGGTGGCGGGCTGATCGCCGGGGTGGCGACGGCGGCCAAGTCCATCAAGCCGGAGATCAGCATCGTCGGCGTCGAGCCGGCCAGTTTTCCGTCCTTTACCGCCCGCATGAACGGCCAGGACTCTGTGCCCAACGGCCAGACCATCGCGGAGGGCATCCAGGTCCGGCGGGTGGGCGACCTCACCTATGCCATCGTGCGGCCGCTGATCGACGCGGTGTTGCTGGTCGACGAGCCGTCGCTGGAGCACGCCATCGCGCTCTATTGCAATGTCGAAAAGACGGTCTGCGAGGGCGCCGGGGCGGCCTCGCTGGCGGCGCTGATCGAGCATCCGGACCGGTTCCGCGGCCGCAAGGTCGGGCTGATCCTGACCGGCGGCAATATCGACCCCAGGCTGCTGGCCTCGGTGCTGACCCGCGAACTGGTGCGCGACCAGCGGCTGGTGTCGCTGAAGATCGTCGGCGACGACCGCCCTGGCCTGCTGGCTAATGTCTCGGCGGTGATTGGCGGGCGCGGCGCCAATATCGTCGAGGTGTCACATAATCGGCTGGCGCTGGACGTGCCGGCCAAGGGGGCGGAGTTCGACATCATGATCGAGACCAGGGACGCGCGGCATACGGCCGAGGTGATCGAGGCCTTGCGCGACGCCGGCTATCCGCCGAGGCCGCTCTGATGCGCGCGCTGGTTATCGCCATGGCGCTGGTCCTGGGCCTTGGCGCCGCCGCCTGCAATCGCGGCGACCCGGGGGCGGACAATCTGAAGGCCGCGCAAGGCTTCCTCACCGCCAACGGCAAGCAGCCCGGCGTGATCACGCTGCCGTCCGGGCTGGAATACAAGATCGTCCGCTCCGGCCCGGCCAGTGGTCCGCATCCGGGACCCGGCGACGAGCTGAAGGTCAACTACGAAGGCAAGTTCCTGAACGGCAAGGTGTTCGATTCGTCGTTCAGCCGCGGCGAGCCGGCCGACCTGCCGCTGGCCGGCCTGATTCCCGGCTGGCTGGAAGCCCTGCCGATGATGCGGCCGGGTGACGAGTGGATCCTCTATGTGCCGCCGGCGCTGGGCTATGGCGCGCATGGGCCGGACGCCATCCCGCCCAACAGCCTGCTGATCTTCCGCATCCAGCTGCTCGGCGTGCTACAGCATTCGCCAGCCATGGGCTGAACTTTTCAGGGAGAACGGCGATGAACCTGACCTGGACCATCGGCGACGTGCGGGTGACCCGCATCGTCGAAATCCCCCTGATCAGCGCCGGCCCCTTCCTGATCGACGCCGCCACCCCGGAGGCGATCAAGGCCATGCCCTGGCTGTCGCCCAACTTCGCCGATGACGACGGGCGGTTGATCATGAGCATCCACGCATTGGTGGTGGAGACTCCGACCAGGCGCATCGTCGTCGACACCTGCATCGGCAACGACAAGCCGCGCCACATCCAGCCCTGGAGCCATCTGCAGACCAGCTTCCTGAAGGATTTCGAGGCGGCGGGCTTCTCGCGCGAGAGCATCGACGTGGTGCTGTGCACCCACCTGCACATCGACCATGTCGGCTGGAACACCATGCTGATCGACGGCAAGTGGGAGCCGACCTTCCCGAACGCCCGCTACCTGATGGGCCGGGCCGAGTTCGACTTCTGGAAGGCCGCGCCAGATTCGCCGGCGGCGGAGGCCGCCGTCTTCGCCGACTCCGTGCAGCCGGTCTGGGAAGCCGGGCTGATCGACCTGGTCGCCAGCGATCACCAGGTCTGTGACGAGGTCAGCCTGGTGCCGACGCCCGGCCACACCATCGACCATGTCAGCGTGCGGATCAGCTCAAAGGGCGAAGAGGCGGTGATCACCGGCGACTTCGTCCACCACCCCTGCCAGTTGGCCCATCCCGACTGGGACACCAAGGTGGACTACAACGGTCGCCAGTCGACGGCGACACGCGAGCGGATGTTCGACGCCTTCGCGCGCGATGGAACGCTGGTCATCGGCACCCACTTCGCCGCCCCCACCGCCGGCAGGGTCGTGCGCGATGGGGAAGCATATCGGTTCGAGGTCTAGGCGCGCCCTTCAGACTTCTCCCAGAGGGAGAAGGAGGGGCCCGCGCGCGTAAGCGCGTGGGACGATGAGGGGTTACCGCGCTTCAGGATAGTCCGAGAGGCCGTAACCCCTCACCGTCTCACCGGCTTTGCCGGCGGGGTCCCTGCCTCTTGCTCTGGGCGAGGTCGTTTACGCCGCGGCGGCTTTGACGCCCGTCTCGCTCAGCCACTCCAGGATCTTCTGCTTGGGCATGGCGCCGACCTTCATGGACGCCATCTGGCCGTCCTTGAACAGCATCATGGTCGGGATGCCGCGGACGCCGTAGCGGGACGGAGTGGTGGGGCTGTCTTCGATGTTCAGCTTGGCGATGGTGACCTGGTCGTGCAGCTCTTCGGCGATCTGCTCCAGCGCGGGTGCGATCTGCTTACAGGGGCCGCACCATTCGGCCCAGAAGTCGACCAGAACCGGCTTGCCGGCCTTCAGCACGTCCTGCTCAAAGGTTTCGTCAGTGACCGTAACGGTGCTCATTGAGCGCAAGCTCCTATGCGGACGGTCCATGATGGTGTCCGTGTAAGCGATCTAAGCAGAGCCGGCCGCCGGTTCAACTGCCGCCCCGATCCCGGCCAGGGTTTCGCGCACCATCTTTTCTGGAATCGGCATCAGTTTCGGTCCGTCGGTCCAGACGATGGCCGCCTCGATGGCGCGGCCGGGGAAGACCTCGGCCAGGACGGCGACATAGAGCGCCATCTGGGTCAGATAGGCCGGGTCGGCGTCCTCGATGCGCTCGGGCGCCGGGCGGTTGGTCTTGAAGTCCACCACCAGTACCCGCTCGGGCTCGACCAGCAGCCGGTCGATGCGGCCTGATATCGCCAGGTCCTTGGGCAGCGTCCCGGCGCCGCCGGCGATGGCCGACTCGGGGCGCGAACCGGGTCCGAAAACGGCGGCGAAGCGGTGGTCATTCAATACGCCGAGCGCCGCGGCGGCCATCTCCTCCCGCTGGCTGTCGGTCAGGTCGAGTTCGCGCGCCAGCAGGCTCGCCGCGGCGCCGCCGCGACGGTCAGCCGCCAGATCGGGCAATAGCTGCAACAGCCGGTGGATCAGGATGCCACGCCGGAAGCGGCCAAGGCCGTCACGCTCGGCCAGCGGCGACGGCGCCGGGCCCTTTTCGGCGTCGACGAAGGTCGAGGGCGAGGCATAACGCACCGCTAACGGCTCGGGCGGGGCGAACCGATACGCCCAGGCGGGCGCCAGCGGCAGTTCGCCCTGGCTCACGGAGCGGGCCGGGGCGCTCAGCGGGTCGTCGCCGAAGCGGAATGCGCCGTCCTCGCCTTCGATCACCCGCGATCGGTCCAGGATCGCCGACAGTTCACGCGCGCGGTTGACGACCTCGTACCAGCTTCGGTCGCGGAGCCCGCCCGGCTTCGCGCCGCAGATAATCAGCCGGTCCCGCGCCCGCGTCATAGCCACGTAGAGTAGCCGCATGCTCTCCTGCTCGACCGCCTTCTCGCGCAACGCGCGCGCGTCTGCCGAGGCCGGGCAGTCGTCCGCCTTCCGCGGCGACCAGAGGAAACCGCCATCGCCGGTCTCCAGCAGCAGGCTGCCTTGCGGCGTCGCCCGCGTCGTGGTGTCGGGCAGGATCACAATCGGCGCCTCCAGGCCCTTGGCGCCATGGGCTGTCATCACCCGCACCTCCCCCTGGACCTCCTCCGTTTCGCGCTTCACCACCAGATCGGTGCGGCCCATCTCGTCCAGGAACCGCTCAAGGTCGTGGATGCGTCGCCGCTCCAGTCCGAGCGCCTCGCCGAGGAAGGCCTCGATCGCATCCTCCGCCTCGCGGCCCAGCCGGGTGAGCAGACGCCGGCGCATCGTGCAGCCGTGCGCATCCAGCCGGCTCAGCACCCGCGCGAAGAAATCGAACGGCGGTCGAACCGCCGCTTCCGCCCCCGCCCAGACGAGGAAGTCGCGCGCCGTTCGCCATTCCTTTCGCGCGTCGGCGCGTCGGCACAAGGCCGCCCAGAGCGAGCCGTCGCGGCCGTGGGCAAGATCGAACAGCGAGTCCTCGCTCACGTCGCAGAACGGGCTGCGCAGCAGCGCGGCCAGCGACAGGTCGTCTCCCGGGAAGCGGACGAAGCGGCCGAGCGCCATCAGGTCCTTGAACGCGATGTGCTCGGAGAGCGCCAGCCGGTCGGCGCCGCCCACCGGAACGGACGCGCGTTTGAGCGCCCGGATGATCTCGTGGAAGAGAACA
Organism: Caulobacteraceae bacterium; assembly: GCA_041691315.1. Taxonomy (GTDB): domain Bacteria; phylum Pseudomonadota; class Alphaproteobacteria; order Caulobacterales; family Caulobacteraceae; genus Poindextera. Next base: position 38,271 of record JBEPUW010000020.1, on the reverse strand, counting down.
CTCCGCCGCCGCACGAGCACCAGGAAATCGCCGGCCGCCGCCGGGCGGTTGGCCTTTGTCTCTTTCTCGTAGACCGCGACGCGGTCGTCGATCATCGCCTTGATCGTCCGGGCGATCCGCCCCGCCAGTTTCTTCGTGCCCGTCTCGCCGGCCCGCACGTCCACCGGCGTCCACCACTCGTCGACGGCATCGGCGAGGTCGCTCTCGGACTCCGGCCAGATGTCGACGGCCCCGAACATCTCGTCGTCGCGGAGTGATCGGTGGTGGGTCGAGCCGCTGGGACCGAGGCCAGCCGCGGCGTAGGGGTCGGCGAACACCGCATCCACGAAAGCCAGGACGCCGGGCGTCGAGCGGCGGCTCTCCTCCAGCGGTACGCTCACGAACGGGCGGCCGGCGCCCTCGATGCGCGCCCGGTAGCGCCGGGTCTCGGCGTCGAACCGTTCAGGTCGCGCGCCTTGGAAGGAGTAGATCGACTGCTTCTCGTCGCCGACCACGAACAGGGTCCGCTCCGGCGCGCCTGCCTTGCGTGGACGTCCCGCGCCGGCGAAGAACTCGCCGGTCAGGTCGCGCAGGATGTCCCACTGCTCCGGCGCGGTGTCCTGCGCCTCGTCCAGAAGGACATGGTCGATGCCGCCGTCGAGCTTGTACAGCACCCATGCCCCGTCGGCCCGCTCGGTAAGCAGCCGGCGGACGGCCGCGATCAGGTCGGCGAAATCCAGCGCCCCGATGGCGCTCTTCTCGACCGCGTAAATCGCCGCGTACGCCGCCGCCAGCGTGATCGCATAACAGGTGTCACGCGCGACGCAGGCGCCCCTCACCTGGCCAAGCACCTCGGCCAGCCGCGTCTGCTCGGCCTCCAGCCAGGCGCGCACGCCGACGTCGACCTGCTTGGTGCCGACCGACTTGAGCGGAGCCGCCCCATCGGCGGTCGCGAATACCGCCCAAACGGCGGCGAAGTCGGAGAGCTCGTCCAGCCGGGCCATTGCCTGGCCACGCTTGACGTCGCTCAAGGCGGTGCTGGTAAGCAGCGCCTCCGCCGCGCTGCGCCAGGCGGTCCAGTCGACCGCTGCGACGGCCGCGCGCTCCAGCGCTTCGGGGTCGACCGGCTGGTCGAAGTCGCAGCGGCGCCAGACGTCGGCGGGCCAGTCCGGATTCGCCGCGTAGGCGGCGATCGCGGCGCGGCGCGCGGCGAAGTCGGCGAACATCTCGTTGAAGCGGCGGAAATCAAGCACCATCGAGAAGTGGCCGTAGGCGCGGCCGATAGCGGCCTCTGGCCCGTCCAGGGCGATTCCCGCCAGCCGGTCGCGGGCATGGGCGGCGACGATCTGCGCCTCGGCGTCCTCCAGCACCTGGAAGGTGGGCGAAACGCCGGCCTCGAGCGGGAAGCGCTTGAGCAGCGTCTCGCAGAAGGCGTGGATGGTCTGGATCTTCAACCCGCCCGGCGTCTCCAGCGCGAGGGCGAACAGCCTCCGGGCGCGGGCAAGGTCCCCGACCGGCTCGGCCAGCTCGTCGAGGGCGATCTTGAGCGCCTTGTCGGTCGCCACCGCCCACTGGCCCAGCCGTTCGAACAGGCGGCCCTGCATCTCGGCCGCCGCCGCCTTGGTGTAGGTGACGCAGAGGATGGCGGCCGGGTCGGCGCCGCGCAGCAGGAGGCGCGCGACGCGCGCGACCAGCGTCCACGTCTTGCCGGTCCCGGCGTTGGCGGTGACGAAGGCGGAGCCGTCTGGATCGGACGCCAGGATCTGCGGTTGGACGCTCATGATCCCTCCGGCCCGTCCTCGCCGATCACGAACCACTCCCACAGCCGCGCCAGGTGGTCGTAATCGCCCTCGAACTGGTTGATGAACTGCGGCGCGGCCCACGAAAGATAAGGCGTTTCAGGGTCATCGAAGATGGCCACGCGGCGGCTCATGCCCGCGATCGCCTGCTCGGCCAGCGCCGCGCTCTCGTCGACCTGCGCGCGCACCTCCACCCGGACGCCCTGCCGTGCGCCGAGGATGCGGATGTAGACAAGTTGGCCGGGCGGCATCGGACCGATGTCGGTAAAGCCGCCGCCTTGCAGGATGGCCGCTGTCAGCGTGAGCTGCGGTGAGAGTCCGCTGCGCACCTGCGCCGCCGTGGGCGCGCTGCCGGTTTTGAAGTCCAGCACGTCGGCCGAAGCCGCGCGCGCTTCGATGCGGTCGGCCTGTGCGGTGAGGATGAATGGCCCGCCGGGCGCCTCGATCGTCCTGGCGCCCTTCCTTTCGAGGTGCAGTTGCGCGCCCTCGCGCCGAAGCCGGTGCAGCCGGACGGCGTCGGGGGCGGCCAGTCGCGCAAGCGCCCGCTCGCGCACCAACGCTCCTTTGGGCATGCCCCCGCGGGTCAGCTCCTCCGCCACCAGTTCCACGAACACCGCCTCGGCGGCGGACGTGTCGAGGCCGTCGCCCTCGGTGGCGAAGCGCTCGAACGCCTTGTGCGCCGCCGTTCCGCGCGCCCGCGCCTCCATCGGCTCCGCCGGCCGCTCCAGCGGTCTCAGGTTCAGAACATAGCGGGCATAGACAGCGTAGGGGTCGCGTACCCAACGCTCGACCTGCGTCACCGGCAACCCGCGCGGTCGAGCGGCGACCGGCGGCCTTGGCTCCGGACGCTTGGCGGGCGCCGGCGCGTCGGGCGCGTCCAAGGCGCGCGCCCAGGCGGCGAGGTCCGGGCGGTCCGGCGTCTTCAGACTGGCGCCCCGCACCAGCGTCGTGAGCCGCCAAACCCAGCGCGACGGCGTGGTCGGCGCGCCGCCGCGACGGGCGGTGGTGAGCAGGATCAGGTCGGCCGCGCCGGCGGCCTGGGCGAAGTCGTGTGCGGAGAGGCCGATCCGGCGCTCGGGGGACGACAGTCCCTCGGCCTCGCGCATCGGCCGCGACATGAACGGATCGGCGGTGGGGACCTGCGGCCAGACGCCCTCCTCGAGCCCGGCGAGGATAAGGCGATCGGCGTGGATCAGGCGGCCTTCCAGCACGCCGAGGATGCGCACGCGCGGATGCGCCGCCGCGCCGGCGCGCACGGTCTCGCCCTCGAGCAGATCCTCGATGAGGTCGGCGAACTCTCGGGCGCCGACCGGCGGCAAGCCCTCGCTCTCGCCGATCAGTGCGGCGATCAGCCCGGCGGCGGCCTCGCCCGCCGCCCCAGCCCACAGCGTCTCAGGTCCGCCGGCCAGGCTTTCCATCGCGGTCGCCAGGGCGCGAGCTGTGTCCGCCGGCGCTGCCGGACCGCCCGCGCAGTATGAAGCTAGCGCCTCCAGAATCGCGCGCAGGCGTGCGGCCAGCGCCCAGGCGTCGCTCACGTCGCGTTCGGAGGCCGCGAGCCGCGTCTCGATCGCCGTCCAGTCCGGCGGCCGCGCGCCACGCAGTGCGACACGCTCCAGCACCTCGACGCCCGGGCCGAGCGCGACCAGCGGGTGTTTGAGGATAGCCAGCTGCAGGACCGGGTCCAGCGGATCGGCAGCCGCGCGGGCGGCCAGCGCCGCCAGTTGCCCGACCGGCGTTCCGGCCAGGCTGGCCCCGGCCGAGGAGTCGACCACCACGCCCCACCGCTCCAGCCGCGCAGAAACCCGCCGCGCCAGGCCCTGGTCCGGGGTCACCAACGCCGCCGTGCGGCCGGGAGTCTCCAGCACTTCGCGGAGCGCCAGCGCGGCGATGTCGGCGGCGTCCTCTTCGTTGCGACCGGCAACCAACGCCAGGCCGGCCAACCCCTCGGCGATGGCGTCGACGCCGTCGGCCTCGCCCTCCTTGCGCAGATCGTCAATCTTGCGCCGCCAGTCGTCGGTGGCTTCGGGCGGCTTGAGCGCCTCGCTGACCAGCCGCCGCCGCCAGCGCCCGCGCGCATCGCCGGCGTGCGGCTCGGACCACAGCCGGATCGCGCCGCGTTCGACGCCAGCCGCGTCCAGCATTCGCTTCATTGCCGCTTGTGGATGCTGGTCGCCCACCTCGGCCCACGCCCGTTCGTCGAGATCGAGGTCGAGGCCTGGCAGCACGACGGCGCCCTGTGGGGCGGCCGCGATCGCGGTGATGAGGGCGGCGGTGGCGGGCGTCGATCCGGTCGAGCCGGCGGCGATCAGCGGGCCCGACCGCGGTTCGCGCGCCCAGAGGTCGGCGAGCGCTCGCGTCAGCCGCACGCGGCGTGTCATCGCGTCGACCAGCCCGAGCACCTCCAGGCGCGCCGGCCAGGCCTCCAGCGCGATGGTCAGAAACCGAGCCGACACCTGCCAGTGACGGGCCAGGTCCGCCTCCACCCACTCCGCAGCCGGGCGCATCGGGCCGGCTTCGTCCAATTCGATACCGTCCAGCAACCGCGCCAGCGCGTCAGCCAGATCGAGCGCCCCGGCCGCATCCAGCGGGCGGCCGAGCAGATGCGCGTTCTCGGCCACCAGCCGCGCAAGCTCGAACCGCCGCCGCCAGGGCGAGATCGCCGGCGGCAGGTTGAGCGCGATGTCGCCGGGCTCGAAAGGCGGCTCGCCCTCGTCCAGGTCGCCGAGCGCGCGGATCTGCGGCAGCAAGAGCGCCCGGCCGCCGCCGACCTCGACAAAGGCTTCGGCCAGGCCGCGCGCAGCGCGCCGCGAGGGGACCAGCACCACGGCGTCGGACAGGGCCTGCGGACCACCCGACGACAAGGCTGCGATCAGGCCCTCGGCGAGGTCGGCCAGGAATGGCCGATGCGGCGCGATGCTGAACCAGCGCGGCCCAGGCTGGCCGAAAGGGTTCATCGCCGCAGCCGGGCTTCGACGGCGTCGCGACCGGCGGGGTCGCTGACGTGCATCCACAGAGCGTCGGGCGCGACGCCGCTTACCTGACCCTGGGCGGCCAGCGCTTTCCAGATGTCGAGCAAAGAAAACGGCCCGTCGGGGGCGTCAGCGAGGATTTTCGGGTCGGCGATGTGGGTCCCGACATAGAGAAAGGGCGCGACCTCGTCGGCGGACTTGAAGCGGACCCGGCCGTCGTCCTCCAGAAAGACGTCGCCGGAGTCGTGGAAGCCGAGCGAGTTCCGGGTCGGCGCGAGCAGCAGGCAGACGTCCATCCGCGCCGGGTCCCAGGCCTCGGCCACAGCCTGCAAGGCCGGTGCGCCGCCGCCCAGCGCCACGGTGTCGATATTGCTCACCCAGACCGGACCGTGACCCAGAAGGGCGCGCGCGTTCTTCAAGCCGCCACCGGTCTCCAGCGCCTGGCTGCGCTCGTCGGAAATGACGATCTCGGGGTGTTGGCGGCCCTTCAGGTGCGCCTCCAGCCGGTCGGCGAAGGCGTGCACATTGACCACCGCGCGGGTGACGCCGGCATCGGCCAGCCGGTCAAGCACATGATCGATCAGCGGCCGCCCACCGATTTCGACCAGGGCTTTGGGCCGATCGTTGGTCAGCGGCTTGAGCCGCGTGCCGAGGCCGGCGGCCAGCACCATGGCGGTCTCGGGTCCACTCACGCCTGCGGCTCCCGCACCACGTTGCGGGCGAACCAGGCCTTGATCGACGCCAATTCCGGCGCCTCCAGGCAGCGGTCGAGGTAGCGCCACATGCGCGGCATGAAGGCGGCGTAGCGCGGCCGGCCGAAGCCGGCGACCTGGCGGGCGAAGATAAACAGGATGCGGGCGGAGTTCATGGCGCCGAGGCCGTGATAGTCGGCCAGGAACCGGTCGCGATCCACCGCCGGACGGGCAGCCAGATAGTGCTCAAGCGACGCCGTCTCACGCTCCGGCGAGACGTCGCGGCGACCGTCGTGCAGCAGCATGGAGAGGTCCCAGGCCGGGTGGGCGCGCAGCGCGTCCTGGAAGTCCAGCATCCCCACCTTGCGGATGCCCGGTCGGCCGGGGAGCCAGATCAGATTCTCGGCGTGATAGTCGCGGAGGCAGAAGACCTCGGCGCCGGCGACGCCGCGCGCACGGATCGGCGCCCAAAGCGCCTCCCATTCGGCCTCGGCCTCGGTCGAAAACGCCGGCTGGCCAATGTATTTCGGCCACCACTCCAGGAACATCAGCCCGCCGGTCTGGAAGGCGAGGTCGTCGTAGAGCAGGAGCGGCCACTCGGCGCCCGGCCCGACCAGGGTCGCCGGCGGCGGCTCGGCGTGCAGATGCACCAGGGCGTCGATGGCGTCGTCATAGAGCGGCGTCTCGTCCAGGCCGGCCTCGATCAGCCGCGCATAGAGGTCGTCGCCCAGGTCTTCCAGCACGGCCAGCCCCGCGGGGGCGTCGGCGGCGACCACTTCCGGAGCCGACAAGCCGCGCCCGTGCAAATAGGCGGCGCAGGCGATGAAGGCCTCGACCCGGCCGGCCGCCAGCCGGGCGCTGGCGTTGTAGCCGAGCGCGCGGCGCTGATCCGGCGTCGCCTCCGGCGGACAGGGCGCGGTCTCGGCGTTGGGCGGCTGGTCCATGAAGATCAGGCTGGGCTGCCCGGCCCGGTGCAACCGCTCATAGAGCCGCGTCGACGCGTCTCCGGCCAGACGCTCGCGCCGGGCGTCGCCAAGGCCGTTGGCGGCGAGGAAGGCGGCCTTTTCCGCCTCGCGATCAGAACTCAAGCGGACGTCCTTCCCAGGCTCCGTGGGGATTAAGGCGCGCGAGCCGGCTCTCGCGGCCGGCCTCGCCCACGACCAGCACCTCTATATCGAGTCGATGCCTGGGCAGATGTCGACCGAGCCGCTCCGGCCATTCGATGATCGCGGCTCCGTCGTCCAGCGCCTCGTCCAGGCCGATCTCGTCCACCTCGCCGGGGTTGGTCAGCCGATAGAGGTCGAAATGGGCGAGCTTCAGACCCTGGCCGTCATAAAACTGCACCAGGGTGAAGGTGGGGCTGGGCACGTCCTCGGCGCTGCCGGTGCGCTCGCGGATAAGCCCGCGCGCGAGGGTCGACTTGCCGGCCCCCAGCACCCCCTTCAGGCAGACGGCCTCGCCGGCGACCAGGGTGCGGGCCACCGCTGCGCCCAGCCGGGCGGTGGCGGTCTCGTCGGTCAGGCGGAAATCCCCTTCGGCCGGGAGGATCAGGCGCGGCCCCGGTTCGGATGCGGTCATGGCGGCGAACATGCGCCGTGGGCCGCCGCGCGGGCAACCCCTACCGCCGCCGCGACGGCCGGATTAGAAGGTCGGCTTCATCCCGGTTCGAGAGCCTTTCCATGCGTGACATCCTTCATTTCGTGAACGGCGCAGCCGTGGCCGGCCGTTCCGGCCGCTTTGGCGATGTGTTTGATCCCAATACCGGCGAGGTCCGGGCCCGTGTGGCGCTGGCCGACGCCGGCGAGCTGGACGCGGCCGTGCAGGCGGCGGTTGCCGCGCAGGTCGGCTGGGCGGCGACCAATCCCCAGCGCCGGGCGCGGGTGATGTTTGAGTTCAAGCGCCTGGTCGAGGCGCGCATGGACGAACTCGCCAACCTGCTCTCGTCCGAGCACGGCAAGGTGGTCGCCGACTCGAGAGGCGATATCCAGCGCGGCCTGGAGGTGATCGAGTTCGCCTGCGGCATCCCGTACGCGCTGAAGGGCGAATATACCGAGGGCGCCGGTCCCGGCATCGACGTCTATTCCATGCGCCAGCCGCTGGGGGTGGTCTGCGGCATCACCCCGTTCAACTTCCCGGCGATGATCCCGATGTGGATGTTCGGGGTGGCCATCGCGGTCGGCAACAGCTTCATCCTCAAGCCCTCGGAGAAGGACCCGAGCCTGCCGGTGCGGCTGGGCGAACTCTTTCTGGAGGCCGGCGGGCCGGCCGGGGTGCTCAACGTCGTGCATGGCGACAAGATCGCCGTCGACGCCATCCTGGCCCATCCGGACATCAAGGCGGTCAGCTTCGTCGGCTCCTCGGACATCGCCCACTATGTCTATGCGACCGGCACGGCGAGCGGCAAACGGGTCCAGGCCATGGGCGGGGCGAAGAACCACGCCATCGTCATGCCCGACGCCGACCTCGACCAGACCGTAGCCGACATCATGGGCGCGGCCTATGGCTCGGCAGGCGAACGCTGCATGGCGCTGCCTGTCGCGGTGCCGGTGGGGGCGAAGACCGCCGAGGCGCTGCGCGAACGGCTGCTGGACCAGATCGAGACGCTGAAGGTCGGGGTGTCCTCCGACGCCGCCGCCCAGTACGGTCCGGTGGTCACCGCCGCGCACCGCCAGAAGATCACCGACTATATCCAGCTGGGCGTCGACGAGGGCGCCGAGCTGGTGGTCGACGGCCGCGACTTCAAGCTGCAGGGCTTCGAGGCCGGCTTCTTCATCGGCCCGAACCTGTTCGACCACGTGAAGCCCGACATGCGAACCTACCAGGAAGAGATATTCGGTCCGGTGCTGCAGCTGGTGCGCGCCGAAACCTTCGAAGAGGCGGTGGCGCTGCCGTCGAAGCACCAGTACGGCAACGGCGTCGCCATCTTCACTCGCAATGGCCGCGCCGCGCGCGAGTTCGCCGCACGCGTCGAGGTCGGCATGGTCGGCATCAACGTGCCGATCCCGGTGCCGGTGGCCTATCACAGCTTCGGCGGCTGGAAGCGCTCGGCCTTCGGCGACGCCAACCAGCACGGCATGGAAGGCGTGCGCTTCTTCACCAAGGTCAAGACCGTCACCGCCCGCTGGCCGGAAGGCATGAGCGAGGACTCGGCGTTCGTGATCCCAACCATGCAATGATGGAACCAAGCTAGAGGAAAACGGCGATGCGACTGCGCGTCTGGGCGCTACTGATCGGCTTGATCGTGGTGGTTTTCGCCGGCCTCTACCTGTGGTGGGATATCGATGTCCGCTGGCGTCCACACCCGATCAAGAGCCGCCAGGCCGACATCGCCAAGCTGCTGGAGACCGCCGGCTGGGTCTCGCCCGGCCTGGGCGGACCGAAGCTCTATGTGGTCGCCACCCGCGATTGCCCGGCCTGCGACGCCTATGAGCAGAGCGAGTTCGCGCGTCTGCAGAAGGCCGGCGTCGACACCCGCGTGATCATGATCGCTCCACCGGACCTCAACGGCGCGGCTAAGTCGACCCCGGCCGAACGCGCGACGGTGGCCGAACTTTGGGTCAACCGCAGCTGGGGGCTGTTCCAGACCTGGACCTCGACCCCGGCCGACGCCTGGAAGGCGCCGCACATCCCGCCCGCCGACGGCGACGTCGCCCGCACCGCGGTCATCGCCGCCGGCCGCGACTTGGTCGACAAGCTGAAGCCGCTACTCAACGCCAGCGGGGTCAAACCCGGCTACCCCACGCTGATCTGGTGGGCCAAGGACGGCACGATGAACGGCTGCGTCTGCACGGCGCCCCAGACCTACAAGTACGTCCGCCGCGATTTGGGTGCGGAGTAAGCCGCATCACTCTCCCGTCATGCCGGTTTATCCGGGCCCACCCATGATCACCATCGAACGTGAGTGTTCATGGGTCCCCCGCATTCCGCGGCTGCGCCGCTCCAGCGGGGGATGACGGTTGGGGGGTCGAGTTTTCCGGTCCATCGGCGCGGCATCGCGGTAAGGTGCCGTCGGCGGCCCGACAAACCGGCCGGTAGGACAACCACCCCATGCTGCTGCAACTCTCCACCTGGCAGGAGGCCGAGGCTTTTCTTGAGCGGTCGAGGACCATTGTCATCCCGATCGGCTCCAACGAACAGCATGGGCCGACCGGCCTGCTCGGCACCGACTGGCTCTGCCCGGAGATCATCGCGCATGAGGCGCAGAAGGCCGGCGACATGCTGGTCGGGCCCACTTTCAATGTCGGCATGGCCCAGCATCATCTCGGCTTTCCAGGCACCATCTCGCTCAGGCCCTCGACCTTCATCGCCGCCATCGGCGACTGGGTGCGCTCGCTGTCGCTGCACGGATTTGAGAAGATCTATTTCCTCAACGGCCACGGCGGCAATGTCTCCAGCATCGAGGCGGCCTTTTCCGAACTCTATGCCGAGGCCAGCTTCGCCCGTCGCCCGGCGGGGTTCGCGCTGAAGCTGCGCAACTGGTGGGACCTGAGCGGAGTGGTCAAGCTGGCCTATCGCCAGTTCCCGTCCGGCCACGGCAGCCACGCCACGCCGTCCGAGATCGCCGTCACCCAATGGGCCTATCCGGACGCCATCAAGTCGGCCAACTACGCGCCGCAGATCGCCGGCTCCGGCCCCATCCGCGAGGCGCTCGACTTCCGCGCTCGCCATCCCGACGGCCGCATGGGCTCCGATCCCGGCCTGGCGACGCCGGAAAAGGGCGGCGAGCTGGTGGCGCTGGCGGTGCAGGGATTGATCGCCGAGGTTGCGGCCTTTGGGGCGGAAACGCGCCCGACTTGACCAAGGCCGCCGGGTCGCGGCAAGCTCGAAACCTGAAACCTTGGGGAAATCGCCATGAAACCCAGCCTCGTCGCCATCGTCTTTTTCGCCAGCACGCTTGGGGGGACCTGTTTTGCCGAGGGCGCGGCCGCCGTTTCGCCCTCCGCGCCGCCGACACCGGCTGCTGGCGCAACGCGGGTGGCGGCGGCGACGCCGGCCAAGCCGGGCTACAATCCGGACGCCCAGATCTGCAAATGGACAGAAGAGCTCGGCTCGCTGTTGGGCCGCACCAAGACCTGTATGACCCGGGCGCAATGGGACGAGCTGGGCCGCAGCGGACAGGAGCAGCTCAACGACGCCAGCCGGCGCAGCGGCGAAATGGGCGTGCCGGGCGGCTGAGCCCTATTGCGGGCGCCTAGCTGGCCGTCAGGACCTCGCCGTCGGCGACCGTGACCGGCCAAGGCCATAGCGAGCGGCCTTCGCAAGGGCCGGCAAGGCACACCCCGTCCTGGGCGCGGAACATCGCGCCGTGGGTCGAGCAGATGATCAGGTCGCCCTCGCGGGTCAGGTAGCGGTCGGGCAGGGCGGCCAGCGGCGTGCCCGTGTGCGGGCAGCGATCGACGAAACCCGCGACCACGCCGTGCTGGCGCACGACGAAGCCCATGAAGATCTGATCTCCGGCGCGGAAGAAGAAGCCCTTGGCGCCCGGCTCGGGGATGTCGGCCAGGGCGCACAGGTGCACGCCCGGGGCCGGTTGGGCTGGATTCACGCGATGGCGCCCACGCTGACCCGCCAGACGCGGATATCCACCCGCTCGAACAGATCGACGAGGACGTAGGGGTCGGCTGCGGAAAAGGCCTCGACGGCGGCGCGATCGGCCGCCTCGATCACGAACAGCGAGCCCGCCATCCGACCCTCATCGTCCAGGTACGGTCCAGCGAGCCGCACCATGTCGCGATGCTCTGCGACATAGGCCAGGTGCGCCTCGCGCGCGGCCATGCGCCGCTCCAGGCTGTCTGGCCGGTCGATGCAGCTCAGTACGAAGAGCGTCATGCTCAATCCTCCAATTCGGAACGCAGCGGTCGCGAGAGCAGGCCGACGATCGCCTCGTCAAGGTCGCGTTCGCCGGCCAGCACCGCGGCCACCGCCTCGCAGATCGGGGTCTCGACCCCTAGCCGGGTGGCCAGCGCGCGCACTGCCGGCGCCGTCTCCACGCCCTCGACCACCGACAGGCGGTCGCTCATCAGGCTGTCCAGGGTCTCGCCGCGCCCCAGCGCCAGGCCCAGGCTCATGTTCCGCGACTGCGGGCTTGAGCAGGTCAGGACCAGGTCGCCAAGGCCGCAGAGCCCGGCCACCGTGCGCGCCTCGCCCCCCAGGGCCACCGCCAGCCGGGTCAGTTCGGCGAAGCCGCGGGTGACCAGGGCGGCATGGGCGCTGCGGCCGAGGCCGCGGCCCTCGACCACCCCGCAGGCAATGGCAAGTACGTTCTTGATCGCGCCGCCGGCCTCGGCGCCGATCAGGTCGTCGGTCCAGTAGGGCCGGAACCCAGGAGTCGCCAAGGCCTCGGCCAGGGCCTCGCCGCAATCGGGCTCGGCGCAGGCCAGGGTCACCGCGGTCGGCAGGCCACGCGCCACCTCGCCGGCGAAGCTGGGGCCGGACAGCACTGCCGCGCGGACGTGCGGCGCGACCTCGGCCAGCACCTCGGTCATCAGTTTAAGCGAGCCCTGCTCCACCCCCTTTGCGCACAGCACCACAGGCTGGTCGGCGCGCAGATGCGGACCGAGCGCGGTCAGCGTAGCGCGCATGTGTTGGGCCGGAACCACAGCCAGGATCAGGTCGCGCCCGGCGGTTTCGGCGAGTGCAGCCGTGGCGCGGATGCCGGGATCCAGCGCGATATCGGGCAGGAAGAGCCGGTTGGCATGTCGCTCATTCACCGCCTCCGCCACCTCGGGCTCGCGCGCCCAGAGCAGGGTGTCAAGCCCGGCCCGGGCGCAGACCTGGGCCAGGGCGGTGCCCCAGGCCCCGCCGCCGATGACCCCGGCGCTCTTGTAGCCGCTCACGCCTTGGCTCCCTTGCGGCCGGGGGCGTGGGTTGGTCGGTTCAGGGCCGCCTCCTCATCCAGCGGCCAGCGCGGCCGCGCCACCGCGTCCAGGCCATCGGTCAGCCCCAGCGCCAGGCGTTCTGCGCCGGCCAGGGCGATCATGGCGGCATTGTCGGTGCAATAGTCCAGAGGCGGGGCGGTGAAGCTGAACCCGTGAGCCGCCGCGACCCCTTCAAGCACCCGCCGCACTTCGGAATTAGCAGCGACGCCACCAGCGACGACGAAACGCCGATCGCCGACGCCATGCTCCTCCGCGTAGACCTTCATGGCCCGCTCGCTGCGTTCCGCCAGTTGCCGGGCGATCGCGCCTTGGACGGCGGCGGCCAGGTCGCGGCGGTCGATGTCATCGGTGATCGTCTCGGCCAGGCGGGCGGCGGCGGTCTTCAGGCCGGAGAAGGAGAAGTCGCAGCCGGCGCGGCCGAGCAGCATGCGCGGCAGGACAAAGCGGCTGGCGTCGCCGCCGAGCGCCAACGTCTCCAGCGCCGGTCCGCCGGGGTAGCCCAGGCCCAACGCCTTGGCGATCTTGTCGAAGGCTTCGCCGGCGGCGTCGTCGATGGTCGAGCCCAGTCGCGTGCAGCGGCCAACCCCCTCGACGTCCAACAGCTGACAATGCCCGCCGGAAATCAGCAGCAACAGATACGGATAGGCGACGTCTGCGGCCAATCGGGCCGAGAGCGCGTGCCCCTCCAGGTGGTTGACCGCGATCAGCGGCAGGTCCCGCGCCAGGGCGATCGCCTTGCCGGCCGACAGCCCGACCATCACCCCGCCGACCAGGCCCGGCCCGGCGGTGGCCGCCACTCCGTCCAGGTCGTCGAAGCCGAGGTCGGCCTTGCTCATGGCCGCCCGGATCACCGCATCGATGGCCTCGACATGGGCGCGGGCGGCGATCTCCGGCACCACCCCGCCAAAGGGGGCGTGGTCCTTGACCTGGCTGAGCACGATGGAGGAGAGCACATCGACCCGGCCGTCGCCATGGCGGCGCACGACTCCGGCCGCGGTTTCATCGCAGCTGGTCTCGATCCCCAGGACAGTCAGGGCGCCGTTCGGCGGGCGGTTCGGTTGCGGGCGCATCGCGGCTCCTGTAGCAGGCCAGGGCGGCGTGAGCGATGTCGGCCGCATCTGGAGGCGTGGCCCCTTGGACCCGATCAGGATTGGCGCGCGCGGATCGAAGCTCTCCCTGACCCAGGCGGGTCTGGTGCAGCAGGCGATCGCCGTGGCGCTGGGCGCCGATCCCGCCGACGCCGAACAGGTCGCGCCGCTGGTCATCATCTCAACCACGGGCGACCGGGTGCAGGACCGCCGCCTGACCGAACTGGGCGGCAAGTCGATGTTCACCAAGGAGATCGAGGAGGCCCTGGTCGCCGGCCGCGTCGACTGCGCGGTGCATTCGATGAAGGACGTGCCGATCGCCCGGCAGCCTGGCCTTACCCTGGCCGCGACGCCCGAGCGTGAGGATGCGCGCGACGCCTTCCTGAGCCCAGCCTTCGCGTCGTTCGACGATCTGCCGCAGGGCGCGCGCCTCGGCACTGCCAGCATTCGCCGCCAGGCCCAGGCCCAGTTCCGCCGCCCCGACCTGTCGTTTGTGCTGGTGCGCGGCAATGTCGACACCCGCCTGGCCAAGCTCGCGGCCGGCGACGCCGACGCCATGATCCTGGCGCTGGCGGGGTTGAACCGCCTGGGCCTGGCCGGCGGCATCCGCCACGCGCTCGATCCGATCGAATTTCCGCCGGCGCCGGGCCAGGGTGCGCTGGCCATCGAGACTCGCGCCGCCGACGCCGAGGCGGACTGGGTCAAGGCGCTGAACCATGCGCCGACTGCGCTGGCGGTCGCCGCCGAACGCGGCGCGCTCGAGGCGCTGGAAGGCTCCTGCCGCACCGCCATGGGCGCCTATGCCTGGCTCGAGGACGGCCGGCTTTCCATGGTGGTCGAGGCCCTGACCGCCGATGGCCGAGAGCGCCTGCGCCGCCTGGGCGAGGTCGAGGCCGCCGACCTGGACTCCGCCGGCAGCCTCGGCCGCGACCTCGGCGACCAGATCCGCGCAGAAGGCGGCGACCGTTTGCTGCTGCCGGCGGCTAGCTAGCGTGGGCGCGCCTCTAAAGACCTCTCCCAGAGGGAGAGGGAGGGGCCCAGAGCGAAGCGAATGGGAGGGTGAGGGGTTACGGCCTCTCGGATTAGCGTGAACGGCCGTAACCCCTCATCCTCCCACGCCGCTTGCGCAACGTGGGCCCCTCCTTCTCCCTCTGGGAGAAGTGAAGAGGGCGCGACCCCATGAACCCTCACCGCATCTGGGTCACACGGACTATGCCCGAGGCCGAGGCCACCGCCGCGCGACTGACGGTGATGGGGCTCACCCCCGTGGTCGCGCCCGTGCTTGAGGCCCGCCCCATCGCCGACCCCCGCATCGATCTCACCGGCGTCGACGCCCTGGCTTTTTCCAGCGGCCATGCCATCGCGGCCTTCGCGGCGCTGACGCCTGAACGGACTCTGCCGGTCTTCACCGTCGGCGCCGCCACGGCCAGACGGGCGCGCGACGCCGGGTTCGCCAACGTCCGCTCGGCCGACGGCGGCGCCACGGCGCTGGCCGGGCTGATCGCCGGCGCCGATCCCAGGCCCGGCCTCGTCCTTCACCCCGCCGCCCGCGAGCCCTCCGCCGACCTCACAGCCATGCTGGTCGCCCAGGGCGTCGCCGCCCGCTCCGTCCCGGTCTACGAGACCGTTCCGACCGCGCTCCCCGAACCGCCGGACGCCATCGACGCCGTGCTCATCCACTCGACCCGCGGCGCCGACCAGGTCGCGGCACTCACCACGGGCACCCCCCGCGCCGACATCGCCGTCTTCGCCATCTCCGAGGCAGCTGCACGCCCCTTGCGCGGGCTCGGCTTCGCGCGCGTCGTGGCGGCGCCCTTTCCCAATGAAGCGGCGCTGCTAGACTTGCTCACATGAGCGCCCCCGATCCCGACGACATCACCCTGCCGCGCGACCCGCACGACTACAGCGTGCGCCGCCGGGGCTTCGGGCTGGCCTTCTGGGCGGCCATGGTCTTCGGCCTGCTTTGCATCCTGGCCGGCGTCGCCATCGACCGTTATGGGCCGAAGCTGTTTCCCGCCCACCCGGCCCCGGCCCGGGTCCAGCGCGGCGCCGCCAACGACCTGCAGCCGGCCCAGCTTCCGCCGCCGCCGATCGACGCCGTGTCCGACGGTCCGGCGCCGACGCCCGCAGCTCCGGCCGACGTGGCCAGCCTTACCGCCCGGCTCGACCGTCTCGACGCCGCCGGCCAGCGCTTGCGCCAGGCCGCGGCCGAGGCCCTGGCCGCGGCGGATGTCGGACAGGCGGCGCAGACCTCGCGCCCCTTCGCCGAGCAGCTCACCACCCTGCAGCGTCTGCTGCCTGACTCCGCCGATCTGCGCACCCTGGCCGGCTATGCCGCCACCGGCGCGCCCAGCCGCGCGGCCCTGGCCATGCAGCTCGACGGCCTGGCCGACCAGGTCGCCGTCGCCGCGCGCGAGCCGCCGCCGGATTCCGGCGCGTTGGCTCACCTCGGCCACATGCTGGCGGCCGTCTTCACCGTCCGCCGCGTCGACCGGCTGACCGGCGCCGACCCGGACGCCATCCTGGCCCGCGCCCAGCGCAGCGCCGACGACGGCGACATCGAAAGCGCGGTCGGCGAGCTCGATGGTCTGTCCGCGCCCGGCCGCGACGCCGCCGCCAGCTGGCGCGCCGAGGCCGAGCGCCGCATCGAAATCGACCGGCTGACCGCCGCGATCCGCGCCAGCGCCGAGCGCGACCTGGCCCAGCCGCAGCCGCCCGGCGCGCCGACATGATCCGCGGCGCCCTGGTGCTGGCGGCGCTGGCGGTGATCGCGGTCACCGCCTTCGTGCTCGGCGGCCAGCCGGGGCGCGCCAGCGTCGAGTGGCTGGGCTGGCGCGTCGACATGACCGCCGCGGCCGCCGCCCTGGCCGTGATCGTCGCCGCCTTCCTGGCCGTGGCCGTCTGGCGCATCGCGCTGTGGATCGTCGCCACCCCCGCCCGCCAGGCCGCCCTGCGCGCCGAGGCCCGCCGCCAGCGCGGCATGGAGGCGCTGAGCCGCGGCTTCCTGGCCGCCGCCGCCGGCGATGGCTCCGAGGCCAGGCGCCTGGCGCAGCAGGCGGCGGAACTGGTCGAGGACGCCCCGGCCCTGGTCCGCATCCTGGCCGCCCAGGCCGCCGAGGCCGCCGGCGACGCCGCCGCCACCCAGGCCGCCTATGCCGCCATGCTCGGCTTCCCGGAAATGCGCCTGGCCGGCCACCGCGGGCTCATGCAAGGGGCGACGGCGCAGGGCGATCACGAGGCGGCGCTGCGCCACGCCAAGGCCGCTTACAGCTTGGCGCGCACCTCGCGCTGGGCCTGGCGCGCCCTACTGGAAAGCCGGCTGGAAGGCGGCGACTGGGCCGCCGCGCTCGAACTCGTGCAGGGGGCGCTGGAACGCAAGATCGTCTCGCCGATCAGCGCCGAGCGGGCGCGAGCCGCGTTGCTGGCCGCCTCGGCCGCCAGCCTGGAGACCAGTCCCAACCCGGCCTTGCGCGCTCAGGCGCTGGAGTTCGCCCTGAAGTCGGCCAAGCTCGACCCCGGGTTTCCGCCTGGCCCGGTGATCGCCGCGCGCCTGCAGATCGCCGACGACAAGTCGGCGCGGGCGATTCCGCTCATCGAACAGGCCTGGAAGGCTCGCCCGCACCCGGCGCTCTATTTGCTTTGGCGCGACCTGAAGACGGCGGAGACGCCCAAGGCCCGCGCCGCCCGGCTGGGTGAACTGGCCGCGCTCAACCCGTCCAGCCGCGAGAGCCGCTTCGTCGTCGCCGAACAGGCCCTGCTGATCCGCGAGCCAGCCCTGGCGCAGGCCGCCGTCGACGCCATGGCCGAGGGTCAGCCGGACGTTCGCCTCTGCGGGCTGATGGCGCGCATCGCCAACGCCGCCGGGCGCCTGGACGAGGCCCGCGCCTGGATGGCTCGCGGCCTGGCCGCCCAGCAGGAGCCGGACTGGACCGATCTCGATCCCGCCGGCCGGGCCTTCGCCTACGCCCCCACCGATTGGGCCAGGCTGGTCTCCACCTATGCTGAGACCGGCGAGCTGATCCATCCGCGCCTGGAGCGCCGCGAACGGGTGATGAGCGAACTGCCCGAACTGCCCGCGGCCTATGAGCCCGGTCCGCCCTTTTCGACGCCCGAGGCCATCCTCGCTCCGACAACCTACGACTCCGGTCCCGAAGACGACTGGGCCCGCCCCGAAACCCCCGCGCCCTGAGCCGCTAAATCAGCAACCAAGGGGTCTATGACCGCGCGTAGTCGCCGCTGTTGGGCGTGCAGACGTAGCGGCCGCCAAGCGCGCCGTCGCGCAGGAAGATCTGGATTTCGACCGCCGTGCCGACCTGGGCGATGCGGGTTCCGAGGCTGCAGGCGGCGGCCTCCGCCGCGGCGCCCGAGCGGAAGAACATCTCGCTGTCGAAGGCTTCGGATTTCACCGTCCATCCATCGGCGCTTGGCGCCACCGTAATCGCCTGGACCATGCGAAGATTCCTTACGCAACACCGACCGCGGAGATCAGTACAACCGGTTTGGGGCCTCAATAGGCTCGGTTGGTGACAGTCTCGCAGCACCGCGCCGCTTCGGACTCAAAGCCGGGGTCAGGAATGGGCGGTCGATCGCGGCGCCCCCCAACCAAGCTCCGATACGAGATCGAGTTCCAGAAGCATCAGGGTCAAACGATAGCGTGGTCGAAGGTCGCTGATCGTTGACGACTGAGCGCGACCAACTAGTCTGCGACGGGGCAATCGTTTTCCGGAGTCAGGGCCGATGGCGTCGAACGATAAGGGACTCTGGCGCCGTTGGCGGACTCAGTCGCGATCGCGCGCCGCCTGGGACGCCATCTTCAAAGCGAGGACTAGCCGACGCATCTTCGACTGGGACCTCGGGACGGTGTTGCGGGGCCTGGTGTGGGAGCTCGGCGTCCGGCCGCGCCTGCAGCCGATTCCCGTCCGCATCCGGCGGCGGCGCTGAGCCGGGAGTCGGAACGCCGCGCCCGGGCCGAAGGGCTCGGCGACTATTTCGCGCTGCAGCTGCGTTTCGCCGAGCATATGGCGGACCTCGCCGGCATTTCGTTGGCGCAATCCCTGACCCTGTACACCAATCTGCGCCGACGCTTGGGGCTCGGCCACGGCGGCGAGCCGCCGCCGGAATGGCGGACCTATCTGAGTGCGATCGAACAGCTGGGGACGTGCGAGCGGCGGCTCGACTGGACCAAATCGTTTTACGCAACGGCGCCGGACGACATTCCGCCGTCAGACCCGCGCCGGTTCGGCTGTTTCGGCTGCGACCCGCCGGACGCGGCCGGCGTCATGCGGATCCACTTCAGCAACCGCGACAGCGCAGACGACATCGGCCCGCTCAGCCGGGCCAAGACGCCGCGCCGGCTGGACGAACTGAAGACCATGTTCGCCTTCGTTGGCGAGACCTGGCCCGAGACTCGCGCCGTCCATGGCGCCTCATGGCTCTACAATCTGGAGGCCTACCGTCGACTGTTTCCGCCGGCCTATGGCCAGTCCAGGAGACGTCCCTCCGGACCCGTGGGCCTCTCGGGCACGTCGAGCTGGGGCCAGTTCCTCGACCACCGCGAGG
This sequence comes from Caulobacteraceae bacterium, assembly GCA_041691315.1. Taxonomy (GTDB): domain Bacteria; phylum Pseudomonadota; class Alphaproteobacteria; order Caulobacterales; family Caulobacteraceae; genus Poindextera. The sequence goes on along the minus strand of JBEPUW010000020.1, from coordinate 19,307 downwards.
CCATCAAGCCCGAGCCGCGCGACGCTTTCCTACGCAATATCGAAACAATCGACATCGAAGCCCCCTGGCGCGCCTTCCCGTTGCCGGCCCTGAGGACGCGCGCGCCGATCGAGCTCTTCTACGACCTCTACGGGGTCTAGGCGCTGGCGCTGGCCTTCGCCGCCGTGCGCGCCTTGCCACCCGAGGCCGAGACCATCAGCTTGATCAGTTCCTCGGTGACCTTCGGCTCCAGGCCCTCGGTGTGGCCCTTGTCCAGGCGCACCACGTCGGCGACCACGCGGCCGTCCTTGCCGTTCGGGTAGACATAGACCTCGGCGGTTCCCGGGCGCGGCAACAGACCCCAGCCCTTGGTGGAGAATTCCTGGCGGCCGGTGTCGTATATCTGGCCGGCTTCGGTGTCGACGATGTCGGGGCGCCGCTCGCGCGGGCCGGCGCCGTATTTCTCGGCCCAGGGCGAGCCGTCGGGCAGGGCGACGATCTCATGCTCGCCGGTGGTGTAGATGAAGGAGAAGTCGCAGGTCGGCGGCCCGCCCGGCGCCGGGCGCGGCATGTTCAGGGTCTGGCCGGGCGGCAGCGGCGGGCCGAAGCCCGGCGCGCGCTCGGCCGGGCCCATGCGGCCGCCGGAGAGGCTGAGCCAGCCGTCGACACGGTCCTGGAAGAAGGGATCGTCGCGCAGCAGCCGGTTGGAGGTCATGCCGCCCTGGGAGTGACCGGCCAGCCAGAAGCCCTTGATGTTCTCCGCCCCGTACTTGTCGAAGACGTACTCGACGATGTTGTGCAGGTGCTCGTCGTCGGCCTCAGCCACCCAGCGCCTGGCCGGCTCCTTGGTGGCGGCCGATGGCGTGGCGACGACCAGCCGGTACTTGTTCTTGTAGTCGACGGCCGGGAAATAGGCCCGCTGCCAGGCGCCGACCGAGCCACCGCCGTGCAGGTTGAGGATGAAGGTGAGGGGCTCGCCCGGCTTCAGGTCGTCGGGGTCGTCGAGATAGAATTTGCGGCCGGTCTTTTCGTCCAGGGCTGCAATGCTCGCCATGTCGTCCTCTCCCACAATTCTCGGCGCCGCTTGGTCTTAGGGCGCTCTTGGCGGGATTGATGCGGCGAGGGCGCCGCAACGGCAAGCGGATAATTCTACCACAGCGTACAATCCCTGCACCGTCGAAAGGCTCGCGCCAGCGGCCGGGCTCTGGTACAGCGCCCGCCATGAGCAGGGTTCCGTATCGGATTCGAATTAACCGCCCGGCGTGAAGCCGCCGATTCCAGGCGGCGCGCGCCGGGTTGTCCGCGTCTTTGTTCGAACCCATTCTGGAGCCTATGATGGCCCCCCCCGATTCCCCAGCCGGCCGCGACTATCGCGAGACCGTCTTTCTGCCCGAAACCCCGTTCCCTATGCGCGCCGGCCTGCCGAAAAAGGAGCCGGAAATCCTCGCGCAATGGGCCGAGCAGGACCTCTACATAACCCTACGCAAGGCCCGCCAGGCAGCCGGCTCGCCGCTCTATGTGCTGCATGACGGCCCGCCCTACGCCAATGGCGCCATCCATATCGGCCACTCGCTGCAGAAGACGCTGAAGGACTTCGTGGTCCGCTCGCGCTTTCTGCTCGGCTACGACGTCGACTATCTGCCGGGCTGGGACTGTCACGGCCTGCCCATCGAGTGGAAGGTTGAGGAAGACCTGCGCGCCAAGGGCCGGCGCAAGGACGAGGTCTCCAGGGCCGAGTTCCGCGCCCGCTGTCGTGAAGAGGCCGACCGCTGGATCGGCGTGCAGATGGAAGGCTTCAAGCGCCTGGGCGTGCTGGGCGACTGGGAGCGCCGCTATTCGACCATGGACTATTCGAGCGAGGCGGCCATCGTCGCCGAGTTTCACAAGTTCCTGATGTCGGACCAGCTCTACCGCGGCTCCAAGCCGGTGATGTGGAGCCCGGTCGAGCGCACGGCGCTTGCCGACGCCGAGATCGAGTACCACGATCACGTCAGCCCGACGGTCTGGGTCAAGTTCCCGGTGCTGGAAGCCACCGACGCGGCGCTGGACGCCTCAGTGGTGATTTGGACCACGACGCCCTGGACCCTGCCGGCCAACCGCGCCGTCTCGTACAATCCCGACATCGTCTACGCGGTCTATCAGGTCGATGCGATCAACCCGGATTTGTCGTTCGAGCCCTGGGCCAAACCGGGCGACCGACTGATCGTCGCCGACGCCCTGGCCGACGAGGTGCGCAGTGTCGCCCAGGTGGCGAGCTGGACGCGGCTGGAGACGGTCAATCCGTCGGGCGCGGTCTGCGCCCACCCGCTGGCCGCCCTCGACGATGGCTACGACTTCCCGGTGCCGTTGCTGGCCGGCGACCACGTTACCGAGGACGCGGGCACCGGTTTCGTCCACACCGCGCCCGGCCACGGCGCCGACGACTATGCGGTCTGGCTGGCGCACGGCCATCGCGAGATTCCCGAGACCGTCGACGCCGATGGCGCCTACTTCCCGGACGTACCGCTGTTCGGCGGGATGAAGGTGTTGGAGACCGAGGGCAAGAAGGCCGGCAAGTTCGGGCCGGCCAACAATGCGGTGATCGCAAAACTGATCGAGGCCGGCAATCTGCTGGCGCGCGGCCGGCTGGAGCATTCCTATCCGCACTCCTGGCGCTCCAGGGCGCCGGTGATCTTCCGCAACACCCCGCAATGGTTCATCCGCATGGACGAGCCGCTGAACGACAATCTTCATGGCGGCCGTACCTTGCGCCAGACGGCGCTGGAGGCGATCGAGGCCACGGCCTTCTATCCCGAGGCCGGCCGCAACCGCATCCGCGCCATGGTCGAGACCCGGCCCGACTGGCTGGTCAGCCGCCAGCGCGCCTGGGGCTCGCCGCTGGCCATGTTCGTCGACAAGGCGAGCGGCCAGCCGCTGCAGGATGCCGACGTCAACGCCCGGATCGTCGACCTGATCGCCAAGGAGGGCGCCGACGCCTGGTTCACCCGGCCGGCCAGCGACTTTCTCGGCGACCACGATCCCGACCGCTACGAAAAGGTCGAGGACATTCTCGACGTCTGGTTCGATTCCGGCTCGACCCATGCCTTCGTGCTGGAGGCCCGCGCGAAACAGAACGCCTCGCATTGGGACGATGGCTCGCCGCGGCAGGGTCCCGACACCCGCTGGCCGGCCGATCTCTACCTGGAAGGCTCCGACCAGCATCGCGGCTGGTTCCAGTCGAGCCTGCTCGAGGCCTGCGGCACGCGCGGCCGCGCGCCCTACGACCAGGTGCTGACCCACGGTTTCACCGTCACCGAGACCGGCGAGAAAATGTCGAAGTCGCTCGGCAACGCCGTCGACCCGGCCGACGTTATCCGCCAGAGCGGCGCCGAGATCCTGCGCCTGTGGGTGGCGATGATCGACTATTCCGAGGACACCCGGATCGGCCCGGCCATCCTGCAGAGCACCATCGACGGCTATCGCAAGCTCAGAAACACCGTCCGCTACCTGCTGGGTGCGCTGGAAGGCTTCAGCGACGCCGAGCGGGTCGAACTGGCCGACATGCCGCCGCTGGAACGCTTCATCCTGCACCGGCTCTGGCAGCTCGATGGCGAGGTGCGCGGAGCCTACGAGACCTACCAGTTCCAGGACGTCTGGCGGCCGCTGGCCGACTTCTGCTCCAACGATCTTTCGGCGCTCTATTTCGACATCTGCAAGGACGTCCTCTATTGCGACCGGCCCGACAGCTTGCGGCGCCGCGCCTGCCGCACGGTGCTGGATCTGGTGTTCGAGCGGCTGACCGCCTGGCTGGCCCCGCTCGCCGCCTTCACCATGGAGGAGGCCTGGGAGACGCGCTTTCCCGACGCTGGGTCCAACGCGCTCCGGGTGATCCCCGAGACGCCGGCGACCTGGCGCAACCCGGCCGAGGCGGCGCGCTGGGAACACGTCCAGGCGGTCACCCGTGTGGTCACCGGCGCGCTGGAGATCGAGCGGCGCGAAAAGCGTATCGGCGCGGCGCTGGAAGCGGCGCCGCGGGTCTGGATCGCCGATCCGGGCTTGATGGCCGGCTTCGACGGGCTGGACGCCGCCGAGGTGTTTCGCACCAGTCAGGCCAGTCTGATCGGGGGCGAAGCGCCGGCCGCGGCCTTCCGCCTTGACGAGGTGGCGGGGGTGGCTGTCGAGCCGCTCCGCGCGGACGGCCGCAAATGCGCCCGCTCCTGGCGCGTGCTGCCAGAGGTCGGCGGCGATCCGCGCTATCCGGACCTCTCGTTGCGCGACGCCGACGCCGTGGCCTGGTGGGACGCCCAGCATGGCCGCTAGGGCGCGCGAACCGCTGGTCAACCGCAACGGCTGGCTGGCCTTTGGGCTGGCGGCGCTGGTCGTGCTCACGGACCAAGCGGTCAAGGCCTGGCTACTCGGCCCGTTCGACCTGATCGACCGCGCGCCCGTACGCATCTTGCCGTTTTTCCAGCTGAACAGCGGCTGGAACCCGGGCGTCGCTTTCGGGATCTTCCACGCGCATGGCGATCTCGGCCGCTGGCTGCTGGTCGGCTTCGCCGCCTGCGTCGTGGTCGCGCTCGGGCTCTGGGTGCGGCGCATCGACCGGACTTTGAGCGGCGCGGCGATCGGCCTGATCATGGGCGGCGCTATCGGCAACAACATCATCGACCGGGTGCGCTGGGGTCAGGTCTTCGACTTTCTCGACTTTTCCGGCCTGCACTTCCCCTGGGTGTTCAACGTCGCCGATAGCGGCATCAGCGTCGGCGTGGCGCTCCTGGTGATCGACAGCCTGCTGACCGCCAGGCCCGCGACCACCTAGCCCGTTGGCGCCCACAGGCTTAATGCGCTATCGAGACGCCGGGGCGCTCAAAGGAGCATGAGTTCGATGGGTTTCAATCGCGTGGCGACGGTTGCGCTGCTGGTTGCGGGGACGGCCCTCGGCGGCTGCCAAAGCACGCGCCAGGCGCTCGGCCTCGTCAAGGTCGTGCCTGACGAGTTCCGCGTCGTGTCGAAGGCGCCGTTGGTGGTGCCGCCCGACTATTCGCTGCGTCCGCCGTCGCCGGGCGAGCCGCGGCCGCAGGAACTGCAGCCGGAAAGCCAGGCCCGCGCGGCCCTGCTCGGCCAGCGCGCGTCGGAAAGCCGTTCGGAGGGCGAGAAGCTGCTGGCCAGCAAGGCCGGCGCCGACCGGGCCGACCCGATGATCCGCTATGTGGTCGACGACGAGTTCGGAGCGATTTCCCACAAGGACAAGGGCTTCGCGGACTGGGTGATGTTCTGGCGCAAGGGCAAGCCGTCGGCTCAGCCCGCGGTCCTGACCGCCGACCAGGCCGGCGCCGTGCAAGCCGCGCCGATCGACGCGGCGGCCGAGTCCCAGCGCATCCAGAAGCTGACCGGCGGCCGCCAGATCGTGATCGCCCGCACCGCCAGCGGCGGCGGCGTCAAGCTGCCCGGGCTCTAAGTTACCTCTCCTCTGGGAGAGGTTTTTAGGGCACCGGCGCGGACACCGTGACGCCGTGGGCGCGGATGCGGTCGAGGACGCCGCCGGGCATGACGGTGGCGCCCAGGTCGAAGACCGCGACGGCGCGGCCGGGGCGTTTCAGGGCGTCGACGACCGCCTGCGCCTCCGAGCCGATCAGCCGGTCGTTGAGGTTCTTCAGCGACGGCATGGCGTTCAGGCAGGCCTGGTCGGCCGGATCGGTCGGGTTGGGGTGCTGGACGCCGCGCGCCCAGTCCTGGGCCATGTGCAGGCGCACCGGGGCCTGGTTGATGTCGTGCAGCGAAGCGGCCAGGCAGGTCTGTTGGCCTGTGCTGTTCAGCTGCTCGGCGGCGGCGATGATCGGCGCGCCGTCATAGGAGCCCGAGGCCAGTTCATGCACGCCGGCGCCACGCGCCATCCGACGCACCGCCTTGATGGTCGCGCCGGTCTCCAGGTTCTGAGCCTTCATGAAGTCGTTGGTCAGGATGACGCCGGCGGCGGACGGCTTCCAGCCGGCGTACTTGCCGGGACCCTGGCCGATGCCGGTGCGCACCGTCTGGAAATGCTGCCGCAGCGGCGGCGGCAGCGAGGCTTCCAGCGGCGTGTCTGACCGCATGGCATGGGCGGCGCCGAACAGGTCGCCGGCGAGGCCGATGATGTTGCCCTTGGCCTGCGGCTCGATGATCAGGGCGGTGGCACCCTTCAGCCTCTGTTCGACGACGTGGCTGTCCCAGCTGAAGCTCTTCTGCGTCAGGTTGGGCGCGCCGATGAGCCAGACCTCGGAGCGGCCCGAGGTGATGTGCCACCAGGTCGGGGCCGCCGTGGCGGGAAGGGCGAACGCCAGCAGCGCTCCGACGAGGGCGAGACCACGCGCGCCCCGCGCGGTGCGTTGGTTTGGAAACGGCATGGGGCCAAGGTGGCGGCTCGCATGCCCGGTTGCAACCTTGGCCGGGGGCTTGATGGGCCGAAAAGCGGAGCTCTGAGACGAAAGGCCGGAATCGGGTAGACTGGCGCCATGCCCATCCGCCGCCTGCCGCCGGAGACCGTCAACCGCATCGCCGCCGGCGAGGTGGTCGAAAGGCCGGCGAGCGCGGTCAAGGAACTGGTGGAGAACGCCGTCGACGCCGGCGCCCGTCGCATCGAGGTGCAGGCCGACGGCGGCGGGCTGTCGCGCATCCTGGTGGTCGACGACGGCCAGGGCCTGACCGCCGACGAGCTGTCGCTGGCGCTGGAGCGCCACGCCACCTCCAAGCTCAGCCCGGACGCCGAGGGCAATTTCGACCTGCTGCGCATCGCCACGCTCGGATTTCGCGGCGAAGCGCTGCCGTCGATCGGCTCGGTGGCGCGGCTGACCCTGACCGCCCGGGCGCGCGGTTCGCTCGACGCCTTTTCGCTTTCAACCGCGGCCGGTTCGCTTGACCAGGCGCGGCCGGCGGCTTTCGCCGGCGATCACGGGGCCAGGGTCGAGGTGCGTGACCTGTTCTATGCCACGCCCGCCCGGCTCAAGTTCATGAAGTCCGAGCGCGCCGAGGCCATGGCCATCGCCGAGGAGGTCAAGCGTCAGGCCATGGCGCACGAGGCCGTAGGCTTCAGCCTCGACATCGACGGCCGCCGCACGCTGCGCCTGGCCCCTGAAGCCAAGGGGCCGGAAGGGCGGCTGAAGCGGCTGGCCGCGGTGCTGGGCGCGGATTTCGAAGCCAACGCCCTGCAGCTTGACCAGCTGCGCGAGGGCGTTGCGCTGAGCGGCTATGCCGGCCTGCCGACCTATTCGCGCGGCAATGCGGCGCACCAGTACCTGTTCGTCAACGGCCGGCCGGTGCGCGACCGGCTGCTGGCCGGGGCCTTGCGCGCGGCTTACGCCGACTTCCTCGCCCGCGACCGGCACCCCACCGCAGCCCTCTATGTCGATCTCGAGCCGGAGCTGGTCGATATCAACGTGCATCCGGCCAAGGCCGAGGTGCGCTTCCGCGATCCGGCCCTGGTGCGCGGCCTGATCATCGGGGCGCTGCGCCATGCCCTAGCCGGCGCCGGCCATCGCGCCTCGACCACGGTGGCCTCGGCCGCGCTTGGCGGATTTCGCATGGGCGGCGGACCCTCGCCGCGCGGCTTCTCGGCCTGGAACGCGGGCGGCTGGACGCCACAGGCCGCCGCGCCGAGCTTCGCCGGCCTCTCCGAGCCGTCCGGCCGGGCGGAGCTGGACTATGCCGCCGCGCCCACGGCCGAGGTGATCGATCCGACCAGCTATCCGCTGGGGGCGGCTCGGGCTCAGGTGCACGAGACCTACGTGGTGGCCCAGACGGCGGACGGCATCGTCATCGTCGACCAGCACGCCGCCCATGAGCGGCTGGTCTATGAGAAGATGAAGGCCGAGCTGGAGGCCGGCGGCGCGGTGCGCCAGACCCTGCTGATGCCCGAGGTGGTCGAGCTCGACCCGGCCGAGGCCGAGCGCGTCGGCCGCTACGCTGACGACCTGGCCAAGCTCGGCCTGGTCATCGAGCCGTTCGGCCCCGGGGCCGTGCTGGTGCGCGAGACCCCGGCCCTGCTGGGCGAGACCGACGCCGCCGGCCTGGTGCGCGACATCGCCGACGACCTGGCCGAGAACGGCGCCCCGTTGGCGCTGGCCGAGCGGCTGCAGGCGGTCTGCTCGACCATGGCCTGTCACGGCTCCGTGCGGGCCGGACGCCGCCTGAGCGCCGCCGAAATGAATGCTCTGCTGCGCCAGATGGAGGCGACGCCGCATTCCGGGCAGTGCAATCACGGCCGCCCCACCTACGTCGAGCTGAAGCTGGCCGACATCGAGCGGCTGTTCGGGCGGCGTTGATGCAGGTGAATCGCAGCGATGTTTCTACTTTGTTCTTTTCGGCCGTGCGCGGCCGGATTAAGCTTGGCCCATGCAGATTGGTCAGCCCAGCCGAACCGCGCGGCGCGCCGCCGCCCATCGCGCGGTACATCAGCTCCTCGAACAGGGCCGAATCTTTCACGATCCGCTGGCCGTCCGCATCCTGGGTGAAGATCCAAGGACCCTAGAGGCGCAGGCCGTCGCCGACCCCGCCCAGCGCGGCATGCGGCTGTTCATCGCCGCGCGCACCCGCTTCGCAGAGACCGCGGTCGCCGCCGGCGTCAGGCGCGGTGTGGGCCAGCTGGTGGTGTTGGGCGCCGGGCTCGACACCTTCGCCTATCGCAATCCGCACGCGGGCTTGCGCGTCTTCGAGGTCGATCATCCGGCCACCCAGGCCTGGAAGCGCCAGCGCCTGGCCGAGGCCAGCATTGTCGCGCCGGAGAGCCTGACCTTTGCCCCGGTCGATTTCGAGCGCGTCAGCCTGGCCGAGGGGCTGGCCGCCGCCGGGTTCGACGCCGCCCAGCCGGCCATCTTCACCTGGATGGGCGTCGTGCCCTATCTGACCGAACCCGCGGTCTTCGCCACCCTCGGCTTCATCGCCAGCCTGGCGAAGGGCTCGGAGGTGGTGTTCAGCTACAGCGACCCGCCGGGCGCCATGCCGGCCCGGACCGCGATTGCGCATGGCCGCCGCGCGGCGCGGGTTGCGACCCTCGGCGAGCCCTGGCTGACCTTCTTCACGCCACAGACCCTGCACCCCCGCCTGCGCGCGCTCGGGTTCGGCGAGATCGAGGACCTGGGCCCGACCGAGGTCTCCATCCTCTATTTCGGCGCCCCCGCCGGCTCTCCCGACCGCAAGGGCGGCCACTTGGTGCGGGCGCGGCTCAGCTGATCCTGAATATTTTGGGACTCACGCAGAGCCCGGCAAACGCATCCTTCTCCCGCGAGGGGAGAAGGGCCGAGGTGGTGAGGCGGCGGTCGCTCTGGACGGCGCCTCAGCTTCCCGTTATCCCAATGTGACGCTTCACCTTTGGGGGCTTGATGTCAGAGACTGTCCGTAAGGCTTAGGGCCTTCGTGACCGGCGTGCGGGTCTGGCCCGACGTCCGTAAGCAAGGCCTGGAAACTCGCCCGCCTCGTGACGCCAACGCGTTCGAGGCGCCCTTGGCCACGCCTTTCGGATCGTCTCCCGTGAACATCTCCAAATCGCAGCAACGCACGCTGCACGCGCTCGCCCAGGGCGGCCGCATCCAACTCGAACGCGACGACAGGGGCTCCCCGGTCGCCGCCGAATGCCTCACCCACACCGGCTTTGTCCTGCCGGACTGTACCCTCGACGTCTTCAAAGTGCTGAAGCGTCGCCGGCTGATCATCAGCCGGGGCGGCGGCCCCTATCGCATCACCCGCGAGGGGGCGCTCTGCCTGCGCAGCCAGCTCGACAACCGCACCTCAAGCCGCGCCTGGTGAATATCGCAGCACATGCACGCGCGCCGCCCCGTAACGGCGATCGTCAAGCGCCTCGAAGCCGTCGACGGCAGGCGCGGTTTCGTCCGCGCCGCGCTCGAAGACGCAGATCGCGCGGGCCTTGAGCCAGCCGTCGGCGGCGAGCGAGGCCAGCGCCCGCTCGCCCAGGCCGCGCGCATAGGGCGGATCGAGGAAGGCGAGGTCGAAGGGCGCGCCGTCGCCGGCCGGCTTCTTGCCCAGGTCGGTGGCGTCGCGGCGATGGATGCGGCTGCGACCGAACAGCGCGCCGTTGGGCGCCAAGGCCTCGATATTGTCGCGGATCGCGCCTCGGGCGGCGTCGTCGATCTCGACGAACAGACAGAAATCGGCGCCGCGCGACAGCGCCTCCAGGCCCAGCGCCCCAGATCCGGCGAACAGGTCGATGACGCGCGCGCCCCGCAATCCGGGCGACCAGGCGGCATGTTCGAGCACGTTGAACACCGCCTGCCGCGCCCGGTCCGCCGTCGGCCGGGTCGCCAGGCCCGCCGGCGCGATCAGGCTGCGGCCACGATAGAGGCCGGCGACTATGCGGATGGCTCTAGCTCCGCCACTTCAGCACCGCGGCCTTGACCGGGTTCTGAAAGGCACGGCCGGCGGCGCGGCTGGCGCTCCATTCGCGTTTCAGGGCCTGGTACCACTTGGCCTGGGCGTCGGCGTCGTCGATCCAGAGCAGGGTCGGGTCGTAGGCCAGGCCCTGGTTCTGCAGGTCCACCATGGCCGCGTCCTGGCGCAGGAACTTGCGCGCCCCGGCCGCGATGAACGGCTTGAGCAGGGTGAAGGCGGGGTGGTCGGACCACATGACCTGGGTGATGCGGGTGTGGGTCTCGTCCACCGGCGTCAGGCAGGTCAGGGCCAGCACCTGGCGGGCGCCGACCCGGATATGCTCCCAGCGCAGGCCCGGCAGGTGAAAGACAATCTCGGTCCGCGGCGCGCCGCCCAGGATGCGATAGGCGTATGAGTTGCTGGACGGCGCGTGCCGGGCCATGGCGAAGCCGGCCTCGCGCGGCTCAAAGGCCTTGGCCTTGTCGTGCTGGGAGGCGGCCGACCGCCACCACCAGTTCTGGTGCACATAGGGGCCGTGGGTCGGGTCCATCAGGCCGACGACAGCGTGGTCGATATGGGCGTCGAACACCATGCGGTCGACCAGCTTCGGCCGGCCGCCGACGACGCCGGGAAAGAGCGGCGGCGGCTGGTCGGGTTCGCCGCCGTGGCTGGCGCCCATCCAGACGAAGACCAGCCCCTGGCTTTCGGCCACCGGATAGGCGCGCACGCGGATGCGGCCGATATCCATCTCCTGCTCATCCACAAGCGACGGGATGGCGGCGCAGGCGCCGTCGGTGCGCCAGCGCCAGCCGTGATAGGGGCATTCGACCAGCTCGGCCCCGCCCTCGCCCTTGACCAGCCGGCCGGCCGACAACGGCGCGGCGCGGTGCGGGCAGACGTCACGCAGGCCGTAAGCCTGGCCGGCGCGAGTGCGGCCGAGCAGGACCGGCTCGCCCAGAATCTCGTAGCGCTGCAGCTTGCCGGGCCTCAGGTCGTCGGCGAGCCCGGCGAAATACCAGATGTCGCGCAAGAAGCCTTCGCCGAACCGGACGGTCGCGGCGGCGGATACGGGTTTGGCGTCGCCCTCGGCCATGGGCGCTGTGTAGCGCGAACCGCAGCAGATGCGCACCCCTTCCGGCTTGACCTTGGGTTTGGCTCAAGGGCAGGGTGCCGGCCGCCAATCAAACAAACGTTTTAGGGAGCCCGCGCGATGGAGCTGTTCGATCTTTCCGGCAAGGTGGCCGTCATCACCGGGTCATCGCGCGGCATCGGCAAGGCGATCGCCGAGCGCATGGCCGAACACGGCGCCAAGGTTGCGATCTCCTCGCGCAAGGCCGGCCCGTGCGATGAGGTCGCCGCCGCCATCAATGCCAAGCACAAGGGCGCGGCCATCGCGGTTCCGGCCAACATCTCGTCGAAGGACGACCTTCAGCGGCTGATGGACGAGACCCGCAAGGCGTTCGGCAAGATCGACATCCTGGTCTGCAACGCCGCCTCCAACCCCTATTACGGGCCGATGAGCGGCATCACCGACGACGCCTTCCGCAAGATTCTCGACAACAACATCATCTCCAACCACTGGATGATCCAGATGGTCGCGCCGGAGATGACGGAGCGGAAGGACGGCGCGATCATCATCATCTCGTCGGTCGGCGGCCTGCGCGGCAACGCCGTGATCGGCGCCTACAACATCTCCAAGGCGGCCGATTTCCAGCTGGCGCGCAACCTGGCGCACGAACTCAGCCCCTCGAACATCCGGGTCAACTGCATCGCGCCGGGCCTGGTCAAGACCGACTTCGCGCGCGCGCTCTGGGACACGCCGGAGGCGGAGCGCCGCTCCTCGGCGACCACGCCGCTACGGCGTCTTGGCGAGCCGGACGACATCGCCGGCGCGGCGGTTTTCCTGGCCTCGAAGGCCGGCGCCTGGATGACCGGCCAGGCCATCGTGGTCGACGGCGGCGCCGGGGCCTAGATCACGCCGATTTGGATTGAGGCGGCCAAGTGCGGGCGGAAGCCGCTGCGCACTTGCCTCAGGGGACATCCGCCCCGAAGGCTCGAGTCGCCGGTGACCGAGCGTCATATCGAGGCCTCGTCTCCGGCAGGGAAGGCGGCATAGTCGCCTGTAGACCACGGCCATCCTCGCTCCCGCTTGGGTTCGTTTCGCCAAAATCAATCTCAGAGTACCCCAAACGACGGGGGCCCCGCGCTCACAGCCGTCAAGCTTGAGGAGTTCATCGGCGAATTCGGTCAAGGCGCGCACCATAAGTTTCTCCGCGCTAAGTAATTGATCTTGCACGGCTTCAGTCGCGGCGTTGTTCCAAGAGCCGCTCGTTCTATATATTCCGTATACGGATTAACTGGATTGAGACATCGGCGACTTGAAAAGCCAGTTTCTGATGGCCCACATCGCCGGAGAAGGCCTGCGGGACTTCAGTCACGTCAGCCAGTAGCCTCTGGCATCAGCGTCATCGGCGATGGTCGCACAAACTTGTCCCCCTCGAATTCGCGCCGAGACATACCGGGTGACGCCCGGATTGCCGCCGGGCCACGATCAATTGTAAGCTTTGATGTAGGCATTGATGTCGAAGAAATCGGTCTCCAGCATCAACTCACTGATCGCCCAGACAAGAGCGTCCGCCCTATCCGGGGATCCATCGCCGACATATCCAGCGGTCGTAAACAGGCACAACTGGTCCTCAAGGTCGGGAAAGACGCCGACGTGGTGGACCCGCCCCTGTTCGTAGAGCGCCGCGACCGGTTCGGCCCGCACGTGTTTGCCGCGTGACGCGTTCAGCGCCTTATAGGCGACATTGAGGTCCGCGGTGCGGATGGTGGCCTCGACCATCGCGCCGCCGTAGTTGGTCTCGGCCACGAGCAGGTCGGCCCCCGTTTCATGGTATCGACGCACCGCGACTTTCGCCCACTCGTTCGGCGATTTGCGAACCGAGTCATCCGACATGACATAGGCGTGGCCATCACTGCCAACGCCCGCCACCACGATGCCTTGGCTGTCGCCTCCAGGACCGTCAGACCCCGACGGATCCACCGCCACGACGATCCGGCTGAGCTCGGGCCTGCTGCCTGGCGAACACCTCAGACCCTCGATCCGGTCCAGCGTCCAAAGCGCGCCAGGGATTTCACCGAGGTACTTGCCCTCGAGAAACCGCTGCCGCAGGCGGGATGGGAGCGCGCCAAGTTCCTCCAGCGCCTCCGCGGGCAGATTGGGGTTGTCGATAGGATTGAGCTGTCCCCATGTCCGCGACCGGGGATCCAACGGCATGCCGTTCAAAGGCGAGACCCCGTCGATAAATTCACGATGGGACCAGTGCGACCGGCCGAGGGGATTCAGATCGTAGTAGGCCTTGAGAGCAAGTGGCCTGCCATCTCCCCTTCGTACCGACTGGGCGAGGCGCGTACGAACGATTGGCACGTTGGCGTAAGGGATTTCGCTGCACTCATTGAAGTAGATCGTTGCGTATTCACGCCCGAGAATCTTCTCAATTCGGGCACCCTCATCGATCCCTGCGAACCAGATTTCGCTGCCATTAGGCAGGATGACAAGCTGATCACTTTTGACCACCTGGTACTTCACACCGGGGAACACCAGCTCCATCATTTTAGGGAACGTGTCCGCGAGCACGCTGCCGCGCACGCGGACGTTGTGCAACCGTGCAATCAGATGCCGCGAGCGCGGCGCCATCAACGCGCGGATCACGATCGCATAGCAAAACAAAAACGTTTTTCCGCTCCTGGCGCCGCCGTAGATCAAGAAGTGCTGAGCTGAGGAAGCCAAGGATTTACAGAGCTGGGCTTGAGCGGGGCTGAGCTGGAACACGTCAAAACTCGGCTTCAAGGCCAGAGATCACGACTTGAGGGGGTTCACCCGAGAGGCCGCGCTGGTCTGCGAACAGTCCGAGATGGCGCCCGACCAACTCGATCGCCTTAAGGGCGCTGGGCGCGTCGACCATCGCATATTGGCCGGTCGCGGCCCTCTCTTTGTCCAAGATAGGCCTGATGGCCGCTCCGTACTCGGCGATTCTTTTGAGTTGTTCCAAGACCCAATCGTCGCCGATCGTGTGGGCTGGGGCGGACCCAGACAGACCCTCGACGATGGCCCCGTGCACCGCCGGTTGAGCGAGCAAAGCGGCTGAGTGGCCGGCGGCGCCTCGCCGCGGGTGTCCGGCGCGGATGGCGGCTTGCGGGCCGTCGAGGTCAACAATGAACTCACGCACAAAGGCCTGCTGCCCGGGCGTCAGCGAGTTGTCGCCCACGGGCGCCTCAGCGGACCGGTTCGTCGAGTCCGGCTTGACTACCCGAACCGCCATGGACTGGGCCTTCGTTATGGTGCTCTTGCTTCGCCTTTGCTGAGCGTGCGAACGGCCCAGCGGGAATGTGAATTGCCAGCATGGCGCCAAAAGGTCAGGTGGCGGGAGGTGGCGCCGCCGGTCGATCCGGATCGACCGGCGGTAGGTCCGCTTCGCAGACGTCGCGCCAATCCAGCCGTGGCATTTTTCCCCTACCCTTCCCTCGAACGAAGAGGTCAGCGATCGCGTCCCGGACCACACGGTCGTCGTGGTCTCCTCCGATTTGCCGCACGCACTCAGCTTGGCTAATGGCGCCGCTCCTGGCCAGCAACAGCTCACAAGCAGCACGGCGCAGAGCTGGCCTCACCACAGCTTTGGCTGACCTGGCTGCAGCCGCCTTCTTGGTGGACGACATCACCTTGACGCCTGTCGCCATCAGTCGAGCGGCCTGGTCAGCCGTGAGATCGGCTGCGGCGTGCGAAGGAGGAATCTCTTTTCTGGGCAGCCTGGGCGGCAGTTGCGCCAATTCCCGAGGCACTAAGTCCCGGTAGTCCGGCGCCGAAAGCAACCATTCGACCGCCGCTAGCGCACCAACGGTCACGGTGGATAGCCCGGCGATGCCGCGGCCAAAGTTTTCGCGCGTGACCATGGATAGTGGCGGCCCAGCGGGCGCCCGCCTCTGGGGCGATGCTGTTGTCGCCCCGAAAAACGTCAGCTTCATCGTTTCATGGGCGAGTTTGAGCGCGAGCAAGATCGCGACCCTACGTTCACGGTAGGCATCAGCAGCGGTGGGAGGCTTGAGCTTCGCGAGATCTTTGGCGTGAACGTCCAGGACAGGAGGAGCGTCGCCATGAACTGCGAGAAGATCCGCCAGGGTTTCAACAGGCAGTGTGCGGCTAAGCCAAATGCTCCAGTAAGCCTCAGCACTGCGGGCGCCCTCGCTCCAGTTGGGCGACTGCGTGTCGCCGCGAAGAACGTTCTGGCGCATCAGCGCCTTGGTGGTGTTGGCCCACTGCCCATCACTAAGTCCACGCGCGGCGTCCGACATCGCGCCGACTGTGAGCTGCCGTTGGCGCTCCTTTGACATTCGCAGCTCCGTACCTCGCTCAGCGGGTTGGCCCGTCGAACGCAGTCGGGACGGGCCCGCCGGCAGTTTAATGTGGCGCCGCCGAGTTGTCCGTCAAATCAGGTCCAGAGCGACCGAAACGCAGTCTTGCGGCGCGAGCGGGCCTTGCGCTCATAGCCGTCCAGAACGAGCAGCTCGGCAGCGCTATCGGTCAGGGCGCGCGCCATCACAACGTCTGGCCCAAGAGTTTGATCTTGCTCGCTTTCCGTCTCGATGCGCCTGATGGCGTCCTCGAGGATGCGTTGTTTTATCAGCCGCACACGGGCCAAATGAAGCTCGGCCTCCGCGGCGTTCCGAGCTGCAAGACTGACTTGGGCGCGGCCGGCGAGGCGCGCGGCGAGGCGCAGCACCTCAGCTGTGTCTCCTGCGTCTTCCGGGGCGGCGGCGTTCAGACCGTGGCGAAGGGCGTTCTTCGAGGCGCGAGCCTTGCCCTGCGCCGTTCTTGGACCAGTGCTCCGTCTCGCGTTGGCGCGATTGGCCTCAGCCCGGCTCTGGGACATTGTCGAACTCCGCGTCGACGATCTCATCGCTAGAAGCGAGGGCCTCGCGCATCCTGCGGCCAAGCGCATCACGGCGGCGGTCGATCTCACGGAGGATGACGTCGCGGCGGGCGTTGGCGTTGTCGATCAGGCGTTGGAGACGCTCGATCGTATCTAGCGAGACGAGGTAGGCGGCGTCGTTGATGGCATCTTCCGTTAGGCCCAATCGCGCAAGAGCATCATCGAAAGTGCGGTCGCGGTTATCGACCAAGTCGTCATCATCCTCATCATCGGCGCTGTGGTTCTCATCGTCGCCGATTGCGAGGTGAACCCTGTACGCGGCCCTAGAGATTTCCTCCCCAAGGTAGTCCATCGTCGCCATTCCAGGATCCCGGTCCGCGTGAAGAATGTTCTCGATCGCCTGCCGGCGCGCCAGCGCCAGCCGCACGGCTTTGGCGCGACGGGCTCGGGCGGCCTCCCATACGAGGTCCACGATGTCCTTCAGCAAGATCCACTCCACGAAATCGGTTGGCGCGACCGCCTCGGCCATCTTCGAGAGGACCCGCTCATAGGCATCCCCATCCTCGAGGTGGGTGATGGGCGCCGGCCCTAGCAGGGCGCGGATCTCTGCGGGGATAGACGCGCGAACAGCTGTTTGGTCAGCAAGGTCCGTTCGCAGCGCGGGCAACTCGTCCACACGTGACTCCGTCATGTTTAGGGGACATCTAGAGAAAGGTTGCCTGACCGCATCCCGGGGCCGTCATCGGCAACTGCTGATAATGGGCGCCGGCGCCTCCATGGCAGCTTTGATCGTAACTGTGTAACCGGCGAGGCCGGAGAATTACCATTGGCGGCTGATAGCCAGTCTCATTTTTACGCTGGCACGACTACCGTCACTCCTAGTTCTCGGGCCGCGTGCGCCAAACGACGATCCAGAGTGACCAGGTGGTTGCCGCCGCGAGCGCAGATAGCGGCGTGCAGAGCATCCGGCGCACGCATCATAAGCTCAAATCGACGAACAAAGACGTTTGCCAATCGAATGTCTGATGGCTGGACATCAACATCCGAGGTTGCCGCAGCCCGCCAAGCGTCGAAATCGGCCAAGCGAGCGCTGGCGTCTAAAGCGGTCAGCTCACCGATCCTGATGAGACGCGACAGCGCGGATGCGACTTCCGCAGCAGCGAAATCGCTGACCACGAACTCGCCGTCACTGCCGAGTACGAACGCATCAATCGCGGCGCTGGCGCCCTCTTCGATCAGAGTCGGCAAGATAGCGCTGGCGTCGAGATAGAAGCTCATCGCTCGGGGTCGTCATAAACGTCGTTCAGAAGTTCGACCGACGTGCGCGTCCCTGGCGAACGGGCCTTTCGTCTTGATTGAAGCCAAGCATAGGTCGCTGGCGCTGCACGGCGACCGGGCCCGGCTGTGGGCCGTAGCTCGGCCACAGGCTTGCCGTGGCGCGTTATAATGACCTCCTCTCCGCCCAGCGCCCGATCGATTAGCCGGGGCAGATGCGCCTTGGCGTCGGCAACGCTATAGGCGGTCATGACAGCCTCCAATCCGTGACCATAGTTATAGTCATTTTCGGCCGGGTGTCGAGCAGGCGCCGATCGTTAGAGCGGGGCAGCTTCTTCTTCCGGTCGCTGCACTCAGGCTGAAGCGCCCCGCGCGGGCGGGCTAATCTCATCGTCTCACCACAGTCTGCTGACGTCATAAGCGTCAAACGGCTGCTCATTGGACACCAATACAAGGTCTTCCAGCATGGCTTGCGCCATCAGCATCCGGTCGAAGGGGTCGCGGTGTGGCCCTGGGAGCGCCCCGGCAGCCTGACCGTGTCGAAGGCTGATCGCCAAACCAGCAAACCCCTGCGCTTCGATCGTCGCATCAAGGTCGGCGACGATGGCGCTCACGCCTGAAAGCTTGCCGAGGCGGTGCTTGGTGGTGATTTCCCAGGCTGACGCTGCGCTTATGTAGATGTCATTGGTCTCGTCGGCGATCGCGCTGCGCGCCGGGCCCGACAGCGCTTCGTCACCAGCAAGCCACCAAATGAAGGCGTGCGTATCGAGCAGTAGGCGCAAGCGTCCTATCCCCAACCCGCAAGTTCTCCGTCGGGCAAAGGCTCGAAGAATTCTGGGCCGAGGCTGACCACACCGCGCAAGGCGCCGAACTGACGCTTGGTCGGCGACGGGCGGAATGGCACGAGTTTGGCGATCGGTTCCTTGCCACGCGCCAGGATGATCTCCTCCCCCGCTTCAACTCGGGCAAGCAGTTGCGACAACGTGGTCTTGGCGGCGTGGATCGTGACGGTATCCATGGCGCACTCCTTAGCTAAGAGTTCTTAGCTAATATTATGGGCTTTGGACATCCTTGATATGCCAGCGTGCTGTGCCGCTCGCTGCCGACGGCGCCGGCACGGCCTAAAAGGATCTTCCGCCGGACTCGAGTGATCTGCCCTTAGGTTCTGAGCGGCACTTGACGGATCCGTATCCCGGGGCCGTCGTCAGGGGTGCCGATGAACTCAATGCCAGCGGCTTCCATGGCGCCTCTAATAGCCATGAGCGAGGATGACCGACTCGGCGGGACGCCATCATGGGCCTCCAGCCGAACCACGGTCTGAACACCTACGCCTGCCGCGGATGCGACCTGAGCCGCCGTCCATCTGAGCGCAGCCCTTCCGCTGCGAATTTGTACACCAGTGATCATTGACGACCCTGTAATGGTAGTTTAGACACCACTAAATGGAACCCACACGCCGAATCGCACTTGCCAGCACACCGTTTGTAACGGCCATCTGACGATAGGACGAGGATAGATGCACGCCCAACAGACTCACCCACAAAACTCCAACATCGAACCGGTGCCCATGTCGCTCATCCGCGACCGCGCTGACGCTTCCGATGACTACGCCGACAACGCGCGCGGCCGCTTCGAGGGCGTCACCGCTCGTGACCTTGACCACGACGAGGCGGCGCTGAATGCGGTGGCCGCGGCCGTCGTTGTCCTGGCGTGCACGATCACTGGCGCCTTGCGGTCCTGCAACTATCTCGAGGGCCGAGCGTCCAAAGCCGAGTTGATCGAACAGCT
>JBEPUW010000019.1:0-69515 GCA_041691315.1 Caulobacteraceae bacterium | reverse complement strand
CCTGGCGATCCTGCCAGGGCGCGGTTGCGTACCAGATGTCCTGCGCCGCGGTGGCGACGATCGGGGCTTCAAAGGCGCCGGGACCCGCCGAAGAGACCAGCACTTCGTTCTGGCCGGTATTGGCCAGGCTGTAGAGGAAGACGCCCTTGAGCAGGGCGGACCTGGGTCCGAAGGTGGTGAAGCCGCTCGAGCCCGGATCCAGCGTGAAGGCCGCATTGTTGGCGTTCGCCGCGCCGGTGTGCACCAGCACGATGCCGCCGGTGGACGCTGGCACGTTGGCCGCCACACCGCCGCCGTCGATCACCCGGATGGCGTTGGCGCCCGAGGTCGAGGCCACGTTCAGCGTGTTGGCCTGCGAGCCAGGACCCGACAGGTTGACCTTGGTGGCGATCACCCCGCCCGCCACGCCGTTAAAGGCCGTGGTGGGAGCGATGATCGACTGGGTCCCCGCCGCGCCGGTGCTCAGGTCGATCAGACCGGCGTTGGAGAGCGTGATGGCCGGACCGGTGAGGGTCAGGGTCGCCGGGGCGCCGTCCGAGCCGACGCGGGTGACGCCGGCGTTGGAGAAGCTGTTGGTGGTGGTGTTGCCGAACACGAAGGTGGTGGTCCCCACCGTGTTGATCGCGCCGGTGCCGGAGGTGGTCACCGTATCGCTGGCAACGGTCATGTTGGCGGGCGACAGCGCTCCGTTGCCGAACCTGGACGTGCCGCTGGTCAGCCACATGCCGCCGTTGGTGACGTTCACCGCGGTGTTGGAGATGTTGCCGGGGATGGTCGCGTTGCCCGCCGTGCCGTTGCCGATCACGTTGGAGAAATCGACCCTGCCGATCAGCTTGCCGGCGTCGTTGACCGCGACGCTGCCGAAGGTGGCGTTGCCGGGACCGGACGCTATGGCCAGGCCCGAGGGCGACGCCGCGGTGGCGTTGCCCACCAGATCGGTGGCCACCGTGCCCGCCGCACCGATACCGATCGTGGTGGTGGTGTTGGCGGTGTTGTTGGTGAACTGGATCGTCGGGATGGAGACGTTCGCCACCACTTGCCCGAGGCCGCTGGTGGTGCCGCCGTTCACCGCGATGGCGGTGTTGCCGCCGCTCGAGGTCAGGATGGCGACGCCGTCATTGCTGTTGACGTTGGCGGCGACGGTGACGCCGACGCCGGCGTCGCCCGCGGCCAAGATGCCTGTGCCGCCGGTCACCTTCACCGAGGTGGTCCCGGTGTTGACCGTCGCGCTGCCGCCAGTGGCGCGGGCGAATATGCCGTCGCTGTCGGCGCCGGCGACGTTGCCGGTCACCGTCACGCCGCCGCCGGCGCCCAGGGTCACCGATGCGTTGCCGCCGAGCGACTGCGCAGCGATCCCGTCCAGGCTATCGGTGCCGAGCACGGTGATGGATGTTCCGTTGCCGGCGGTTATCGTGGCGTTGCCCGCGTTACCGGCCAGGGCGCTGACACCCGTGCCGCCATGACTGGAGACGTTGCCGACCACGATCGTGTTGTTGCCGCCAAGGGTGACGGACGCCGACTGCGTGCCAGTGGTGTCTTCGGTTATCGCCGAGATACCGGTTGGGCTGTTGCCGCCTCTGGTGCCAACGCTGACGGTGCGACCGTCGTTGGTGACGACCGTGGCCGAGCCGTTGCCGAATGCGCCGGCGCCAAAGCCGGTATTGTTGCCCGCGCCTTCAACCGAAACCATCCCGCCGGGCGCGCCGCTCATGATCAGGCTGGCGCGGCTGCCGGTTCCGCTGGAGCTTGTCTGGGCGATGAGGCCCACCGTTCCGTCACCGCCGTTGACGGAAACGTTGCCGGGACTGGTGACGTTGATGGTGGCGGTCTGATTGCCGACTAGCGCCGAGTTGTCGGCGTCTACGCCGTTCCCGCCGACAGCACTAACCGAGAAGGGCGCCGTAGCCGTGGTGTTGCCCGCGACGGTGGTCATATTGCCGAGATTGACCACCACCGTGCCGTTGCCGGTCGAGAGAGCGTCCACCGCCGCCGCGAAAGGCGACGCCAGATTACCCGAGACGGCGGCGTCAACGTTGACGGTGTTGGCCCCGTCCACGGTCGCGGTCGAGATACCCGAGCCGCCCAGTCCGGTCACGATACCGGTCGTCGTGACGTTGACCGATCCATTGCCGGTCGTGGTCGCCAGGATTCCATCAATGACGCCGGTGACATTGGCCCCGGCAAAAGCTGGCGTCGTGGTATTTCCGGACACGATGCTGACGTTCCCGGTCGAGACCTTGACGTTTCCGCCGGACCCCAGGACGGTGATGCCGTTGCCGCCATCGACGCCGCTACTGTTGGTGATAGTGGCGGTGCCGTTGGTCGTGTCGACCTGGAAGGTCAGGTTGGCCGCTTGCCCCCCGTCGTTAATAAAGACGCCATTGGGCGTAATATTCCCAGGGCCCGCGTAGGTAACGGTCAGAGAAGGATTCGGTGCGGCAAGCCCGTAGGCCAGGCCGGTCAGGTTGGTCCCAGGCGCGCAGGTCTCTGTCGGCCCCGTTACAACCGCTGTCGGGCCAAGCTGACCGGGTGCATCCGGCGTGCACTGCGCGAGCGCCGCGCCCGGCATCAGGGCGACGAAAGCGCCGCCAGATGCCGCGAGGCTTACCGCCGCGAGTGAGGTAGTGGTCAGGAACGCCAAACGTGAGCGCATCGGCTTTAGTGCAGACATTTATTGAAACCCCGGGAAATCGGCAGAAACAGCTCTGCAACCGCGAGCCCTACAAACGCACACCGCGTGGATTCAACTCCATGCCAAACTTGAAACAAACGCGATTTGGATCGACTGTGGCAATACGGCAACAAATGCACCGTTACTGCTAAGCTAAAGTTTCTATAGTCAAGCTTGAGCCCCGATAACTCTATTTCTCGCCGCCGACATCGATCGGCCGATTGCCTTGCATACGTCGCCGTCACACGCGGACGGCTCCGGCAAGGTCGGCCGGCCAGCAGCGGCGCCGGGCGGGCAGACTGCCTCGGCGATCCAGCCGGCCTGGACAGCGGGGCGGCTTCGTTGGCCAATGTGGGCAGGTCTGAAAAAGGGGAACCGCCATGGACGAACTGGTCATCCGCGAGGACAGGGACGGCGCCACGACGCTGACGCTCAACCGGCCGGACAAGCTGAATGCGCTGAACGTGGACCTGTTTCGCGCCCTGGACGCCCAGGTGGCGCGGCTGGAGCGGGAGACCGAGAGCACGGGCCTGGTCATCGTGCGCGGCGCCGGCCGCTGTTTTTCCGCCGGCCACGACCTGGGCGACATCGCCGCCGGCGAGCGGCTGCCGCGGCCGAACTTCCAGGCCGGGATCATCGAGCGGCTGGCCAACCTGCCGCAGCCGGTGATCTCCGCCGTGCACGGATATTGCTATACCGGCGCGCTGGAGCTCGCCCTGGCCGGCGACATCGTCTTTGCTTCGGCCAATGCCAAGTTCGCCGACACCCATGCCCGCTGGGCCCTGACCCCGGTCTGGGGTCTCAGCCAGCGCCTGCCGCGACGGATCGGCGCCTACAAGGCGCGCGAGATGATGCTCACCTGCCAGACCTATTCGGGGGCACAGGCCGAGGCCATGGGCCTGGCCAACATGTGCGTGGCCGACGAGGTCTTCGACGCTGAGCTTGCCGCCCTGGCCAAGACCATCCTGGCCAATTCCTGGTTCAGCCACCGGGCCAACAAGCGGCTGCTGGTCGAGACCGACGGCCTGCCGCTCGACGCCGGCCTGGCCCACGAGGTCTTCCGCGGCGCCGGCCGCGGCCCCGACATGGATGAGCGCATCGCCAGCTTCGGCAAGGCGAGGGCCTAGGCGGGAATCAATCCCCGCAAACCCTGTGGATAAGTGAGCGTTAGCTGGGCGCCGTTGCGTCGCCCGATATTTGCGACCTGGCCTGTATCTGAAAGTGTTGGCTGACCGCCCGAGGCAGAATCAGCCCTGATCCAGGGCGGCAGAAGGCTCCCGTACCCCAGGGCGGGAGCCTTCATCATTGAACTGCGGCTTGGTCCGCCTTCGGTGCTTTCATGAGATTTCCGCCTCAACCGTCGAAGAATCTCAAATAGACTCCAAGTCGCGCTTGATTGCGCAACCCATCCGAGAGAACGGCGTTCGACGAGCGTAGCTCGTCGGCGGTCTGGATGGGAAATCAGACGATGTTTGGTCGATTCCACAAAAGCGATCTGATCTACTTTGCCGCGATCGCGGCCGCGGTTCTGTCGGTCGGCGCCTACGAGATGCGCTCGGGCCCTGCCGATCAGGGACCCCAGGTCCAGCAGGATCTTTCCGGTGACGCCGGACTGGGACGCGAGTTCTTTCGCTTCGAGACCTTCGGCAACGAAGGGTTCTGGACCGACGCAGTGCGGTTGCCCGCCGGCATCAAGGCCGCCAGGGTCACACCGATGCAGGCCTTGGAACTCGGCCTTCAGATCGACTCAGATGCGATCGATGGCCCCACCAAGGCGAAGCTGGCCGCCGAACTGCGCGCCGATCCATCGGGCCGCACCTCCAGCGTGCTGAATGACCCCGACGTGACGCCAAAGCTGATCATGGCCAATGCGGTGATGGGCATGTCGGCCAAGGGCGACAAGGTCGGCGCCACCTGCGCGCTTTGTCACTCGATGAGCGACGCCTCGGTGTTCACCTCGCCGCACGGCGGCTCGATCGGCAAGCGCGTCGACGGCCTCGCCAACCACGTTTTGAACATCGGCGCCATCTTCGCCACCGCCGCCAACACCCGCGCCCTCTATACGGTGGCGCAGCTTCAACTCGCCGCCAATCACGGCAAGACCCTGGGCCGCGCGCCAACCGGCCTGACCCCGAATTCGTCCGAGGCCGAGTTCGACGCCTATTTCAGCAATCCCAGCTACTACCCGGTTGGGATGTTCGACGACTCGCCGGACGGCAATGGCGACCCCATGCACAATACGCCGCTGTTCCGGCAGGATCTGGCGGCGCCCTATGGCAGCGAGGGGACGTTCACCAAGATCGATGACTTCAGCAACCTCGTCTATACGGCCCTGTTCGACCAGACGATGCTGACCACCCCCGGAGGCCGCGCCTTCGTGCACAAGCTGGCCGGTCCAGCGGGCGACGAGATGATCGCCGGCTACGTCAAGGTTCTGCGCGACACGGGCGTGAACGGCTATCCCTACGTCCAGGCGAGACGAGGCGGCCAGCCGGGCGAACTGGCCACGCCGATCGGCGCCCGCGTCGACAACCACAAGCTTTTGGCCATGAATGCCTATCTCGCCTCACTGCAGGCGCCGCGCGGGGTCGTGACCGACCGGCAGGCGGTGATGCGAGGTCGCGCGCTGTTCGCCAGCGTCGGGTGCACGGGATGTCACAACGCCGATCAGGGCCGGCCCGTGCCGACGACGATCCACGCCATGGCCCGCATATGGCCGGGCGACCACCCGACGGTGCTGGCCCAGCGCGATCCGCCGCTGAATCCCGTGCTCGATTCACCGGGCTTCTTTGACGACAAGTGGGCCGTGGTCAACGCCAGCCAGAGGGGCGAGAAACGCGGCGTCGCCATGCCGTTGCTGCTCGATCTGGCGCGCAAGCCGGTGTTCCTGCACGACAATTCCGTGCCAACGCTCGAAGACCTGTTCGATGCGCGCCGCGGGGCCACCGCCCCCCACCCCTTCTATCTTCCGGGCGCTCAGCAGCGCAGCGATATGGCCAGCTATCTGAAGAGCCTCGACACCAACGCGCACTGATCGGCTTGACGGGGCTTTCGTCTACTCCGCCGCGTCCGGCTTCTTGGCCATGCCCATGACTTCGAGGATTTCCGGGCGGATGTTGTCCGTGCCCTTTTCCGCGACGTGCTTGAAGATGCTGGCGCCAACCGCGGCGCGGGCCTGGTTCATGGCGCCTTCGCGGGTGGCGCCAACGCGTTCGTAGGACAGGTCGCGATTGGTGTTGGAGCCTTGGAACTTCGGCGCCACGTGTCGGGCGATCAGTTCGTAGGAGCGCTGCGTCTGGGCCCAGTCGGCCCAGTTGTGCGCCATCTGCAGGAAGCAGCCGAAGCCGCCGGACTGGCTCTGCAGCCGCTCGAGCTGGGCGATGGCGTCCTCGGGCGTGCCGATCACCGCCATGCCGGACTCGATCATCATGTCGATCGGGTCGGCGTCGCCTTCGCCGACCAGCGGCAGGGCCGCCACGTCGCGGAAATAGGCGATCCATTTGTGCAGGCCGAAGCGGACGTTCTCGCGCGCCTTTTCGCGGGTCTCGGCCACGTGCATCGGCCCGACCAGCCGCCAGGCGTTCCGGTCGACGGTCCGGCCGTGTTCCTGGGCCTGCTCCTCGGCGATCGCCCAATTTGAGGCCAGCGCGTTGAAGCCGCCGGCCGAGGTCGCGCCGATCGACAGCAGACCCGCGCCATGCTTGCCGGCCGCCCGCGCCCCGGTCGGCGAGACCTGGCTGGCCACGGCGATCTCCACGCTCGGGCGACTGAACGGGGTCATCTGCAGCCGCGCTTCGTTTAGTTCGAACCAGTCGGTCTTGGCCGTGACGGTTTCGCCCTTGAGCAGGCGCACGATCACCTCCAGCGCTTCGTCCATCATGTCGCGCTGCTTGATCGGCTGGATGCCCATCATAATGGCGTCGGAGGGCAGCGCGCCGGGGCCGACGCCGAACATGACGCGGCCGCGGGTCATGTGGTCGAGCTGGTTGATGCGGTCGGCCAGCATCAGCGGATGGTGATAGGGCAGGGACGAGACGCCGGTGCCCAGGCGGATGTGTTTGGTGCGCTCGGCGGCGGCGGCGATGAACACCTCGGGGCTGGCGATGATCTCGAAGCCGGCCGAGTGGTGCTCGCCGATCCAGGCCTCTTCGTAGCCAAGCCGGTCCATCAGCTGGACCAGCTCCAGATCGCGCTCGATGGCCAGCGTCGGGTTCTCGTCCAGCGCATGGAAGGGGGCGATGAAGGCGCCGAAGCGCAGCTTTGCCGATGTCATTGGAGGCCTCCCGCTATGTTATCGGCGATATCTATGGCGGCGCGGGCCGCGGCCCGCAAGCGGCGCTGGCGTCACGCCAGGTCGAGCACGCCCGGATCGGAACAGTGGACGCTCGCGGGTCCGCGGCCGTCCTCGGCGCGGCTCAGCGTCAGGTCGACGATGCGGCGGCCCACCGTCAGTCCGGTCAGGGTCAGGCGATCGACGCCCTCGGGCAGGATGGGCTTGTCCAGCCGGATCCGCTCGTTCCAGCCGTCGATGCTCAGGCCAAGGCAGGCCTCCAGCAGCATGAACACCGAGCCGGCCGCCCAGGCCTGCGGCATGCAGGCGACCGGATAGGCGATCGGCGGTTCGTTCGGCGAACGGGCGAAGCCGCAGAACAGCTCGGGCAGCCGCATGTTGAACTTGGTTGCCGCGCGGCCGAGGCTGTCCAGCACCTTGGCGGCGGCGTCGCGATGGCCGTAGCGCGACATCCCGGCCGCGCAGATGGCGGTGTCGTGCGGCCAGACCGAGCCGTTGTGATAGGACATCGGGTTGAAGCGCACCGCGCTCGAGGCCAGGGTGCGCAGGCCCCAGCCGGTCAGGAAGTCGGCCGAGAGCAGCCTTTGCCGCATGCGCTCGGCCCGCTCCGGCGACGGCAGACCGACGAACAGCAGATGGCCGGCGTTGGAGGCGGGCGGGCGGCAGAGGGCGCCCCGGCCATCGACGGCGATGCCGTAGAAGCCCTCGTCCTCCATCCAGAACCGCGCCTCGACCGCCGCACGGATCGCCTCGGCGCGGGCGGCCCAGGCGCCGCTGCGCGTGTCGCCCAGCCGCTCGCCCAGCTCGCCCATGGCCCGGAAGGCGGCAAAGGCATAGCCCTGCACCTCGACCAGGGCGATCGGCCCATCGGGGAAGCGACCATCGGCGTGGAAGATGGAGTCTTCGCTATCCTTCCAGCCCTGGTTGGAGAGGCCGCTCGCCTCGCCGCGGGCGTAGTCGAGCAGCCCGTCGCCGTTGGAGTCGCCGTAGGTCTCGATCCAGCCCAGGGCGGCGATGAGCGACGGCCAGATCTCGCGGATCAGGTCCAGGTCGCCGGTGCGCTGGGCATAGGCGCCGGCCAGGGCCACGAACAGCGGCGTTGAATCGACGCTGCCGTAATAGAGGCCGAACGGCACTTCGCACAGGTTCGACATCTCGCCGCGGCGGGTCTCGTGCATGATCTTGCCGGGCGCGGCGTCGCGGAAGGCCGAGACCTCGTGGGCCTGGTGGGCCGCCAGATAGCGCAGCACGCCGCGGGCGAGGCCCGGATCCAGCCACAGCATCTGCCAGGCGGTGATCACCCCGTCGCGGCCGAACGGCGTCGAGAACCAGGGAATGCCGGCGTAAGGATAAGGCCCGGTCTCCAGGTCGGTGGTGAGCAGGGCCAAGTCGGCCCGCGACTGTTCCAGCCAGGCGTCGAAGCGCACACCGCGCGCCCGGATCCGCGCGCCGCGGCGGCGGCGCTTGCGCGCCTGGCGGATGGCCGCGGCCGCCGCGGCGCGGAAACGCGCGCGGCAGGGCGGGTCGTCGATGCCGCTGCCGACCTCGACATAGAGCTCGAAGCGCGACCGCGGCGACAGCGAAAACAGGAACTCGGCCCGGTGCGCGCCGAACCGTCCGGGCGGTTCGGAAAAGGCGACGACGCTGGCGCGCTCGATCTCGTCCAGGCCGCGATAGCCGAAGATGATCTGCCGACCGTTGACGATCGGGCTGACCAGGTTGCCGTGGGCGGCCCGGGCGATCCCGCGAATCTCGAACATGTCGCGAAAGTCGGCGGCGAACTCGATGGCCAGCGGCAGCAGCTCGTCGTCCAGGCTGTGATTGGTTACCCGGATGCGTTCGTAGAGCCGGCGTTCCCACAGGAAGCGGCGGCGCTCGACATGCATGACGCCGGGCGGCGTCGCCTTCTGGCCCATGGCCGGCAGCGGCCGATTGGCGCCGTGGAAGGTGAAGGCGACATTGTCGCGGCTAACCGAGGAGCCGAGCCCCGACGGCGGCCGCTCGCCGACCAGCAGGCGGAAACGCGAAAGCAGGCGCGTGTCGTCGTCGAAAAAGCCGTCGGTCGCGCCCAGTATGTCGCCATTGGCGTCGGCGACGATGAAGGCGTCCCCGTCCTTCAGCGACAAAAGCTGGCCTAGGCCATCGGCTTCCCGCCGATCGACCTCGGCATGGTCGACGAAGGCTGAGTCATCCATGGACCGGGTTTAGGCGATTCGCATCAGATCAGGGTCAAGCCTTTTGGCCATGGAGCCGATCTGGGGATTGGAGACCGCCAGGCCGCCGTACAGCTCGACATAGCGGCTGGCCATGACCGCCGAGGAGAAACGCTGTTCGAAGCGCCGGCGCACGGCCGCGCGGTCGAGGCTCCTGGCGCGCCAGACCGCATGGTCGGCCTCGGCGTCGGAATTGACGATGAAGCCGGTGACGCCATTGTCGATCACTTCGGGCGTCGAGCCGCAGCCCCAGGCGATCACCGGGGTGCCGCAGGCCATGGCCTCGATCATCACCAGCCCGAAGGGCTCGGGCCAGTCAATCGGGAAGAGCAGGGCGTCGGCGCCGCCGAGGAAGGCGGACTTCTGGTGGTCGCCGATCTCGCCGATGAACTCGATCAGCGGATGGTCGAGCAAGGGTTCGATCTCGTTGCGGAAATAGTTGGCGTCGGCGGCGTCCACCTTGGCGGCGATCTTCAGGCGCCGGCCGAGCCGCTTGGCGATGGCGATAGCGCGATCGGGCCGCTTTTCCGGCGAGATGCGGCCGAGAAAGGCCAGGTAACCGTCCGAACGCGGGCTGAAGCGGTAAAGCTCGGAATCCATGCCGTGATAGACGGTGCCGGCCCAGTTGGCCTCGGGCAGATAGCGGCGCTGGTCGTTGGAGATGGAGACCAGC
Source organism: Caulobacteraceae bacterium (assembly GCA_041691315.1). GTDB lineage: Bacteria > Pseudomonadota > Alphaproteobacteria > Caulobacterales > Caulobacteraceae > Poindextera. Next base: position 59,667 of record JBEPUW010000019.1, on the reverse strand, counting down.
GGATAGCCGCCCCAGCGGCTGTAGACCCCGGCCAGATCCTTCATGTCGAGCCGCCCGTGCAGGGTGGTGATGGTGCGTCCAGCGATCGCCTCGAAGAAGGGGAAGTGGATCATGTCGACGTGGAAGTGCAGCACGTCGAATTCGTCGGCCCGTCGGCGCACCTCGGCCAGCATGGTCATGTGCGCGGCCAGGTCGGATTTCAGCGGCGCGGGATCGAGCCGGATGGCTTGGTCGCGCACGGGTGCGAGCTCGGCGCGAGTGCAGGCGTCGGCGCTGGAGAACAGCACCGTCTCGTGGCCCTGGTCGACCAGGGCGTCGCACAGGTGGGCGACGACGCGCTCGGTGCCGCCATAGAGCTTGGGGGGCACCGCCTCGTACAGCGGTGCGATCTGGGCGATCTTCATGATGGGCCTCACTATTTTGGGCGCGTACAGACGCCCCCGATGCAAGGCCAAAGGCTAAATCGTCGATTGGTTCCCTAAGTGATCCGATTCATTCGCCGCGACGCGAAATTACGATCGGATGCGAACTTGAGAGGCCGCCGTCGACCACGATTGCCTGACCGTTGACATAAGATGCGTCGTCGGAGGCCAGGAACAAGGCCGCGCCCGCGATCTCTTCGGGCGCGCCGGCGCGTTTCAGCGGATTGAGCTGACCGATGCGATCCTCGGTCCCCTTGGCCCTTGCGCGATCGAACACCGGCTTGGTCATGCCGGTCTCGATCAGGCCAGGACAGATGGCGTTGACGCGCACGCCGGTGCCCGACAGCAGCTGGGCGGTGGTCTGCACCAGGTTGATGACCCCGGCCTTCGAGGCGCTGTAGGCCGGGCCGCCGGCGCCGGAGCGCAGGCCGGCCACCGAGGCGGTGCAGATGATCGAGCCCTTGCCCTTCTCCCGCATCGGCTTGGAGGCGTGCTTGATGGCCAGGTAGGGGCCGACCAGGTTGATGCGCAGCAACGCCAGCCATTGCTCGCCGGTCTGCTCCAGCGGCGGGTCGAGGCTCATGGTCGCCACCCCGGCGTTGGCGTAGCAGATGTCGAGGCCGCCGAACTTCTCCAGGGCGGTCTGCACCGCCTTGCTAACGTCGGCCTCGTCGCCGGCGTCGCCGGTGAGCGCGATGGCCTCGCCGCCGGCGGCGCGGATGGCCTGCGCCGTCTCCTCGATCGCCGGCGCGCGGTCGAAGACCACGACCTTGGCGCCTTCGCTGGCGAACAGCTTGGCGGTCGCCCGGCCGATGCCGCTCGCCGCGCCGGTGACCAGCGCAACCCTGTCCTGAAGCCGTCCCATGTTCGCTCTTCCCACTTTGATCTTGTGGGCGCGATTTAGAGGCGGCTGTAGCTTGCGGGCAAGCGCCGTTCGACGCTGTCTGGGCCTCAGCCCAGACCCAGCTTCTCCATCCAGCCCTGACGGATCGGCGGTTCCGGCGCGGGCGCGGCATCGCCGCGGCGGCCGATCTTGCGGCCCCCGAAGAAGGCTGCGCCGGCGGCGAGGCTGGCCAGGACGGCGATGGCCATGGTCGCCCGGGGGCGCATCTGGGCCGAGGAGAACAGGCTCGATTCCCGCACGCCCTTGTAATAGGCGCGCTCGCGCAGATCCTGGCCGGCCTGGTGCAGGTTGTCGTGACGCGTGCCGCGGCGGCCTTCCTCGTCCCGCTGCAGCATCGGCGCGAGCCAGGCGAGCAGCGGTTCGGCGACCATCGGCGCGAGGGCTCCGAGAGCGGCCAGGATGGGGCCGCTGGCGCCGACCGTGAGTTCCCGGGTCTTATGCTCGGCGGCATAGAGGATGGCCTGGGCGACCAGCGGCGCGGCATAGACCGGCGCGGGGTTCTTCACCGGCGCGCCGGTCAGGTTGCGGGCATGGTCCTTGTACGGCGTGTCGATGGCCGAGGGCCGGATCAGGGTCACCGAGACCGGCGCGCCTTCGCGCATCAGCTCCATGCGCAGCACGTTGGTGAAGCCCTTCACCGCGTGCTTCGAGGCCGAATAGGCGCCTTGCAGCGGAATGGCCAGGTCGCCGAGCACCGAGCCGACATTGATCAGCGCGCCGCCGCCCGGCCGCTCACGGAAATGCTCGACCGCGATCAGCGAGCCATAGACCACGCCCCAATAGTTGGTCTCGAACAGGCGGCGCTGGTCTTCGATCGGGGTCTGGGTGATCTCGCCGAAGATGGAGACGCCGGCGTCGTTGACCCAGGTGTCGAAGCCGCCGAAGCGGGCGACCGCGGCGGCGGCGATGGCGCGCACATCGGCCTCGACCCCGACGTCGGCGACCACATAGGCGGTCTTGGCGCCCTTGCCGGCCAGGTCGTCGCAAACGCTCTTCAGCGCCTCCTCGTTGCGCGCGGCCAGCATCAGGGTCGCGCCTCGCGCGGCCGCGGCGCGCGCGGTGGAGAGGCCGATGCCCGAGGTGGCGCCAGTAATCACCACCACCTGCCGGTCGAGACTCTTCAGCTTCAAGGTCATGGAAGTCCTCCGGCCGTGCGGAGGCAACGACCTACCGCCATGCCGGTTCCGAGGGAAGGGCAGGCCGGCCCCTCCCCGCACGAGGCAGGGAGAGGCGGCCTCTTAGCCTAGTAGCCGTTCAGCCGCGCGTAGCGGTCGCGGTGGTAGGATTGGCCGCCGTAGGAGGCTTCGGCGGCGCGGGCGCGCTTCAGGTAGAGGCCGGCGTCGTGAGCGTCGGTCATGCCGATGCCGCCGTGCATCTGCACCATCTCGTTGGAGACCAGGTGCAGGGTGTCGCCCATCTTGGCCTTGGCCAGCGAGACCAGCTCGGCGGTGTCCGGCGCATTGTTGTCGATGGCGGTCAAAGCCGCCTCGACGCAGGAGCGGGCCAGTTCCAGATCGGTAAACATCTTGGCGGCGCGGTGCTGCAGCGCCTGGAAGGCGCCGATCACCTGACCGAACTGCACGCGGGTCTTCAGATAGTCGAGGGTGACGTCGAAGGCCTGGGTCGCGGCGCCGAGCATTTCGGCGGCGAGACCGGCGCGGGCGCGGTCGAGCACCTTTTCGAGCAGTTCGCCGCCCTTGTCGGCTTCGCCGAGCACGGCGTCGGCGCCGACCTCGACATTGGCGAACGACACGTTGGCCGCGCCGCGGCTGTCGGCCAGCTTCAGCGCCTTGCGGCTGACGCCCTTGGCGTCGGCGGGGACGAGGAAGAGGGTGATGCCGTCCTTGTCGCCCGGCTTGCCTGAGGTGCGGCCCGAGACCACGAAGAGGCCGGCGGCCATGCCTTCGAGCACGAAGCTCTTGTCGCCGCTGAGGCTGTAGCCCGAGCCGCCCTTCTTGGCCGCCAGGGCGACCTTTTCCGGGTTGTGGTGCGGGCCTTCATCGATGGCCAGGGTGGCGACCAGTTCGCCGGCGGCGATCTTCGGCAGATGGGCGCTCTTTTGCGCGTCCGAGCCGCCGAGGATGATGGCCGAGGCCGCGGCCAGGGCCGAGGAGAGCAACGGCGAGGCGGTCAGGGTGCGGCCGGTCTCCTCCAGGATCAGACCCAGGCTCAGATAGCCGAAGTCCGATCCACCGTATTCCTCGGGGATGATGACCCCGGTCCAGCCCATCTCGGCCATTTCGGCGAAGGCGGCGGGGTCGTAGCCCAGCTCGGCGCCGGAATCCCGCATCTTGCGGAAGGCGGTGACGGGGGATTTTTCTTGCGTCCAGGTGCGGGCTGCGTCGCGCAGCATGCTCTGTTCTTCAGTCAATACGGCCATTTTCAATCTTCCCTAGCTTGCAGTGTTGTTGACCGGATCGGGCAGGCCCAGGATCCGCTTTGAGATGATGTTGTTCTGGACTTCATGGCTGCCGCCGAAAATGGTGGTCGCCTTGCCGCCAAGCCAGCCGCGAACGGCCTGCAACTCGTCGGTGGTAAAACCCTCGCCCTCCCAGCCCAGACCCTGGTTTCCCATGATCTCAAGGGTGAGTTCGGCATGGTCCTGGCCGATCTTGGTGCCGGCGTTCTTCATGATCGAGGTCGCGGCGCTCGGCCCCTGGTTGGAGCGGGACTCCACCATGGTGCGCATGGCGGTGAGCTGGAAGGCGCGCCGTTCCATGTCGTGGGCGGCGATGCGGCTGCGCAGGTCGGAATCGGTGATCCGTCCCTTGTCGTCGACGCCGACATAGGTCTTGGCGAGGCTGGGCACGGAGCCGCCGACGCCGAACATGCCGCCGCCGCCACCCCCGCCGCCTCCGCCGGACAGGCCGCTGCGTTCATGCTGCAGCAGGCGCTTGGCAATGGTCCAGCCGCCGTTCAGCGGCCCGACCAGATTCTCTTTCGGCACCTTCACATCGGTGAAGAAGGTCTCGCAGAACGGCGAAGCGCCGGCGATCAGCTTGATCGGACGAACCTCGACGCCCGGAGCGTGCATGTCGATCAACAGGAAGCTGATGCCCTCGTGCTTCTTCGAGGTGTCGGTGCGCACCAGGCAGAAACACATGTCGGCCCACTGGCCGCCGGAGGTCCAGATCTTGGAGCCGTTGACCAGATAGTGGTCGCCCTTGTCCTCGCACTTGGTGGACAGCGAGGCGAGGTCTGAGCCGGCGCCGGGCTCGGAAAAACCCTGGCACCAGGCGACCGTGCCATGGGCGATCGCCGGGATGTGCTCTTTCTTCTGCTCTTCGTTGCCGTATTCGAGCAGGGTCGGGCCGAACATCATCACGCCCATGCCGCCGATCGGGTTCCAGGCCCCGATGCGATTCATCTCCTGCTGCAGCACGCGGCCTTGCGCCGGCTCGAGGCCGCCGCCGCCATAGGCCTTGGGCCAGGTCGGAACGCCCCAGCCCTTGTCGCCGATGCGCTGCTTCCACTCGGCCGCGTCGCCGCTGAGTTCTTCGCGCCCCTCGGTGAACATCATTCCGCCCTTGCCCTTCAGCGCGGGCGGAAAATTCGCCTCGAGCCATTCGCGAGCTTCAGTGCGGAAGGCGTCCAGGTCGGCGCCTCCAAAATCTGCCATAGGGTTTAGGTCTCCTCGAAAACTAGGAAGCGGATTGGGTCGGATCGGGCAAGCCCAGAATCCGCTTGGAAATGATGTTGCTCTGAATTTCCTGGCTGCCGCCGAAGATGGTGGTGGCCTTGCCGGAGAGCCAGCCGCGCACCGCCGAGAGTTCGTCGGCGGCGAAATCGTCGCCCTCCCAGCCCAGGCCCTGGTGGCCCATGATCTCCAGCGTCAGCTCCGAGCGCTCCTGGCCGATCTGGGTGCCGGAGTTCTTCATGATCGAGGTGGTGGCGCTGGGGTTCAGATTGCCCCTGGCCTCGTTCAGCACCCGTTGCATGGTCAGCGCATGGGCGCGGGCGCTCATCATGTGGTTGGTGATCCGGGTGCGCAGGTCGGAATCGGCGATGCGGCCGGCCTCGTCCAGCCCGACATACCTCTTGGCCATGTCCGGCACGCTGGCCCCGCCGCCCATCATGCGGCCGCCGCCCTGGCCGGAACGTTCGTGCTGCAGCAGCCGCTTGCCGACGGTCCAGCCGCCGTTCAGCGGCCCGACCATGTCGTTCTTTTCCGCCCGCGCATTGGTGAAGAAAGTCTCGCAAAAGGGCGAGGAGCCGGCGATCAGCTTGATCGGCCGGGTCTCGACGCCCGGCTGATGCATGTCGATCAGCACAAAGCTGATGCCCTCATGCTTCTTCGAGGGGTCGGTGCGGACCAGGCAGAAGCACCAGTCGGCGTACTGCGCGCCGGAGGTCCAGATCTTCTGGCCATTGATCTCCCAATGGTCGCCCTTGTCCTCGGCCTTGGTGGTCAGCGAGGCCAGGTCGGAGCCGGCGCCCGGCTCGGAATAGCCCTGGCACCAGCGCAGCTCGCCCTTCACGATCGGCGGGATGTGGCGCTGCTTCTGCTCCTCGGTGCCGTATTCGAGCAGGGTCGGTCCGAACATGCTGGTGCCCACGCCTAGCATCGGGTTGGTCGCGCCGATGCGGGTCATCTCGTCCTGCAGGATGCGCGCCTCCTGGGGCGAAAGGCCGCCGCCGCCGTATTGTTTCGGCCAGGTCGGCGCGCCCCAGCCCTTGGCCGCCATGCGCTCCTTCCAGAGCTTCAGGTCGCCGGTGGGCTTCACGCCGCCCATCATGATGGCTTCCAGGGTGGCGTCGGCGTCGCGGCGCAGCGATTGCGGATAATTCTCTTCCAGCCAGTTCCGCGCTTCACCGCGGAAGGCTTCAACCTCGCTGCCGAAATCGGCCATGATCAATCTCCCTACGCATAAAATGTCATTCGGACGGGGCTAATCCCGCCACTCAATAGCGCTATTTCGGATCGGGCAAGCCCAGCACGCGCTTGGCGACCACGTTGACGTTGACCTCCGAGGTGCCGCCCTCGATCGAATTGCCCTTCGAGCGCAGCCAGCCGTGAGTGGCGGCGATTTCACCGGGCGTGAAGGCCTCGCCCTCCCAGCCGAGACCCTGGGCGCCCATGGCCTCGACCATCAGCTCCGAACGCTCCTGGGCGAAGGTGGCCGCGGCGTATTTGATGATCGAGGTGGCGGCGCTCGGGCCATTCGAGACCCGGGACTCCGCCGCCACGCGGGCGATGGTCAGGTAGAAGGCCTGGAAGTCCATCTTGTTCTTGGTGACCCGAGAGCGCAGGTCGGCATCGTCGACCGCGCCGGTCTCGTCTGTGCCGACATAGCGCTTGGCGATCGCGCCGAGATCGCCGGAGGAGCCGCCGGCCCCGCCGCCGCCGCCGAAGCCGCCGGAGATGTTCTGCCGCTCGTATTGCAGCAGCCGCTTGGCGATCGACCAGCCGCCGTTCAGCTGGCCAACCATGTTCTCTTTGGGGATCTTCACGTCGGTGAAAAAGGTCTCGCAGAACGGGCTGTCGCCACTGATCAGCTTGATCGGCCGCGTCTCGACGCCCGGCGTGGTCATGTCGATCAGCACGAAGCTGATGCCGTCATGCTTCTTGGTGGTGTCGGTGCGCACCAAACAGAAGCACCAGTCGGCCTTGTTGGCGTAGGAGGTCCAGATCTTCTGGCCGTTGATCAGCCAATGGTCGCCTTTGTCCTCGCAGCGGGTCAGCAAAGAGGCGAGGTCGGAGCCCGCGCCGGGCTCGGAATAGCCCTGGCACCAGCGGATTTCGCCGCCGACGATCTTGGGCAGGTATTCCTTCTTCTGCGCCTCGTTGGCGTATTCCAGCAGCACCGGACCCAGCATCCAGACGCCGAAGGAAGCCAGCGGCGTGCGATAGCCGCCGCGTGAGATTTCGCCTTCCAGCACCCGAGCCTCGGCCGCCGAAAGGCCGCCGCCGCCGTATTCGGTCGGCCAGGTCGGCGCGGTCCAGCCCTTGGCCGCCATGCGGCGCATCCAGACGATCTGCGGGTCGTCGCTGCCGGCAAAGGCGCGGCCGCCCCACATGGCTTCGGGGTCGGACCTGACGTTCGGATCGCGCAGTTCGGCCGGATAGTTCGCCTTCAGCCATTCGCTGACCTCGGCGGCGAACGTGTCCAGCTTGTCGGCTCCAAAATCAGCCATCAGGCTCCTCGAAAAGTCGGCATTTGTTTCTATTTTGCAGCCTAACTTACTCCTGGCCAGGACGCGAGCAAGCCGGTTCGAACATCTGTTTGATTGACGTCGGGGCCGGTTTGGTCGCCCGCGCCCCGCCGCGTCATTTGGTCCCGCCGCGTGCCTCGGCGCGTCACAGGCGCTATGATAGGAGCGTCCGAGGTGGATCAGGATACTGCATGCGCGCCCTAGGCGATTTGAAACCGGCGGCCCTTGAGGCCGGGCCGCTGGTCGCGGCGGCCTTGGCCGTTGCCGCCGGGATCATGCTGCTGGTGTCCGGCGCGACGCCGTCCGATCCCGAGCGCTTCACCTGGCTGGTGCGGGTCATGCCGCTGTGGTTCGTCGAACTCAGCCATTTCGTCTCCAGCATCTTGGGTCTGGTTTTGGTGCTGCTGGCATTTGGCCTTCGTCGACGGCTCGGTGGGGCCTGGCTGGCCAGCGTCGTGGTGCTGGCGGTGGCGGCGGTGCTGGCGCTGCTCAAGGGCTTCAACTGGGAGCAGACCGGCGCGCTGGCGATCATCTGCCTGATCATCCTGCCGTTGCGCGCCGCCTTCCCGCGCACGTCGCGGCTGATGCGCATGGAGATCACCCCGGGCTGGCTTTTCTCGGCCTTCGCGGTCGTCGCAGGCTCCGCGGCGCTGGGGTTCTGGTCCTTCCACAACGCCGACTATTCCGACACCCTCTGGTGGAAGGTGATGGCCGACGCCGACGCCTCGCGCTCGCTGCGCGCCTCCGCCGGCGCGGCCATCCTGCTGATGGCCGTGGGGCTCTGGCGCATGGTGGCGACCCCGGCCACGCCGCCCATCGTCGGCGACGACGATCCCGACCTCGACCGCATCCGCGCCATCCTGGCCAAGGCCGAGGCGGCCGAACCGCAGGCCAATCTGGCCCTGCTCGGCGACAAACGCTTCTTCTTCTCGGCCTCGGGCGACAGCTTCCTGATGTTCAGCGTGCGCGGCCGCTCCTGGATCGGGCTCGGGCCGCCGATCGGCCGCCGCGACGAGCGCATGGAACTCTATTGGCGCTTCCGCGAACTGGCCGACGCCCACGCCGCCCGCCCGGCCTTCTATGCGTTGGGACCGGAAGACCTGCCCGACGTGGTCGAGCTCGGCTTTTCGATCCAGAAGATCGGCGAATCCGCCACCGTGGCGCTGGATAGCTTCTCCATCAGCGGCCGCCGCCGCGAGGTGCTCAGGCGCAACTGGCGCAAGGCCGGAGAATTCGGCGCCGAGTTCGCGGTGCTGACCCAGGACGAAGTGGCCGAGGTGGTCGACGAGTTGAAATCGGTCTCGGACGCCTGGCTCGAACACCATTCCGGCGGCGACAAGAGCTTTTCCATGGGCGGTTTCTCAGCCCGCTATGTCGGCGAGTTCCCGTCGGCGGTCGTGCGGGTCGACGGCCGCATCGTCGCCTTCGCCACCATCTGGGCCACGGCCGACCGCTCCAGCTTCTCCATGGACCTGATGCGCTACGCCGACGAGGCGCCGAAGAACGTCATGGACTTCCTGTTCGTCGAGTTGCTGCACTGGGGCCGCGCCCAGGGCTATGTCGCCTTCGCCTTTGGCGGCGCGCCGCTGGCGGGGCTGGAAGACCGGCCGCTGGCCCCGATCCTGTCGCGGGTCGGGCGGCTTTTGTTCGAGCGCGGCGAGGAGCTGTACAATTTCCAGGGCGTGCGCCGCTACAAGGACAAGTACGACCCGGTCTGGCAGCCGCGCTACATCGCCGCTCCGCACAAATGGGCCATTCCCGGCCTGCTGGCGGACATCGGCCTGCTGTCCTCGGGCGGTGTCTCGGGCCTGACCCGGCGCGCGCCGAAAGAGGAACCGGCGCCGGCCAAGCTGGGCGTGCGCGAAGCGGCCTGAACCCACGGACGGAAACCATGACCGACCTCGCCGCCGCCGAGACACTGCCTGCCTGGGCGCTCGGTCCCTTCTCCAGGCCTGAGCGGATTCTCGCCGAGCAAGCCGAGGTCAGCTTCACCTGTCCGGTCTCGAAGCAGACCATCGCCTGGGCGTCCAAGGACGTCTTCAATCCCGCCGCCGTCGTCCACGACGGGCGGGTCTGCCTCTTGGTCCGCGCCGAGGACCGTGTCGGCCGCTATGCCGGAACCTCACGCATCGGCCTGGCGACCAGCGCCGACGGTGTGCATTTCGAACTGGCGCCCGAGCCGGTGCTTTGCCCCGGCGACGACCGCTGGCAGGCCTGGGAGTGGCCGGGCGGCTGCGAGGACCCGCGCGTGGTCGAGACCCCGGACGGCGGTTTCGTCTGCACCTACACCGCGTTCGACGGCAAGGTGGGCAGTCTGTTCGTCGCCACCTCGCCCGACCTGCGTCGCTGGACCAAGGCCGGCCCCGCTTTCGCCAGGACGCCTTACGTCCGCCTGCCCAGCAAAGCCGGCGCGATCGTGACGGAACGGAAGGATGGTCGCCTGGTCGCCGCGCGCATCGAAGGCAAGTTCTGGATGTATTGGGGCGAAGGCGTGATCTACGCCGCCACCTCGGACGACTTGATCGGCTGGACGCCGCTGGAGATCGATATCGCCCCCGACCGCTACCTGACCTGGAGCCCGCAATCGGAAGGCCGGACGGCCAGCTGGAGGGTCGACCGCGTGCCCGGGACCATGGGGCTGCATCCGATCGCCGGCCCGCGCCGGCGGCGGTTCGACTCGCTGCTGACCGAGCCGGGGCCGCCCGCCGTGCTGACCGAGGCGGGCATCGTGCTGATTTACAATGGCGCCAACCATCCGGCGACGGGTGAGCCGAACACGCCAGCCCGCGCCTATCAGCCGGGCCAGATTCTGCTGGATTCAAGCGATCCGACCGCGGTGATCGCGCGCATAACTGAACCCTTCCTCCGCATCGACCCGGCCGAGGCCGACGGGCAGGTGGGCGATGTCGTGTTCGCGGAGGGCCTGGTCGCCTTCAACGGCGCCTGGCGGCTCTATGTCGGCCTGGCCGATTCCCGGCTCGGCGTTTCCACCGCGCCGATGCAGACCGGGAGCCGGCCGCCTGAGCAACCGGCTCCCGTCTCTAAACTCTAGCCGTTGACGGCGTCTTTCAGGACCTTGGCCGCCTGGAAGACCACCTTCTTGGAGGCGGCGATCTGGATGGCCGCGCCGGTGCTCGGATTGCGGCCGGTGCGCGCCGGCTTCGACTGCACCTTGAACTTGCCAAAGCCGGGCAGCGAGACCTCTTCGCCCTTCTTGGCGGCGTCGCGGATGGCGTTGAAGACGCCGTCGACGATGGCCTTGGCCTGGGTCTTGGTGATCTTGTCGTCGTGGGCGGCGATCTTGTCGACGAGTTCGGCGGTGTTCATGGGTTGGGTTTCCGTTGCGGAGAATCAGAAATTCGACCCTGCCAAGCCTTTTGCCCGCTGTCACGGGCTCATCTGCCGGCTGCGTCCATCGAATTGGGTCATTCTGGCGGCGCATGGCATGGTCTTTCGAGGCGATTCCATTCCTGAGGAAGACACGGCCCATGCGCATTGCATCGATCTGCGGCCTCATCGCGCTCACCATCGGCGGCGCTGCGCAGGCGCAATCGGTGGTCGTCAAGGGGCCGCATGCCCGGGTCGAGACGGTCAGCGGCGCCGACATCCGGGCCATGCACCGGGCCAGCGTCACCGTGCCCTACGGCGACAAAGCGACCTTCACCGGCGCGGTGATCGGCGACCTGCTGGCGGAGGTCGGCGCGCCCTCGGACGTGCGCCTGCACGGACCGCCGGTGAACCAGATCGTCATCGTCACCGGCCAGGACGGCTTCACCACCGTGCTGTCGCTGGCCGAGACCGAGAAGAGCTTCCGCACCGAGCCGATCATCCTGGCCGATCAGCGAAACGGCAAGCCGCTGGACGCCAAGCAAGGCCCCTACCGGCTGGTGATCGGCGGCGAACTGAAGCCGGCGCGCTCGGTCTATGCTGTGATCGAGATCGAGCTGCGCCCGGTCAATACCAATGACCCGTCCAGCAAGGCCGCGCCGTCTATGGGCGCGCCGCCAGCGCCCGAGCCAGCCGGGTCACACGGCCCGTAACGGTCAGCGCCGTCCCGATCACGATGACGACCAGCCCGGCCACCATCACCAGCCCGTGCCCGCCCCAAAGCGGTTCGATCGCGGCGATCAGGCAAAGAATGGTCAGGGCCGCCATGCGCTGCGGCTTGGCCATGGGTCCGGAGAAGTCGGCGGGAAACCCCAGGCCGCGGCCCAGTTCGCGCACATAGGCCGTCATGACGGCCAGCGCGCCGGCCAGCCAGCCGAGGTTCGGCCCGAGATTGTGACCAAGCCCGTAGGCGGAGTAGCCGGCGCCGACCAGGAACATCAGGTCGGCGGCGCGATCCGGCAGCTCGTTCCACAGCGGCCCGGTCTTGGAGCCCTCGCCATGCTCCACCGCCACCATGCCGTCGAGCAGGTTGCACAGAAGCCGGCCCTGGATGCAGGCGGCGGCGAAGATCATCGCCACCGGCCGCACCCAGTCGGGCATGACGCCGGAAACGGCCAGCAGCGCCCCGCCGAGCGCCGCGAAGGCGACGCTGGTGGCGGAGATCAGGTTCGGCCGCACACGCCCTTTGGCCAGCGACGCGGCGAAGCGCTTCGCCCAACCGCTGTCGCGCGCCTTGATCGGCCTTCGGTTTTCCAGGTCGGTCACGCGATCATCCGTGCGGTGCGTCTCCGGGTCACCGCCCAGGTGTAGACCCAGGCGTAGGTCGATGAGACTGCATAGGGAAGCGAGATGGTCGCCAGGACGTTCCGCGTGCCGGCCAGAATGTGCGCAGCCACCAGTAGCGCAAGGATGGCGGCGCAGCTGATCGCCGGCGGGACGATCAGGGCCCAGACACCGGTCAGCCTGGCCGAGGCGGCTTCCAGAAAGCGCTTCAACCCCAGCGTGATGGCGCCCGACAGCGTCCCCTGCAGCAGTCCCGCGACCAGGGCGTGGCTGATCCCCGCCCAGCGGTTGGCGAACACCGCCCACGCGCCCATCGCCAAAAAGGCGAAGGCGACATGCACCACGCTCGAACGCGCCAGGGCGGTGATCGTTTTGGGCGCCGGACTGACCTCGGTCATTGATCCCATGGATTGACCAAATCCAGTCCGATGGACCGGAAGTCCGACACGTTGCGGGTGACCATGGTCAGCCGATGGGCCAGGGCCGTCGCCGCGATCAACGCATCGCGTTCGGCTCTGCGATCAGGGACATGCAACTCGGCGCAACGACGCGCGACATCGACATCGACCGACAGGATGCGCCCATTGAAACTCGGCAGGACTCTTTCCTCCAACCAGGCGCGAAATAGGCGGGCTTGAGCGGGATCGTGTCGGGCGATCGCCAGCACGCCGATCTCGATTTCGAGGATCGTGATCGCCGACAAGAACAGATCGTCGGGGTGTCTCGATGTGGCCCAGGCCAGGACTTTCGGATCGGCGCGGTCTGGTCGTCTCAGTTCCGAGATGACGTTCGTATCGAGAAGAAACATCACTTCAGTTCGGCGGGTCGGAATATCCCGTTACCCAGACGAGGCGGATCGAAGTCGATGTGGGCCGAGTCCGGATCCGCCAACATATCGACAATCGTCGGGCCATCGCCTTTCAGCCGCCGATAGGCGTCGTGGCGCAAAAGCACATAGGCTGGCTGGCCCCGGTCGGTGATGATCACCGGACCTTCATCCGCGGCGCGTTTGGCGCGGCTGACGTCCTGATTGAACTCGCGGCTGGAGAGTTTGGTGACGGTCATCGCGTGACTCCGACAGGAATGATCTACAATACTACATAAGAGCTCAGAGGCCAATATCCGAACAGGCTTGACCGCAACGGGCGAGCGGCCATGCTTGCCCCCGGCGCGATCGCGCCTGGAACCGCCGTCATGACGCTCCCGCCGTTGTTCGCGGCCCTCCCGATCATTCAGATCACGCCGCCCTTGTTCTGGGGCATGGCCGGGGTGCTTGGCCTGCTGATCCTGGGCAGCATCGCGGCGCTGGCCTTGCCGATCGTGCGTCCCGCCGGTGACCACGCCAATCTGCGCCAGCGGATGGCGAGTTGGTGGGTAATGGCGGCGCTGGTCGGCGCAGCCCTGCTCTTCGGCTGGGTGGCGACGCTCTGCCTGTTCGCGCTCATCTCCTTCATGGCGCTTCGGGAGTACCTGTCGCTGGCGCCGCTGCGCCGCGAGGATCGGCTGGTGATTTTGATCGCCTATCTGGTCATTCCGGCCAGCTACGGGCTGCTGGCGATCAACCGCTACGGCATCTATCTGGTCTTCATCCCGGTCTGGGCCTTCCTGGTCGCGCCCTTCATCCTGGCGGTGATCGGCGAGACCCGCGCCTACCTTCGAACCACGGCGATCTTCAACTGGGGGCTGGTGGCCTGCGTCTACAATATCGGGTTCGCCGCCTATCTGGCGCGCACCCCGTTCAGCCAGGCGCCCCAGGCCGGCGGGGCGGGTCTGCTCTTCTTCCTGCTGCTGGCCACCGAGGCCAACGACGTGGCGCAATATGTCTGGGGCAAGCTCACCGGCCGCCATAAGATCATGCCCAAGGTCAGCCCCAATAAGACCTGGGAGGGCTTTCTCGGCGGCTGGGCGACCACCTTCCTGCTGGTCTGGTTCCTAGGCCCCTTTTTCCTGCCGGTCCGGGGTTGGCCGTTGGCGGTCATCGCCGCGTCGCTGCCGCTGGCGGGTTTCGCCGGCGACGTCACCATGTCGGCGATCAAACGCGACCTCGGCGTCAAGGACACCAGCCGCAGCATCCCTGGTCACGGCGGCGTGCTCGACCGCATCGACAGCCTGACCTTCACCGCGCCGCTCTATTTTCACCTGATCATCTTCTTCGCCTTCTCGCCGTTGCCATGGCCCTGATCCGCCTTCTGCTGCTGACCGTGTTCGCCCGGCCGCTCGCCCAGTTCATGACCGGGGCGGACGTGATCGGCGCCGAGCATCTGCCCAGGACCGGGCCGGCGATCATCGCCGCCAACCACAACAGCCATGTCGACACCCTTGTGCTGCTGACCATTTTTCCAGCCAGGCTTGTGCCGTTGCTGCGGCCGGCGGCGGCGGCCGACTATTTCCTCAGGGGGCCGCTGATCAGCTGGTTCTCGCGTAAGGTGGTGGGCATCGTGCCGGTGCAGCGCGCCCTCGCCGGATCGGGCGCCGACGTGCTGGCGCCGATGCGCGAGGCGCTCGCCTCAGGCCACATCGTCATCCTCTTTCCCGAGGGCACCCGCGGCGACGCCAGCGACGAGATGGGTGCGCTGAAAAGCGGCATCGCCCGCTTGGCGGAGGACGTTCCCACCGCCCCGGTCATCCCGGTCTGGATCGAGGGCGTCGGCCGCGTCCTGCCCAAGGGGGCGGGCATCCCGGTGCCGATGAACTGCACCGTACTGATCGGCGAGCCGGCGCCCTGGACCGGCGATCGACTCAGCTTCATGAACGCCCTGCGCGAGCGCCTGATGGCCCTGAAAGCCCAGGCCCCGCCGCAGCGTTGGAGCTGACGAACCAATCCCGCTCATCCCCGCGAAAGCGGGGACCCAGGTTTTTTTCCAACCGCCAAGTTCGCCAGTGCGCCAGGAGGTCAGAACTGACCTTCGTCTTCTTGGCGAACTTGGCGCCCTTGGCGGTCAAATCTTGGTCGCAGCAGGGTGCGCCGCAGCCCAAACAAAAACGCCTGGGTCCCCGCTTTCGCGAGGATGAGCGGAAAATACTGGCCTAGCCGCGCCGGCCCCGCCCGCCGGGCCGGGTGGGCGGCGGGGTCCAGCTTCTCGCGGAGGGGCCGCGCTGGTTCAGGCCGCCGCGCCAGTCGCCGCGGCCGGGCGGCAGCTGGCGTTTCGCGGCCAGCTTCTGCTCGATGATCGATCGCGCCGGAACCACATGCGCGACCGCCCGGGCGTGGCGGATCAGATCGAGGGTCAGGGCCGCGTCATCGGGATCGGTGGACGCCCCACGAAAATAGGCGGCGAGTTCGGCCTGGCCCTCTGGTCGCGCCTCACGCTCGCGCCAACCGCGCTCGATCAGACCGGCGAAGCGCGGCTCCAGCGTCCGGTTGGCGAAGGCGACGGCGGTCTTCTTCGAACAGATCCGCCCGGTGGACAGGACGTACAGCATGCGCCCCATCAGCAGGGCCATAAAGGTCTGGACCCACATGGGCTGGGTGAGCTCCGCCTCGCCCATGGCCATCAGTCGGTCCAGCGACACCCGAACCTCTTCGCGCAATGCCTCGGCCGGCACGAGATCGATCAGGCCACGCGCTGCCGGGCCGGCCAGCGCCACGCCCTTTTCGCGCAGGATCCAGCGCAGAACCTGGGTGTTGTCGTGCTCCGAGCGCACCAGCACGCGCTCGCCGTTGCCGAGGAAGAGGAAGGGATAGACGTGCGGCGCCAACCCGCTGGCGCCCGGGTCCTTCCAGTCGTCGGCTCGGGGCTCTCCAGGCGGATCGCGCGGCGTCGTCGTCCAGCGGCGCAGGATCGACTTGGGCGCATAGGAGCCCTCCAGGCGCGGCCCCCAAGGGCCGGGCAGGGCGTGCAGGTGGTCGTGCATGGCCTGCAGGGCCGGCAACTGGTCGGGCGCGATGTCCTCGTGGGTGACGACGATGAAATCGAGGTCGCTGTGCCGGTCGAAATCGCCGAGCGCGAACGAGCCCTGCAGATAGGCCCCGACGAAGTTGTCGGCGAGCAGGGTGCGGGCGTGTTCGACCAGTTCGGCCAACACGGCATTGAGGTCGGCATAGGGGGTGGGGCGGCGCGAAGACGCGCTCTCGCCTTTGAGTTTCGGCATGGGTGAAATTCCGTCAGTCGAATGAAAGTGCAGCCGCTCGCGGCGGTTCGCGCGCGAACGGCATTGGTGGCGCGGGGTTGGACCCCGGCTACCCTGGGCGCTTCAAACGACTGATTTCACACATCCGAAACCTCACTCGAAGCGCAAAGCTTAACCGTCCTGGCCGCGGCGGGCAAGCCGGCCCCATATGGTCGGCCAAGGCGCGGTCTGTTAGGTCGTTTCACAAGAACAACACGCCTGGGAGCACGCCATGAGACTGAGCCAGCCGCGCATCGCGCCGCTTAGCGTCGCCGACCTCGATAAGGACCAGCGCGAGGCGCTGGCCACGGTCATGGCCAATGGCCGAGCGCCGCTGAACATCTTCGCCACCCTGGCGCATGCGCCCAAGGCGCTGACCCGCTTTCTGCAATGGGGCGACTACGTGCTGTCGCGGCGCAACAACCTGCCGGCGCGAGAGCGCGAAATCCTGATCCTGCGCGTGGGCTTCCTGTGCAAGTCGGGCTACGAATTCGCCCAGCACAAGGTCATCGGCCTGCGCGAGGGACTGAAGGAGAACGAGATCGAGGCGATCAAGGAGGGGCCGTCCTCGATCAACTGGAACCCGGCCGAGGCCTCGCTGCTGCGCGCCGCCGATGAGCTGGTGTTCGAACATTGCATCAGCGACGCCGTCTGGGCCGACCTGACCCACCATTTCGATCAAAAGCAGTGCATGGACGTGGTCTTCACCGTCGGCCAGTACACCCAGGTCTCGATGATGCTGAACAGCTTCGGCGTGCAACTCGATGCCGGCCTGACCCTCGATCCCGACCTCACGGCCTGACCGCGATGGCCGACCGCCTGCAAGGCAAGACCGCCATCGTCGTCGGCGCCGGCCAGACCCCCGGCGAGACCATCGGCAACGGCCGCGCCATGGCCATGCTGTTCGCCCGTGAAGGCGCGCACGTGCTCTGCGTCGACCGGGTGATGCGGCGGGCAGAAGAGACCGCGGCGATGATCACCGCCGAGGGCGGCGAGGCGTCCGCCTTCGAGGCCGACGTCACCGACGCCGCCCGGGCCGCCGCCATCGCCTCGACCGGCGTTGCGCGGCTGGGCGGCGTGGATATCCTGGTCAACAATGTCGGCGTCGGCGGTTCGGCCGGCGGCCGCGACGGCCCGGCGCAGCATGCCGACGAACCGGCCTTCGACAAGATCCTCGAGGTCAACCTCAAGGGCCAGTGGCTGGTCTGCAAGGCGGTCATTCCGGTGATGCGCGCGGCCGGCGGCGGGGCCATCGTCAACATCTCGTCGCTGGCCTCGCTCTCCGGCGGCAACCAGATCGCCTACGAAGTCTCCAAGGCCGGGGTGAACCGGCTGACCACCAGCGTCGCCTCCGCCAACGCCAAGTATCGCGTCCGCTGCAACGCCGTCCTGCCCGGGCTGATGGACACGCCCATGGCGGTCGTCGGCATATCCACAGCCAGCGGCCGCAGCGCCGATGAGGTTCGCGCCGCCCGCAACGCTCGCGTGCCGATGGGCGAGATGGGAACGGCTTGGGACACGGCCAATGCGGCCCTCTTCCTGGCCTCCGACGAAGCGAAATTCATCACCGGCGTCCTGCTGGTGGTCGACGGAGGGATGCACGTCCGATGAGCACGACCGAGCGGGTGCGTGAAGCGCTGACCAACGGCCTGGCCGAGGCCGGTCTGCCCGGCTTGGTCGCCGCGGCGCGGTTGCCGGACGGCGAGCGCGTCGAGGTCGCGGTCGGCGTGCGGGGGATCGACAACCCGGCGCCGATGACCACCGACACCCTCTTCTGGATGGCCTCCTGCACTAAGGCGATGACTTCCGCGGCGGCGCTGCAACTGGTCGAAGACGACCGGATCGGCCTGGACGACCCGGTCGGCGATTGGCTGCCGCAGCTGGCCGCGCCCAAGGTGCTGAAAGGTTTCGATGCCGCGGAGAAGCCGATCCTCGAGCCGGCGACGCAACCGATCACGCTCCGCCGGCTGCTGACCCACACCTCCGGTTTCGCCTACGAATTCTGTAGCCCGGCCCTGGCGCGCTACCATGCGGCGACCGGGCGCCCCGATGCACGCGGCGAGCCGCCCGAAGCCGTCCTGGTGTTCGAGCCGGGCCAGGGCTGGCAGTACGGCATCGGCATCGATTGGGCCGACAGGCTGATCGAGGCCGTCACGGGCGAGGCCTTCGACGCCTATATGCGCCGCCGCGTCTTCAGCCCCTTGGGCATGGACGACAGCGGCTTCTTCCTCGGCGACGAGCAGCGCGGCCGGCTGGCCTCCATGCATGCGCGTACGCCGGACGGCGGCCTCGCGCCCATGGCGTTTGGCATGCCGCCGACGGCCTATTTCGGCATGGGCGGCGGCGGGCTCTATTCCAGCCCCGGCCAGTATCTGCGCTTCCTGGACTCGATGCTGGGTCGCGGCCCGCAGTTGCTCAAATCCGCCAACCTCGACGCCCTCTGCGCCGCCGAGACCGAAGGCGTCGGTGTCGGCGTGCTGGAGAGCGCCCAGGCGCACACGTCCAACACCTTCGACCCCTTCCCGGACGCGGCCAAGGCTTGGACCCTGGGCTTTGTCGCCAACCTGGCGGCCGGTCCGAACGGCCGCGCCGCCGGTTCGCTGGCCTGGGCCGGGCTCTCCAACTGCTACTACTGGATCGATCGGGCTTCAGGCGCGGCCGGCGTCATGTGCGCCCAGTTCCTGCCCTTCGCCGACCCCCGCGCCCTGGCCGCCTTCGGCGCGTTCGAACGCGCGGTCTACGCGGCTTAAAAGGACCTTTCATGGACGTGATTTTGCTGGGCACCGGCTCGCCCATTCCCAGCCCCAACCGGGCCGGGCCGGCGACCCTGGTCAGGGCAGGGGCTGTGAACCTGCTGGCCGACTGCGGCCGCGGCGTGGTCATGCGGCTGGCGGCGGCCGGCGTGGCGCCGTCGGCGATCTCGGCGGTGCTGCTCACCCACATGCACTCCGACCACATCACCGACCTGAACGACATCATCACCAGCTATTGGGTGATGAACACCGCACCGGTTCCGCTGAAGGTGTTCGGCCCCAAGGGCGCCAAGGCCCTGGTCGAGGCGACGCTGGCCATGCTGGCCTTCGACGTCAAATACCGTATCGACCACCATGCCGACCTGAACGCGGGGCCGGTGGTCGAGACCACTGAGCTTGAGCCGGGCGATCGGTTCATGGTCGGCGACTGCGCGATCTCGGCGCACCAGACCGACCATTCGCCGGTCTTCCCGACCCTTGGCTACCGCATCGAGCAGGCTGGCGGCGTCGTGGCCCTGGCCGGCGACACGGTGCCCTGCCCTGGGCTCGACGCGCTGTGCAAAGGCGCCGACATCTATGTGCAGACGGTGATCCGCGACGACCTGCTCAGACGTGTGCCGATGCAGCGGCTACAAGACATTCTCGACTACCACTCTACTGTCGAGCAGGCGGCGCAGACCGCCCAGCGCGCCGGGGTGCGCACCCTGATGCTCACCCACTACGTGCCCAACCTGGCGCCCGGCCAGGAAGACCAGTGGCGCGAATTCGCCCGGCCGCATTTCAGCGGCGAGATCGTCCTGGGCGACGATCTGACGTCCGCGAGCGTGGCGGCGAAATAAGGCGCGGCCTACCCCTAACCGTCATGGCCCGACTTGTTCGGGCCACCCATGAACACCAGCGAACGTGAGTGTGCGCGGCGCCCGACCGCCCATGAACATTGTTGACTTCGGTGTTCATGGGTCGCCCGGACAAGCCGGGCGATGACGGAAAAAAATTAAGGCGTGACCACCGGAAAGTTCGGGGTCAGGGGTTCGATCAGGTCGATCAGGGCGGGGTAGAGGGACGCATCGCCCTCGATGAGGATGTCGCCGGACTCGACGCGCGCCGCCAGCGGGATGCCGGCGAACAAGGTCATCAGTAGGTCGGGCCGTTTCATGCGCACGGTTGCGCCGGCCCCGACCTCGTGCACGCCGAACTCATGCACCAGCACCCCATTCTCGACGGTGATCAGAACCTGCTCATCGCGATCTGTCAGCAGCAGGTTGATCTTAAAGGCGCGCGCGGCGGCCTTGTCCGGATTGACCCGCACGGCGGCGAAATCCAGCAGCATCGGCGTGGTGGTCGCCGCCAGCACATCGGGGCTGAAGCCCGCCCCCGGCAACGGCGCCGGGCCGCTGCGCAGCTCCTGGGCGCCGGTCAGGTAGATGTTGCGCCAGGTGCCGGCCTCGGACTCGAAACCGAGTTCGGTATAGATCGCCGCCAGTTTTTCGCGGGCGGTGGTGTTGGCGTCGTCGGCGAACACCACGTGGTTCAGCAGCGTCGCCGCCCAGCGCAGCTCGCCGGCTTGCACGGCCGTATCGGCCTGCGCCATCACGGCCTCCGCGCCGCCCATGGCCGCGACGTACTTCTTGGCGGCCGGCTCCGGCGGCAGGGGGTTCAGGTTGGCCGGATTGGCGTCGTACCAGCCCAGATAGCGCTGATAGATGGCCTTGGCGTTGTGGCTCATGGTGCCGTAGTAGCCGCGGTTGAACCACTGCCTGGCCAGCACCTGCGGCAGGGCCAGCACCTCGGCGATCTCGGGGCCGGTCAGGCCAGTGTTCATCAGCCTGACCGACTGGTCGTGCAGGAATTTGTAGGCGTCGCGGTGGTTGGTCAGAAAGGTGGTGATCTCGGCCTGGCCAAAGCGCGGGATGCCGTGGGCGGCGAACATCACGTCGCTGACCGGCCCGAATAGGCGGATGGATTCGGTCAGATAGTCGGCCCAGGCCTTGGCGTCGCGCACCAGCGCGCCTCTGGCCGGCAACAGGTTGTGCATGGTCAGGTTGGCGTTCTCGGCCATGAAGACGGCGCGGAACTGCGGCAGGTGAAAGTTCATCTCCGCCGGCGCCTCCGTGCCAGGGGTCAGCTGGAAAACCATCGTGACGTCGCCGACGGTGATCTCCTGGCCGGTGTGCGTGACCAGGTCGGTGGGCGCGATCAGCGACAGGGTGCCCATGGACGGGCAGGGGCCGAGGCCCGAGGTCATCTCGCCCTCCGCCCCGCGCGGCAAGGTGTGGCCGAACTGAAAGCGGGCGCGGCGCAGCATGGCCGGGCCGGCGATGATGTTCTCCGAGACCGCGTGTTCGAGAAAGCCTTCGGGCGCGATCACCTTCACCCTGCCGGCCGCCGCATCGGCCGCGGTGATCACGCCGCCAACGCCGCCATAGTGGTCGACGTGGCTGTGCGAATAGATCACCGCCAGCACCGGTTTCTCGGCCACGTGCTGCTGGGCCAGGTCCAGGGCCGCGCGCGCCACCTCGACCGTGGTCAGCGGATCGACCACGATCCAGCCCGCGCCGGCGTCGATGAAGGTGACGGTGGAGACGTCGAAGCCGCGCACCTGATAGATGCGCTCGGCCACTTTGAAGAGACCGTGCTTGGTCAGGATTTGCGCCTGGCGCCACAGGCTGGGATTGGCGGTGTCGGGCGCCGCGCCATCGAGGAATCCATAGGACGACAGGTCGAAGGCGGCGCGTCCGTCGGCGCGTCGGATCACCGGATCGGCGCGGGTGGCGATGAAGCCGTGGCTGGCGAAGTCGAAGTCCTGGCGGTCGTCCTCGGCGACCAGCCGGCGCGCCTCGTCGAGAGTGCTCATGACCTGCCGCTCCACCCCTTGCTCGCCCCTTGTTTTGCCGGAGGCGCGCGGTTTGAATAGAGGCCGGGGAGACCACCATGCAAGCCATTGATCTGAGCGTCCTGGGCGAGCTTCTGGAAGGCGAGGTGGACCTGCGCCGCCGGCCGGGCGCGGTGCAGCCGGTGCGGTTTCCGCTTGAGGACCTGACCTTTCTCGATCCCTTCACCCGCTGGGTGGCCTCCTGCGCGGCCGGCGTGCGGCTGCGGCTGACCACGGACTCGCGCAGCCTTCGCCTGGGCTCAACTCAAAGGCAGGCGGTCGGCGCCGATCGCCAGGCCAATTACGAACTCTATGTCGACGGCCGCTTATGGGAGCGCAAGCCGGCGCAGGGCGGCGCGCGACTGACCGCCGAGGGCCGCACCGAGGGCGATGAGCACGCCACGATCGTCTTCGACGACCTGCCGGCCGGTGAAAAGACGCTCGAGCTGTGGCTGCCGCAGGTGGCCACCGTCTCGATCACTGCGGTCGAGCTGGACGACGGCGCCCATTGGGCCGCCTGGCCGGACGACCGGCGCCGGCTGGTCTTCCACGGCAGCTCCATTTCCCATTGCATGGAGGCGGACGGCTCCTCCGGCGCCTGGCCGGCGGTGGCATCGAGCCTGGCCGACATGGCGCATCTGAACCTGGGCTGGGCCGGGTCCTGCCTGCTCTCGGGTCTGGCCGCCCGCGCCATCCGCGACCAGCGGGCTGATGGGATCGTGCTCAAGCTGGGCATCAATGTGTATTCCGAGGGCATGCTGAAGGAGCGCACCTTCCTGGACTCCGCCCATTCGATGATCTCGATCATCCGTGAGAAGCATCCGACCACGCCGCTGATGATCGTCTCGCCGATCTATTCCGCCAGCCGCGAGAGCGAGGGGTCCGCCGGCGGACCGTCGCTCAGCCGCATGCGCGAGTTGCTTGAAAACGTGGTTGAGACGCGCGCCAAGGCCGGCGACCGGGCGATCCGCTACCTGTCGGGCCTGGCGCTGTTCAACGTGGCCGACGCGCCCGACCTGCCTGACGACCTCCACCCGAACGCGGCCGGTTATCGCCGCATGGGCGAGCGCTTCTATGAGACCGTGCTCAAGGACGGCGCCTGGCTGGCGGGCGCGGCCTGAGCTTCGCGGGAAATTGGGGACATGTACGGCTCCCCTAGCCCATCAGAGCAACACGCCGGCCTTGGGGAGCCGTACGTGTCCCCAATTTGGCATCCCCTCTGCGACCAGTGGATCAAGGCAAACCCTTCTCCAGTTCGGCGATCAGAGCGGCGTTGGCCTGGGCGAAGGCGGCCTGGATGATGTCGAGCTGGGCCACGTCCTTGTGGGTCGAGACGACTGTGCGAACCTTGTGGCGCCGGCCGTCCAACTCGACCTCCATCTCGACGATATAGGGCGGGTAGGGGGTGGAGAGTTCGGACCCGTCGAACCAGCCGGCGGTCATCTTGTCGCGCGAGCACTTGGCTTCGCGCGTCTGGGTCTGCGGCGACAAGGCGCCGAGCGGGCCGTCCGGCGAGACGCCCGACTGAGAGGCGGTCAGGTTGAGGTAGAGGTTGTAGTGGTCGACGGTGATCGTACGCGCGCCCAAGCGATCGCCAAGGCCGCGCGTCAGGTCCGCCTTCAGCCCGACGATGCGGTCCAGCCGCGGCGCAGCCGGCTGCTGGCGGGCCAGGTCGTCCCCCAGCGCATAGACCCCGAAATCGCAGGACCAGATGGAATCCGAGAGCGTGTGGGTGGTCTTCTCCGCGTCAGGGCGGGCGTCGACGAGGGTGAGGGCCGGTGCGGCCGCCCAGGTCAGGTTGGCCGCCGGCAGGAAGAGGCAAAGGATCGCCGCGTAGAGACCGAGCCTCGTCATCCTCTGAAGTCTTTCCGCCTGAAGCTATCCTTGCGCGTAGCCTAGGCGCCGATTCAGCTCATCCAGCAACCGCATCGCCGCTTCGGCCAGCACGGTGCCGGGCTGGAAGACGGCGGCGACGCCTTCCGCTTCCAGGACGGCCAGGTCTTCGTCGGGGATGACGCCGCCGACGACCAGCATGATGTCCTTGCGATCCAGCCGCTCGAGTTCGCTCCTCAGTTCGGGAACCAGGGTCAGATGCCCGGCGGCCAGCGACGAGACGCCCAGCACGTGGACGTTGGTGCGCGCGGCGTCCGCGGCGGCCTCGGCCGGGGTGGCGAACAGCGGGCCGACGTCCACCGTGAAGCCCAGGTCGGCGAAACCGGTGGCGATCACCTTCTGGCCGCGGTCGTGGCCGTCCTGGCCGAGCTTGGCGATCAGCACCGAGGGCGGCCGGCCGTCGGCGGCGGTGAAGGCTTCGACCATGGCCTTGGCGCGTGCCATCTTGGCGTCGGGGCCGGCCTCGGCGGCATAGACGTCGCGCAACAGGCGAATCTCGGCGCTGTGGCGGCCGAAGGCTTTTTCCAGCGCCAGGCTGATCTCGCCCACCGTCGCCTTGGCGCGGGCGGCATCGACGGACAGCGCCAGCAGGTTGCCGTTGCCCCGTGCGCCGTTGGTGAGCGCGGTCAGCGCCGCCTCGACCGCGGCCGGATCGCGCTCGGCGCGCAGTTGGGCCAGCCGCGCGATCTGGTTGGCGCGCACCTGGGCGTTGTCGACCTTCAGCGTGGCGATCGGCTCGGAGGTGTTGGTGCGGTAGCGGTTGACCCCGACCAGGCTCTGGCGGCCGGAATCGATGCGCGCCTGGGTGCGGGCGGCCGCTTCCTCGATGCGCAGCTTTGGCAGGCCCTGTTCGATGGCCTTGGCCATGCCGCCAAGGGCCTCGACCTCGTCGATGTGGATGCGGGCGCGGGCGGCCAGATCGGCGGTGAGGCGCTCGACGTAGTAGGAACCGCCCCAGGGGTCGATGGTCGCGGTCTGGCCAGTCTCTATTTGCAGGATCAGCTGAGTGTTGCGGGCGATGCGGGCCGAAAAGTCCGTCGGCAGAGCAATCGCCTCGTCCAGCGAGTTGGTGTGCAGGCTCTGCGTCTGGCCGCTGACCGCCGCCAGGGCCTCGATGGCGGTGCGTGGCACGTTGGTGAAGACGTCCTGGGCGGCCAGCGACCAGCCGCTGGTCTGGGTATGGGCGCGCAGCATCAGCGAGCGGGGGTCCTTGGGATGGAAGTGCTCGGCCATCAGCTCGGCCCAGAGCAGCCGCGCCGCGCGCTGCTTGGCGATCTCCATGAAGGCGTTCATGCCGGCGTTCCAGAAGAAGGACAGCCGCGGCGCAAAGGCGTCGACATCCATGCCGGCATTGACACGGGTACGGACGTACTCGATGCCGTCGGCCAGGGTGTAGGCCAGCTCAAGGTCGAGCGAGGCCCCGGCCTCCTGCATGTGGTAGCCGGAGATCGAGATGGAGTTGAATCGCGGCATCTCGGCGGCGGTATAGGCGATGATGTCGGAGACGATGCGCAGGGAGGGTTCGGGCGGATAGATATAGGTGTTCCGCACCATGAACTCTTTCAGCACGTCGTTCTGAATGGTGCCGGCTAGCTTGGTGGGCGCCACGCCCTGTTCCTCCGCGGCGATGATGTAGAGGGCCAGGATCGGCAGCACGGCGCCGTTCATGGTCATCGACACGCTCATCTCGTCCAGCGGGATGCCGGAAAACAGGATGCGCATGTCGAGAATGGAGTCGATCGCCACCCCGGCCATGCCGACATCGCCGGCCACGCGCGGATGGTCGGAATCGTAACCCCGGTGGGTGGCCAGGTCGAAGGCCACCGACAGCCCTTTCTGCCCCGAGGCCAGGTTGCGGCGGTAGAAGGCGTTGGACTCCTCGGCGGTGGAAAACCCCGCATACTGACGAATGGTCCACGGGTTGGTCGTGTACATGGTTGGATAGGGGCCGCGCACGAACGGCGTCAGGCCCGGATAGGACTGGGGGAAGGAGAGGTTGGCGATGTCCGATGCGTCGTAGGCTGGCTTGACCGAAATTCCTTCGGGTGTTTCCCAAGTAAGCGTCCCTTCTCCCCCTGCGGGAGAAGGTGGTGGCGAAGCCGACGGATGAGGGGTCTCGCTCCGTTCGGAGGTTTGCTCGGCGGACATTGCGGGACCGCCGCGCGACCCCTCATCCGACCCCCTTCGGGGGCCACCTTCTCCCGCAAGGGGAGAAGGACCATCCAAAGCAAGCGTCGAAAAGTCTGGAAACGAACTCATTAGGCCACCGCTGGGCAGATGCTGTCCGGGCCGGGGAGCCGCGGCGAAGGCGCGTCCACAGCGAAGTCGGCGGCGTGCACGATCTCCACAGCCGGCGGCGTATCGTTCGGGTTCGGGAAGACGGTGACGCCGACCTGGGCGCTCTCGACGCCGCGTTCTTTTGCCACCACCCCGGCCTCCAGCGCTCGCACCACGCCGCCGGCCGCCTCGATGGCCTGGAACGAGGCCCAGCCGGTGCGGGCGATCTGGTCGGTGAGGGATTCGATGAACCAGGCCCCGCGACCGGGATCGGTGACCGCGCCGACATGGGCCTCCTCCATCAGGACCAGCTGGGCGTTGCGCGACTGGCGCCGCGCGAAGGCGGTCGGCAGGCCGAGCGGGTCGGTGAAGGCGCCCAGCACCACGGCGTCGGCGCCGCCGGTCGCCGCGCCGAAGCCGGCAATGGTCAGGCGCAGCATGTTGGTCCAGACATCCTCGGCGGCCAGCATGCGCCTTGACGAGCGCGCCTCGATCCGCGCCGGAACCTCGACACCGCAGGCCTGGACGATCCGTTCCCAGATGATCCGCGCGGCGCGCAGCTTGGCGATGGTCGTGAAATACTGGGCGTCGGCCGAGAGCCCCAGCGTGATGCGGGCGAAGGCATCGTTCAGGTCCATTCCGGCGCGCGCCAGCGCCTTGGCGTAGGCGAGCGCGCTGGCGGCCATGAAGCCCAACTCGTCGGCCGCGCCGCCGCCGGCTTCGTGCACGACTCGCCCTGAGGCCAGGAACAGGCTGGCCTTGGGATATGTGGCGCTGAGCCGCGACCCAGCATTGGCGCCGGCGATCAGGTGCGCCTCGATCGGGCCGGGGCTGCGGCCGGCCTCGGCAAAGGCGCTCAAGGGATCCAGGTGGAACATCAGCTGCGCGGTTGGCGAGGACTTGCCGGCGTCGGCCAGCCAGTCGGCGGCCTGGACGCCCAGGAAGCCCGCGTCGATGCCGACCGGGGCCAGTTCCAGGATGACGCCGTTCAACACCCGCGCCAGCGTCTCCGCCGATCCGACCGCGACGCCGTTTGCGCCAGTCGGATCGATGCGCACCACTACCGAAGCCGCGCCGCCATCCAGGTCGGTCAGTATTTCGGCATTGGCGGCGTCGGGGCTAGGATTGGCGGTCGCCGTGCGCAGATCCCAGGGTCGCTCGGCGTCGCGCGGATTGAACTGAAGGTGCGCAGCCACCGGCGAGTCTTCGTCCGTGTACAGCGGCGCTATGCTCAGGCCGTCGGCGGTGCGTCGGGTCAGGCTGGCGACATCCTTATCCTTAAGCGTCTTCTGGACCAGGGCCAGCCAGTCGCTGCGCGTCGCGGCGGAAGCGGCGTCGGCCATGTCAGGCGAACTCCACTAGCACGTCGTCGGCCGCGACGCTGTCGCCGGCCGCGGCGTTCACCGCCTTGACCACCCCTTCGCGCTCGGCCCGGATGATATTCTGCATCTTCATCGCCTCGATGATGCAGACCACCTCGCCCTCGCGCACGGTCTGGCCGGCGACGGCGTCCATGGTCACCACAAGGCCCGGCATCGGCGAGACCACCAGTTTGGAGGTGTCGGCCTTGACCTTCTCCGGCAGGCGCTCGTGCATGGCCGACGACAGCGGCGTCAGCACCAGCACCCGGGCGCGGGCGGCGCGATGGCGGATGAAGAAGCCCTCTTCGGCCTGTTCGATCGTGGCGGTGAAGGCGCGGCCGTCGAGCACCCCGCGGAACAGCGGCCGGCCGGGCCGCCAATCGACATCGGTCAAGGTCAGCGCGCGACCCTCATCCGGCAGGGTTACGACCAAGCCGTCCTCGATGTCGGCCAACTCGACGGAACGCTTGGCCTTGTCGATGGCCACCACCCACTCGGTGCGGGTCAGCGGTCCGGCAAGGCCATTGGCCTGGCGCCGGGCGCGGGCCGCCAGCAGCCGGTGCATATAGGCGCCGGCCGCGGTCATCAGGTCGGCCTGGAAGGCGGTTGGCGCGACCCAGTGGAAGCCTTCGGGAAATTCGTCGGGGATGTAGTTGGTCGAGATGACGCCGGAGCGGTAGCGGTCCTGGTCCATCACCGCGGCCAGGAAGGCCAGGTTCTGGCTCGGCCCCGCGATGTGGAAGTCCTCCAGCGCCCGGCCCATGCCGTCGATGGCCTCCAGGCGCGTCGGCGCCCAGGTCGACAGCTTGGCGATCATCGGGTCGTAGAACATCGAGATCTCGTCGCCCTCGCGCACGCCGGCGTCGTTGCGCACGATGTAGCCGTCCGCGTCGCCCTCGACGGGCGCCTCGTAGCGCACCAGCCGGCCGATCGACGGCAGGAAGCGGCGCAAGGGATCCTCGGCATAGACCCGGCTCTCGATCGCCCAGCCCTTGATGGCCAGATCATCCTGCGTGAAGGCCAGCGGCTCGCCGGCGGCGACACGGATCATCTGCTCGACCAGGTCGACACCGGTGATCAGTTCGGTCACCGGATGCTCCACCTGCAGCCGGGTGTTCATCTCCAGGAAGTAGAAGCTCTTGTCCTGGCCGGCGACGAACTCCACCGTGCCGGCGGAATTGTAGTTGACCGCCTTGGCCAGCGCGACGGCCTGGGCCCCCATGGCGGCGCGGGTTTCGGCATCGAGCAGCGGCGAGGGCGCCTCCTCGATCACCTTTTGATTGCGCCGCTGGATCGAGCATTCGCGCTCGAACAGATGCACCACATGGCCGTGGGCGTCGCCCAGGACCTGGATCTCGACGTGGCGCGGGCTCTCGATGAACTTCTCGATGAAGATGCGGTCGTCTCCGAAGGCGGCCTTGGCCTCGGCGCGCACCGCCGAAAAGCCTTCATCGACGTCGCGGTCGTTCCAGGCGACGCGGATGCCCTTGCCGCCGCCGCCGGCCGAAGCCTTGATCATCACCGGATAGCCGATCTCGTGCGAGATCTGGGCCGCCTGCGCCCCGTCGGCGATCTCGCCGATATGGCCGGGCACCACCGAGACGCCGGCGGCGGTGGCGAAGCGCTTGGAGGCGATCTTGTCGCCCATGGCGTCGATGGCGTCGGGATTGGGCCCGATGAAGACGATGCCGGCCGCCGCGCAGGCGCGGGCGAAGCCGGCGTTTTCGGACAGGAAGCCGAAGCCTGGATGGATGGCCTCGGCGTGGGTCTTATCGGCCGCGGCGATGATCTTCTCGGCGACCAGATAGGATTGGGCGGCGGGCGCGGGGCCGATGGCGACCGTCTGGTCGGCCATTTCGACGGCCAGGCTGTCGGCGTCCGCTTCGGAATAGACCACCACCGTGGCTATCCCCAGCTTGCGGGCGGTCTTGATGATGCGGACGGCGATCTCGCCGCGGTTGGCGATCAGGATTTTCGAAAACATGCGCGCCGACCGCCTCCCAATGGCTTGCGCGGCTTATCGGCTAATCGCGCGCTTGGCCAGATTGACCCTGGGTCGGGCCTGTGGCGTGCTGCTTAGAGCAAGCTTCAAGGGCCCGCCATGATCACCCTCTATGAACACCCGCTGTCGCCCTATGCCCAGAAGGTCAAGATCGCCCTGCGCGAAAAGGGCCTGGAGTTCGAGGCGCTGTCGCCGGGCGGCCTCGGCGCGGGCGGGGTGGGCGGCGATTTCGCCAAGGCCAGTCCGCGGGGCGAGGTGCCGGCCCTGGTCGACGGCGAGGTCGCCATCTTCGATTCGACCATCATCCTGGAATATCTCGAGGACAAATGGCCCAACCCGGCCATGCTGCCCAAGGACGCCGCCGAGCGGGCGCGGGTGCGCATGCTGGAAGAGGTGATGGACACCCATTTCGAGGCGATCAACTGGGGCCTGGCCGAACTGAACTGGTTTCGGAGAGCCGAGGGCGAACTGGCCGAGACCCTGCGCGCCAATGCCAAGGCGCAGACCGAGGGTTTCTTCGCCTGGCTCGAAGACCAGCTGGGAACCCGGACCTGGTTCAATGGCGACAGCTTCGGCTGGGGCGACCTTTCCGTGGTTCCTTACGTGAACGGCTCGCTGGGCGTCGGCCATCCGCCGGCCCGGGGCTCCAAACTCTCGGCTTGGCTGGAGCGGGCCAATGCGCGCGCCTCGGTGGCCAAGACCATCGAGGAAATGACCGCGCCGGCCTTGCCGATGACCGACGCCGCGACCCTGGTCGAACAGGGCCTGTTCAAGCGCGAATACCGCGACCACCGGCTGGAATGGATGATCAAGTCCGGCGGGCTGGAGGTGGTGGTCAAGGGCCTGGAGCGCGACAACATCCGCTTCAGCCCCAACTTCGGTTAGGCCGCGCGCCAGCAACGCCGGTCAAGACACGCCGCGGCACAGGCGTCATGGTGAGGACATGACCGATCTGGCGCCTGGCCCCGCCGTTCTTGTCGATCCGCTGGAGCGGGCGCGGCGGCACATCGACGCCAGGCTGTTTGAGCCGCTGAGCCTGGCCCAGCTCGCCGAGGCCGCCGGGCTCTCCGCCTATCATTTCACGCGTCAGTTCGGGGCGCGGTTTGGCCAGAGCCCCATGGCCTATGTGCGGGCGCTCCGGCTGACCGCGGCGGCGGACCGGCTCTGCGGTCCGGCCTCTCCAAGTCTGATCGATCTGGCCTTCGACTGCGGCTTCGACAGCCAGGAAGGTTTTACCCGCGCCTTCAAGCGCGTCTTCGGCATTCCGCCTGGCCTCTATCGTCGGGCCAGTGCGCGAACCAGCCCATCGGAGATTTTCGTCATGTCCGACAGCCCTGAGTCCCGCACCCAGCTCAGCCAGGCGCCGCAGCCGGTTCGTAAAGGTCGCCTGCGCATCGCCGGCTTCGCCGCCGACTTCAATGAGACCGACAAGGCGGGCATTCCGAAGCTCTGGGACCGATTGATCGAGCGGATGCCGTTTGAGGGCGGCCTTGGTGAGACCTTCGGCGTCTGCTCGGCAGCAGCCCAGGGGTCCGACCCCGGCGCCATGCGTTACCTGGCCGGCGTGCACCTCTCTGCCGACGCGCCGGCGCCGGCGGGACTGGAGATCGTCGACTTGGCGCCACAGACCTATCTGATCTTTCGCCAGGTCATGGACGGCGGCCCGCTGCAGCCGCAGATGCTGGCCGCGGCCCGGGAGATCTGGGGCGAGCGCGTGCCCAAGTCCGGCCACAAGCTGGCCCAGGCCCCAGACCTGGAATTCTACCCCGCCGACTCCACCCCCGACCAGGCCGGCGCCTGGGTCGAATGGTGGGTGCCGGTCATGGAGGCGTAAAACACTTCACGCAATTTTCACCGTCATCCCCCGCTGGAGTCGCTAAGCGGCGGATGCGATCGCCTCAGGCCTTCGGCGCATACGGCCCGAGCGCTTCCAGCAACGGGCCTAGATGGCGTTCGTAGCGGCGCCAGCGCTGCAGCGAGGTGGTGAAGATGGGCTGGCGCACCTGGGCGACGCTGGCGGTGCGGACCGGCCGGCTGGTGCGGTGGAAGGCCAGGCAGGCCGGGTCCCAGTCGAGCCCGCACGCCTCGGTGACCAGCCAGCGGATCTGTCCCTCGGGATCGGAGACCAGCGCCTCATGACTGACGTCGATGACACGGCCGGGCAGCACGGCGCGCCAATGGTCCATCACCGCGCGATAGCTGACATATTCCGCGCCGATCTGGCCGAGGTCATAGAGGGTTTCGTTGCCGTGACCGAACAGCTGTCGATAGCAGGCCAGGCCGGTGTCCACTGGATCGCGCACGCTGTGCAGGATGACCGCGCGCGGGAACATCAGATGGATCATGCCGACATGGAGGAAGCTCTCCAGGGTCTTGTCGACCGGCCGCGCGCCGGGTTTCCAGCCGCGGGCGCGCAAGGTCGCCAGATAGTCGTTGGCGAGGTCGCGAAAGTTGCTCGACCGCCCGGGTTCATAAGTGTTCGCTCGCTCCAGCACATCGGCAAGGGCCGAGCTTTCGCCCATGCCCTGGACGGCCGGGTGGCTGGACAGGATCTGCTCGATCAGGGTCGAGCCTGAGCGCGGCATGCCGACGATGAAGATCGGCCGGTGGGTGGTAAGGCCGCTTCCACGCCGCGTGGCGATGAAGTCCGGTGTGAACAAGGCCTGGACCCGGGCCGCCGACCGAGCGTGGTCGCGGGCGATGGCCTTGGGGTGGGCGGAGGCGCCCGCGGGCCCGTTCGCCGCGGCCACCAGCGCGTCGTACTTGAGCCGGTTGCCGTCCGCGAAGGCCGCGAAGGCATCCTGGTCAGATCCGCGCGCCTCCAGCACCTCGCCGAGCGCGAACAGCAGGCCGGTGCGAACCTCGACCACGACACCCTCGTCCGACGCAGCCTGCCGCAGGGCCGCCAGTTCGGCGTCGGTGATGGCCGAAGCTTTCAGCAGCCCTGCGCCGGTCAGCGCGCGGCGCGCGGTGGCGGGGTCGGCCATCAGGCCGCGATAGCGCGTGATCGCGTCATCCGTCCGTCCAAGGATGGCCAGGGCCGCGGCCAGGTTGAAGGCGGTCTCCGCGGCGTCAGGGTGCAGGGCCAGGGCGGCGGCGTAGGCTGCCGCGGCTTGCGGCCACAGCCCCAGGCTCTGGCAGACGAAACCCAGATTGTGCTGGGCTGTGAACAGGCCGGGCTCGCGGCGGACCACGCCCTTCAGCCGCTCGAAGGCGCGGGTCAGGCGGCCAAGGCGGATGTCGATGATGGCCAGCGAATAGGGGGCGCGGTTGTCGCCCGGATTGCGCGTTTCGACGGCTTCATAGGCGCGGGCCGCATCGTCCAGCCGGCCGGCGGCATAGTGGGCCCCGGCCGCGTCGAGCCGCTCGGCCACCTCGGCGGGCGCGAACGCCGCCGGCGTCTTTCGGCGCTTGAGCACCCGGCCGCCCGGTCGGTTTGATGCCGCCATGCCTGTCCCTGACTTGAACGCAGGCCTTAGTCGTAAAGGAAATTCCGGCTCCGATGAACCGAACGCTTTTTTGATCCGCCCGTGTGGGTCAATCGCGGTTCGATGTGATAACGCCGGCGCCTCGCCGACCGTAGAGGACAGCCATGACGTCAGCCAATATCACCGCACCGCGGAACGACTGGACCCGCGACGAGGTCGAGGCCCTGTTCGATCTGCCGTTCGCCGACCTCGTATTCATGGCCGCCAGCGTGCATCGGGCCTGGTTCGAGCCCAGCGAAATGCAGCTCTCGCAGCTGCTCTCGGTGAAGACCGGCGGCTGCGTCGAGGACTGCGGCTATTGCAGCCAGTCGGCGCATTTTGACACCGGGCTGAAGGCGACCCGGCTGATGGACGCGGATGCGGTCATCGCCCAGGCCGCGACCGCCAAGGCCGGCGGGGCGCAGCGTTTCTGCATGGGCGCCGCCTGGCGCGACCTGAAAGACCGTGACCTGCCCAGGCTCGTGGCCATGATCGCCGGGGTCAAGGCGTTGGGCCTGGAGACCTGCGCAACGCTGGGCATGCTCGAGCCGCACCAGGCCGTCGCCCTGCGCGCCGCGGGGCTCGACTATTACAACCACAACCTCGACACCGCGCCTGAGGATTATGCCCGGGTGATATCCACCCGCACCTATCAGGACCGGCTCGACACTTTGGAGCACGTCCGGGCGGCGGGGATGAGCGTCTGCTGCGGCGGTATCGTCGGCATGGGCGAAAGCCGCCAGGCCCGGGCCGGGCTGCTGCACGCCCTGGCGACGCTTCCCGCCCATCCGGAGTCCTTGCCGGTCAACGCGCTGGTGCCGATCCCCGGGACACCGTTGGGCGACAGCCCGCCGCTGGACGGGCTGGAGTTCGTGCGCACGGTCGCGGTCGCGCGGATCGTCTGTCCGAAGGCGGTGGTGCGGCTCTCCGCCGGCCGCGACGGCATGAGCCGCGAGATGCAGGCGCTCTGCTTCCTGGCCGGGGGCAATTCGATGTTCGTCGGCGGCAAGCTCTTAACCACCGCCTTGCCGGGCGAGGACGAGGACGCGAGGCTGCTCGCCGACCTGGGCATGCGGCCTATGCGGCCGGTGGTCGACCTCAGTCCGGTCAACTAATCGCGTTCTGCCAAAAAAGAGGCCGGACGATTTGCATCGCCCGGCCTCGATTTTTTTGCGCCGCTGCGCGCGGCTATGATGCCTACTTGAAACGGACCTGAAGTTCGGCGCCGACGGTCAGCGGGAAGGTCAGGCTCTTGTTGGCGACCAGGTCATACGGCTGCCCGGCCGGTGAGACCCGCGTCGGCGTGACGATGTCATAGCCCGTCTCGTCGCCGATATTGTTGACGAAGGCGCTGAGATTGTAACGGTTCTTGGCGTCATCCCATTCGATGCGGAAATTCGCGGTCGAATAGGCGGGCGCTAGCGCCTGCGGGATGTTGAAGACCGAGCCATAGGTCTTGTCCTTCCAGATGTAGGAGGCGGACAGGATCAGGTTTCCCGGATCGAACCTGAGCGTATAGAGCGCATTCAGCGAGATCTTGTTCGGGGGCGATTCCGGCAGGGTCGAGCCCTTCAGATTGACCAGCTGGATTCCCCCGACCGGACCCGGGCAACCGGCGGTCCTGGAGCCGGGCAGGATGGCCAGCGGGTCGGTGGTGTCTTCGACGCATGCGCCGATCTTGTCGATCTTGGCGCTCAGATAGGTGTACTGGGCGGTGAAGACCACGGGCTCGAACGGATGCCAGTTCGCCTCCAGCTCCACCCCGTAGGTATGCACCGACGGGATGTTGAAAACGTCGCTGAACAAGACCCCGCTGGAATTCTGGATGGTCAGGGGCTGCTGGTCGTTCTGATAGTTGTAGAAGAAGGCCGCGCCGTTGATCTGGAACACCGATCCCCAGCTCTTCTTCACCCCGCCTTCGATCGCATCGACATATTCGGGATTGGTCTCTGGAAAGGCCGCCACCTGGCCGCCGTTGAAGCCGCCTGTCTTGTAGCCGCGGCTGTATTTGGCGTAGGCCAGCGTTTCCGA
Organism: Caulobacteraceae bacterium; assembly: GCA_041691315.1. Classification (GTDB taxonomy): domain Bacteria; phylum Pseudomonadota; class Alphaproteobacteria; order Caulobacterales; family Caulobacteraceae; genus Poindextera. The sequence goes on along the minus strand of JBEPUW010000019.1, from coordinate 24,751 downwards.
ATCGGGTTGCCAGGTGAGGGTCGCCTCACCCGTGACCGCGCTCCACGTCCCGTTCAGGGTCCGCATTTCAAAGCCGCTTGCGGCATCATAGAAGCCGACGCCGCTGCCGCGATAGGGTTTTCCGGTGGCGGGATTGATCGGGCTGACCGCGAACGGGGTCAGGTCGACCCCGAAGCCAGCCACCTGGTCGTCGAAACTGACCACCCGGAAATCCTCGATACCGACCTTATGGTCCTGGGTGTAGCGCGCCGCGCCCTCGATCTTCCACTCCGGCGTGATCTGCCAGGTCACCTGGCCGTATCCGGCGTAGGAGTCGTAGGTCAGGTGGGTATCCAGGTTGATGCCGCAGCCCATCGGGTTCGGAGCGGCCGCGACGAAGCCCTTCCCGCCCAGCAGGGCCGCCAGTGAGATCGGCGTCCGCAGTTGCGGCTGGAACGGATAGCAGCCCAGTTCGACCGGCTGATCATACTTCTCGTGGTACCAGTAGAGGCCACCGATCCATTGGATCGGTCCCGGCGTGGTCGAGGACAGGCTCAGCTCGTTGCTGAAATAGCCTTCGTTCTCGATGAAGTGGGTGTGCTCGCCGCCCGGGAAGATGGTGAGTGGACCGCCCGCAGTCACCACCTGATAGGAGTTGACCCCGGCGTCAGCGCCCGTGCCGGATACGCCGAGATTATAGTAGAACTGCTGGAACCCACCCAGATACTGTAGGTCGGCGCCATCGAAATGGTAGGTCCACCGGGTCGCCAGCGCCAGGTCGTGATCCTGGGTGTTCGAGTCGTGAAACTGCTGGATGAAATTCCGTATGTTCGTGTTGGACGGGTTGTTGCCGGGGAAGGACGAGGCATTGACCGGGGTGGTCGTCACGCTGCCGGGAACGATCGGCTGTCCGCCGGCGCATCCGGTGTCCATGCTATGTCCCGGTAAGCCGCACAGCCCGTAAAATCCGCTGGGGAACAACGCGCCGTTGGGGAACTCGTAGTTGTTGATGTTGCCGACAACCGAGGCCGTGTGGAACGAGGTGTGGTAATCGCCGGCCGACACCATCGCCCAGCCGTCCAGGTGGGGTCCGATATTGGCGTCCAGCTGCGCTTCGAAATATTCCTGGTTGCCGTTGTTGCCCTGGGCCAGCACGCCGCCTTCGCGGGAGCCGATGAGGTTGTTGAAGAAGCCGCCGGTCTGTCTGGAATAGTTGCCGCCGACGCGGAAGCGCAGCCAGTCGGTGATCGGGCCGGAAACCACCGCCTCGCCATAATACTCACCGTAGCTTTGGCCGCCGATGCGGGCCTCGGCATAGAGCGAATGGGTCGGCTTGGCCGAGATGTAGTTGATCGTGCCGCCGTCGGCGTTCGAGCCGTGAAGGGTGTTCTGCGGTCCGCGGTCGACCTCGATCTGGTCGACGAACAGCGTGCTGTGCTGCTCGGCGATCGAGGCGTTCGCGCCGTAATAGATGCCGTTGTAGTAGGTGGCGACGCCGGACTCGGTGGCCAGGTTGACCGTGTTGCGCCCGATGCCGCGGATGTAGGCCCGGTCGTTCGAGGCGAAATAGGACAGGCCGGGGGTGAAGTCGCTGAGTTGCTGGGTGGTCTGGATGCCGAGCACCTGGCGCTGCTTGGCGGTGAAGGCGGAGACGGCCACCGGAACGTGCTCGATCGCCGCATTGCGCCGCGTCGCGGTCACGATGACCTGGCCCGAGGGTTGCTCCGCGGTCGGTCCCGCCGGCGGCGCCCCGGCCTGCGCCAGGGCTTGTGACGCCCAAAGTCCGCCGACGATGACCATGGTTGCGGCTGACACGCCGCGCAGCAATGCACGCTTCATCTGGTGTAACCTCCCCGCTGGGATCGCACCCGCACTTACGGTGGGATTTTGATCCGCGCCCAGGCATGTGACTGTAGGGAAACATGCTTGGCAATGCCTAAAATGGGGTCGGTTGTCACGCCCGCGTGAGACATTTGCATGTTTCCGGACGGTGTGGCCGATCTGCATCAACCGGCGCATGTTTGACTTAAGGAGGCCGCCGCGATGAAAACCGCCACGCTGGGATCGCTCGGTCCCGTCAGCCGCCTCACCCTCGGCGGCGGCGGCATAGGCCAGGTCTGGGGCGAGACCAGCCGCGAGGAATCCGCCGCCACTCTGCGCGCCGCGATTGACGGCGGCATCGACCTGATCGACACCGCGCCGATGTACGGCAGCTGCGAGGCGATCATCGGCGAGACCTTCGCCGGCGCTCTGCCGGACGGTGTCAGGATCACCAGCAAGTGCGATCTGGGTTCGCCGCCGCCCGGGCAGGCGGCACAGCGGCTGGAGGCCGCGCTGAGCGCCACCCTGGACGCCATGCGGCTAAAGCGGATCGACCTCTATTTCCTGCATTCCAACATCGCCCCCGACGACTACGCCTATGCCCACGGCGACGGCCGCCGCGACGCCTTTTCGACCCGCTGGTCGCTCTATGTCGATGAGGTGGTTCCGGCCTTCGAGCGTCTGAAGGCGCAGGGCCGGATCGGCGCCTGGGGCGTCACCGGGATCGGCGTGCCGCGCAGCATCCTGGACGCCTTCGCCCATGCGCCAGGCCCGGACGTGGCGCAGGTGATCGCCAATCTGATGGATTCCGCCGGCGGCACCCGCAGGTTCGCCGAGCCGGCCGCACCGCGCGAGATTCTCGCCGCCGCCAAGGCAAACAACATCGGGGTCATGGGCATCCGGGCCGTCCAGGCCGGCGCCCTGACCTCCGGTCTCGACCGTACGCTGTCGCCGAATCATCCGGATGCGAAGGACTATGAGCGCGCCGCCCCGTTCCGCGATCTCTGCGCGCGCTGGGGCGAGGGTCCGGCCCTGGTCGCCCACCGCTATGCGCTGTCGCTCCCGGGGGTCGATACGGTGGTCCTGGGGGTGAAGAACCGCGGCGAGCTCGACCAGGCGCTCGACGCGGAGGCGGCCGGACCGCTCAGCGCCGCTGAAATGGCCGAGGTCGATGGGCTGGGGCTGGCCCTGAACTAGACCCGCCCCAGCCGGCTCATCAATGGTTGGCGAGAATGATCGAGGCGATCAGTCCGGTGGTGACGGCGGCCAGCACATATTGGCCGTTGGATTGGCGCCATTCGTAGCCGCCACCGCCTTGAAGGTGTTCGCGGCGTTAACCGACGCTGCGATGGCTGCGCGCTTTCTCTCGAATGACGGGTTCAGACCGGCGGCGATCTGCTGGCGGGCCTCGTCCCGGCGCCGGCGCGCCTCTTTCAAACCTACGTCCGGAAACACGCCAATCGTAAGCTGTTGCTCCTTGCCCAGGTATCGGTATTTGAGCCGCCACAATTTGCCGCCGGAAGGCCGGACAATCAGGAACAGGCCGCGCTCGTCAAAGAGTTTGTATTGTGCTGCGCCCGCCTTCGCGGTTCGCACTGAAGCGTCGGACAGGGCCATCTTGGGGGTCACTCCGAACCGCGGTCACGACGTGACCCCCATGCTGACCCCCAAACCACCGCGATCACAGGCGAACTTGGGCGGCCTTCGGTGGAGCATCACCACCGCTATATAACTGATTTTCGGAAGGTAATCCACTCGCCGACACACGCTGGCGAACACGTCGCTGGTGCCCCCGGTCGGACTCGAACCGACACACCTCTCGGTACCGCATTTTGAGTGCGGCGCGTCTACCAATTCCACCACAGGGGCCCTGAGCAGGCGCCCACTCTAGCGGCGCGCGGCAAGGGGTTCAACGCAGCGCAAACACGCGTCCCTTCTCCCCTCGCGGGGTTCACATCTTGCGAGACGGCTGGCCATCAATGACTTACGCTCATCAATCTCAGGATACCCTTCTCCCCTTGCGGGAGAAGGTGGCCCCGAAGGGGTCGGATGAGGGGTCGATCATCCTATCCGATAAGCCGCTGACGCTACTCGGAAATCGGAGCGCGACCCCTCATCCGTCGGCTACGCCGACACCTTCTCCCGCAAGGGGAGAAGGGACCTCAGGGCTTAGCCCGAAGATCTGTGCATCCCTAGGTCCCGCGAGGGGAGAAGGGCGCTTTGGTCGGCTTCGCCGAGCATGGACTCCGCGGGCTTTCGGGAGACCTTAAGGCTTGGCGATGACCTGGCTGGCGCGGGCGCCGCGGTCGTAGCGGGCGGGGCCGCGGTAGGCGTTGACTTCGCAGAGGATGTCGCCGTCGGGCTGGTCGCGCCAGATGTAGCTGCGCTCGAACTCGAGCGCCCCGCCGGCGGGGCCGAACCCCTCGTAGGTGTCGCCGTAGGGCACCAGCTTGCGCAGTTCCGCCCATTTCAGCCGCACCGCCTGGGCCAGTTCCTCGGCGGCCGCGGCGTCCAGTTCCGGATCGGGGGTTGCGGCCATGGCAGGCTCCTTTGCACGCCTTCAAAGCATGGCCGGCCGCGTGTGGCGAGACTTGGACCGGGAACGCTGTTAGGAGCCGGCTCGACATGCTTCGCGCCCTTTACGATCGCATCCTGCGGCTGGCCGCCACGCCCTATGCGCTTCCGGTGCTGGCCGGGGTGGCGACCATCGAGGCGACTCTCCCGTTCGCGCCGCCCGACGTGATGCTGGCGCCCATGGTGCTGGCCCGGCGCGAGCGCGCCTGGCTCTATGCCGGGGTCTGCACGGCCGGATCGGTCACCGGTGGCATAATCGGCTATGGCATCGGCTTCTTCCTGTCCGGGCTGGGGCTGAAGATCCTGGCGCTCTCCGGCCACGCCACGGCGCTTGCGGCCTTCCACGCCTGGTTCGCCCAGTGGGGACTGGCGGTCATCCTGATCAAGGGCCTGACGCCGGTGCCCTACATGCTGGTGACCCTGGCCTCCGGCATCGCGCATTTCAGCTTTCCGGTCTTCGTCGGCGCCTCGATCGTCACCCGCGGTGGCCGCTTCTTCCTGGAGGCGGCGCTCTTACAGCATCCGAAGGCCAAGGCGGTGATCGACCGCTACTTCTACTGGCTGGCCGCGGGCGGCGTCGTGGCGATCATCGGCGCCTTCGTTTTGCTCAAGCTCTTGGGCGGCGGCTGATTTCAAGCCATAGGTTTTCGATGCGCGCCCTTATCGCCTCCATCCTGCGCCATTGGCCGGCCCTGGCCTTCGTGACCTCGGCGGCCATGCTGGCCATCGCCCATGCCTTCGAGACCTTTGGCCATCTCGCGCCCTGCACGCTGTGCCTCTACGAGCGCCAAGTCTATTGGCTGGCCCTGCCGATCGCGGCCCTGGCCTTCATTGCCGGCCAAGGCGTCATCCCGCGCATCTTCACGCCCTGGATCGGCGCGCTGCTGGCCCTGATCTTTCTCGCCGGCGCCGGGATCGCCATCTATCACGCTGGCGCCGAGTGGAAGTTCTGGCCGGGCCCGACCACCTGCACCGGCGCGGGCGGCAAGGTCAGCGCCGCTTCGATGGCGAATCTGTTGAACGGCGCCAAGGTCACCGCACCGCGTTGCGACCAGGCGGCCTGGGTCTTCCTCGGCCTCTCCATGGCCGGCTGGAACGCCCTGATCTCGCTCAAGCTGGCCGGCTGGAGCGCGGTCTGGGCGGTGCGGAGCAGCAAGCGGTGAACCAACGCCCCGTCCCCCCGCGGCCAGGACCCGGCGCCCAAAGCGGCCGGCTGGACGAGATCCTGCGCGTCGACCATGCCGGGGAACTGGCCGCCGTCTTCATCTATCGCGGCCAGCGCGCGGTGTTCGCCCGCGCCGCCAGCAAGAGCCGCATCACCGGCCAGTTGGAACAGATGGAGGCGCACGAGGCCGAGCATCTGGCGACCTTCAACGAGCGCCTCACCGAGGCCCGCGTGCGCCCGACCCTGTTCGCGCCGCTCTGGCGCGCCGCCGGCTTCGCGCTGGGGGCCGGCACGGCGCTGATGGGCGAAAAGGCGGCGCACGCCTGCACCGAAGCGGTAGAGAGCGTCATCGAGGCCCATTACGCCGACCAGGTCGCCGAACTCGCCGAGCGCGAACCGGTGCTGGCCGCCGAGCTCTCCCGCTTCCGCGACGAGGAACTGGCGCACAGCGACCTGGCCGTGGAAGAGGGCGCTCGTGAGGCGCCGGGTTATCCGCTGCTGGCGGCGGTGATCCGCGCCGGCTGCCGCACCGCCATCAAGATCAGCGAGAAGCTGTAAGGCCGGGCGCGGCCGGGGAGGGCGAGCCATGGACATCGACCAGATGCGCCGCGACGCCGAAGCGCCGGAAAAGGCCGACGCAACCCGCGCCGAGGCCGCCGCTCGCGAAACCGCGGGCGACGGAGGCTAGCGGCGCCGGCATGCCGGTCGACCAGCCTCCTCAAATCCCGACCGTCATCGTGCAGGCGGCGCGGTTGCCGGCGGCGGCGGGCGACCGGGCGTTTTCGATACAGAGGATCGATCCGACCGTGATCAGGGTCAGTGCGCGGCTGGACGAGGCGTTGGGTTCGGCGCCGGGGTTTTCGCTGTTTCGCCGCACCTCCAGCCTGGGGGCCAATCCGACCACCCAGGGGGTGTCGCTGCGCGGCATCGCCGGCTCGGGGGCGAGCCGGGCGCTGGTGACCCTGGACGGCGTGCCGCAGAACGATCCCTTCGGCGGCTGGGTGATCTGGACCGGCCTGCCGTCCGAGGCCATCTCGACCGCGACCCTGGTGCGCGGCGCCGGCGCCGGGCCTTACGGGGCTGGCGCGTTGACCGGGGTGGTGGCTCTGGAGCAGCCGGATCGCATTGACGGCCATGTCGCCGGCGAGGTCGCGGTCGGCGACCGCGGCTATGCCCGCGCCGCGGCGATCACCGAGATCGAAGCCGGCCCGACGCGCGCCTTTCTCGACGCCTCGGACGAGACCAGCGGCGGCTGGATCCCGGTGCGGCGGGGACGGGGCGCGGCGGACACGCCGCTGACGTTGCACGATTGGAGCGCGGCCGAGCGGGTGCAGGCGGATATCGGCCGCCTGGTGCTGTCCGAACGGATCGGCGGCTATGAGGAGGATCGCGGCGCCGGGACCCTGTTCGCCGCTTCCAGGGCCAGAGGCGTGCAGGGCAGCCTCACCCTGGTCAACCCGCCGGCCGAGGGCGCGCTGGGCTGGCGGCTGCAGGGCTGGGTCGAGGGGTCGGACCTGGCCAACAGCTCCGCCTCGGTCGCCGCCAGCCGCAACACCGCGACGCTGGCCAACAACCAGTACGCGACACCGGCCTACGGCGTCGGCTTCAACGCCGCGCTCAGGCGCTCGACAGCGGCTTACAGCTGGGAGCTGGGCGGCGACATTCGAGACTTCGCCGGCTCAAGCCATGAACGGCTCTACAATCAGGGCAATCCGACCGGGACCCGGGTCTCCGGCGGCGGCGAGCTGGTCGCCGGCCTCTATGCCGAGGCCAGCCGCAATCTCGGCTGCTGGCTGCTCACCGGCGGCGTGCGGCTGGACGATTGGCAGACCTCTGCCGGCAGCCTGGTGCAGACTGGAACCACCGTCCTGAACCAGCGTCAGGTGAACCGCGGCGGGCTCGTGCCCACCGGCCGCATCGGCCTGCGCCGCGACATTTCTCCCGCGCTCTATCTCCGCGCCGCCGCCTATTCGGGCTTCCGACCCGCGACCCTGAACGAGCTGCATCGCTCGTTCCGGGTCGGCAATGACGTCACCGAGGCCAATTCGGGCCTGACGCCCGAGCGGCTCTACGGCGTCGAGACCGGGCTGGGCGGCCAGCGATGGGCCAATTGGGACGCCGACATATTCTACAACCAGCTGGCCAACGCCATCACCAACGTCACCATCGGCAAGGGTCCGAGGACCTTCCCGGTCGCCGGCTTCGTCCCGGCCGGCGGCACGCTCTTTCAGCGCCAGAACGCCGGCGTCATCAATGCGGTCGGCGTCGAGGGCGAGGTCGAACGGCCGGTGAGCGCCAGCCTCGATTTGCGCGCCGCCTTCACCTACACCCGCGCCCGCGTCGATGGCGGCGGGCAGGCGCCGCAGCTCACCGGCCTGCGCCCCGCCGAGACCCCCGAACTGACCGTGACCGCCGGCGCGACGTGGCGGGCGCTGGATCGCCTGACCCTGACCGCAGAGGTCCGCTTCGAAAGCGCCCGCTTCGACGACGACCAGAACACCCGCCTGATCAAGGCCGGCACGGGCGTCGACGCCCGCGCCGAGTGGCGGCTCACCCCGTCGCTGAACGCCTACGTCGCCGCCGACAACCTCTTCAACGCCAACATCGAAACCGGCCGCAGCGCCGCCGGCGTGGTGACGTTGGATGCGCCGCGCATGGTGCGTGTGGGCCTGACGCTGCGACGCTGAAGGCTCACGCCTCCAGTTCGATGTCCCAATAGAGGTAGTCGATACGGTCGGATCAGCCGCGAGAACGTGTTGAATTATAATCATATTTACAGCGTCTTGCCGCATGCGATTCCGCGCCGGTCACCACCCGGTCACCACGAAGATCAACCTGAGTCATCAGTTCGCTCGTGGAACGCGCGCCGGACCACAGCGTGGGCGTCCTACGCGCGTGCGCGCGGTTCCGCAGGGCCAGATCGGCCGGTTCCGGCGCGGAGCGCCTTCGATCGGCCCTACCGAGTCCCACTGAGTTACCCGGAGCGCTTGAAGGATCAGGCCCACTTGAACCGTCTGTCGATCCGCCCCAAGTCAGTATCGGCATCAAGAGCGGGACTTCGGTCCCCGCCAACCTGCCTTCCCGGGCAAGGTGGTCAGCGCGTCAAGCGCGATGCGGCCGGACGTTCGGCAACAAAGCGGGCTCACCTGTTCGCTTAGGCTGAGATCATGGTCGCGACCGCCGGCGGGGAGCGTTGGCGCCCGTCCCGCCCGACGAAGCCGAACAAAATTGTTCGACAGCGGAGGTTTCCATTTCCATTGATCGTAGGCGATTGATCGCGCTGACTGGCGTAGCGGCCGCTGAGAACGCGACAAGGCTCTTCACGGCGACCGATCCCCAGTTCGCGCTGACCGCCTACGCAACCTTGCTATTCGGCCTGATCCACGAGAGCCGCGACCTCGGACGACCGGGCGCGCGGCCGTTCTTCGTCCTTGAATCCAGCCTCGCCTATGTTCAGGCTCTGGCCGGCGACACAGGCTCGCCCATCCGGTTGGAGGCCGTGTCGGCGAAGTCTGTCCCAGCGATGGCGGCCGTGCTTAGCCCGGCCAAGATCCGGCGCTTGAGTGAGCTAGGCTTCCGGACCCCCGTCGAGGGCCACTCCCCGAACTACTGGCGAGGCGTTGAGATAAGCGAACCCGGTGACCTTGAGCACGCTGGCTGGCTGGCGGCGACAGTCCTGATGGACGTGTTCGACGTCAAGGATGTCGGCGCCATCGATACCTTCGTCAGAATCCCGGGGGTGCGGGCGCTCAGGTTCCGGACCACCGGCACATCTGCCGCAGCGCTTTAGAGCGCGACATGGCGCTGACGGCCGCCCTTCGAAAACGGGCCGGAGGTGCCCGACAGAAGCGAGACCGGCTTCAGCGAAGCCCTATTCGGCTGGCGCGGCCCCCTTTGGCGGCTTCAGCCCGCCCTGGCCGCCGATCACCAAGCCGCCGCCCGACGTCGAGCGCTTCACCACGTGAATGTGCGGATCGTCCAGCCTAGGCAGCGACGGCTTGATGGGCTCTTCGACCTTCGCCCCGTCGCCCGGCTTCGCTCGTTTCGTCATAAGTCGTCCTTCCTTCAACTACCCGAAGATAGGTGGCGACTTGGCCCGACCACCGCCAGTCGGCGCGGTGGCGCTGCGACGAGGCCGTCGTTTGTGAAGCCATGGCTTCGTTTTGCGGCATATGTGCGGCAGGGCTGGAAACGCGCTGATCGCCGCTGGCCGCGTTTCGTGCGTTGGGCCATTCCCTACCCAAGAGACCGCCGCCTGAGCCTCTCGGGCTCGGGCCTGGGTCTAGCGTGCACAGTGTCGCGGCGACGTCGACTGACGCCGGGCCGCCAGGACCCCTGGGCCGAAAGCGTCCCAACGCCTCGGGCTAGCGGCTACGGGCGCGGGTGGTGGAAACCGAATATTGTGGGCTGGGTCGTTGGCACCGTGCCCAGCAAAATGAACACCGCTTCCCATTCCTCGGTGCCGAGCGCATCGTCGATGCCGATGGGGGGCGTCAAATGAAAAAATCACTTTGGTGTATCGCAGCAATGATTGTGCTTGCCGGCTGCTCGCCGAAAGGGGCCGTCATCCCCCCCGACCCGGCAAATTGGGGCCAACTTTCGGAGCAGACTAAAGGGCTCTCCGACAGTGACCGCCGCCTGTTCACAGCCTACTTGATGCGCCAAAGCGTCGGAGCGGCGCTGGCCGGCGGTAAGCCGGCGATCCCGCCCGGAACCACCATCGGCCAGGCCATTTCAGACCAGACCAAGTTCGAAGCGGATCAGACCAAACAGCAGGTCGACGCCGCCATTCTCAGCGCGAAGGCGGCAGCCCAGCGAGCGGCGGCAGAGGCCGCTTTAGGAAAGGTCGTGTTGGTCACCATTGTTAGCAAGGAGTTCCGCCCTGCCGATCCTCAGGCCGAGCGCTTCAGCTCTTCGCTAGGTTTGGTGATCGCAGTCCAGAACAGGGGGCCGAAAGATATCGCCGGCGTCAAAGGTTCATTTCAGTTCGACGATATGTTCGGCACCGCCATAAAAGCCATTAACCTGTCCATGGACGACCCGATAAAGGCTGGACAAGTCTTTTCGACCTCCGCTTACAGCTTCGAACTCAACCAGTTCGAAAGCTCGGACAATCAACTTGCTCAGACCGATTTGGCAAAAATGAAGGTCGTTTTCCATCCCGAGGTGATCGTTTTCGCCGATGGCACGAAGATGGCCGCTCCGGTAGACGTAGTGGCATCCCCCTAGACGGGGGGCTAAGGAGCGACGCCAACGACAACGAGGGGAACGGCCGGGACGCCGCACCCCTCACGGATGAGGTTTTAGAGTTCGCCTTCGTAGTAAACGAGGCTTCAAACAGCGGCACATATGCCGAGGGCCAGGGAAGGCGCTGGAAAGCCGCTGGCGGCGTTTCGCGGGTCAGACCGGCTAACGACCCGCGAAGCTCTCGCCTGACTCTCCCGGGACCCCTGGCGTCTCTTCGGCGCATCTACCGGGACGACCGACCAATCATTGTCGGTCGGGGGTGTTACCGCTCGACTGATTACCATCGGACCGCGGGTTCACGGGCGAGGCTCTGAGCGAAGCTGAGCCGCCCTGAAAGCAGACTCTTTGGCAGTCCGCTAAGGGTGGAGGCTGTGTAAAAACGCGCGGGCGCCCCGCTGGAGTACGCCATGACACGCCGGCAAGCAGTGATTTCGGGCTCTGTGGCGCACAGCGGGAGATTTTCACTGAAGATTTCGAGGATTCGCGAGCCGCAAAAATGTTTTTACACAGCCTCGGTGGCAAGCAGCCCTTGGCAGAAACCGCCGAAGGATTGGCGCGTTGATGATGGCATGCCCAAGTTCATCACCATCGGATATGGCGACCAGGATGGTTACGACCAGACGGCCAAGCCGGTACGCGACGCAGCGCATGCCGCCGATGCGGAGCGCGTCCGCCAAGGCGACGTGATGGGTATCGCAGGCAAACCTCTACAGGTGCGCAATCACGACGCCGCCAAGGTTGACGTGATGGAGGGCGCCTTCTTGTCCGCCGCACTTCCTATCGCCGGCTTTGCCTTGATCGAGGCCGCAGATTTGCAGGCCGCCATCGAAATTGCGGCCAACAGCCCCTGTGCGGTAGCGCAAGGGGTCGTCGAAGTTTGGCCGCTCGACGCGGCGCCTGAAGCCAAGACCTGACAACCCGGCCCCCAAGCGAGTCGACTTCCCGGGTGTCCGCTCAGGGTCGAACTCGGTCGTTGGGTCCGGCCCGGCGAGCGGACATTCGCGGCCAGTCGGGTCAATTGCCGACAAGCGGACCTCGCCAAGGGCGCTTAGGTGTGGAAAGCGGCCAATAGCTATTCCCGTCCGGACAGGTATGCTTGGTGGTGCAAGCCCTGGACACGGAACGAACCCGAACAAGGCTGCTCACGAGCAGAGGAGTGTCGGCGCTGGCTCCCAGCGGTTGCTCAGCGAGGGCGGTTCATTGATCACAGTTCATAGCACGATCGACAGCCCGTTCGGGCGGTCGGCCTTGATAGGGTGCATTTCCCTATCGCTTAGAGCGAATGACGCCCGGCCAGAACCTCGAACCCGAGCATATGGCTCGACATCCGCTCGGCCGGGTGCCCGCGATCAATGACGACGGCTTCGTGGTCTACGAAACCCAAGCGATCCTGCGCTACCTCGATGCGGTAGGCTCGCGCCCATCGCTGACACCGACCGATCCAAAGGCCGCCGCGCGGATGAACCAGGTCATCGGCGTCGTCGATAGTTACTACTTCACGAGGCTCGCCGCCGCCCCGCTCGTATACCATCGAATTATAGCGCCCAGGTCGGGCATGGCCGCGAATGAGGAAGCCGTGGCCGCTGTGATCCCAGCGACCCGTAACGTCGTGGGCGTCCTCTCGTCGTTTCTCAACAACGGACCCTACATGTCGGGTGAGAACTTCTCGCTCGCCGACATTCACGCTGGAGCGCACCTCGATATGCTCTCAGCGAGCCCCGATGGGGGCCAGATGATAGCGGCGACGGCCGATCGCCTCCTGGCTGGAGCGTCTCCGCACTCGCCCCAGCTTTGCCGCGACCACCTGGGATAAGCTCTCCAGTACGGCGTAGACCCACCCTCGTGACCACACCTCAACCGTCCGCTGTGGGTGGAGGGTCGAGGCTGTGTAAGAACGCGCGGGCGGCCGTGAACAGCACTCCTCGACCATGCGGTCGGGGAGGCGTCGGTGTATGTCCAGGGGCGCAAGCCCTAAAGACCGGCGCGGCCGCCTAATCGAGGCTTCCTAACTCCCCGACTTCGGCAGGGGAGCAAGCTATCAACTCGACAGCACAGGCGGGCGCCGCAGCGCCACAATGGGCGCCAGCGTCGTCCTAATCGTAATTTTTATCGTCATGTACTTCGGTCCGACGATTATCGCGCTGATCCGGAAACATCGTCAGGCCGGGGCGATAGCCGCGCTGAACCTGCTGCTCGGTTGGACCGTCGGCTGGATCGGTTCGTTTATCTGGTCGCTGATGTCGCCCCAGCAGCCTCAGACTATCATCGTTCACTCCATGGCTGCGCCCGCACCGGGGGCTCCGCGCACTACCCCTGGCGGCCCGGCTTAGCCGCGAGGAAGGCCGGCTAGTCATCGACAGCGATGGTTGCTGACTGCTTCGCGCGCGCGTTCTTTTAAGGGGGGCACGGTGCTCGTACCCGTTGAGATCCTTTAGCCGCGCGATGGGTGAAGTCGGCGCTTCGGTTTAAGGGTAGAGCCGTCGACTAACGCGAGAGGGTCATCCCCGCCATGGATGCGAACGAAAATGGGGACGGTTCTAAGCCCACGTCTGAGACAATTTCTACGGGCACAGTTATCGAGGACTTGGCCACCACAATAGAGGTCGGGGCGAACCTGACTTTCGCCAATGAGCGCTTCAGGTTTGACTATGAGGGACCGCCAGTTGGGTTGGAAAACTGGGCAATCTTAAAGGGCGCGATTTTGGCAGTGCATATCGGCGACGAAGCTGGCCATCAGATCGAAGGCTCCGGCGTGTGCTGTCAGTCTAAAGGCAACTCGTCTCCGCTAAGGCGCATTTCTCCCCAACCCACGCTGGCCTTAGGCCATGACTGCCCGCCACTCGGTGAAGGCTTCCGAGCGTCTCTGCTTGTAGATGTCGCGGCTGACGAGATGGCGCTCCTGGTTGAAGAGGTTGTGGACTGAGGCGTGAACCGAGCTGAACTTCTGGAGTGTCTTCATCCTCCGAAATCGGTTCATCGCCCGCTCTCGTCGTCGGAAGGGAAGGTGGCTGTTCTCCACCCTGTTGTTGGCCCAGCGGCCGATCTCCTGCTTCTCGGCGTTGCCGATCTCCTTCATGGCCGCCTTGTAGGAGCGCAGGCCGTCGGTGGTGATGACCTTGGCGCGACCGTGGCGCTTCATCAATCGCCGCATGAAATTGAGGGCGGCCGCCTTGTCGCGCTCCTTTGTGGCGAAGGATTCCAGCACCTCGCCCTCCTGGTCGACCGCGCGCCAGAGGTAGTGCATCACGCCATTGATCTTCACGTAGACCTCGTCGAGATGCCAGCGCCAATGGGTGTAGGCGCGCATGCGCTGGACGCGCTTGCGCCGGATCTCCGCGGCGAACATCGGGCCGAACCTATTCCACCAGAACCGCACGGTCTCATGGCAAATGTCGATGCCCCGCTCGGCCAGCAGATCCTCGACGTTGCGGAGCGACAGCGGGTACTTCACGTACATCATCACCACCAGGCGGATCACCTCGGGCGACGAATTGAAATATCGGAACGGGTTGCCCGGTTTGGTCATGGCCGGCGGCTTAGACGAGGCCGATTACCCAGGGGCTAATTTGCTCTGACAATGCCGTTCCAACACATGGTCGGTGGCCGCGATATTTTCGGGCGGCAAGTCGAGCGCCGGCGCGCCTTGGGATCGGGCCAGGCGAGAACTGCATCCTCTAACAGTTCATCGTCCTCTTCGCATGCGCCACGCACCTCGTTGAAATAGATCGTCGCAGCGTTGGCGCTACGCTCTCGGCCTCGTCGATCGTCTGTTCCTGGAGCGATCTGCAGAAACCCAGGGCGCTCTCAACCGCATCTCGCGGCTGGTTGTGCAGCAACGCCCGGAAGGCAATCTCCAGCTTGGCTAAGCGCAGCTCAGGTATGTCCATCGGGTGTTCCTGGTTCATCCGACGCCCATCCGGGGCGCCGGAACCGAAACGTCTATCCGCGCCGACCGCTCCAACTTAATTGGCGCTGGATACGGGAAGCAGAGTTCCTAAAGCGCAGATATTCTTTGAATATCGCGTCTCCGGATCAGCGGTATACTCCCAATCGCACCCCCAAGATAACGAGGTGCGCCAAGCACCTTCTGGGATTTCCGCGTGAAGCTTCTATCACGGAACATGAAACGGGCCTGATTTAACTATTAGTCGTCCTCGTCGCGATATTCGTAGTAATACCCATTGTCCACTCCATCATAGTATCCCGTTCCATAGTGGCGTTGCCCATCATAGACATACGGGGAGCGATAGTAGGTCTGCGGATACATGTAAGCCGGCGCAACATACCTGTAGTCTGGTGTTTCGTATTCGTAGTCGCGCTGGCTATAGCGGTCTGATGACAGGGCCGAGCCCAGGGCCAGACCGACGATGCCGCCGGCAATGGCTGCGCCGACTTCGCTACCGCCATTGTCGCCCCGATCGTAACCGCCATGACCATAGTCATCCCAATCTTGAGCCGCCGCCGGCATTGCGACGGCGAACGCTCCGGACATGAGGGTAACGGCCGCGATGCCGGCAGTGAGTATATTGTTCATGTAAGGCTCCAAGTCGTGCTTGCCGATACCGGACCATAGCGCACTGGGCTGCCGGCCGAAGCACAGCCTACGTCGCCGCTGGCGGCTGAACTGGGCATGAACAAACGCGGTAGGCGAGGAAGGCGCAAATCTTCCTCCCTGCCCGCAGAGCCCTTCACCGGATGACCGAACGCAAAGCTGGATTGATCCCGGCTCGCTCCGTTCACCCGCAGTTCAGAAGCTGCCTGCGAATGTCCGCATATAGGTCGTACGTGGGTGTCCGCGTTGAAGATCAAAACCACCACGGCTGCAACAAGCGCGTGATCGATGGATCAACTGGATTTGCGAATCAGGAGCACAAATAGATGGAAACCAGAACCCTCGGCGTTCTAGGGGCGATCTCGTCCCTGGTCGTCTTACCCGGCATGGCGGTCGGCGCGCCCGCGGTGTTCCAGCCGGCAGTGGCTCCGGCTCACTCATTCGCAGAACTGCTCGATCCGATCCCAAACGCAGTCGCGCGCTTAAAGATCGCAGACGCACAAGACGCGGTCAGGCCGCGGCTCATCAAAGCTCAGTACTACGAGCACCACCACCACCATCACCACCACCACGCCTACATCGTGCGGCGATATCATCCGTATTATCGTCGGCACGGCTATCGTTATGGCTATCCCTACGGCGGCTACGTCGCCCCAGTGGTGCCGTATTTTGGGTACCAACAGTACCAGGAGCCATATTTCGAGCATCACCACCACCATCACCATCACCAGCAGGATGGCTTCTAGCGCGCGAATTGGGCGGCGCCTGAGCGGTCTCAGGCGCCGCGATCCCGCGCCTTGGCGGCGCGCAACATATGACGATAGGTGCCGTCGAATACGGTGCGGGTGTTCGAGACCCAGCGGGTGCCCGCCGACAATGTGTCGCGGCTGGCGTGGATGCGGCGCGACCTCAGTTCCCGCTCCGCGGCGTCTTCCTCGCCCATTGGCTCTAGGGTGAGGTCTGGCTCGGCCGGGATAACGACCACCTGCAGGAAACCCTCACCCTTTCGGAAAACATGCGTCGCACCTTTGGGCGGCGCCTTGAAGATCGCGAAGAACATCATAGGCCACCAGTTGCTGCGAATCAGGGCCGGAACGGCGACCGGGACGTCTTGGTCTTTGGCGGCATAGAAGCGGGGGTGCGGTTCGGTCCGGATCGCCCATCCTGGGTCGACCATCAAATCTAAAACGATCTGGTAGGAGTAGAACCCTTCCCCGAAAGGCCGGAAGGGCGGCCACATCATGCCATCGCCTGGATCTGGCCCCCAGTCAGCCTCAAGCTGCACGCGTCCGCGATAGGTGCGAACGCGGAGTTCCTGTTCGAACGGATAGAGGATCTCGATGCCGTAACGCGCCCCTTCCGAGAACGGAGCGCAATGCCAAATCTGTTGGTGCGATCCATGCGCCCTTGGCTGTGGCTCACCCGCCCATCCCGGCACCGGAAGTTCGGTCTG
The DNA here is from genome assembly GCA_041691315.1 of Caulobacteraceae bacterium. Lineage (GTDB taxonomy): Bacteria > Pseudomonadota > Alphaproteobacteria > Caulobacterales > Caulobacteraceae > Poindextera. The sequence goes on along the minus strand of JBEPUW010000019.1, from coordinate 7,960 downwards.
GCGGGGCGGCAGGCCGCGACCGTGGACGCGGTATTTCACGACGGGCATGACTTCACCTTCTGACGGCGTTCCTCGGCGTTCAAACCCCGCGAGGGACAGAGTCTCTCGAGACAATCAAATCGATCTCGAGCCGCACGCGCCACGAATTGCTGGGCATCTCCGACGACGCGGTCATATTCAGGGGTGGCCGGGATCTGGCTGGTCGCTTGCGGGACCATTGTGGTGGCGACGAGCCGCCTTATCGCTTGACGCCGACGCGGGATCTCCCGCCGCATTGGGGTCGCTATGATCGCCAGCAGCCACCGCCGCTCGCCTGGCCTCTCGCTGAGCTTTCCTTCGAGCTTGTTCAGCCTGCTGCGCCTGCAGGGCCTGTTCTCTCTGGATTCCCAGGCCTGCTTGCGCGGGGCCCTGCGCTTCCGAGGGAGCGTGGCGCGCGGCAGCCTGGGCTTGGGCGGCAGCCTCAGACTGGATCTGCAACCGGTGTTGCGCGACGATTTGGGCTTGGCGTGTCGCGGCAGCCTGCGCCTCTGCTTGTCGAGCAGCTTGCGCCTGCGCTCGCGTTTGAGTCTCTAGCTGGAGTCTCTGCTGCTCCTCAGCTTGGGCCCGGCGGGCGGCGCTGGCCTGAGCGTCCGCCTTGCGAATCGCATCGGCCTGGGCGCGGGCCTGTGCGTCAGCGAGCAGTTGAGCCCGCTGATGTGCGGCAACTTCCGCTTGGCGGCTTGCTGCGGCCTGTGCATCCGCCTGCCGCGCCGCTTCGGCCCTTGCCTTTGCCATTGCATCAAGCTCAGCTTGATGTTGCGCATCCATCTTACTGCGGCGCGCTGCCGCCGCCTGGGCCTCGGCTTGGCGAGCCGCGGCTTGGGCTTGCACCTGTGCCGCGATCGCACGTTGCTGAGTGGCAAGCGCGGCGGCGCTCACGGCCGAGTTTGGCGGCGGCGGACGATTTTCAGGTTGCCCCTGACGACTTAGTGCGCCCGGACCTCGCCCGTCTTGATGCGGATTCTGTGACGAAGCCAAGCCGTTGTAGGTCGGTTGTTGAGGGGGCGAGGGTATTTGCCCTGGTGCGACGCCCGAGAGGCGGCCGTCGCTTGAGTTCTGCGCGGGCAGGATCTGACCGGCGGCGGCAGCTCTCGCCTGGGCTTGGCGAGCGGCCTGCCAATCGTGCTCCGCTTGCTGAGGGTCGTTCGAACTTTGGGCAAAACGAGCGGCTTCAGCTTCACGCCGGTATCGCTCAGTGTCCCAGTGTGCCTGATATTCCTGCTCGTGCTGTACGTGATAGGCGCGCCAGTCCTGTTCGGAATTCTGTTGCGCGTCCCACTGGTTGCGCTCTGCATCCATCTCATCGTGTCGCGCGACCCAACTGGACCTGGCAACTGCCTGCCGCTGCTGGCGCTCCGAGGCTTCACGGACCGCCTGCGCGCGTGACAGAAGACGGCCCGCCAAATCCGCTTGGCGACTTAAATAGTCTGGCGGAAGCACTCGGCCGTGTTGATCGTAAATGACCACCAGCGCCCCGTTAGCGTAGCCGTAGCTATAGTCGCGATCCCGAACGAGGTAGGGGGTCCGCGCCCCAGGCTCGTAGTAGTAATATCGGTCCCGTCCGCCGGGCAAAGGCTCCGCAATCCGTGCGGATTGATCATCGCCGCGCCAGACCCACGGCCGCTCGCCGCCTCCGTAGTCAAACGTGTAGTCGGGTTGGGCGTCGCCAAAGCCCGAGTTCATCGCATCGGCCCTATCGGCAAAGGCGTAGCGCTCGGATTGATCGGCAAGTCGGCCGACCGGGGCCAAGGGTGCCGGCGGCAAGGCGCTCGCGACGGGAGCCGGTACAGCCGCAGGGGCGGCGTCCGTCGAAAGGGGCAGAGCCGCGAGCGCCGGTGGAGCGGTCGACGTGGCTGATGATTGACCATTGCGGTTGCACCCACCAAGCGCAAACCCCGCGATGCTAAGCAGCGCCACGCTCGAAACGGTCGCCCTGTAAATACGTCGATCAATCATCCCTCAAACACCCTCTGCCGCTCTGCGCAGTTCCAGCGGGTATTCTAGGGAACATGAACGGCAGTGGAACGGCCTCAAGACGCGCCTCGACATCGACCCCTCGAGAACGTCTCGCCTTAGTCAGCAAAGCCTGGTTCTGAATCTGACCTCCGCGAGTGGCGTGAAAGACGCCTACCCGCCATACATTTTCGATCGGTTCCCTCAGGTGGGGCGAGCCCCGTAACCTTGACGGGGCTTGCACTTTCCCCGGAAAAGGAGATCGCCATGCGACGCGAGCAGTAGAGCCGACGACCTGCAGCAATCGCTCAATGCGCCGGAACGGGGGTCCATTCGGCAGCAGCCAGACAGGCGTCGGCAACGCGTTGGCCGCCGACTAGCAGCAGAATCCGAAGACGAAGGCCAAGCCGCCGAAGCCGTCAAGAGCGACCGCGCCGCATGGTGGTCACATAGACGCCGAGGTTTGTGGATCGTGCCTAGGAGGTTCGCTTACCGGAAGCGAACGCTCCGGGACCTTTGCGAGGGATTGGCGTTGAAGGTCGTCTAGTCGTTGCGGTCGCCGCCGGTCCACTGCAGGCTGTTGTTCAGGTCATCCAGCCGGGCCTGGATCCTGGCTTGGTCGCCGCGGTGCAGGCGGCCGTCCTGGCCCATCATATTCGACTCGTCGGCGCGGATTGATTGCAGTGTCTGCAGCGCGTCCCGGGCGTCGTGTCGGCTCAGGCTTCCACGGTCCATGCCAGTGCGGATGCGCTGCTCCAGCCAGTCTTCGCGCGCGTGTGTGTCCGCGGGCGCGCCAGCCCAACGATCGTGGGTTTGGTAACTCACGTCGCGACCAATGGCGCGGTTGCCGTAGGAGGTCGTGACCCAGCGGCCCTGGCTGTCGTAATAGCCCATGACCTGGCCGGGGATCCAACGGCCGTTGACGTCGTAATAGCCGGGCTGGGCGTCGGCGACCCAGACGCCGTTGGCGTTGCGATGGCCACTTGGCGCCCCGGCAATCCATTGACCCTGGACGTCATAATGGCCGGTGGCGGGACCGGTCACCCAGCGGGGATGGTTTTCCCAATGTCCGGGCGCGGCAGCGGCGACCCACTGGCCATCGCTGTCGTAATAGCCGGCGGCCGATGCCGGGACCCAGTAGCCGCGGCTATCATAATAGCCGTCAGGGGTCTGACTGGATGCGCCGGCGACCCAGCGGCCCGAACTGTCGTAATAGCCGTTCGGCGCGCCGTTCACCCAGTTGCCATCGCGGTCATAGTAGCCGGACGCGCTGGCGCGGTCTGTATTGGTGGCGTGCCACATGCCGGCATTGTCGTAGAACCCGTAAGCTCGCGAACAGTCGTAGGCTGGGCGGGTCAGCTGGTTGCCGACGACCGCGCCGCCGACTCCCCCGATGATTGCTCCAGCCAGACCGTTGCGCCGGCCCCCGATGGCGTTACCGGCCAGGGCGCCCAGTCCGGCTCCGACGACCGTGCCGGCTACCTGCGTGTCACGCTGCTGCTGGCAGGACTGAGCAGCAGCCATGGAGGGGATCAGGGCCGCGACGGCGAGGCCGGCGGCCAGCGTGAGCTTGAGCATAAAGGGGTTCCCAGCTAATTGACAGAGTCGTCTTCCGACGTAACGCGCGAGTGAGCGGCTGGTTGCAGCAAGCTCCCAGGGGCGTTGGTTTGATTGCCCCATCGGCCCGGCGCTTCGGTAATTTTCGAACCTTAACGGGCCAGAGCGCCTGGAGCCCGACGCTCCGCGAAGCCAGCGTCAGACGCTTGGCAATGATAGCCAATATTGCCGCACCCCACGCCAGGCCGAGCTCGACGCCTTAAGGATCCCGGCAGTTGACGGTAACGCGAACCGGTCACGACAAAATGACTCGTCGACCCTTGGACTTTCATTTGCGGGCTGAGCCTTTCATGTCAACCTGATGACGGGCTGCTCATGTAACACCCCCGAGATGCCCGCAGGGGGTCCCGCTTCCAAGCGCGGGACCCCCATTTGCCGCGCCTCCGCTCATATGATCGCCGCGGCTAACTCCTTCGGTCTCAGTCGGTCCGTTTTCTTCCACGGTCGGATGTCGCTTGTGCCCGCGGCTAGGCGACGACAAAAATATTTCGCTATCGGTGGCAGCCAGACGAAGCTGCCCCGAGCGACGCATGGCCAAAACCCGCTACTTGATGAATCTCTACTTCATCAAACCAGGCGACCCCGAACCCGTCTTAAAGGGGATTAGGCCAATCACCGCACCCGACGACGAAGAGGCGATCAGGGAGGCGCTCGGCCCTGGAAGCTGGGACCAGCCGTACTTTTTTGAGCTGCGCGCCGTGACGACCAAAGTCGACCGGGTCATTTACTCATCAAGACCCGTTCCATAAGCGCGTGCGACAAACCCCGTCGGCGCTGTGAGACCGCCGATGGGTGCCGAGCCGGTTCGGTAGGGCCTTCGACCGACCGGACGGACGGACGGCGTTGCTACCACCCAGACAATTTAATCCGAAGTCTTCGCAAGATTGCTGCGCCGGCCACGCGGCGGACTAGCTCCACGCGGCCTTCGTCGCCGAGGTAGCACTCCCGTCATTGATCTCAACCGGCCTCGTACTCGAAATCTAGTTATGGCGGCCGTCGGACTGGCCGCCGGTTGTTTTTTGGGCCGCACGGCGTCGATCCCCGCTCGCATTCAGCTGCTTGAGTGGTTGTGTTCTCACGCAGCCGTGAGGCTAGGCATACGCGGGTCGATGGCGAAGGCCGCCAGCCAGTGTTGCGCATACCTACTTTGGTTGGGGGCGATGCCGACTAGCCATCCGGCCAAGCCATTCCCACTGACGCGCCAAAAGCAGCCAGTGGGCGTTGGCTATCGGTTCCGTACTTTCCGCAGCACACTTCAGTGCCTCTCGCGCACGTTCGTTGCAGTCTTCGGCCTTCATTGGCTCCAGGGACACGTTCAACTTTGAAGAACCTTAAGTCCATGCCGCATCATTTGTTCCGCAATGAAAGCCGCCGCCAAATGCCCCTACCTGGGCTAACGCACCCGCAGCCAGCTGGATGAAGACCGATATGTGCGGTCACTTTCACATGCCCCGGCGTAGTGAGGGCTCGTGCGGGTATTGTTGATCGAGGATGATAGCGCCACGACCTGCGACCCTATCGAGACTGGTCCATCACTTCCAGCCAGGCCCCATGAGGGCCGCGCCTGTATATGAGTGAGTGACAAAACGGCAGGAGAACTCGATTGCAAAGGTTTTGGCTGGTCGCGGCGACGTGCGCCCTTACGGCGTGCACCCCATCACAGCAGGATCGCGCTGACTCCGCCGCGGTCCAGGCAGCTGCCGGCGCCCGGGTAGCAATGCGGGGCCTGACCTACAAGCAGGTCGAAGGCTCGGTCGACTGCGACAAGGATTGTTCAGACGATGACGCAGGCTTTGCTTACGCTCAGCAACACCACGTCGAAGACGACTCCGGATGCAACAGCACGAGCGCTTCGTTTGTCGAAGGCTGCAGGGCATTTGGCGAAGAAATTGACCGGTGTGCCAACGCCGCCCGTGACGCGGTCTTGAAGGGGAATCAGCCAGCTAGCCGCTGCCCCCTGTTGCGCTAGAGCTCGGTCCTAACCCCACCCCACGGCGGCTGACGTGCCAGTCTTGGCTTAACCGACGTACTCATCCGCTAGCATTGGCGGTCCGATCCTCGAATGGTCGGCGCTGCGATAAGGCCAGTTGGAAGTTGCCGCTTCCTTCCGGTCGGTCTTTTTGGCACCAATAGAAAATGGTTTCTGACATCAAAAAGAGAGGTCGCCCTAGGACGGGCGTTGGGACGCCTGTTCAGGTTCGCGTAGCCGCCGACCAACTCGCCGCCCTGGACGCCGTCGTTGCCAAGCAGCCCAAGAAGATCAGCCGGCCGCAGGCCATCCGCACACTCGTGGGGGCGGGGCTGAGCTTGCTGGGCGATAAGTCATGAGCCAGGACAGCCGCGCCGCCCTTCATGCGAATATCCTGGCGAAGGCGATGCGCGGCCTGGTCGACGCGGAGAGCCGCTTAATCCAGGCCGCGCCTGGCACCCCTCATCACGACATGCTTCTGATCTTGAAGAGCACGTCCGAGACGATCCTTCGCGCCGCGCACGACAACGATCCTGCCCCCGGCAAATAAGCATCTGAACATGGCCGGAAATCAGACATCGCTCGAACGTGCTTTCGCCTTGGCCAGATCAGGCCAATACAAAAGGGCCTCCGAAATCCGCGAACAGCTCAAGAGGGAAGGGTTGGATCCCAAACAAGTTAGCGGACCGGTCCTGATGAGAGAGCTGCGGAGGCTGTGGCAGGAGGCTAGGCAGGCCCCGGATGGCTGAGTGGCGTTGGTCCGTCATCGCATTTCTTGCCCAGCACCCTCACCATCACATGTCCGCGCGCAATGACACCATAACCAATGTTGGGATCATCGCGGCGGGGATCGCTACGGCCGTCCTGGACTCCGTCTGGCCTGACGTGGTTGTCGGACTCGGAATCGCCACGATGAATCTGGATGCGGCCCACGAGGTGTTAGAGGCTGCAAGGGCGGAGCATCGAGAGGCTGTTGCTCAACCGTAAGGCGGGCGCGCCAGCGTTCCGGCCGGCGAAGCTTTGCCTCATCTGACACGCAGCAGAGCGCTATCGAAGGGCCGTGCAAACTAGGTGCTCGCAACGCGCGTTGCTGCGGTGACATAAACGCAAGTTCCGCGGCCCGCAGCCGATCCGCCGACGTCTGGTTTTGCGGTTCCAAGGCTGGTCGTCAGGCCTGGAGCCCCCCCAGCGGCGCAAGATCGACCGTCTTCACCCATGCGGCGACGAGATGCGTTTGGGAGAGGGAAGTCCGCATTGTCCGTGTGGAAGAAGCGCCATGAATGGCCGGATCATCTTGTCGGGCCCGCCGCGAGAGGCGAACCTAGCGACATGGCAAAGCTGGCTAGCAAGGCGACGATCCAGCGCTTGGTGCGGAGTGCAACGACGACCGGGCTTCCAATCGGCGCAGTCGCCGGCCTCGCCGCCACGCTCATGTCCTCTTGCACGAACTACCCTGCGCCTCGGTTGCAAGAGGGTCCATTCAGTGACCGCTTTGCCGGTCGTTCACCGATCCGAACCGCTTCCGCTGCAGTTGATCGGGTACTCCAGGTCCACCCTGATCTTCGCAGCTTCACGTCGCGCGCATTGCCCCCGGCGTCTATCGAGACCAGGCCGGCGCCTGATGACGGTTGGCAAGTTGGCTTTCTCCATCTTGGAAGCGGGCGGCCGGGCGTGATCGATGCCAGATGTTTCCTGGTCGATTCCGGGGGGCGAGTTTCGTCGGTTGGCGAGAATTCGAGCGCGGGACGCTTGGCGCCCTGTTGGACGACGCCATAAGCAGTCGGACCGCCCGCCATAGTCGGAACTGAAAGAATTCATGTCGGAAGGGGCGTCTTGCCGTCGTAGACCCTGGACAAAACGGTCGCCTAATCGGCAGCACCGCCTTCGCATTGCGCGGTCGACCCCTTCGGCGCTGGCTAGGCCCGGCCCTCAAGTGCCGCTTACGCCGGCGCGGGCTCGCGATCCATCTCGGCCGCCCCATGGTTTTCCAGACCGAGCTTGACCCGCTGAGCGTGGTTTCGTCCGTGCAGGCGGACTTGCTACGGGACGCGACACGAAGGCAATTCCCCGCCATGTCCTCCAATTGCCAACGGCATTTGCGGATCGTACAGGTGTAGACCGCGACCGGGGACCGGGGATGCCCTCCTGTTCCGTAAAGGCTTACGCGGCTGGCAAGGCTGGGGCGATGTCGTGAACAGGCCCCCGACCAGCTATCTCGTCTCCAATTTGTCCGCCGCGCGGGCTGCGCTGGGTGAGGCCGAGCGGCAGGTGGTGGTATGGGAACCTGATCAATATCAGATCGTTGAAGGCTCGGGTCGCTAAGACGCTGGCCTGCCCCCGAGTGGTGATCCAGTTTCAATGTTAGTGCACGGGCGTATCTGA
>JBEPUW010000018.1:0-72482 GCA_041691315.1 Caulobacteraceae bacterium | reverse complement strand
CGGGGGCCGTCCACCCCAACATGGACACTCACGTTCGACGGTGATCATGGGTGGCCCGAACAAGTCGGCCATGACGGAAGAAAAACGAGCTAGCTCCTCGCCGCCGCACGGTTCTTGACCAGGTCCTCGACGACGCTCGGATCGGCCAGGGTGGTGGTGTCGCCGAGATTGCCGATGTCACCCTCGGCCACCTTGCGCAGGATCCGGCGCATGATCTTGCCCGAGCGGGTCTTGGGCAGGCCGGGCGCCCACTGGATGACGTCCGGGGCCGCGAAGGGGCCGATCTCATGGCGGACCCATTTGATCAGTTCGGCGCGCAGCGCCTCGCTGGCGGTCTGGTCGGCCTTCAGCGTGACATAGGCATAGATGCCCTGGCCCTTGATCTCGTGCGGGAAGCCGACCACCGCCGCCTCGGCGACGCTCAGGTGCCCGACCAGGGCGGATTCGATCTCGGCGGTGCCGAGACGGTGGCCGGAGACGTTGATCACGTCGTCCACCCGCCCGGTGATCCAGTAATAGCCATCGTCGTCGCGGCGGCAGCCGTCGCCGGTGAAGTACTTGCCGGGATAGGTGGTGAAATAGGTGGCGATGAAGCGCTCGTGGTCGCCATAGACGGTGCGCATCTGGCCCGGCCAGGAATCGATCAGGCAGAGATTGCCCTGGGTGGCGCCGTCCAGAACCTTACCCTCGGCGTCGACGATCTGCAGCTTGACGCCCGGCAGCGGCTTGGTCGCAGAGCCGGGTTTCAGCGCCGTGGCGCCCGGTAAGGGCGCGATCAGCGTTGCGCCGGTCTCGGTCTGCCACCAGGTGTCGACGATCGGGCAGCGGCCCTCGCCGACCACGCGGTGGTACCAGAGCCAGGCTTCCGGATTGATCGGCTCGCCGACCGTGCCCAGCAGGCGCAGCGATTTGCGGCTGGTCTTCTGCACCGGCGCGTCGCCGTCGCGCATAAGGGCGCGAAGGGCGGTGGGGGCGGTGTAGAAGATCTCGACCTTGTGCTTATCGATCACCTCCCAGAACCGCGACACGGTCGGATAGTTAGGCACGCCCTCGAAGATCAGCGAGGTCGCGCCATTGGCCAGCGGCCCATAGACGATGTAGCTGTGGCCGGTCACCCAGCCCACGTCGGCGGTGCACCAGAACACCTCGCCCGGCCGGTAGTCGAAGATCAGCTCGTGGGTCCACGAGGCCCAGGTCAGATAGCCACCGGTGGTGTGCAGCACCCCCTTGGGCTTACCGGTCGAGCCGGAAGTGTAGAGGATGAAGAGCGGGTCCTCAGCCCCCATCGGCTCCGGCGCGCATTCGGCCGACACCTGTGCGCGCGCCTCGTCATAGGCGACGTCGCGGCCGGCCAGCATCGGCACGTCGGCGCCGGTGCGCCTGACCACGATGACCGTTTTCACATCCGGACAGGCCAGCAGCGCCTCGTCGACATTGGCCTTCAGCGGCACCTTGCGGCCACCGCGCAGGCCCTCGTCGGCGGTGATGATCAGGTGCGAGTCGCAGTCCTGCACGCGGCCGGCGATGGAGTCGGGCGAGAAGCCGCCGAAGATCACCGAATGGATGGCCCCGATGCGCGCGCAGGCCAGCATGGCATAGGCCGCCTCGGGGATCATCGGCATGTAGATGGTGATCCGGTCACCCTTTTTGGCCCCGTGGGCCTTGAGGACATTGGCCATGCGGCAGGTCTCGGCGTGGGCCTCGGCATAGGTGATCGAGCGGCTGTCCTTCGGGTCGTCGCCTTCCCAGATGAAGGCTGTGTCATTGGCGCGGTGCGGCAGGTGCCTGTCGAGGCAGTTGGCCGAGACGTTCAGCACGCCGTCGGCGAACCAGCGGATGTGGAAGTCGTCGCGGGCGAAGGAGACGTCCTTGACCACCGAAAACGGCTTGATCCAATCCAGTCGGGCGGCGACGTCGCGCCAGAAGCCGTCCGGATCGGCTTCGACCCGCGTCCAGGCGGCATCGTAGGCGGCGGCGTCCATGTGGGCGCGCTTGGCCCAGGCCTCGGGCACCGGGAAAACCTCGCCTTCGCTCATGCGTCGCCTCCGTATCGCTGTAGGCTGACGACTAAGCGGACCCAGGGGCCGAGCGCAACCGCCAACGGCTTCAAGGGTGTTCCCAGCCGAGACGGCGCAGGCTAACCCTCTCCGCAATGACTGAGCCGCTCGCCGTCGCTTACCGGGCCCGCCTGGCCCAGGGTGAGCTGAAACCCGACCCGGCCCAGGAGACGGCGGTGCGGGCGCTTTCGCGCCTCGAGGGCGAACTGAACGGCTTGAGCGAGCCTGGCTTCGTCGCCTCGCTGTTCCGCAAAACCCCCGCGCCCAGGGGCGTCTATCTCTGGGGCCCGGTTGGCCGCGGCAAGTCGATGCTGATGGACCTGTTCTTCGCCGCCGCACCGATCGAGAAAAAGCGCCGCGTGCACTTCCAGGCCTTCATGGCCGAGACCCACGCCCTGATCGGCCAGTGGCGCGAGGGTGACGCGGCCACGCGCCGCGCCGTCTTCGGGCAAAACCGCGGCGACGATCCGATCGCGCCCACCGCCGCTCTGATCGCGTCGCGCGCCACGCTGCTCTGTTTCGACGAGTTGCAGGTGGGCGACATCGCCGACGCCATGATCCTCGGCCGGCTGTTCGAATCGCTGTTCGAGCGCGGCGTCGTCCTGGTCGCCACCTCCAACCGGCCGCCGGACGACCTCTACAAGGACGGCATCAACCGCCAGCTCTTCCTGCCCTTCATCGCCATGCTGAAGGAGAAGATGCAGCTGATCCCGGTCGGCGGTCCGACCGACTATCGGCTGGATCGGCTGCGCAGCGCCGGGGTCTATTTCGAGCCCGTCGACGCGGTGAACGAAGCCCGGTTCGATGCGCTGTGGACCGGGCTGCTGGACGGGGCCGAGGAGACCGGCGCGACGCTGGAGGTGCTGGGCCGGCGCCTGCGGCTGCCGCGCGCCAGCGGCGGCCTGTTGCGCGCCTCCTTCGCCAGCCTCTGCGCCACCATGCTGGGACCGCAGGACTATCTGGCCATCGCCGCGCGCTTCCACACCGTCTTCCTGGACGCCGTGCCGGCGCTCATCCCCGAGAAGCGCGACCAGGCGCGGCGGTTCATCAACCTGATCGACGCCCTCTACGAGGCGCATGCGCGGGTCGTGGTGCTGGCCGCCGCCGAACCCGAGGGCCTCTATCCCGCCGGCGACGCCGCCTTCGACTTCCAGCGCACAGCCTCGCGCCTTGAAGAGATGCGCTCGGCGGACTGGCTGGAAGCGACGGAGGTCTAGGCGGCCGAATGGTCGCGCGTTGATCAAGAACTCGCGAAACAAACGTGCGCCCTTCTTCCCTTGCAGGAGACGGGACGCGTTAAGTTGGTTCGCAGGTTGCGGGTCGGTCTGCCTAGGCCGCCGCAACCAGGGCCAGCACCGCTTCGCCATAGTGGTCGAGCTTGGCCTGGCCGACACCGCCGACGCTGGTCAGGGCCCCGGGGGTGGCCGGGCGGAGCCGGGCGATCTCGGCCAGGGTGCGGTCGTGGAAGATGACATAGGGCGGCACGCCTTGGCGCGCCGCCTCCTCGCGTCGCCAGGCGCGGAGCACGTCGAACAGCGATATGTCGGTCTCCGGCACCCCCAGAGGCTCGCCGCCGCGACGTCGACGAGGGCGCCCGGAACGGGTGGTCGGGTCGTGAGCCTCGGGCGCGCGCCGCAGCTGCACCGCCCGTTCGCCACGATAGACGGCGCGCACGGCGTCCGCGTCGCCTAGTCCCAGCAACGGGCGGCCGTCATTGGGATCCTCGCGCACCAGGCCTTCGAACAGCAGCTGGTCGATCAGGTCGCGCCAGCCGGCCGGGCTGAACTCCTTGCCGACGCCGAACGTGGAGAGCCCCGCCTCGAAGTTGTTGGGTTCCTTGGTCTTGCCGAGCAGGTGGTCGACCACACGGCCGCGGCCGTAGCGGCCGCCCAACCGGTGCACGGCGGCCAGCGCCTTGCGCGCCGCCTCGCTGACATCGACCGCGACGGGCGGGGCCAGACAGAGGTCGCACTGACCGCAAGCCTCGACATCGGTCTCGCCGAAATAGCGCCGCACCGCCGCGGCGCGGCAGCCCATGCCCTCGAGCATGGCGTAGAGCTGGCGCGCCTTGCGGATTTGCACCTGCCGCACCTCATCCGAGACCTCGCGGCCGCCGATGCGGCGCAGCGCCCAGTTCAGGTCGGCGGGGCCATAGAGGGTGATGCCCTCGGCAGGCGCGCCGTCGCGGCCGGCGCGGCCGATCTCCTGCCAATAGGCCTCGATCGAGGCCGGCGGATCGGCATGGATGACGAAGCGGACATCGGCCTTGTCGATGCCCATGCCGAAGGCGATGGTCGCCACCATCACCGCGTCGTCGGCGGCCAGGAACTCCATCAGCCGGCTCTTGCGTACGCCGGCGTCCAGCCCGGCGTGATAGGCCAGGGCGTGGGCGCCGGCGTCGCGCAGGCTGGCGGCCAGGGCGTCGGCGCCGTCGCGGCTGCCGGTATAGACCACCCCGGCGCGGCTGGGCCTCTGGGTCACCAGCTCGATGACCCGCTTGTCGGATTTGCCGACCTTGCGCTCGGCGGCCAGGATCAGCTCCGGTCGGGCGAAGCTGTCGACGAATTCGCGCGCATCGGTCAGGCGCAGTTCGGCGCGGATGTCCTCACGGGTCCGCGCATCGGCCGTGGCGGTCACCGCCAGCCTGGGTGTGCGCGGAAACAGCGAGGCCAGCTGGCCCAGCATGCGGTATTCGGGCCGGAAGTCATGGCCCCACTGGCTGACGCAGTGGGCCTCGTCGATGGCCACCAGGGCAAGGTCGAGCTGACTCAACCGCTCCAGCATGGCCGGCTGCATCAGCCCTTCCGGCGACAGATAGAGGATGTCGAGTTCGCCCGCCTCGATCCTGGCCCAGGTCTCGCGCCGCTCACCCGGATCGACGGCCGAGTCCAGCCTGGCCGCCGCGACCCCGGACTGGATCAGCGCCGCCACCTGGTCGGCCATCAGGGCGATCAGCGGCGAGACCACCAGGCCCAGACCTGGACGGATCAGGGCGGGGATCTGATAGCAGAGGCTCTTGCCGCCGCCGGTCGGCAGCACCGCCATGGCGTTGCGGCCGGCGAGAATCTCGCCGATCACCTCGCCCTGCAGCCCGCGAAAATCGGCATGGCCAAAGGTCCGGCGCAGCCGGTCGCGGGCTTCATCGATCAGGAGGTTCGCATCCACCGGCGGTATATGGCCGAGCCGCCCGCCGGCCACAACGACGCCGGCGCTCATTGGGCCAGGCGCCAGCCCTTGTCGTTCATGCAGGTCTGGTAGGCCGCCTGGCGCTGGATCGCGCCGCGATCGGCCATCGGATTGTCACGGGCCACGGCCTCGGCCATGGCGCTGGTGACGCCGTAGCGCGGGTCGGAATAGTTGGACGGATCGTTCACATCCAGGCTGGCCGCCTCGCTGTGGCAGACCGCCTGGTCAGCGGACAGTTTCGCGGCATCACCGCCGGTCCACACCTCTGGCGCCGGTCCCGTGGCGCAGGCGCTGAGCCACACGGCGGCGGCAAGGATCATCCCGGCCCTGGCGTTGATCATCGTCGGCGACTTTCCGGTGTTACGCGCTGGACCCTAGCGTGACGCGCGAACCCTGCAATCCCCTCGCGCGATTCAATCGCTTTCGCTAAGAAACCCACGCGGCGGATGGGGTCGGGTCGTCCGCACGGAGACGAAACGGGCATGGCGAATGGGCAGGGTCGGGGGCCAGGCCGGGGCGATCGCTCCGGCGGTGGACCGTCCGCGCCCGCCCGGCGTGGCCGCTCGCTGCTGGGCGCCGCGGTCTATTGGACGGTGGTCGCCTGTGTCTGGGCGTTGATCGGCATCGTCGCCTTCTTCGCCGTCTTCGCCATCGACCTGCCGGACACCTCGAAGATCTTCGGCGTCACCCGCCAGCCGTCGGTCTCGTATCTCGACCGGTCGGGCGCGCAGGTCGCGGTGCGCGGCAGCCAGTTCTCGCCGCCGGTCGATCTGGACCAGTTGCCGCCCTACGTGCCGGCTGCCTTCGTCTCGATCGAGGACCAGCGCTTCTATCACCACTTCGGTTTCGACGTGATCGGCATGACCAGGGCCGCCTTCGCCGACGTCCGCGCCGGCCACACCGTGCAGGGCGCGTCGACCATCACCCAGCAGCTGGCCCGCAACCTCTTCCTCACGCCGGACCAGACCGTGCGGCGCAAGGCCCAGGAGCTGGTGTTGGCGGTCTGGCTGGAGACCAAATTCTCCAAGAAGCAGATCCTGTCGCTCTATCTGAACCGGGTCTATTTCGGCGAAGGCGCCTATGGCATCGAGGCAGCCTCGCAGCGTTATTTCAACAAGCCGGCCAAGGACCTGAGCGTCGGCGAGGCCGCCCTGCTGGCCGGCCTGATGAAGGGGCCGTCGCGCTATAGCCCGGTCTCGGCCACCGACCGGGCCGAGCGCCGAGCCACCATCGTTCTCGACAAGATGGTCGACACCAAGGCGATCACCCCGGCTCAGCGCGATCAGGCCTTCCAGCAGCCGGTGCGCGTCTCGGTCAACATGCCGAACCAGAACGCCCAGTATTTCGTGGATTTCGTCGACCAGCAGGTGCGCGACCTGGTCGGCCAGCCGCAGGAAGACCTGGTTGTGGAAACCACGCTGGACCTGCCGACCCAGTCCAATGCCGAGACGGCCGTGCACACCGTGTTGGACAGCTCCGGAAAGGCGCGCGGCGTGCAGCAGGCCGCCCTGGTCGCTCTCGACGGCCAAGGTCGCATCCGCGCCTATGTCGGTGGCGCCGACTACGGCGCCAGCCAGTATGACCGGGCCAGCCTGGCCCAGCGGCAGGCGGGCTCGTCGTTCAAGCCTTTCGTCTATCTGACCGCCATGCAGGCTGGCCACACCCCGCAGGAGATGACGGTCGACGAGCCGGTGACCATCGGCAATTGGAGCCCGCGTAATTTCGAGCCGCGCTTCCTCGGCCCGATCACGCTGGAGACGGCGCTCGCCCAGTCGATCAACACCGTCGCCGCCCGATTGGGCAGCCAGGTCGGCACGGCCAACGTGGCCAGGACGGCGCATCGGCTAGGCATCGTCTCGCCGATCCAAACCCAGCCCTCGATGGCGCTGGGGGCCGTCGAAGTGACCCCGATCGAGATGGCCCAGGCCTATTCCGCCTTCTCCAACGGCGGCTACCTGACCCGCGCCTATGGCATCGAACGCATCCGCACCGCCTCGGGCAAGGTGCTCTACGACCACAATATCAGCCCGGGCCCGCGGGTGTCGGTGATCGGCCAGCCGCCCTTGTCGGAAATGACCGAGATGATGCGCCAGGTGCTGGTCTCCGGCACTGGGACCCGCGCCGCCGTCAAGGGCTTCGACCTGGCCGGCAAGACCGGCACCACCAGCGACTTCCGCGACGCCTGGTTCATCGGCTTCACCGGCGGCTTCACCGCCGCGGTGTGGACGGGCCGCGACGACGATACGCCCATGCGCGGCGTCACCGGAGGGTCGGTGCCGGCCGACATCTGGCACGCCTTCATGGCCGCCAGCCTGCCCCGGCTGAACGTGCAGCCGATTCCGGGCGGTCGGGCCCCCGCGGCGCCTGCGCCGGATGCCATCGGCGACCTGATCTCCGGCGCCACAGCCGGCGAGAGCGCCGCGCCGCCCTCCAGCACGCCGCCGGCGGCCACGCAGCCTACCCCGTCCTTGGGGCCGCCTCCTGGCTAGCCGCGTCCGACCGCGTGCAGTCGGGCGCCGTGGGTGCGCAGCCAGGCGCGGTGCGGTCGCTCGTCGCCGATCAGGTCATGCACGACGGCCCAGAAGCGTGGCGAGTGGTTGGGCTCGATCAGATGGGCGCATTCGTGGGCGCAGACATAGTCGAGCACCATCGGCGGCGAGAGCAGAAGCCGCCAGGAATAGCGGATGCGGCCGACCTCGACGCCGGCGCCGAAGCCGCGCGATCGGGGCGGGCTGCAGGAGCCCCAGCGCCCGCGCGCATCGGTGATCGCGACCACCGGCATCGGCTTATCCAGCGCCGCGGCGTGGATCCCCGTGCGCTCGACCAGCCGCCGGCGCGCCTCGGCCTTCAGCGCCCGCAGAATCGCGCGTGAAAAGGCTTCGCCCTCGCCAGGGGCCGAGAGGCTGAGCTGGCCGCCGTCGGTGGCCGGCCGCCACTGCGACCGCCCCGGCGCGGAGACCAACCGGCAGGGCTGGCCAAGCACGTCGATCAGACTGCCCGGCGCAAATGGCGCGGCCGTGGGCAGTTCGGCCAGGCGGGCGGCGATCCAATTTTGCCGCGAGAGCGCGAAGGCCGCGGCCTCTGCCAGCCGGCGCGGGCTGGGGGCGGTGGCGACGATCTCGCCGCGCGCCGCGTCCAGGCGCAGGCTGACCCGCCTGGCCCGGCCGCTGACCTTCAGGCGCACGGCCGCGCCGCCGATGTCGATGCGGTCGCCGTCCAGGTAGCGTTTCTGGCTGAAGAAGCCCACGGCCGATCAGATAGGCGGCGAATCAGGCAGTGAGCAACTTGGTCGTGCGCGACTTCGGCGCCGGCTCGGCGCCCGCCTCGATGCGGCGGATGAAGTCGCGCACGCGCGGATAGATGCCTTCGCGGAAACGACGGCCGTTGAAGACGCCATAGTGGCCGACATCGGGCTGCACATAGTCTTCGTGCATGGCCTCGGACACGCCGGGGGTCAGGCCGTGGGCGGCCTGGGTCTGGCCGATGCCGGAAATGTCGTCGAACTCGCCCTCGACCGTCATGATGCCGATGTCGGTAATCAGTTCGGGGCGCACCAGGCGGCCGTCGTGTTCGAGCTCGCCCTTGGGCAGCAGATATTGCTGGAAGACGATCTCGATCGTCTGCAGGTAGAACTCCTCGGTCAGGTCGAGCACCGACAGGTACTCGTCATAGAATTCGCGGTGCTTGTCGGCGTTGTCGCCATCGCCCTTCACCAGGTCGTCGAAATAGCGCTGATGCGCCTCCTGGTGGCGCGCCAGGTTGAGCTGCATGAAGCTGTAGAGCTGCACGAAGCCCGGATAGACCCGGCGAAGCATCCCTGGATAGGGGGGAGGGACGGTGTAGATCATCTGCCGCTGGAACCAGGTGAAGGGCCGCTCCTCGGCCAGCTTGTTGGTCACGGTGGGCGACAGGCGCGCGTCGATCGGCGAGCCCATGAAGGTCAGGCTGGCCGGGCGGTTGGGCTCCTCGTCCTCGGCCATCAGGGCGGCGGCCGCCAGCACCGGCGGTCCGGGCTGACAGACCGCCAGCACGTGCGGGCGGCCGCCAAGAGCGCGGATCATCTCGCGCACATGGTCGACATAGTCGTGAAAGTCGAAACGGCCCTCCAGCATCGGCACGTCGCGGGCGTTCGACCAGTCGGTCACATAGACCTCATGATCCTGCAAAAAGGCCTGCACCGTGCCGCGCAGCAGGGTGGCGTGGTGCCCAGAGAGCGGCGCGACGATCAGGATCGCCGGCTCCAGGCCCTTGCGGCCCGCCCGGCGCAGATCGGCGGTGTCGCGCGCGAAGTGCAGCAGCTTCACCCAAGGGGATTTCCACACCTCGACGGCGCGCACCTTGACCGGGACGTCGTCGATCATGACGCTGTCGATGTTCCAGGCCGGCTTGCCGTAGCGGCGGGTGATGTTGGCGAACAGGTCGGCGCCGGCGAACAGCTTGCGCCCCATTTCGGTGTCGGCGGCGGGATTGAGCGGCGAACGCCAGAAATCGCGCGCCCCGCGCGCCATCAGCCGCATCGGGGTTGAAGCGTAATAGGCGGCTTCGTGCATGGCGTAGAGCATCGAACAGATCCCTTGAGCGCCGGCGTATTGTGCAGCGCAACATATCCCGCGGAACATGAACGGAGTCTACCGTTCGTTCGTTGCAAAGGCTCAGCTTGGACGCGAAGCGCCGTTCATCGCGTTCAGGATGGCGGCCCGGGTCTGATCGGGGGTCAGGCCAGCGCTGATGACGCTGTCATAGCCGCCGTTCGGGTTCATCAGATAGATGGCCGAGGAATGGTTGACGGAATAGTCGGCGCCGGTTCCCTGCTTCTGGAAATAGACCCCGTAGGCGCGGGTGATGGCGGCGATCTGATCGGTCGTGCCGGTCAGGCCGATGGCGCCCTTCGGAAAGGAGTCGCTCGCCAGATAGGCCTTGAGCTGGGCCGGGGTGTCGCGGGCCGGATCGACAGTGATGAAAACGACCTGGAAGTCCTTGGCCCGCGCGCCAAGGCCCTGTTGCGCGGTCGCCAGGGTCTGCAGCGTGGTGGGGCAGACATCGGGACAATAGGTGTAGCCGAAGAAGACCGCGCTCCACTTGCCCTTCAGCAGCCGCTGGTCGACGGCGTGGCCGCCCTGGTCGGTCAGCTGGAACGGCCCGCCGATGGCGACCGCACCGCTGGGTGGCACAGTCGCGCCCGGCCGCCAGACCACCAGCAGGACCAGGACCAGCGCCGCCAGCCCGACGAGGATCCAGGCCGCGCGCCTCAGTGTCATGGCTCTCCTTAGGTCAGGCCTGCTAGAGTGGCTGGCGTGAAACCCTTCACGCGTCCGCCATGGTGGCCGGTCGCCCTGGATAGGCCGCTGGCCCTGTCCGGGCAAGCCGATGGGCTGTTCGACGACGGCCTGCCGACGCACGGACGGCTGGGCGCCGGCGTGCTGATCGGTCTGCGCTGGCTGACCCTGGGCGCCGAGCTGGCCGCGGTGCTGGGGGCGGCCTTGTGGCTCGGCCTGCGCGGACCGCTGGCGGCCTGCCTCGGCGTGATCGGCGCGGCGGCCGGGGTCAATCTGATCCTGGCCCTGGCGGTTCAGGCCAGGCGCGCCACGGACGAATGGGCGCTGGCCCTGCAGCTCGGCTTCGACATCGTCCAGATGTCGGCGATCCTGGCGCTGACCGGCGGTATATTGAACCCCTTCTGTCTGTTGCTGATCGCGCCGGTAACCCTGGCGGCGGCCAGCCTGCGCGGCCGCTACGCCTTCCTGGTCGGCGGGCTGGCGGCGGCGGCCCTGATCGTCATGAGCCTCTGGTCGCTGGCCCCGCCCTGGCCGTCGTTAGCGCCGGTCGCAACGCCGCTGCCGTTTCGCCTGGCCATCGCCGCGGCGACGCTGACCGGCATCGCGCTTACCGCCGGCTATGCCTGGCGCGCGGCGGCGGAAGCCGCGCGGATGGAGCTGGCGCTGAACATGACCCAGCGGGTGCTGGCGCGCGAGCAGCGGCTGTCGGCGCTTGGCGGCCTGGCCGCGGCCGCGGCGCACGAGCTCGGCACGCCGCTGGCCACCATCACCGTGGTCGCCAAGGAGATGGCCCGCCAGGCGCCGCTGCACGGTCCCTTGCGCGAAGACGCCGACCTCCTGGTTTCCCAGGCCGAACGCTGCCGCGAAATCCTCACCCGGCTCACCGAAGAGCCCGAGACCGACGACGCCGTGCACGCCCGCATGACCCTGCTGCAGTTCGCCAACGAGGCCATCGAGCCGCATCTGGGCGCCGGCATCCGGGTGGAGGCGCTGGTCGCCGGGCCGCCCGGCGCGCGGCCGCCGGAAATCCGCCGCATGCCCGAGGTGCTGCACGCCATGACCTCGTTCGTCGAAAACGCGGTCGATTTCGCCAGGTCCGAAGTGCTGGTCAGCGTGCGGTTCGACGCGGCGATGGTGGGTGTCGAGGTCCGCGACGACGGGCCAGGCTTCTCGACCGACATCCTGGCCAAGCTCGGCCAGCCCTATGTGACCAGCCGTCCGGGCGCGGAAGGCTCGCGCTCGGGACACATCGGCATGGGCCTGGGATTCTTCATCGCCAAGACGCTTTTGGAACGAACAGGCGCGCAAGTGGATTTCCACAACGCACGCCATGGTGGCGGCGCGATCATTGCGGCGCGCTGGCCTCGTGCGACCATCGAGGCGCCGCCGGCGCCCGGAGGGTTCGAGCTTGGTGTTTTCGATCCGCCCCCGGCAGTGGATGAGGGCCCAAATGGGACTTGAAGCTTGGCTAAAGTCGGCGACAACATGTCGCAGGGCCGACGCGCCTCGCGACCGGCTCGCCTTGGTGAGGGATCGTCATGCAGGACTTGGCTAACGCGGTTGCCGGGCTCGCCGACAAGAGCCTGCTCGTGCTCGACGACGACGCGCCCTTTCGCCTGCGGCTGGGCCGCGCCCTGGAGGCGCGCGGGTTCGAACCAGTGCTGGTGGCCTCGATCGCCGAGGCCATTGCCGCCATCAAGGCCAAGGCGCCGGCCTTCGCCGTGCTCGACATGCGGCTGGAGGACGGCAACGGCCTGGCTGTGGTCGAGGCCATCCAGGCCGCCCGACCAGACGCGCGGGTGATCATGCTGACCGGCTATGGCGCCATCGCCACCGCCGTCGCAGCCGTCAAGGCCGGGGCCGTCGACTATCTCTCCAAGCCCGCCGACGCCGACGACGTCCTGCGCGCCCTGCTCGCCCGCCATCACGAGGCGCCCGCCCCGCCGGAAAACCCGATGTCGGCCGACCGGGTGCGCTGGGAGCACATCCAGCGGGTCTATGAACTCTGCGGCCACAATGTTTCGGAGACCGCCCGGCGGCTGAGCATGCACCGGCGCACCCTGCAGCGGATCCTGGCCAAGCGGGCGCCGCGTTAGCGCCTACTGAGCGGCATCGGGGCACTGGATCGCCTTGGCGTTGGCGGGAAAACGCGCCAGCCAGGCGGATTCGAAGTCCTGGCGAAAGCGGATCAGGCCGTCCTCGGCGGTCATGGCGCGAAAGGCGTAGGCCGGGCTGGGTCGGCCGTGCGACGGCGTGTCGAAATAGATCTCGACCACCGGCTTGTCGTCCCGCGTCTTGGGATGCTTCAGCAGGATGGTCGCCTGGGCGCACCAGTCACTGCCGGCATCGATCGGGTTGAGCGTATTCGACAGCGCGCAGCGCCCGCCCGTCCAGACGATGGCGCGGGCGTCGCCGGCGGTAAGCTGCCTCAGCCACGCCTGAACGGTGCGGTCGTTGCGGCAAAGCACTTGGTCGTAGTCAATCAGCTTCAGCAGCGTCGCCTTGGCGGCCGCGACCAGCACGGCGTTGGCGACACCCTTGGTGTAGTCCGGCGGGTCCTTCGCCGCGGCCGAGGCCGCGATCGCGACAAACATCAAGCCGAGCCCGATCGTTGCGCCCCTGCGCACTATTCCAGTCCGAGCGCCCGGGCGGCGGCCAGACGCGCGAAGGCCAGGGTGAGCGCCTTGCGCCGCGCCGCGGCCAGCGGAACCACCGGCGGCTCGACCAGTACGGCTCCGCCGAAGGCGTCGGCGACGATCAGGCCCGGACCGTCGGCCAGGATGTGGCGCGGAAAGGCGGCGTCGACCGCGAAATAGAAGGCGTCGCAGAAGGGGGCGTATTCGGCCCATTTGCGGTCGGTGCGATAATCTTCCAGCCCCGACTTGACCTCGGCGATGGCGATCTCGCCCCGCGGGCCCAGCGCCATCAGGTCGGCGCGCCGGCCGTTCGGCAGGCCGACCTCGGCCAGAGGCGTATAGCCGAGCGCCAGAAACAGCCGCGCCGCGCCGCGGGTGACGGCGTTCGTGGTCTCGGGCCGGGTGACGGCGACGATAACCTCAACATCCATCGCAAAATAATGTTCGGTTTTCGTTCCGCTGACAAGCGTCTTGGAAGTCGCTCAGGCCGGCGGCTGCTCGTCGTAGATCAGGTGCGTCGTGTCATAGCCCAGGCTGCGGGCGCGGGCGGTCAGGGCGGCCTTTTCGGCGTTCGGCACCACGGCGTGGCGCGACATGATCCAGACGTATTTCGAAGTCGGCGTGCTCATGATGCACCAGCTGTTGTCGTCACCGCGATCGACGATCCAATAGTCCTGGTGGATGAAGCCGCCGAAGAAGCCGACCCGGACCTTGGCGTTGTGGGTCGTGTCGATGATCTTGGCCCCGGCGCGCCAGGTCTTGGTCGGCCCGGACGGCGAGCCGACGCGGCAGGTCTGCACCAGCGAATAGCCGCCGTCCGCCTGTTTCGACCAGTCCGAGGTCGGCGCCTGGCAGTCCTGCTGCAGCCTGTTGGGCAGCCGCGCGATCTCGTACCAGCGGCCGCTGTAGAGTTTGGGATCGATGGTTTTGGTGGGTTCCGGCGCTGGCGGGGCGTTGGCGGCCAAGGCGGTCTGCCCGGCGCAAATGACCGTCGCAAACGCAGCGGCGGCCGATAGATACGCGGTGGTCTTTCTCACTGGTTTTCGGCCCATGCGGCTGGCGTAACCCTGTCCCCGCCGCAAGGTTGCGACGGGGAGGGCCGAAATGTCCAGATTCTTTAGCTATTCGGCGGCCAGCGCCGAGGGGGCGTTGGAGACCCGATCCTTGAAGTTGATCGCCTGCAGATACCTGATGCCGTCCTCGGCGATGTCGTCGCCGACCATGCGGTCACCCTCGGCCTTCAGCTCCTCCATATCCACATACATGCCGTAGAAGGCGCGCGTGCGGTCGGTGATGATGCCGGCGTTGAGCAGGGTCTTGATGAGCACGCGGAAGATATTGGTGGCTTCCTTCATGTCCTCGCGACGCGACTCGTCGGTGGCCATTTCCTGGAACTCGGCGATCACCTTGTCGGGGTCGAGGCCGAACTCTTCATAGAGGTCGCGCTGTTCCGAGGGCGCCACCAGATTGAACAGCAGGGTCTGGAAGCAGTGCGCCGCCCAGTCCTCGATGATGATGTGCTCTTGCGGGTCGAGCTTCGGGATGGTCCGGTCGGCCCAGATCTTGCCGAACTTGTGGTGGAAGGCCTCGTCGGTCATCACCAGCTGCATCAGCTTGCGGCCGAGCGGATCGTTCAGCTTTTGATAGAAGGTGGCGAAGGCGCCCATGGCCAGGCCCTCGACCAGCATCTGCATGCCGATGATCTTCTTGTAGACCTCGGGCGAGCCGATGATATCGACCAGCAGCGCCTGCAGCACCGGGCTGCACGCCACCGGCTTGCCCCAGCGGGCCTTGATGTACTTGGCGAAGGCCGTCACGTGGCGGGCTTCTTCGCGGGTCTGGTTGGCGGCGTATTCCTGGGCGCCCTGGTCGTAGAGCACGTGGCAGAGCGAGGCCGACAGGTTCAGCGCGCCCTGTTCGCCGTGCAGGATCGACGACAGGCTGCGCAGGGTCGAGGCGTTGATGAAGCGGATGCGGTCCTTGGGGTCTGACAGGATGTCGGAGACGTACTTGGTGTGCAGCGCGCCGACCATCTCCTCGGGCAACAGCGCCTCGTTCTCCATGTCGAAGGGCTCGTCGAAGTCGATGTACTTCTTGTCGAGCGGATCCCAGAAGTGGTCGTGGGTGGCCGAGATAATCTTGTCGAACGCGGTCGAGCGCGCGTTGTAGCGATCAAGCTGCAGCATGGACTCGAAGTCGTCGGGGGCGACGGCCTCGTACATGGCGTCCTTGGTGATGTTGTGGTCAGTCATAGCGCCACTCCCTTAGGGGGCGCGGCCTTGGCGCCCTGGCATCTGTTCAGTGCTTAAATGTAGCCTCGAACGCCGCCCGTCAAGAAAAATGACGGGGGCGTCACGATTCTAACAAGAGGTTAATCCTGCGCGGCCGCGGTCCGCGCTCTTATGATGGACGGCCGTCGACCGAAGCTGAATCCTCGACCCGTTCGATATCCTCGTCCGACAACCCGAAATGGTGACCGATCTCGTGGACTAGCACGTGGGCGATCAGTTCGCCGAGGCTGAGGTCGCCGCGTTCGGCCCATTCGTCGAGGATCGGGCGGCGATAGAGGAAGACCATGGCCGCGGCTGGCGAAGGGTCGAACAGCGAGCGCTGCGCCAGGCTGACGCCCTGATAGAGGCCGGTCAGTTCGAAAGCGTCGTCGAGACCCAGCTCCTCGAGCACGTCTTCGTCGGCGAAGTCGGCCACCTGAAAGACCACGTCGCCGACCAGCTTGCGGAATTCGTCCGGCAGGGCGGCATAGGCCCGGCCCGCCAGCGCGGCGAAATCGTCCAGCGACGGCGCGAGCGCGCCCGACCAGTCGGGGCGGCTAGTCATCCGGCATGAGGATGTGCGGCGCCTCGGGCGGGCGGACCTCGAACAGGCCGATGTCCAGCGGCTGCTGTGGCTTCATCGAGCGCAGCGGCTCCCCCAGCCGCTCGCGCAGGGCCTTGGCGTCCAGCGGCGCTGTCTTGCGGCCGGCGCGCGGGGCCGACGGCGGCTCGGCCTGCAACAGCGGCTGGGCCACGGCGACGCGCCAGTAGCGGATCGAGAGCCGCCAGACCGTCGGCCGCGGCGCGTTCGGCTTCGGCCAGCGGCGGCCGTTGCGATAGACCGGCTGCATCACCGGCTTGGGCCGAGGCGGACCGGCGGCTAGCTCGACCAGGGCGCAGTAGCGGTCCTCGGGCTCGATGGTCGCCCGGTGCTCCGGCCGTTCGTCGTCCAGCCGTCCGGCATAGGCGCTGAGCGCCGCCTCGCGGCTGTCGAAGGCCGGCCCGGCCGCCTCGCTGACGAACTCGACCGCCGCGCCGGCCAGGGCCTCCGCCTCGCTGGCGCGCGCGGCCCGGGCCATGGGGGCGGAAAGCGCCGCCTCGGCGTTCTGCGCCACGGGGTAGCGGATCGCGGTCATGGCCTATTCTGCCTCAGATAGGCCCCGCATTCGAGGCCGATCCGACGTGGGCGCGCCAGGTCTCCCCTTGCCTCGCCGCAAGGCGCTATGCTGGCGACATGATTCTGCCCACGCGGCCGCTCCGGGAAAGACCGGATTGACTGGACAGCCCGACCTCGTCCTGGCCGCGGCGATCGGGGCGCTGTGCCTGGCCCTGGCGGCCAGCCTCTGGGCCGTCTCGGTTCGCCGCCGCGCCGACAGGCACGTGGCGGCGGCCAGCGACCGGCTGGCGCGGCTGGAAGGTCTGGCGGACGCCACTCAGGCCTCTGCCGAGGCCTTTGACAGCGCCATGCTGACGGTCGAGGACGGCCAGGCCGAACTGGCCTGGGGCGGCGACAGCCTGGCGCTGGCCGCCGGCGTGCTGGGCGTCGAGGAGACCCGCGCCGGCGCCGATCCGCAGGCCGTGATCGAGGCCCTGATGGCCGCCGATCCCGACCATCGCCGGCGCTTAAGGGCGCTGTTCGAATCTGGCCAGGCCTGCGCCTTCCAGGCCAGGGGGCCTGGCGGCACGGTAGCGGTCGACGGCCGCGCCTCGGGGGCGCTGGCCTGGCTGCGCCTGCAGCCGGACCTGCCCAACGACGGCGGCCTGCCGCCGGCCTCGCGGTTGGCCGCCCTGATGGACGCCCTGCCGCACCCGGCCTGGCTGGTTCAGGGCGGCGCTCTGATCTGGGCCAACCAGGCCTGGCTGACGGCGGTCGAGGCCAGCTCGATGGAAGACGCGCTCGCCCGCAAGCTGGTGTTCGACCGGAGCGCCAGCGCCCTGGTGGCCGAGGCCGGCCAGATGGGCGAGCGCCGCGAGGTGCAGCGCTGGGCGCCGGTCAAGGGCCAACGGCGCGCCTTCAAGCTCTCGGCCCAGCCGCTCGACGGCGGCGACATCGGCGCCTGGGCGCTTGACGTCACCGAGACCGAAGACATCAAGGAGGCGCTGAAGCGCCACATCGAGGCCCACGACGAGACCCTGAACCACCTCGCCGACGCCGTGGCCATCTTCGACGCGACCCGCCACCTGGCCTTCCACAACACCGCCTTCGCCCAGCTTTGGGGGCTCGAGCCGGCCTGGCTGGCGGACAAGCCCAGCCACGCCGAACTGCTCGATCGCCTGCGCCAGCGCCGCCGCCTGCCGGAGACGGCCGACTATGCCCGCTGGAAGAGCGACGAGCTCAGCTGGTACGAGGCGCTCAGCCCCTCGCCCGACGACCTCTGGACTCTGCCGGACGGCCGCACCCTGCGCGTCGTGCGCCAGCCGCATCCGCTCGGCGGGCTGCTGCTGCTGTTCTCCGACATGACCGGCGAGCTGCGCCTGAAGGCACAGTACAACGCCCTGATCCAGGTGCAGCAGGCGACCCTGGACAAGCTGAACGACGCGGTGGCCGTGTTTGGATCGGACGGGCGCCTGCGCCTGTACAACGACGCCTTCGCCCGCTTCTGGAACGTCACCACCACCGCCCTCGACGAGGCCTATGACTTCGACGGCGTGGTCGAGATGTGCGTGCCGCGCCTGCACGACCAGCAGTTCTGGCGCGAGCTGAAGGGCCGGGTCACCGATCCCGATCCCAGCGCCCGCATCGCGATCAGCGGCGAGACCAAGTCGTCCGACGACCGTATCATCGCCTTCCAGTCCAGGCCGCTGCCGGACGGGGCTACGCTGGTCGCCTTCGCCGACATCACCGACACCCGAAAGCTCGAAGGCGCCTTGCGCGACCGCGAGGCGACCCTGGCCGAGGTCGAGCGGTTGAAGCGCGATTTCGTCGGCAACGTCTCCTATGAGCTGCGCACGCCGCTCACCACCATCATCGGCTATTCCGAACTGCTGGAGCGCAGCGGCGACGCCCTGCCCGAGCGCGCCCGCGGCCACGTTTCGGCGGTGCGCGCCGCGGCCAGCCAGCTGGCGCGGTCGATCGACGACGTGCTGGACATGGCGCAGATGGACGCCGGCGAAATGGCTCTGGACCTGGGCGACGTGCATATCAAGACCCTGCTCGAGGAGGCCGCCGCGCGCTGGGCCCGTGACGCCACCGCCGGTGAGATCCGGATCGAGGTGGCCTGCGACGACGAGATCGGCGTCATCCGCGCCGACGCCCGGCGGCTCGGGCAGAGCATCGACCATCTGGTGGAAAACGCCCTGATGCAGACCCCGGCCGGAGGCCAGGTGACGCTCAGCGCCAAGCGCGCCCCCAGCGAGGTGCAGATCCAGGTCTCGGACACCGGGCGGGGGATCGCCTTCCATGTCCAGGCGCACATCTTCGACCGCTTCGTCGGCCGCGATCGCGGCGGGCCGGGCCTGGGCCTCGCCCTGGTCAAGGCGCTGATCGAACTGCACGGCGGCTGGGTGGCGCTGGAGAGCGAGCCCGGCCAGGGCGCCACCTTCACCTGCCACCTGCCTGAGACGGCCTATGCCGGCGCGGCGCAGGTGGAACTGGAGTTCTGAAGCCCCCCGGCGGCCAAGCGGCCGAAGCTTGGAGCCTAGTGCTGGCTTTCCGGCATCCGCACGATCAACCCCTCGAGGGCGTCGGTGACCTTGATCTGGCAAGACAGGCGGGAATTGGGTTCCACCTGCTCGGCGAAGTCGAGCATGGACTCCTCCATGGCCGACATCGAGCCGGTCTTGTCGCGCCAGGCCTCGTCGACATAGACGTGGCAGGTAGCGCAGGCGCAGGCGCCGCCGCAGTCGGCGTCGATGCCTGGAATATTGCTTTTGACCGCGCCTTCCATGACCGACAGCCCCGGCTTCACGTCGATCGCGTGCTCGGTCCCGTCATGTTCGATATAGGTGATCTTCGCCATCTAACGCCTCGCACGCCCCTAGGCGGCGACCTCTTTCATGGAAATGGATGGATCGGCAAGTCTCTCGCGCGCGATGACGCGGCGTGAACCTATCAATTGTCGGCCGCCCATGAACTCCGCGGGCGCATTTACGGCCTCGACGGCCTGGATCATGCCGTGGTTCAGGTGGAAGACGGCGAAGTGCGCGTTGGCCGGATCGCCGCGCACCAGAACCTCGTCGACATCGAACGGCAGGCCGGCCAGTTGCATCTTCAGGTCGTACTGGTCCGACCAGTTCCACGGCACTTCGTGCGGCGGTGGCGCGCGCCCGGCGATGGCGCACGCGGCCTGCTTGGCCTGCTCGAGCGCGCTGGGCACGCTCTCGGGGCGGAACAGGCGGTTGTAGAGCGGCATGGGACGCAGCGTGACGTCGCCGATGGCGAAGATCGAAGGATCGGAGCTGCGCGCCGCCTCGTCGACGACGACCCCGGTCGTGCAGTCCAACCCCGCCTCGCGCGCCAGTTCGTCATTGGGAACCGCGCCCACCCCGACCAGGACGACGTCGCAGGCGATCAGCCGGCCGTCGCCTAGGCGCACGCCGGCGACCCGGCCGTTCACGCCTTCGAAGGCGGTGATCTCGGCGCCGAGCTCGAAGACGACGCCGCGCGCCTCATGGTAGGACTTGAAGAAGTCGGAGAGAGTTTGGTTGGCCACCCGCGCTAGCACGCGGGCCTCGCGCTCGATCACCACGGCGTCCGCGCGGAGCGCGCGCGCCGAGGCCGCCACCTCCAGGCCGATATAGCCGCCGCCGATCACCGCCAGCCGCCGTCCGGGGCCAAGCTCTGCCTTCAGCGCCTCGGCATCGGCGGCGCTGCGCAACACCCGCACGCCTTCGAGATTGGCGCCCTCGATGTCCAGCCGCCGTGGCCGCGCGCCGGTGGCGAGGATGAGAATGTCATAGGCGAGGTCTTCGCCGCGGCTCAGCCGCAGGCGGCCGGCGCCGCGATCGATCGCCTCGGCGCGCACGCCGAGGCGCAGGTCGATGCCATGCTCGGCGTAGAAGCTCTCAGGCTTCAGCGTCAGGGCGTCCTCGTCGGCCTCGCCCTTCAGCCAGGCCTTGGACAGCGGGGGCCGCTGATAGGGCGCAATCGGCTCCTCGCCGATCAGGGCGATCGGCCCGGCGAAACCGTACTGGCGCAGGTTGGCCGCGGCCGTGCCCGCGCCATGGCCGGCGCCGATCATCACCACCCTTGTTGTTTCCTCACCCATCAGCGACCGATGCAGAATAATGACGGTTGCGTCAACTTGGACCGAATCGTGGTTGATGTCCGCTGCTTGATATGGCATTGGATGCCGTATGGGAGATATGCGAAAAATTACGGCTTTCGTTCCGACACAGTTGCTGAAAACGGCTCAGGATTACACGGGCGCGGGGGTTTCGGAAACGCTCCGGCTGGCGCTGCAACGCCTCGCCCACGCACAGGCTTGTCGTGAACTCCTCGCACTCAAAGGCAAGGTTCATCTCGATATCGACTTGGATGAACTGCGCGAAGATCGTGAGTTCGACCAACACGGCAACGTTCTTTGATATCGGCCGACACGAGTACGATGATCGCCTTTCTGCACGGCCAAACCGGCCGTGACGTCGAGCAGTTGTCCGACGCGCTGACGACCGGTGATTTGCGCATGGCCCCGCCGGTTACGACCGAACTCTACGCGCGACCCCTCACGCCACAGCTCATCACGATCTTTGCAACGATCGGCATGTTGCCGATCACCGAGGGCTTCTGGGAGCGAGCCGGCCGCAGCCGTCGAACCCTCTTGGAGAAGGGCCTGAAGGCGAAGCTGGCCGACAGCCTGATCGCCCAATGCTGCATCGATGCCGACGTCGCCCTCATCGCGCGTGACGGCGACTATCGTCACTTCGCGAATTGGTGCGGGCTAAAGCTGGCCGAAGAGGCCGCTAGACCACCCGCTCGACCATCATCTGTTTGATCTCGGCGATCGCCTTGGCCGGGTTCAGACCCTTGGGGCAGACCTGGGCGCAGTTCATGATGGTGTGGCAGCGATAGAGCTTGAACGGGTCTTCCAGGTCGTCGAGCCGCTCGCCGGTCGCCTCGTCGCGGCTGTCGGCCAGCCAGCGATAGGACTGCAGAAGCGCGGCCGGGCCGAGATATTTCTCGCCGTTCCACCAATAGCTCGGGCACGCGGTCGAACAGCAGGCGCAGAGGATGCACTCATAGAGGCCGTCGAGCTTTGCGCGATCCTCCTCGGACTGGCGCCATTCCTTCTGCGGCTCGGGCGTCGTGGTATGGAGCCAGGGCTCGATCGAGGCGTACTGGGCGAAGAAGATGGAGAGATCGGGGATCAGGTCCTTGATCACCGCCTGGTGCGGCAGCGGTGAGATCTGGATCTCCTTGCCGGGGACCTCCTCCCAGCCGTGGGTGCAGGCCAGGGTGTTGCGGCCGCCGATGTTCATGGCGCAGGAGCCGCACACCCCCTCGCGGCATGAGCGGCGGAAGGCGAGGGTCGGATCCATGGTGTTCTTGATGTGGATCAGCACGTCCAGCAGCATCGGGCCGCATTGGTCGACCGCCACGTCATAGACGTCCCAGCGCGGATTGCCGCCGTCCTCCGGGTCCCAGCGATAGACGCGGAAAGCCTTGACCGTCTTGGCGCCCACCGGCGCGGGCCAATGCTTGCCCTTCTTGACCTTGGAATTCTGCGGCAGCGTCAGCTGGACCATGCAAGCGACCCTTTATTCATCTGAAGTCCAGCCTCAATAGACCCGCGCCTTGGGCGGGATGGAGGCGATGTCGTTGCTCATCGGCTGGGCGTGGACCGGGCGATATTCGATCCGCACCTTTCCGGTGGCGGGGTCGAGCCAGGCCAGGGTGTGCTTCATCCAGTCGACGTCGTCGCGCTCGGCGAAGTCCTCCCGCGCGTGAGCGCCGCGGCTTTCCTCGCGGTTCAGCGCCCCGGTCACGGTCACGGCGGCCTGGACGATCAGATTGTCCAGCTCCAGGGTCTCGATCAGGTCGGTGTTCCAGACCAGGCCGCGGTCGAAGGTCTTGATGTCGGCCATGTCGGCCAGCACCTTGTCGATGCGCTGGACGCCGCTCTTCAGGCTCTCGCCGGTGCGGAACACCGCCGCGTCCTCGGTCATCGCCACCTGCATCCGGTCGCGCAGCACCGCCGTCGGCGTCGAACCATCGGCGTAGCGGAAACGGTCGAAGCGATCGAGCGCGGCTTGCGTGTGCTCAGGTCTGAGTTCGACCATCCGGGCGCCGGGCTTGAGCAGTTCGGCGCAGCGCAGGCCGGCGGCGCGGCCGAACACCACCAGGTCGACGAGGCTGTTGGAGCCCAGCCGGTTGGAGCCGTGCACGGAGACGCAGGCCGCCTCGCCCACGGCCATCAGGCCGGGCACGACATGGTCGGGATCGCCGCCCGCCTGGGTCACGACCTGGGCGTGATAGTTGGTCTGGATGCCGCCCATATTGTAGTGGACGGTCGGCAGGACCGGGATCGGCTCCTTGGTCACGTCGACATTGGCGAAGATCTTCGCCGTCTCCGAAATGCCCGGCAGCCGCTCGTGCAGCACCTTGGGATCCAGGTGATCCAGGTGCAGGAAGATGTGGTCCTTCTTCGGGCCGACGCCGCGGCCCTCGCGGATTTCGATGGTCATCGCGCGTGAGACCATGTCGCGAGGCGCCAGGTCCTTCACGCTGGGGGCGTAGCGCTCCATGAAGCGCTCGCCCTCGGAATTGGTCAGATAGCCGCCCTCGCCACGCGCGCCCTCGGTGATCAGGCAGCCGGCGCCGTAGATGCCGGTGGGGTGGAACTGGACGAACTCCATATCCTGCAACGGCAGGCCGGCGCGCAGCACCATGCCGCCGCCATCGCCGGTGCAGGTATGGGCCGAGGTGCAGGAGGCGTAGGCGCGGCCATAGCCGCCGGTGGCCAGGATGGTGGTCTGGGCCTGGAACCGGTGCAGGGTGCCGTCGTCCAGCTTCCAGGCCAGCACGCCCAGGCAGGTATCGCCATCCATGATCAGGTCGATGGCGAAGTACTCGATGAAGAACTCGACGTCGTGGGCCAGGCTCTGGCCGTACATGGTGTGCAGCATGGCGTGGCCGGTGCGATCGGCCGCGGCGCAGGTGCGCTGGATAGGCCCCTCGCCGTAGTTCTTGGTCATGCCGCCAAAGGCGCGCTGGTAGATCCGGCCATCCTCGGTGCGCGAGAACGGTACGCCCCAATGCTCCAGCTCATAGACAGCGGTGGGCGCATTGCGGACCAGGTATTCGATAGCGTCCTGGTCGCCCAGCCAGTCGGCGCCCTTGACGGTGTCGTACATGTGCCAGCGCCAGTCGTCCGGGCTCATATTGCCCAGGCTGGCGGCGATGCCGCCCTGGGCCGCCACCGTGTGAGACCGCGTCGGGAAGACCTTGGTGATGCAGGCGGTTTTCAGCCCCGCCTGAGCGCAGCCCAGAGCCGCCCTCAGGCCCGATCCGCCGGCGCCGACCACCAGGACGTCGAACCTGTGGTCGGTGAGTTCGTAAGCCGCCATCAATAGATTCCACTCGAGAGGGCGACCTTAAGCACCGAAAAGACGCCGATCGCGCCGGCCAGCCAGGCGGCGAAGACATTCAGGGTGAGCAGCAACGCCTTGGTGGTCGGCCGCTCGATGTAGTCCAGTATGACCTCGGCCATACCGATACGCATGTGGAAGACGCCCACCCCGATCAGCAGCGCCATCAGGATGGCGTTGAGCGGCGCATGCATCCAGAGCACCGCAGTCGCATAGTTGGCCTTGGACAGGCTCAAGGCGGCATAGACGCCCCAGAGCGTCAGTAGCACCAGGGCCGCGGCCGAGACCCGCTGGGCGATGAAGCCGCCCACGCCGTGCTTGGCGGCGCCAAGGCCGCGAACGCGGCCGAGCGGGGTGCGATAGCCGCTCACGAAAGGGCCCCCGTCATACCGGCGGCCACCCAGACCGCGACGGTTGCAGCGACGGCGAAGACGATCACCACAGCGGCGCTCATGTCGGCGGTCTTCGGCAGGAACCCCGAGCCGAAGTCCCAGACCAAATGCCGGACGCCATTGGCCAGGTGATAGAAGAGCGACAGCGTGATGCCGATCAGCACCAGCTTGCCGGGCGGCGAGCCGAGAATGAGGCGGAACAGATCAAAGGCGCCGGGACCGGCGGCCAGGGCCACGGCCCAGCCCGCCAGGATCAGCGCCGCGCCGTAGAGCGCTATTCCGGTCACCCGGTGCAGGATCGACACCGCCATGGTCAGGTGCCAGCGCCACACCGTAACGTAAGGCGACATTGGCCGGTCGGCGGCTTTCGGGGTGGGACGGCCAGCCGGGGCTTCACTCATCGCCGGGCCCTCCCTGGTCGGCCCTCACCGGCGCTTTTAAGCCGCGAGGTCGGGGTGTCAACGCAACCGAAGCCGCTTCGCCGCGTTTCGCGGACCGGCGGGATTGCGTGCGCGGCGGAAGCGACGCACGGTGTAGCGTCGGGGTGAGATCAATTCCATGTCGGATTCGTCCAAGGCCGCGCTGGCGGGGCTCAAGGTGCTCGTCGTCGAGGACGAGGCCCTGGTTTCGATGCTGCTCGAGGATATGCTGAGCGACCTGGGCTGTGAGATCGTCGGGCCGATCATGCGCCTGCGCGAGGCGCTGGCGATGGCCGAGGACGAGAGCCAGGCCATCGATGTCGCCATACTGGACGTGAACCTGGCCGGGGAGCGCAGCTTTCCCGTCGCCGAGGCGCTGGAAAAGCGCGGCTGCCTGTTCGTGCTCGCCACCGGCTATGACGACGCCGGCATCGACGAACGCTGGCGCGCCCGGCCGATGCTGCGCAAACCGTTCCTGCCGCACCAGCTCGAACAGGTCCTGCACGAAGCCCTGGCCGGCGCGGCCGCGGTTTAGACGTCGACCTCGGCATCCAGGGCGTTGTCCTGGATGAATTCGCGCCGGGGCTCGACCAGGTCGCCCATCAGGCGTGAGAACATGTCGTCGGCGTCGTCGGCGTGGGTGACCTTGACCTGCAGCAAGGTGCGCGCGCTGGAGTCCAGCGTGGTTTCCCACAGCTGCTCGGGGTTCATCTCGCCCAACCCCTTGTAGCGCTGGATCGACAGGCCGCGCCGGCCAGCGTCGAACACCGCCTCGACCAGGTCGAGCGGCCCGCGGATGCGGGCGCTCTTGTCCCGGCGGCGGTAGGTGGCCTCGCCGGCGAACAGCTCGGCCAGCTCCTTGGCGCGTTCGGCCAGCCGGCGCGCGTCGGCCGAGTGCAGCAACAGTCCGTCCAGCACCACCCGCTCGGTGACGCCGCGCCGGGCGCGGCTGAAGACAAAGGCTCCGGCCTCGCCGGCCTCGCCGGTCCAGGGCCCGTCGCCCTCCTCGGCATAGAGGTCGAGCCGCCTGGCCACCGCCAGCGGATCGGGCGCATCGCCGAGCAGGCCGGCCAGGGCCGCCTGCTCCACCGCAAAGGCCGGAGCCCGGGCCGCCAGCCGCTCGACATTGGCCTGGGCCGCCTTGGCGTTCTGCACCAGTTCGAGCAGGTCCGCGCCGGCCATCTGCACGCCGCTGGACAGCTCCAGCACCGCGTCGGAGACGCCCTCTTCGATCAGGAAGGCCTCCATCTCGGCGTCGTTCTTCAGATAGCGCGAGGACTTGCCCTTGGTCGCCTTATAGAGCGGCGGCTGGGCGATATAGAGATAGCCGCGCTCCAGCACCTCCGGCATCTGGCGATAGAAGAAGGTGAGCAGAAGCGTGCGGATGTGGGCGCCGTCGACGTCGGCGTCGGTCATCACCACGATGCGGTGATAGCGGATCTTCTCGATGTCGAAATCGTCACGGCCGATGCCGGCGCCGAGCGCCGTGATCAGGGTGCCGATCTGTTCGGAGCCGAGCATCTTGTCGAAGCGGGCGCGCTCGACATTGAGGATCTTGCCCCGGAGCGGGAGCACCGCTTGGTTCTCGCGGTTGCGCGCCTGTTTCGCCGAGCCGCCAGCGGAGTCGCCTTCGACCAGGAAGATTTCCGACTTGGCCGGATCGCGCTCCTGGCAGTCGGCCAGCTTGCCGGGCAGCGACGAGATATCCAGCGCCGACTTGCGCCGGGTCAGCTCGCGGGCCTTGCGCGCGGCTTCGCGGGCGGCGGCGGCCTCGAAGATCTTCTGCACGATGGCGCGCGCCTCGGCCGGATGCTCCTCGAACCAGGTTGCGATGCCGTCGCTGACCAGGCCTTCGACCGCCGGGCGCACCTCGGACGAGACCAGCTTTTCCTTGGTCTGCGACGAGAATTTGGGATCGGGCACCTTGACCGACAGCACGCAGGTCAGGCCTTCGCGCGCATCCTCGCCGGTTACGGACATCTTCTCGCGCTTGGCGACGCCAGAGCTCTCGGCATAGGCGGTGACCACCCGGGTCAGGGCGGCGCGGAAGGCGGAAAGGTGCGTGCCCCCATCCCGCTGCGGGATGTTGTTGGTGAAGCACAGCATGGTCTCGTGGTAGCCGTCGTTCCACCACATGGCCATGTCGATATCGACCTTTTCGCGGTGGCCGCGCACCACGATGGGCGCCGGGATCAGCGAGGTCTTGGCCTTATCGAGGTGGCGCACGAAGGCCTCGACGCCGCCGTCATAGTGCAGAATCTCCTCGAACGGTTCGGCCCCGCGCAGGTCTTTGAACACGATTGAGACGCCGGAATTGAGGAAGGCCAGCTCGCGCAGGCGATGCTCCAGCGTCTTGCGGTCGAACTCGACCGCCGCGAAGGTGGTCAGCGAGGGCTGGAAGGTGACCTGGGTGCCGGTGAGGAACTCGCCATTCTCTCGCCGCGGCGCGTCGCCGGTGACGATCAGCGGCGAGATCGCGTCGCCGCGCTCGAAGCGCATCTCGTAGGCCTTGCCGCCACGATAGATCTTCAGCAGCAGGTAGTCGGACAGTGCGTTGACGACGGACACGCCGACGCCGTGCAGGCCGCCGGAGACCTTGTAGGAATTCTGGTCGAACTTACCGCCGGCGTGCAGCTGGGTCATGATGACCTCCGCCGCCGAGACGCCTTCGTCGTGCATGTCGGTGGGGATGCCGCGCCCGTCGTCGATCACCGTCGCCGAGCCGTCGGCGTTCAGGGTCACCTGGACGAGGCCGGCGTAGCCGGCCAGCGCCTCGTCGATGGCGTTATCGACCACCTCGTAGACCATGTGGTGCAGGCCGGAGCCGTCGTCGGTGTCGCCGATGTACATGCCCGGCCGCTTGCGCACGGCGTCCAGGCCCTTCAGCACCTTGATGGAGTCAGCGCCATAGTCGTCGCCGTTCAGGGCAGCCGGTTCGTCTTGGGGTTCGTCGCTCATTCTTCGTCCAATGCGGTGAGGCGCCCGGCGTCGATGCTGAACCCTT
Source organism: Caulobacteraceae bacterium (assembly GCA_041691315.1). GTDB lineage: Bacteria > Pseudomonadota > Alphaproteobacteria > Caulobacterales > Caulobacteraceae > Poindextera. Next base: position 44,716 of record JBEPUW010000018.1, on the reverse strand, counting down.
GCGCCCGACCCTTAAGGGCGGCGAACAGGGCGGCGTCGGTCCCGGTCAGGAAGGCTTGCAAGCCTAGCGCCTCGATTTCGTCGAAGAGCGCCGCGCGGCGGAAGGAGTCCAGGTGCGCGGCGACCTCGTCCAGTAACAATATAGGATTCGGTTGCGATTCCGCACGGGAAAGTCGCGAAGCCTGGGCCAGAATAAGGTTCAAAATCAGCGCTTTTTGCTCGCCGGTGGAGGATTCAGCCGCCACCCGGCCCTTTTGCACATAGCCGACCAGCAGATCGCCGCGGTGCGGGCCGGTCAGCGCCCGCCCGGCGGCGGCGTCGCGCGACCGCGCAGCGGCCAAGGCGGTGGCCAACCGGGCCTCGATCTCCGCAGGCGACGCCCCCTCGACCGCCATCGCCTCCCAGTCGCCGGACAGGCCCAGCGAGGCCTGCGGAAAGGGCCGCTCGCCCCGGGCGGCGATCTCGGCGGTGAGCGCCTGCAGCGTGCGGGCCCGCGCCATCGCCATGGCCGCCCCGGCCTTGGCCAGCCTGGCTTCCAGCGCATTCAGCCAGGCCGGATCGGCCGGAGCCTCGGCCAGGAGCCGCATACGCTCGCGCATGGCGCGCTCGTAGGCCCCCACCTGCACCGCGTGGCCGGGCTCGCCGGCGTAGACCAGCCGATCGAAGAACCGCCGCCGCTCGCTGGCGGCCTCCAGGAAGAGCCGATCCTCGCGCGGGGTCAGCCAGACCAGCCGCACCAGCTCCGCCAGCCGGCCGGGCTGGGCCGGTTCGCCCTCGATCCGTACGCTGCGACGCGGCGCGCCGGCGCTCTCCAGGCCGGTGCCGAGCTGGACCGGGCCGTCCGCGCCCTCCAGTTCCGCCGCCACCGCCCAGGCGCGGCCTTGCGGTTCGGCGGGCTCGCGGCGGCCGACCTCGGCCATGGCGGCGTTGCGCAAGCCGCGGCCGGGGATCAGGAAGCTGATCGCCTCGAGCAGATTGGTCTTGCCGGCCCCGTTCGGTCCAAACAGGAAGACCGGCCGCCCGTCCAGCGCCAGCGCCGCGCGGTCATAGGATCGGAAATCGGTGAGCGTCAGGCGGCGAAGGACGGTGCGAGGCATGGCCCGCTATCCTGACGGCCGGCGCGCTAAACCCTCAGCGGCATCAGGACGTACTGGACGTCCGGATCGGCCGGATCGAGCACCAGGGTCGGGTCGTGCGGCTCGGCGAAGCGGAACTCCGCCGTCTCGCCCTGGATCTGGTCGGCGACATCGAGCAGGTAGCGGGCGTTGAAACCCACCTCGAAGGGCTCGCCCTCGTAGTCCGCCTCGACCTCTTCCACCGCCTGGCCGGCCTCCATGTTGCGCACGGTCAGCACCACCTTGCCGCGTTCGACGGCGACCTTCACCGAGCGGCTCTTTTCCTCCGAGATGGTCGCCACCCGATCGACGGCGCGGGCGAACATGCTGTTGTCGACGATCAGGATGCGGCTGTTGCCTTGCGGAATGACCCGCACATAGTCTGGAAAGGCCCCGTCGATCACCTTGGACGTCAGGGCGGCGCGGCCGAAGTCGAAACGCACCTTCTGGGCGGAGATCTGCACCTCGACGCTTTCGCCGGCGTCTTCCAGCAATCGCCTCGCCTCGGCCACGGTCTTGCGTGGCACGATGACGCCCGGTGCGCCGGCCGCGCCCTCCGGGGCCGGCATCTCGGCCAGGGCCAGCCGGCGGCCGTCCGTCGCCACGGCGCGCAGCTTGGCGACGCCACCTTCGACCACGGTGTGCAGATAGAGGCCGTTCAGATAGTAGCGGGTCTCCTCGGTCGAGATGGCGAAGCGGGTGGTGTCGATCAGCCGGATCAGGTCCTTGGTGGCGATCACGAAGCGGTTGCCCAGCCCGTCGGACGACATGACCGGGAAGTCGCCGGCCGGCAGCACCGGCAGGTTGAACTTGGAGCGGCCGGCCACGACCAGCAGCCGCGGATCGTCGCCGGAATAGCGCAGCTCGACCTCCGAGCCCTCGGGCAGCTTGCGGACGATCTCATAGAGGGTGTGGGCGGGCGCGGTGATCTGGCCGGCGCCTTCGACGCGGCCGGGCGTCTCGTCGATGATCTCCATGTCCAGGTCGGTGGCAGACAGGGCCATGGCGTCGCCCTCGGCGGACAGCAGCACATTCGACAGGATGGGAATCGTATTGCGCCGCTCGACCACGTTCTGCACGTGTCCCAAGGCCTTGAGCAAAGCCGCGCGTTCGATCGAAAGCTGCATCTGGACGTCCGAATCCCGACCGCTGTGGCCCCCATGCCCCCCCGCGCGGTCCGACTAAGGGGGTTGCGGAGATTAGCGGAAAACCACGGCTGGGGAAGGGGTGTCAGCCTCGGAGTTTGCGGGTCAGAACCTCAAGATCGCGAGCCAGTTGGGCGTCGTCGACCTTGAGCGCTTCGATACGGCGCACCGCGTGCAGCACGGTTGTGTGATCGCGCCCGCCGAAACGGCGTCCGATGTCGGGCAGCGAGCGGGTGGTGAGGTGTTTGGCCAGCCACATGGCCGCCTGCCGCGGCCGGGCGATGGCGCGATTGCGCCGCTCGGAGATCAGGTCGACCTGGCGCATGCCGTAGTGCTCGGCGGTAGCCTTCTGGATCTCGTCGACGGTGATCCGCTTCTCGCCGCTGCGCAGATGCGGACGCAAAATGGTCTGGGCCTCGTCGAGGCTGAGCGCGCCGACGCCGACGCCGGCTCTCGCCACCAAAGTGTTCAAGGCGCCCTCCAGTTCGCGAACGCTGTCGGTGAATCGATCAGCGAGGAATTCCAGCACCTCGGCGCGGGCGGCCAGGCCGCCCTGGCCCTGTTGCCGGGCCAGCAGGTCCAGCTTGCGCTCCAGGATACCCAGGCGCAGCGTGCGGTCGGCCGGCTCGATGCCGCAGACTAGGCCCGCCTGCAGGTGCGAGCGCAGGCGCGGGTCCATCTCGGCCAGTTCGGTCGGCGCGCGGTCGCAGGTCAGCACCACCCGGCGGCCGTCCTGGGTCAGGGCGGCCAGGGTGTGGAAGAGTTCTTCCTGACTGGATTGTTTTCCCGCCACAAAATGCACGTCGTCGATGAGCAGCAGGTCGGCGGCGCGCAGCTCCTCCTTGAAGGCCGGCCCGGTCTTGTCCATTAGCGCCCGGACAAAGCCGGACAGGAAGCGCTCGGCGGTCAGGTAGATGACCTTCTTGTCCGGCGCGTTGCGACCCGCCTCCCAGGCGATGGCGTTCATGAGGTGGGTTTTGCCGAAGCCGAACGGGCCGTGGAAGATCACCGGGTTGAAATGGCCGTCGCTCCAGGCCGCGACCCGCCTCGCCACATCATAGGCGAAGTCGTTGGCCGGACCCTGGACGAAGGTCTCGAAGGTGAAGCGATCCTGCAGGCAGGTGGTGCGCGACGGATGGGCGTCGGCCTTGGCCACGGTCTTGGTGACAGCCGCCGGCGTCTCCACCGGCGCCGGCGCGATCGCGAGGTCGCCCGTGGCGGCGTCGAACTCGGCCCTGGACTTGAGGCCGAGCGGTCGGTGCAGCGGATCGCTGGTGGCCCACAGTTCGCTGATCCGCCGCCACGCATTGCGGCTCACCCAGTCGCGGGCGGTCTGCGTCGGCGTCACCAGCGCCAGGGCGCCGTCCTGGCCCTGGCGCAGCGCCGCCTGGCCCAGCCAGGAGCCGTAGGTGTCGTCGCCAAGCTCGCCCCTGAGCGCCGCCGCCGCATGGGCCCAAACCTCGCCCGGCGCGCTTTCGCCCATCGCCTGGCCCGCCAATCCCCCATAGCGCATCGTCATCGTGGCCAACCCCCGAACCGGTCTTTATTCGCTTGAAAAATCCGCCCGCCCCCTTGCGTGCGGCGCCCAATTCTATGCGCACAAGCTCGCCCGGAGACCGCCCTCTGGCCTCCGACTACGCAATCGTCCGTACAGGAATGATACGTGGTAAGCGCTCAACCTAGCCCTCGGCAGGAGCCGGTCAACAGGCATAATTTGACGTCGCCGAGAATCTTTTTCTTGACTCCCGAAAGCCTCTCACAGGGCAAGGGAAAGCGAAAAAGGGGGAGTCTGTTCACTGAACATTATGTCGCAGCGCGCAAGGCAGGGCCGATTTTGGGCCGCGACCGGCGATCAATGAATAAGCGTTGCAGATACAGGTATTTAGAGCGCAGGGGCGCTCAGGCGACGGCGAGAGACTTCAGCCGCGCCGCCAGCCGCGACACTTTGCGCGCGCCGGTGTTCTTGTGCACGACGCCCTTGCCGACCGCCCGCATCAGTTCGGACTGGGCTTCGATGAAGGCCTTGCCGGCCGCTGCCGCGTCACCGCTGGACAGAGCCTCTTCGAACTTGCGCAGATAGGTCCGCACGCGCGAGCGGCGCGCCTTGTTGACTTCGGTTCTGCGCGCGATCTTGCGGATCGATTTCTTCGCGCCGGGCGTATTGGCCATGCCGTGTAGTGCCTCGATGTCGGGACGGCCAAGCCTGGCTCGCCACCCGGGAATTTCAGGAGTGCGCGCATATAGGCGAACGCCGTCCGAGGGTCAATCGACGCCGTCGCCTCAGTTGCCCTTGAAGGCCGGCTTCCGCTTGTCCTGAAAGGCGGCCATGCCCTCCTTCTGGTCCTCGAACGCGAACAGCGAGTGGAACAGCCGCCGCTCCAGCCTGATGCCTTGCGCCAGTGGCGTCTCGAAGGCGGCGTTGACCATCTCCTTGGTCAGCATCACCGCGTTCGGCGAGAGCGCCGCGATCGCCTGGGCCGCCGCCATGGCCTCGTCCATCAGCTTGTCCAGCGGCACGACGCGGCTGACCAAGCCGGCGCGCTCGGCTTCGGCGGCGTCCATCATCCGTCCGGTCAGCACCATGTCCATGGCCTTGGCCTTGCCGACGAAGCGCGGCAGGCGCTGGGTGCCGCCGGCGCCTGGCGAGACGCCCAGGTTGATCTCCGGCTGGCCGAAGCGGGCGTTCTCGGCGGCGATGACGAAGTCGCACATCATGGCCAGTTCGCAGCCGCCGCCGAGCGCATAGCCGGCCACCGCCGCGATCACCGGCTTGCGGCAGCGCGCCACCTGCTCCCAGTTGCGGGTGATGAAGTCCTCGCCATAGACCTCGGCATAGGATTTCGAGGCCATCTCCTTGATATCCGCCCCGGCGGCGAAGGCGCGGTCGGAGCCGGTGATGACCATGGCGCGCACGCCCGGATCGGCCTCGGCGGCGACCAGGGCGGCGGTCAGCTCGTTGGCCAGCTGGTCGTTCAGCGCATTCAGCGCCTGCGGCCGGTTCAACCGGATCAGCAGCACCGCCCCATGGGTCTCGACGATAAGGGTCTCATAGGTCATGGCCGGCTCCAGCTCGCTTGAACGCGTCAGGGTCCATCGACCAAAACACCGTGGGCGCGCAAGAGGGCCGGCACGCTGTCGGGCCCGACCAGATGGCCGACGCCGACCACCATGACCGCCTCGCCGCTGCCTTGCAGCCGGGTCAGGATCTGATCCACCCAGCGATGGTTTCGGGCCACGACCAGCGCGCGATAGACGCCCGGCGACGACTTGATCATCGGGTTCAGCGCCTCGCGAACCAGGCCCGGCGCGTCCCCGGCCATCCAGACGGTCACCACCCGCTCATAGCTGGCCGGCCCCTCGTCGAGTTCGCCGAGGGTCTCCTCCAGCGAGGCGACCTGGTCGGGCAACGGCGCCTTGGAAAGAAAGCCGATCTGTTGCTCGGCGGTTTCGAAGGCGCGGCGGGGCACCGAGGTGGGGACAAGCCCGGCGATCTGGCGCTCGACCCCCTCCTCCTGGACCGCGCCGGCCTGGCGATAGACCGCCAGCGACAGGGTGATCTCGGCCAGCCAGGGGCGCAGATGGTCCAGGCCCTCGACATTGACGCCACAGCCTTGCGCCACCTTTGCCAGGTGGGCGTGGCTGGCCGGCGAAAGCTGGCTGGTCAGGCTCTCGCCCGGAGCCTGCAGGCCCTGCTGGCTGGCCAGCCGGGTGGCGGTCAGGCTGGAAGCGTCGTCCAGCGGGATTTCGAACCAGAGATCGTCGGCGGCCGCCAGCGCGCGCTTCAGCACCGGCGGCTCCCAGTCGAGGCCGGGCGGCAGGATGTGCACCGAGCCGAACAGGAAGATGGTGGCGTGCGGCCCGTGCACCACCCAGACCGGCGGCTGCGCGGCGGCCGCGCCGGCCAGGAGCCAAGCGACCAATCCAGCCAGTGCGGAAACGTAGCGACGTGTCATCGAGGGCGAATCTAGGCGGCCAGGCCGCCCAGGGCTAGCGCTGACACGACGGGCAATAGAAGGTCGAGCGGCCCGCCTGGACGATGCGCACGATCTTGCCCTTGCAGCCCGCACCGGGGCAGGCCTCGCCCTCGCGGCCATAGACGCTGAACCGGTGCTGGAAATAGCCCAGCGCGCCGTCGGCGGCGGCATAGTCGCGCAAGGTCGAGCCGCCGGCTTCGATCGCCTCTTCAAGCACGGTCCTGACCGTCGTCACGAGCTTGCCAAGGGCGCGGGCCTTGACCTCGCCGGCCGGCTTCAGTGGCGAGATACGAGCGCGAAAGAGGGCTTCGCAGACATAGATATTGCCCAAACCGGCCACGATGCGCTGATCCATCAGGCTGGCCTTGACGCTCTGGCGGCGGCCGGCGAAGGCGCTGGCCAGATGCTCGGCGTTGAAGTCGGATCCCAGCGGCTCCGGACCCAGGCCAGCGAACCAGGGGCTGGCGTCAAGCTGGTCGGTGGCGATCAGCGCCATGTAGCCGAAGCGGCGCGGGTCGAAATAGGTGACCCGCGCGCCACCGTCGGTCTCGAAGATCACGTGCGCATGTTTCGGGTCGGCCGGGGCGGCATAGTGGAACTCGCCGGGCCGCCGGCTCGCCTCGCCGCCGGCGATCTCGAAGCGGCCGCTCATGCCGAGATGCATGACCAGGGTGTCGCCGCGATCGAGCGGGGCCAGCAGGTATTTGGCGCGTCGCTGCAGCCGCTCGATGCGCGCGCCGGTCAACCGCTGGACGAAGCCGTCGGGCAGCGGAAAGCGCAGGTCGGGCCGGCGGGCCTCGACCCGGGTCAGGATCGCGCCGGCCAGCACCGGCTCAAGGCCGCGGCGGACGGTTTCAACCTCGGGAAGCTCGGGCATGGACGCCCTATGCCATGAACCGCGGCTTTGCGCGTGGGATGACGCGCGCGGCCGGGGAGGCTAAGAGGCGGGAAGCATGAGCCAACCCCTCGCCACCTTCGGTTTCAAGGATGTCGACGCCGCCGAGAAGCCGCGGCTGGTGCGTGGCGTGTTCGATTCCGTCGCCCGCCGCTACGACCTGATGAACGACGTGATGAGCCTGGGCGTGCACCGGGTGTGGAAGGACATCGCCGCGGTGCGGCTGAACCCCCAGCCCGGCGAGACCATCATCGACTGCGCCGGCGGCACCGGCGACATGGCGCGCCGGATGGCCAGGCTGGCGGACCAGGCGCGCCAGCGGCGCGGCGGCCCGCCGGCGCGGGTGGTCGTGCTGGACTATAACGAGGAGATGATCGGTGTCGGGCGCGGGCGCGAGACGGCCGCCGAGATCGCCTGGAGCGTCGGCGATGCGCAAGCCCTGCCGCTCCCGGACACCTGCGCCGACGGCTTCATGATCGCCTTCGGCATCCGCAATGTCGCCGATATCGCCAAGGCCCTGGCCGAGGCCCGCCGCGTGCTCAAGCCCGGCGGGCGGTTCGTTTGCCTGGAATTCTCCAAGCCGGTGACCGAGGCGCTGGCGGGCGCCTACGACGCCTATTCGTTCAGGCTGATCCCGCGGTTCGGCCAGTGGCTGGCCGGCGACCGCGAGGCCTATCAGTATCTCGTCGAGAGTATTCGCCGCTTTCCCGACCAGGCGAGCTTCGCCGGGCTGATGCGCGAGGCCGGGTTCGGCCGCGTCGCCTGGACCAATCTGACCGGCGGGGTCGCCGCCGTGCACCAGGGCTGGGCGCTCAGCGCTCCATGAGCGACGCCAGGGCGCTTGGCCGCTTCGTCGCCGCGGGCTGGGTGCTGATCCGCGCCGACGCCCTGATCCCGCGCGAGATCGACCACCTGTTGCCGCCGTCCAGCCGAACGATGGCGCGGACCTTGCGGCTGTTCAGCGGCCCGGAGGCCCGGCGCGGCAGGCCGGGCGAGCGGCTGGCGCGGGCCTTCGAGCGGCTGGGCCCGGTCTCGATCAAGCTCGGCCAGGTGCTGTCCACCCGCGCCGACATTTTTGGTCGCGCCTTCGCCGAGGACCTGGCGAAGCTGAAGGACCAGCTGCCGCCGTTTCCCACCGAGGTCGCCAGGGCCGAGGTGGTCGCTTCGCTCGACCGGCCGCTGGAGTCGATCTTCGCGACCTTTGGGGAGCCGATCGCCGCGGCCTCTATCGCCCAGGCGCACCCCGCCACCCTGCTCGATGGCCGCCGCGTCGCGGTGAAGGTGCTGCGGCCCGGCATCGAGGCGCGCGTCGGGCGCGACGTCGAGGTGTTGCGGCTGGCGGCCAAGCTGGTCGAGCGTCACGTGCCGCCGGCGCGCCGGCTGGAGCCCGTACTTTTGGTCGAGACCGCCGCGCGCGTGCTCGAACTGGAGCTCGACCTGCGTTTCGAGGCGGCGGGCGCCAGCGAACTGGCCGAGATCATGACGCACGACGGCTTCATGCGCGCGCCGCCGGTGGTCTGGCAGGGCGTCGGCAAGCGGGTCATGACCCTGGGCTGGGCCGACGGCATGGCGCTGACCGACCCAGCCTCCCTCGACCAGCCGGGCCTCGATCGCAAGGGCTTGGCCGACAACCTGGTGCGCGCCTTCCTGTCCCAGGCCCTCGACCACGGCGTCTTCCACGCCGACCTGCACGAGGGCAATCTGTTCGTCGGCCCGCCGGCGGTGCTGACGGCGGTGGATTTCGGCATCATCGGCCGGCTCGACGCCAGCGCCCGCAAGCACCTGGCCGAGATCCTGTGGGGCTTCCTGCAGCGCGACTACAGGCGTGTCGCCCGGGCGCATTTCGACGTCGGCTATGTGCCGGCGCACCATTCGGTGGAGGCCTTCGCCCAGGCATTGCGCGCGGTCGGCGAGCCCAATGTCAATCAGCCGGCCGGCGCCGTCTCGATGGGCCGGCTGCTCGGCCTGCTGTTCGAGATCACCGCCCTGTTCGACATGCGCCTGCGCCCGGAACTGGTGCTGTTGCAGAAGACCATGGTCACGGTCGAGGGCGTCGCCAGGCGGCTCGATCCCAGCCACAACCTCTGGGCCGCGGCCGAGCCGGTGGTCAGCCGCTGGATCGCCCGCGAACTCTCCCCGGTCGCCCGCATCCGCGAACTGGCCGACGACGCCGCCAAGGCCTTGAAGGCCATCGCCCGCATGGCCGAAGCGCCGCCAGCGCCCACCGCGGTGGTGGTCGCGACCGAAACGCGGCCCCGCCTGAATGGCCTTTGGATGTTCGCCCTCGGCGCCGCGACGTCGGCCCTGGCCTACGCCGCGGCGATGTGGGTCCTCAACCGCTAGCCTTGGTCGTCAGACGAGTCCCGGCTGGTCGAGCGGCGGCTATAGCTGCGGCTGCCATTGTTCTGGTCGCCGCCATCGGCCTGACGCTGCACCTGCTGGTCCCAATAGGCCCGGCCGGCCGCCGGCTTGAACATGGTCCGGGGCGCGCCGTCCTTGGTCACCACCGCGAAGATGTTGCGCGCGGGGTCATAGAGCAGCTTGTCGCCATTGCTGCGCGTCAGGCTCAGCGCATCCTTGGGCGGCGCGTTGGTGAAGGCGTGCGCCTTGGCCACGAAGTCCTGCAGCGAGTTGGCGCCGAAGTCGGCCCCGTCGCGCTGGAACTGATAGTTGGCGTTCTCCTGCGCCGTGTGGCGGCGATTGGCCGCCCACATCGGCTTGCCGTCGACCAGGGCGACCGGCTCGCGCCGGGCGTCGCCACGATCGGCGCTGTCGCCGTTGTCCCGCGCATTCAGCACGCTGTGGCCATTGTCGGCCACCGTCGTGTCGGCGGCCGCGGCCGGCCCCGCGGTATGATCGCGCGCCGCGGTGGCGGAACCGCCATCGCAACCGCCAAGCACAAGCGCCGCGCCCGCCAACAGCGCGGCCATTCCGGCGTATTTCAAGGTCGTTCCCATAGCCCCAGCCCTTCCTCCAGGTTGTCTCGGAACAAACTAAGAACAAAATCTGTCGTTTGTCCAGCCAAGGATTATCCCCTTGACGCACGTAAGGCGCTGAGCCACTATCCTAGCAATAGGAGATGGTCATGGCCAGAACGCGTCGCCCCCGTAGCCAAGTCGGCAACAAGCCCAGCAAGGTCCAAGCCTTCTCGGTGCGCCAGTTCTTCGCGCGCTTCCCCAACGATGAAGCCTGCCTCGAACACGTCATGTCGGTGCGGTACGGCCTGCGTCACACTTGCGGCAAGTGCGGCGTGATCGACGCCACGTTCCACCGTCTCGCCAAGCGTCCGGCCTATTCCTGCGCGTCGTGCGGCGCACACGTCTATCCCTGCGCCGGGACGGTCTTTCAGGACAGCAAGACGCCGCTCACTGTCTGGTTTTACGCGATCTACCTTTTCGTCACCACGCGCCACGGTGTGAGCGGCAAGGAGCTGCAACGGCAACTGGGCGTGACCTACAAAACCGCTTGGCGGATCGGCCAACAAATCCGCCTGCTGATCGGCTCGGTGGACGAGTTCGTGGCCCTGAAAGGCCATGTGGAAATTGATGAAACGTTCGTTGGCGGTCACATGCCCCGCTCGGAAGGCCACCCGCGCGACAACAAGATTATCGTCATGGGCCTGAAAGAGCGCGGCGGCCGGATGGTCACCGAAATCATTCCAGACGTGTCCAAGGACACGCTGCGCGGCGTCGTGCTGATGAAGGTCCAGCCCAAGACCATCGTCTCCACCGATGAAGCGACCGGCTATGGCTTACTGACCGGCGACGACTACCAGCACGGCCGGGTGAACCATAATCAGGACGTGTGGGCCCGCGTCGATCCGGAGACGGGCGTCAACCACCACGTCCAGCACGTCGAAAGCTTCTGGAACCTGTTCAAAACGTCGGTGCGCTCAACGCACATTCACGTCTCTGAAAAGTACATGGACCGCTATCTGGACGAGTTTACGTTCCGCTCGAACCATCGCCAGATGGGGAACGCGATGTTTGACCTGATAATCGGGGCGGTGTGATGACGCGCCGCACCGCTTCATCGAAGGCGGCGCGAGGCGCTACACGGCCCGCGTCTTCCTCTTGTCGGATGAAGTCTTCGAGCCGATCGGCACGCAATGCCTCGGTGAGTGATAACGGCGCGTCGGTCAAATCTACCTCTTGTCCGCTCGTCATGATCGAATGGGAGGATAGCGCCCAGCCCATTCCGGGGTGGACCTACCTATCATCATTCGAGGCGCTAGGCATCATCCGCTGCGCCTCGGTGGGCTGGCTGATCTGCGACGACGAACACGTCAAGGCGCTGGCGCCAAACATGGGCGGCGACGAACGCAGCGCGCAGGTTTCAGGAGTGATCCAGATACCCACGCGCTGCGTCGTACGCGTTACTCAGTTAGCGGAGCCGGCCCTTACGTCTTAGGCTTAGGCTTAGTCGGCGGGGCATCTTGCGACAGCACCGACGCCGCCAGCGCGCGCGACTGCGCCCGCGTGGGGATGATGCGGCCGGACAAGACGCCGGACGCGAGCGTAGCTTCTGGCGGCGTTGTGTGCCGCGTAGGGGGCTTTTTAGCCATGGTTCAAGTTCCATCTATGATTTTAGGGGGTGACGGATTCCGCGGAATCCGCTAGAAGGAACCGTGACAGGGGCCGTCAGGCCCCCGCCACGGCAACGTCTAACAAGACGGGTTGCCACATGGGATACTCCTCTCTCCTGCGCCTCTCCGGGCTGGGGTTGGTGGTCCTAGAAGGGGATTTCGTCATCGAGATCCACTTCCAAGCTTGAAGCGTCGGACGCAGCAACGTCCGGCGTTTCTTCTTTTCCGGGCGGGCCCCATATGGACTCCCCCCGTGTTCCATCGACAAGCCGCCAAAGCAGCCCATCGCGCTTAATGATCCGGTCTTGGCCAAGTCGGCTGAGTTGCGGCGACATACTCTCGCGCGCGACCTCAATCCCGTGCTTGTGCTTGATCCAGCTTAGGATGGTCTGAGCGTCCGCGCCGGCCGGGTAGTGGTAGAGCGCGTCCAGGGCCAGCTCCTTTAAAGTCTTTTTCCCCGTGCCAGTAGCGCCACGCTCACGCTTCTGCGCCCCCGCGCCAGCATCGGGCAACGCACGCTCCGCCGCGTCCAGTTCGGCCAGCTCGACGCGCAGCGCCTTAAGGTCGGTCTGAATCTCCGTCCGGCGCTGGGCCAGATATTCTCTGAGTGGAATCGCCATCTTGCCTGAAGCGTAGCAGGAGAATCTCGACAACGCAACGCAAGCTTGCGCAGCGTCCAGAGTTTTTTGTTAACGCAATGTTAACCCTATCGCGCAACGCGGGCGAGCGGCTGGAAATCGGCCAGCCCTTGATCTATAAGGGGTTGCTCCGGCTACCTGCGTCCAGGGGATAATCCTTGTCCAGCCCCCTCGAAACGCTAAGGACGGGGCGCATTTCAGCGAGGCGAAAAGCGCGTGGAAGACAGGCGGGTGCTTCTGATCGTGGGCGGTGGAATCGCCGCCTACAAGGCGCTGGAGCTGACCCGGCTGTTGCGCAAGGCGTCCATCGCCGTGCGGCCGATCCTGACCCGCGCCGGCGCTCAGTTCGTCACTCCGCTGTCGCTGGCGGCGCTGGCCGAGGACAAGGTCTATGACGAGCTCTTCTCGCTGACCGACGAGGCGGAGATGGGCCATATCGAGCTCTCCCGCTCCGCCGACCTGGTGGTGGTCGTCCCCGCCACCGCCGACCTGATGGCCAAGGCCGCCGCCGGCCTGGCCGACGACCTGGCCTCGACCACCCTGCTGGCCACAGACAAGCCGGTGCTGATGGCCCCGGCGATGAATGTGCGCATGTGGGCGCATGCCGCGACCCGGCGAAACCTGGCCACCCTGCGCGCCGACGCCGTCACCATCGTCGGGCCGGATGAGGGCGCCATGGCTTGCGGCGAGTTCGGCCCCGGCCGGCTGGCCGAGCCCCAGGCGATCTTCGAGGCCATCGTCGCCGCGCTGGACGGCGGCGCCGCCAAACCGCTGGCCGGCAAGCGCATCCTGATCACCGCCGGTCCCACCGCCGAGCCGATCGACCCGGTGCGGGTGCTGACCAACCGCTCCAGCGGCAAGCAGGGCTACGCCATCGCCGAGGCGCTGGCGCGGCTGGGCGCCGAGGTCACCCTGGTCTCCGGCCCGACCGCCTTATCCGAGCCGCCCGGCGTTCGCCGCGTCGTAATCGAGACGGCCCGCGAGATGCTGGCCGCCTCGCTGCAGGCCCTGCCGGCCGACGCCGCCGTCTGTGTCGCCGCCGTGGCCGACTGGCGCGCCGACGAGGTGTTTGGCGTCAAGCTGAAGAAGGGCAAGGACGGCCCGCCGGCGCTCAGGCTGGTTGAAAACCCCGACATCCTGGCGACCATCGCCGCTTCCGGCCCCAACCGCCCCAAGCTGGTGGTGGGGTTCGCGGCGGAGACCGGCGACCTGGAGCTGCACGCCCGCGCCAAGCTGGCCCGCAAGGGCTGCGACTGGATCGTCGCCAACAACGTCGCCGACGACGGCGTCATGGGCGGCGACGAAAACCAGGTGCTGCTGGTCTATCCGCAAGGGACCGAGGCCTGGCCGCGCATTTCCAAGACCGAAGTCGCCGCCCGCCTCGCGGCCCGTATCGCCGAGGATCTGGCGTGAACCCCACCATCGCCGTCGCCCGCCTGACCCATGCCGAGGGCCTGCCGCTGCCGGCCTATGAGACCGCACACGCCGCCGGCATGGATCTGCGCGCCGCAGTTCCCGAGGACGCGCCATTCGATCTGCGCCCAGGCCAACGCGCCGCCATCCCCACCGGCCTGACCATGGCCATCCCGCCGGGTTTCGAGGGCCAGGTTCGGCCGCGCTCGGGCCTGGCGCTGCGTTCCGGGGTCACCTGCCTGAACACGCCGGGCACCATCGACGCCGACTATCGCGGCGAAGTGAAGGTGATCCTGGTCAATCTCGGCGAAGAGGATTTCACCATCCGGCGCGGCGACCGCATCGCCCAGCTGGTCATCGCGCCGGTCACCGCCGCGGCCTGGAATGAGGTCGCGAGCCTGGACGAAACCGCGCGCGGCGAGGGCGGCTTCGGCTCGACTGGAGGCCGTTAGGGCGTCCGGTTGGACCTGTGGCAGGATTGTGTCCGCTAAGTGACTGAATTCCTGCATTTTCCATAAAAGTTCTTTTTTTGTTCTTGATCCGCTCCAGGGGCGATTATATACCTTGCAAACTCCTGTGGATAAGTTAGTGTGGTCTCAACGAGTTAGAGGCCGTCATGTCCATCCTTTCGAACCCCATCTTTCACGACGAACAAGCCGCCTTCGATCACGTCGAAGCGTTGCTCTGGCCGCAAGGTCCGGTCTGCTTTCATTGCGGCTGCGTCGATCACATCACGACCGTTAAGCCGAACCCCGAGAAGCGGGTCCGCTACGGCTTGAAGCGCTGCGGCGACTGCAAGAAGCAGTTCACCGTTCGCATGGGCACGATCTTCGAAGAGTCGAAGCTTCCCCTGCGTATCTGGCTGCAAGCGATGCACTTGATGGCGTCGAGCAAGAAGGGCGTCTCCGCTCACCAGCTCCACCGCACCCTGGAGATCACCTACAAGACCGCGTGGTTTCTCGCCCACCGCATTCGCGAGGCGATGCGCTCTGGCGACCTCGCGCCCTTCGGCCAGGGCGGCGGGGCCGTGGAAGTCGATGAGACCTTCCTGGGCGTCGACCCGACCAACCCGCCCAAGGCCGGCGCCAAGATGGTCCCCGGCAACATGAACAAGGTGCTGAGCCTGATCGACCGCGATACCGGCGCGGCGCGCTCCTACGTCATCAAAGACCTTCGCGTCACCACCATCGCCCCGATCCTAGAGGCGAACATTTCCCGCGAGGCTCGGTTGATGACGGACGACGCTCGCCAGTACGCCTTCATCGGCTGGAACTTCGCCGACCACGGCCGGACCAATCACACCGCTGGCGAGTACGTTTCGCGCCAGGACCCGACCATCCACACGAACACGGTCGAAGGCTTCTATTCGATTTTTAAGCGCGGCATGAAGGGCGTCTATCAGCACTGTTCGTCCAAGCACCTGCACCGCTACGTCGCGGAGTTTGACTTCCGGTATTCGAACCGGATCGCCGTTGGCGTGGATGATACCGCCCGCGCTGAGAAGGCGCTGATGGGCATCGTTGGCAAGCGCCTGACTTACCGGTCAACTGGTTCAGGGACCTCGCCCCAAATCGGCGCCTAAGCGCCGCCGCTCCCGTTGGCGCAGCAAGTATCAAGCGCCTCGAAATCGCCCTGAAGCTTTACCAGAAGCCACTCCCGGTGTAGAATCCCGCCCCAGGCGCGAGGGAGTCTTATCGATTGTGGCACACGTCAAGCTCCGCCTAATTATTAACAAGGGGCGTCACGGCGCGCCGCTGGCCAAGCTCGGCAAAATATCTGAACAGCTTGAGAAGTTCCTTCGCGCCTTAGCCACTGACTGCCAAATCGACACGAAGCCGGGCGAATGGGTTGCCGCAAGCTTCGGCAACGGTTCGGTGGAATACGACGCGGAGTATTTGGGCGACGTGAATGCGGGCGAAGCCCAAGTGTTCGCTCGCGGGCTGGAATTTCTCGCCGACTATGACCCCGAGGGCGAGGGCCTGAACGGCATGGTGAGTGCGGCCACCGCACTCGAGTACGCCAAGATTGGCGCGCTAATAGAGCCCGGCGAAGACATTGGATTGGGTATCTATCCCGTGCGGGGCGGCACGCCGAAGTGGCGCACCATTACCTACAGCCGCATGGCGTCGCTTCGCCGCGAGATCGAAACGCCGATACCCAGTTTCGGCGCTATCCAGGGCATTCTTTATTCCTGGTTCAAGGAAGCGCGAGAGCCGAGCTTTCAGATCCGGGAGCTGTCGACGGAAGCGCTAGTCCGCGTGCGCTACGGGCCTTCCCTCTATAGCCACGTCGCCAGGGCCGTGCAGGAGCGTTCCACAATGCTTATGGTTGAGGGTGATATGTCCCTCGACCGCGCCACCCGACAAGCCGTGGAAATGAAAGCGCAGCGCATAGAGCGCGTCGGCATACTGTCTCCGTCTGAGTTTGAGGCGCTGATCGGGAGCGCGCCCGATTACGTATTTGATCCCGGTGAAGACACCTACATCGAAGATGCGGCCTAATGGCCGAGCTTCGTCGGGTCTATCTGGACACATGCTGCTTCATCGACCTCATCCGGACAGAACTGCGCAAGCCGATGGAGTCAGAGAAGCAGACTGACGTTTGGGTTTCTCCAGAAGCTGCTGGAGGCGAACCGTGATGGTGAAGTCGTGCTGTTCACGTCGACGCTCACGATTGCCGAATGCCGGCACGGTGGTGACGGCGACGTGAATGAGACAGTGAAGGCCAACTTCACGAAGCTTCTAATGTCTGGCCAGTACGTGAGGCTCGTCCAGATGACGCCCTTCATCGCCCAAGACGCCCGCGACCTGACGTGGAACCACGGCATTGCGCTGAAGGGCGCGGACAGCATTCACGTGGCGTCCGCCATCAATCGCAATTGCGAGGAGTTTCTGACAGCCGACGGTCGCCTTCAGCGCCTCGGAGTGACAGACGCACCGATCCGACGTCTGGGCGTAAGCGTCCGAGGGGCTAGGAACACTGAGTGCCTACCGACCAAATATCGGCAATTGGAGTTGGGCGATGGCGAACGACTCAACTGACAGACCCAAGCCTCAAATCGAGAAGTTCCGCGACCTAGCCCGCAAGCTAGAGACGGACGACGACCCCGAGCGCTTTGACGAGCGGCTTAGGAAGCTGGCGACCGCGCCACGCGAGCCAAAGCCGGCGCCTCGAAAGTAGTCAGCGCAACTCGCCGTCGATCAAACGAACTTGGGTGCTATATTCGGCAATTCTACAATCAAACTCGATGAGATCGTACGCGCCAACCTGCCCCATCTGCGAGCGCAGAATAACAGGAAAGCGAACAAAGAACGCTCCATCTACGTTGTCCTTTGCTTGGCTCACGTAAATCGATATCTCGGTGCTGTCGATGGATACATTGGCAGCGTATCCCCCCAGCCGCATCCATTTGTCGATTTGCGGGCGCAACAGATGATCCTCTTGCAAAATCGTATGCGGGCTCCTCAGCATCTCCAGATATCGGGTCGCGAAACTTTGCGGTAAGTACTCGCGGCCGGGCCTCGACGGTGGCTCGGGCGCAAGCGCGGCCCTTTGACCCTTTTTCGGCCTTGGGACACTAGGCGGTGGGGCTGCCTCAATCGCAGGTGCTTGCTCTGCCCTGGTGGCCGAGACATCTTCAGGCGCCCGTGCCTGTCCACCATTGGTCAGCTTGCCAAAGCGGACCTCGTTCGCCTGATAAGCTTGGTATTGGAGCGCGACCACTCCGGCGGCAAAAAGCAGGAATCCCATCAACTGGACGGCCCACGGCTTCAGGCCGGCGGTCCATAAAGAGTAGGCGTCACTGGCGAAGCCCACGACGCCCAAGGTCACGCCGACGAGCATGACAAGTGCCGGCCAGATATGCGCGCGAAGGAAGCCCAACCCCATAAGGGTTCCGTATCAGTTATCCACAGAGTTTGCAAAGTACATAATCGCCGCTCCAGGCGCCATGCTGGAGTTGTGGATAAGTCGGGGAGCTTTTCCATGGTTGCGCGGGTCGTCACGGTGGCCTTCCAGGGCGTGGAAGCGCGGCGGGTCGACGTCGAGGTGCAGCTGACCAACGGCGAGTTCGCCTTCGTCATCGTCGGGCTTGGCGACAAGGCGGTGGCGGAGAGCCGCGAGCGCGTTCGCGCGGCCTTCACCGGCATGGGCCTGGCGTTGCCGGGCAAGCATATCGTGGTCAATCTGGCGCCCGCCGACCTCCCCAAGGAGGGCAGCCACTACGATCTGCCGATCGCGCTGTCGATCATGGCGGCCATGGGCATCGTGCCGCCGGACGCCCTGACCGATTGGGCGGCCGTCGGCGAACTCGGGCTGGACGGACGGCTCGCCGCAGTCTCCGGCGTGCTGCCGGCCGCGGTCGCCGCCAGCGCCATGGGGCTGGGCCTGATCTGCCCCGAAGCCTCGGGACCGGAAGCCGCCTGGGTCGGCGACTGCCGCGTGCTGGCGCCCAAGTCGCTGATCTCGCTGGTCAACCATTTCCGCGGCCGACAGGTGATGAGCCCGCCGACCCCGGGACCGGCGCTGGACGGCCCGCCCACCGCCGACCTGCGCGACGTCAAAGGCCAGGAGGGCGCCAAGCGGGCCCTGGAGATCGCCGCGGCCGGCGGCCACAACCTGCTGTTCATCGGCCCGCCGGGTTCCGGCAAGTCGATGCTGGCCCAGCGCCTGCCAGGCCTGCTGCCGCCGCTATCCCCGACTGAGCTTTTGGAAACCTCCATGGTGCATTCGGTGGCCGGCCTGATCGCCCGCGGCGCCCTGACCCGCGCCCGGCCCTTTCGCAGCCCGCACCACTCCGCCTCCATGGCCGCCCTGACCGGCGGCGGCCTGCGCGCCAAGCCGGGCGAGGTTTCCTTGGCGCACAATGGAGTTTTATTTTTGGACGAGCTGCCGGAATTCACCGCCCAGGCTCTGGACAGCCTGCGCGCGCCGCTGGAAACCGGCGAAGTGGTCGTCGCTCGCGCCAACGCCCACGTCCGTTATCCGGCGCGGGTGCAGCTGGTGGCGGCGATGAACCCGTGCCGCTGCGGCCACGGCGGGCTGGGCCGCGGCGCCTGCGGCCGCGCGCCGCGCTGCCAGCAGACCTATCAGAGCCGCATCTCCGGGCCGCTGCTCGACCGCATCGACCTGCAGGTCGAGGTGCCGCCGGTCACTGCAACCGATCTCGCCCTGCCGGCCTCAGCCGAAGGCACCGCCGAGGCCGCCGCCCGCGTCGCCCAGGCCCGCGCCGCCCAGGCCGCCCGGGCGCAAGAGGCCGGCGAGGACGCCGCCCCGATCAACGCCCGCGCAGACGGCGGCTTCCTCGAACGCATCGCAGCCCTCGACCAGCCAGCCGCCGCGCTGCTGTCCAAGGCCGCCCAGGCCAACAACCTCACCGCCCGCGGCTGGACCCGCACCCTGAAACTCGCCCGCACCATCGCCGACCTGGACGGCGCGATAGCCGTGCGCCGCCTGCACGTCGCCGAAGCGCTTATCTATCGGCGGGTTGGGCCTGCGGCGGAGGGGGTCGGAGGGGCGCGGGCCAATATCTATGGCTAAGGCGTGTGTGTCGCCATTTCCGTCTGCTGAACAATTGCCGTGGACGTGTCCGCATGGGGACACGTCCACGACGCCTGTTCGATCGCATTGCTCCGGCGTGAGGGTTGCGGGCATTACGCCGACTCGCTACTTATATCTTCCAATTCTATGGAAGACTTTTACAGGTAGCCATGGTCCAGCCGATCGAAGCTCTTACCGCGAATGAAGCGGCGTCGGTGACACGCGTTCCGCTCAAGCAGGTCCACCGGATCATCGACGCCGGGCTGCTGCACGGCCGAGTAGAAACCCGCGCCGGAGCCCGGATGATCTCTGGACGCGCCCTGGTAGGGCTGCGCCTGGCCCATCTGACGGCCGACACCCTCACGCTCGATGCCCGGCGCCGGATTGTCGGCCGCGTCCTGGCTGAGCCCGCGACCCGCGCCGTCGAGGAAGACGCCGTGACAGTGTCGGTTGAGCCGATCACGGCCGATATCGACGCCGGCCTGCGGGAACTTAGCCTGGCCAAGGCGATGGCGACGAGCGACCCGGCAACCATGGGGGGCGCGCCATGCTTTACCGGCACGCGAATCCCTATCCACGACATCGCCGACATGGTTGCCAATGGCGACACAGCTGAAGGTGTCGCGACGGCCTACCCGCAGCTGAGCATCGACCAGGTCGCATTGGCCTTGGTGTATGCGACAGCCTATCCCCGCCGAGGGCGGCCGCCGGCGAGGCCGGCATGGCGCAAGGCGGCCCCCACAATGTCGAAGACCGTGTCCATCGACGATCTGCCTCAGGCATCGTGAAGTATCTGATCGACGAATGCCTCAGTCCCGAGCTGGCGACCCTGGCCCGCCAGCTCGGCCACCCGGCCTCGACCCACGTTGCCTGGCTCGGGCTGGCGGGCGAGCCGGATTTGGATCATCGCGCGGCGGGCGGTCGATGATGGCTGTGTGCTTGTCACACACAACACCGTCGACTTTCGACCCCTCTTTGCGCGCGAGGACGTCCATGTGGGACTGATTGGCTTCAACACGCCCCCGAAGCTCATGAACCGGAACCTGCAAAAGCGGCTCTTCCTGCTCGCGATGAGCGAGATGGCCGGCGAAGATGCCTACAACACCGCTCTGGAAATTACCGTAGATATAGCCCGGATCGTCACAATCGAGCGCTACGCACTCCCTCGCTAACCAAAGGATCGAGCCGCTGGAAGCGACATCCGCACGGCGGAGCCTGATAATCACCGACCGCCGTCTACCGCCGCGTCGGGCCGACGGCGGAGGTGGCCCGGCGTTTGACCGCCCGTTAAGCCGCGCGGCGGTAGCCTTGCTAGGTCATGGCCAAAGGTCCTTCCCTCTCCGGTATTCCGCTCGAGCAGCTGGCGGCGCTCAGCCATGAGTTTCGCACCCCGTTGAACGGCGTGCTGGGCATGGCGCGGTTGCTGGAGTCGACGCGGCTGACCGCCGAGCAGCGCGCCTATGTGGCGGCGCTGAACGAGAGCGGCGGGCATCTGTTGGGGCTGGTCAACGACGTGCTCGACTACGCCAAGCTGGGCGCGGCCGGCATGGAGCTCAGCCCGGCCGCGGTGGACGTCGAGGACGTGCTGCGCTCGGTCTCGGAACTTATGAGCCCCCGCGCGCACGAAAAGGGGTTGGAGATCGGCTGGGCGGCGGAGGCCGGCATGGCGTCGATCCTGGCCGACGAGGGCCGGCTGAAGCAGATCCTGCTCAACTTCGCCGGCAATGCGGTCAAGTTCGTCGAGACCGGCGGCGTCCTGCTGCTGGCCGAACGGGCGGGGCCGGGGCGTCTGCGCTTCACCGTCTCCGATACCGGTCCGGGGGTCGCCGAGGGCGCGCGGGCGCGAATATTCGAGGCCTTCACCCATGCCGATCCCGAGCACGGCTCGCGGCTGGGCGGCGCGGGGCTGGGCCTGGCCATCGCCAGCCGCATCGCCGAGGCCATGGGCGGCGAGGTCGGGGTCTCGGGCGTGGTCGGACGCGGCGCGGACTTCTGGTTCGAGGCGCCGTTCGATACGGCGGGCGAGGCCAGGGCAGAGGCGCCGCTGGCCGGCCGTCGCGTGGCCATCGTCTCGCCCAGCGCCATTCTGCGCGAGGCGGCCGGTCGCCAGATCGAGGCCTGTGGCGCGCGGGCCATCAAGGTCGGGCGCATCGACGAGGTCCTGGCCCAGACCGGGGCAGGCGACGTGCTGCTGATCGACCAGGCCCTGGTGAAGGGCCGCGCACGCCTGAAGCCGCCGGCGGGCCGCGCCGCAGTGGTGCTGCTCAAGCCCGAGGAGCGCGGCCGCATCGCACGTTATCGCGCCGCCGGTTTTGCCGGCTATCTGATCAAGCCGCTGCGCCGCGCCTCTCTGGCCGCCCGCGTGCTGGCCGCCGAGGACGCGCAGGCGGCGCAACCGCCGATGGAGGACGAGCGCATCGCGCTCGCGCCCCTCGCGCACGTCGCCGCCGCGCCCGGCGCGCGCGTGCTGCTGGCCGAGGATAATCCGATCAACGCCATGCTGGCCCGCACGCTGCTGGTGCGCGAAGGCTGCAGCGTCGACCACGTCACCGACGGCGAGGCGGCGCTGCAGGCGCTGGCGCGGGATCATTACGACCTGGTGCTGATGGACGTGCGCATGCCGCGCCTCTCCGGGATGGACGCCGCACGGACGTTGCGCGCACGCGGGGTGGAGACGCCGGTGGTGGCCCTGACCGCCAACGCTTTCGAGGACGACCGCCGCGCCTGCCTGGCCGCCGGCATGGACGATTTCCTGGTCAAACCGCTGAGCCCCGAGGCGCTTCGCCGCGCGCTGCTGCTCTGGACCGGCGCCGGCTGGACGGCCGCCCGCAAGCACGCCAAGCTCGCCGGCTAGAGTCGGGGCGTTCGGGCCGCTGCTCTAAGGGGAAGCGGTTCATGTCCGGAGAGGTCGTCGAACCCGCCGCCCACAAGCCGCCGCCGCACCGGCGCAACATGGGCGAGGTGTTGCGCGCCCTGACCCGACCGCGCGTCGCCCTGATGCTGATGCTGGGCTTCTCCTCTGGCCTGCCCTTCATGCTGATCGGCAATACGCTGGGCTTCTGGCTGGCCGGCGACAACATCAAGCTGGCGGCCATCGGCTACCTGTCCTGGGCCGGCCTGCCCTATCTGGTGAAGTTCATCTGGGGCGCAGTGGTCGACCGGGTCCCGGCCCCGCTGGTCGCCTCGCTCGGCCGCCGGCGCGGCTGGATGCTGCTCAGCCAGCTGGGCGTGGCGGCGGGCCTGATCGGCATGGCCGCCTGCGACCCCAAGCAGCACCTGGTCCTGCTGGCCTGCGCGGCGGTCTTCACCGGCATCGCCGCCGCCACCCAGGACACAGTGATCGACGCCTGGCGGATCGAAAGCGCCGCCGACGCCGACGAACTGGGCCTGCTGACCGCTTCCTACACCCTCGGCTATCGCGGCGCCTTGATCGCCACCGAGGCGGTCATCCTGTTGGTGGCCCAGGCGCTGAGCTGGCCCATGGCCTACGCCCTCTATGGCGGGGCCATGGTTGTCGGCCTGGCCGCCGCGCTGATGGCCCGCGAGCCGGCCAGGGCCGACGCCGCCATGGAGGCGCGCCGCGAGGGACACAATCCGCTGCTGGCCGGCTACGATGCGATCGTCAACCCGTTCACGGTCTTCTTCCGCGCCCATGGCGTGGCCATGGCGTTCTTGATGCTGCTGACCATCACCCTCTATCACCTCAGCGACTACATGCGCGGACCGATGTCCAACCCCTACTATGTCTCGCTGCACATCAGCCTGGCGACCATCGCCTATGTGCGGCTGAGCATCGGGGCTATCGGCTCGATCATTGGGGTGGTGCTGGGCGGGCTGGTCAGCCTGCGCCTCGGCAACCGGCCGACCCTGATCCTGGGGTCGATCATCCAGCCGATCGGCATCGGCGCCTTCGCCCTGCTGGGCTGGCACGGCGGCGATTTCACCCTGGTCTCGCTGGCCGGCGCCAACGTCACCGCTTTCGAGGCGATCATGACGTTCGACGCCTTCGCCATCGGCTTTTCCGGGGTGGCGCTGGTCGCCTACATGTCGACCCTGACCAGCCTCGGCTACACCGCGACCCAATATGCGCTGCTGACCTCGGCCCTGGCCTGGACCGGCAAGATCCTCAAAGGGTTTTCCGGCGAGATCGTCGAGGGTCTGCAGCACGGGCGCAGCCTGCTCGACGCCTACGCCCTGTTCTACCTGCTGGCGGCGGCCGTCGGCGTGCCGGCGATCATCTGCTGCATCGTGCTGGCCAGGGCTATCCCGGCGCCCGCTCGCACCACGGCGTGAGGTCCGGCTCCTCGCCGATCAGAGCCAGGCCGGCGGCGATCGATTCCAGCTCCGCGCCGGTGCTGATCTTGCCTGGCCCAAAGCGGCGCTCGAACAGCGCCCGCACAGCCGGAACGAAGGACGAGCCGCCGGTCAGGAAGACGCGATCGATGGCCTCGGGCTTCAGTCTGGCCGTGGTCAGGGCCTCGTCGACCGCGCCGTCGATGGCCGTCAGGTCGCGGCCGATCCAGGCTTCGAACTCGGTCCGCTCGACCTCGCGCTGGATGTCGATGGCGCCGGCCTGGAAGACGAACCGCGCCGCGCTCTCAGCCGACAGCGCCTCCTTCAGCCGCGAGATCGACTGGTAGAGCCGGTAGCCGTATTCGCCGTCGAGGAACTCGACCAGCCGCGCCACCTTTTCCGGCTCCAGCGCCCGGCGGACCAGGCCGCGGATGTCGCTCATGTCGCGCGAGGCGCGCATCAGGGCCAGCTGGTCCCAGCGCGCGAAGCTGGCGAAATAGCGGTTGGGCATCGGCGCGATGTTGTCGAAGTCGCGATAGGTCGACCCCTTGCCGAGCGCCGGCGAGACCAGATTGTCGATCAGCCGATAGTCGAAGGCGTCGCCGGCCACACCGACCCCGGCCTGACCCAGCGCCTTGGAGGTGAGCACCCCGCGCTTGCGGGTGAAGCGGACGATGGAGAAGTCGCTGGTGCCGCCGCCGAAGTCGCCGACCAGGACGGTGGCGTCGGCGTCCAGCTGGCGGGCGAAGAAGAAGGCCGCAGCCACCGGCTCATAGGCATAGAGGATCTCGGAGACCCCCAGGCGACGGAAGGCGATCTCGTAACGGGACAGCGCCAGAGCGGGATCGGGGAAGGCGCCGGCGAAACGCACCGGCCGCCCGACGATCAGCCGCGCCGGCGGCTCGGCCATAATCGTCCCGGCATGGGCGCGCACCCGCAGCAGGAAGGCCGAGAGCAGGTCCTCGAACCGGTAGCGGCGGCCAAGGATGACGGTCTCGGAAAAGGCCGGGCTGGCGGCGAAGCTCTTGAACGACTGGATGAACCGCGTCTCGCCCGGGTCGTCCAGATAGGCGTCGATAGCCCACGGGCCGGCCTCGACCAGCCGGCCGTTCGGCTGGTCGGAATCGGCCCGCAGGCTGAGGCAGGAGCGGAAGGTGGTCGAGGACGCGTCCTCAAAGGCGAAATCGGCCAGCACCGCCTCGCCGTCGTCGTCGGCCATGGAGACCACGGTATTGGTGGTCCCGAAGTCGATCCCGAGGGTGGATGTGGAGGCGGGCATGGGCGCGCCGGAGCGCTAAGCGCGCTCCGCCTTCGTCGGTTTTTGGGTTGAGGGCCGGCGTGTTTGAAGCCTGAGACGCTTGCCGTCAAGTCGGACGACGCAAGGGTCGCGGCGGCCGATGGATCTTAAGGATCGCCGCGCACGAACTGGTCGACCTCGGCGTTGCCGGAGCGGTCGAGGTCGGCGACAGGGCCGCGCCAGACGATGACGCCGCCGGAGAGCATGGCGATTTCGTCTCCGATGCGGCGCGCCGAGTCGAGGTCGTGGGTGATGGAGACGGCGGTGCAGCCGAGGCTCTTCACCTGCTCGCGGATCAGGGCGTTGATCGCCCGGCCGGTCACCGGATCGAGGCCGGTGGTCGGCTCGTCGAAGAAGATGATCTCCGGATTGGCCACCATGGCCCGGGCCAGGCCCACCCGCTTCTGCATGCCGCCCGACAGCTCGGAAGGGTAGAGCCCGGCGGCTTCGCGGTTCATCCGCACCCGGTCCAGCGCCTCCAGCGCTCGGGCCTTGGCCTGGCGGCGCGGCACGGCATCGGCGTTGATCAGCCGGAAGGCGACGTTCTCCCAGACCGTGAGGCTGTCGAACAGGGCCGCCCCCTGGAACAGCATGCCGAACCGCGCCGGCAGCCGCCGCCGTTCGCGCGCCGGCATGGCGGCGACGTCCTGGCCGTCGATGAGGATCTGACCGCGGTCGGGCGCCATCAGGCCGGCGGCGATCTTGATGCTCACCGACTTGCCTTCGCCGGAGCCGCCGATGATCACCAGCGAGCGGCCGGCCGCGACGCTGAGATCGACGCTGCGCAGCACCGGCGCGCCCTCGAAGCGCTTGGCGACGCCGCGCCATTCCAGCTTGGCCGGCGTGTCGTTCATCTGTGGGTGAACACGGTGGTCAGCAGGTAGTCGGCGGCGAAGATCAGGATGGCGGCGGAGACCACCGCATTGGTCGTCGCCCGGCCGACGCCGCGCGCCCCGCCCGAGCTGTTGAAGCCGTGATAGCAGCCCATCAGCGCGATGATGGCCCCGAAGACCCCCGCCTTGATCAGGCCCGAAACCACGTCCCAGCTCTGCAGGAAATCCCAGGTGTTGCGGATGTAGACGGTGGCGTTGAAGTCCAGCGTCCGGGTCGCCACCACCCAGCCGCCGGCGATGCCGATGATGTCGGCGACCAGGGTCAACAGCGGCAGCACCAGGATGGCCGCCGCCAGCCGCGGCGCGATCAGGTAGCGGTAGGGATCGGTGGAGAGGGTGTGCAAGGCGTCGATCTGCTCGGTGGCGCGCATGGCGCCGATCTCGGCGGCGAAGGCGGCGGAGACGCGGCCGGCCAGCATCAGGGCCGCCAGCACCGGGCCGAGCTCGCGCGTGATGCCCAGAGCGACGATCTGCGGCATGATCTGCTCGGCGTTGAAGCGGCCGCCGCCGGTATAGATGTTCAGCGCCAGCGCCGCCCCGGTGAAGGCCGCCGTCAGCCCGACCACGGGCAGCGAATAGTAGCCGACGCCGACCAGCTGGCGCGCGAACTGGCCGGGGAACCAGGGCGGCGAGACCATGGCCATGACCGCGCGCCCGGCGAAGACGGCGACCGCGCCGGTGGTCCGCACGATGCCCAGAAAGGATCGCCCGATCGCCTGGAGCGGCTGCAGGGGCGCGGGAATCGACGACAATCGATCAGGCTCCGGGCACCGAGCCAGCCGCCGGGGCGGACGACGCGGGCGACCCCGAGGCGGCAGCCGGCTGCGGCCGCAGCATCTGTCCGACCAAGCCGAACAGATCGACCGCGCCCTGGGTGTTCTCGATCTGGCCGCCGGCCTTGAGATTGCCGGGCGCGCCGCCGGGTTCGATGACGACGTGCGCCCCGCCCAGGAGGCCGTCGCTGGTGATCTTGGCGGTGGAATCCGCCGGCAGCGGCACCTTGGGATCGAGGTCAAGGCGAACCACCGCCATGTAACTCTTGGGGTCCAGGTCGATGCTGGTGACGGTCCCGACCTTGACCCCGGCGACGCTGACGTTCGCGCCGGGCGCCAGCGCGCCGACCTGGCCAAACCGGGCCTCGACCGCATAGCCGTGAGCCTGGCGAGGCCCGCCCGCCGTCAGCGAATAGGCCAGGAAGCCGGCGGCGGCGATCAGCACGACCGCGCCCATGCCTGTCTCGGCCCACTGTTCCTTCGCCATGCGCCCCCTCCCGATTCCGATGCCGACAGCGCCCGCCTCTTAGCGCTGGCGGGCGGTCCTGTGCTGGCTCTGTTGCTGGAGTTGCGCGATCAGGGCGTCGATATTGCCGCCGTTGTTGTCGATCGTCGAGACGAAGTCCTGCTGCTGGGTGATCGCCAGCCAGACTCCGGCGGCCTGGACATCGACCACCTTCCAGGAGCCGCCGCCGCCCAGGACCCGCCAGGACACCGCCAGGGGCCGCTTGTAGCCGGGGCCGCCGATGATGGTGTTGACGACGACGTCGCCCGGTTTGCGGACCACCGATCCGGTCACCTTGACGACCTTGCCGTTGAAATTGCTCAGCTGGGTCTCGTAGACGCTCTGCTCATAGGCGCGGAAGACCGGCGCGAAACGCTGCATCTGCGCCGGCGTGATGCTGCGCGCGTACTTGCCGAGCACGAAGGTGGTGATCCGCGGCACGTCGGCGATCTGGTCGACCACGGCGCGGAAGGCGCGGGTCCGATCGGCCGGGCTGGTCGCGTGGTCGTCGAGGATGGAGACGATGCGCTGCGCCTGGACGCCGACGAACTGTTCGGCCTGCGCGTCGCGGCCGGCCTGGGCGTGCGATACGCGGGGCGTCAGGGTCAAGGCGGCGAAGGTCCCGCCGAACGCCAGCGCGACGGCCATGGCGGCCTGGATCAGGGGCGGTTTCAATCTATGGCGCGTCATAACATTCCAGATGTCGACAAGGTGGGGCAGGGGGAGTTGGCCTGGATGGAGCAGAGCTGGGCGGGGCAAGGCCGGGTGGAACGGGATCGGCGGGGATGGGCTTGGCGGCCGTCGGTCTAGCCCGGGCCGAAGGCGCAATTTGTGGCGCCGAACCGAAATCCGGCAACTGGCTCACATCGTCCTGGCCGCGGCCGCGCGCGACAGAAATCTTACTGGCCCGCTGTTGCGAATAGGCCGACCTGATCGAGGCGTAGGGATTGGTGAAGGTGCTGTCCACCTGGCGCAGCTGGTCGTCGGCGTTGGTTCGCTCGGTGACGGTCCCGACACCGGCCCGCACGTCGCCAAAGACGGTGCCCAGCCCGCCGACTAAAAGGCCTAGCGGATCTGCGAAGATATCGACCAGCCGGCCCGCGCCGTCGCGCAGGCTGCTCGGCCCGGCCAGAGGAACGAAGATGTAGGGTCCCGACCTCACCCCATAACGGCCGAGGGTCTGGCCGAAGTCGGACTCATGCTTTTCGATCCCGATCCGGGTGGCTACGTCGACAAGGCCCGCGACCCCGACGGTCGAATTGATCACGAACCGTGCGGTCGCCTTGCCGGCCGGCCTGAACCGCCCCTGCAGAACATCGTTGGCGACGGTCCGCGGCTCGTCGAGATTGCTTATGGCGTTGTCCAACCCGGTGCGGACCGGACTCGGAACGACGCGAACATAGGTGCGGATCACCGGGGCGATGGCCGCGCGGTCGATGGCCCGGGTCACGCGATAGGAGGTGTGATTGGGACCCGACCAGGGATCGGGGATCAAGCCGGTGGCGCTGTCAGGGCGAGGCGCGGTCGTCGACGCGTCCGCGCCGTCCGGAGCTGGCAGCGCTTGAGCCTCCGCGGGCGCATCCGCCTCGGGCCTGTCCTGGGCGCGGACCGTCTGCGCCTTTGCGGGCCCGAAGGCCGCGACAAGAGCGGTGGTCGCGGCTGCAACCAGAAACGCCTGACCGACCTGGCGAACCGGACCGACCCTCACTGTTCGACCTGCAAGATGTCCCGTCCTTCAATCGCCGGCCCCTCAAAGTTCGCCGACGTCCCGATAGCCCTCAGTTGAGGGGTCCGCCGGGACCCTGCAACCCGGTCGGCGCCAAAAAAAGGCAAAGTGTGCCGCGAAGACCTGTTGTCGCTTAACGCCGGAGCGCGAAATGCGCTCCGCCTGGCGGGGGGTTAAGCCTTCGCCTCGGCATGAGGCCGCTCGTAGGCGGCCATGGTGGCCATCTGCAGGATCTTCGACACCGAGGCCGAGAGCGGGCAGATCTGCACTGATTTCGACAGACCGAGCAGCACCGGCCCGACCACCGTCGCCCCGCCAAGCGCCTGGACCAGCTTGGTGGAGATTGAGGCCGAGTGGATGGCCGGCATGATCAGCACATTGGCCTCGCCGGTCAGGCGCATGAAGGGGAAGTTGCCGCGCTTTTCGGGCTCCAAAGCCAGTTCCGGGGGCATCTCGCCCTCGTACTGGAAGTCGATGTCCATCTGGTCCATCAGGGCCACGGCGTCGCGCACCTTTTCCGAGCGCTCGCCCATGGGATTGCCGAAGGTGGAATAGGACATGAAGGCCAGCTTGGGCTCGAAGCCCAGGTCGCGTACGGCGTGCGCCGCCTCGATGGCGATCTCGACCAGCTCCTCGGCTTCCGGCATTTCGGTGATGTTGGTGTCGGCGATGAACAGGGTGCGGCCCTTGGCCAGCACGATCGACATGCCGATCACCCGCCCGCCCGGCGCGGGATCGATCACCCGCATCACCTCTTCAAGCACCTGGTCGAAGCTGCGCGTGACGCCGGTGACCAGGCCGTCGGCGTGGCCCATGGCCACCATCGAGGCGGCGAAGGAGTTGCGGTCCTGGTTGATCAGCCGCTGCACGTCGCGGATCAGATAGCCCTCGCGCTGCAGGCGGCTGTAGAGGAACTCGACATATTCGGCGTTCCGCTCGGAGACCCGGGCGTTGATGATCTCCAGCCCGCAGGCGTCCGGTTCGACGCCGACCAGGCGCATGTTCTGGTGCACCAGCTCCTCGCGTCCGACCAGGATGGCCTGGCCGAGGCCGCCGTTCTGGAAGGCGTAGGCGGCGCGGATGACGCTGGCCTCCTCGCCCTCGGCGAAGACGATGCGGCGCTTGGGCGCCTGGACCACCGCGCCGGAGATCTTCTGCAGGAAGCCGGCGGAGGGGTCGAGCCGCTGGGCAAGGCCGGCGCGATAGGCGTCCATGTCCTCGATCGGCTTGCGCGCCACGCCGGAATCCATCGCCGCCTGGGCGATGAAGGGCGGGATGTACCAGATCAGCCTGGGGTCGAACGGCGCCGGTATGATGTATTCCGGCCCGAACTTCAGCGCCCGGCCGTGATAGGCGGCGGCGACCTCGTCGGGCACGTCCTCGCGCGCCAGCATGGCCAGGGCCTCGGCGCAGGCGATCTTCATCTCGTGATTGACCCGCCGGGCGCGCACGTCCAGGGCGCCGCGGAAGATGTAGGGAAAGCCCAGCACGTTGTTGACCTGGTTCGGATAGTCCGAACGTCCGGTGGCGATGATGGCGTCGGAGCGCACCGCCAGCACCTCCTCCGGGGTGATCTCCGGGTCGGGATTGGCCATGGCGAAGATGATCGGATTGGGCGCCATCGACTTGATCATGTCCTGGGTGACCGCGCCCTTGACCGAAAGCCCCATGAAGACGTCGGCGCCGACCATGGCCTCGGCCAGGGTGCGCTTGTCGGTATCGACCGCATGAGCCGACTTCCACTGGTTCATCGACTCGGCGCGGCCCTGGTAGATGACCCCCTTGGTGTCGACGGCGATGCAGTTCTCGGCCCGCACCCCCATGGCCTTGACCAGCTCGAGCGAGGCGATGCCCGCCGCCCCGGCGCCGTTCAGGACCAGCTTCACGTCCTTCAGCTCGCGGCCGGTGATGAAGCAGGCGTTGATCAGGCCGGCGGCCGAAATGACCGCGGTGCCGTGCTGGTCGTCGTGGAAGACCGGGATGTCGAGCAGCTCCTGCAGCTCGGTCTCGATGCGGAAGCACTCCGGGCTCTTGATGTCCTCCAGATTGATGCCGCCGAAGGTGACGCCGATATTCTTCACCACGGTGATGATCTCGTCCGGATCGCGCGAGGTGATCTCGATGTCGATCGAATCGACGTCGGCGAAACGCTTGAAGAGCACGGCCTTGCCCTCCATCACCGGTTTCGACGCCAGGGCGCCCAGGTCGCCGAGCCCCAGAATGGCGGTGCCGTTGGAGATCACGGCGACCAGATTGCCCTTCGAGGTATAGTCGTAGGCCGCGTCCGGGTTCTCGGCGATGGCGCGCACCGGCACGGCGACGCCTGGCGAATAGGCCAGGCTGAGGTCGCGCTCGGTGTCCATCGGCTTGGTCGCGACCACGGCGATCTTGCCCGGCGACGGGTGGCGGTGGAAGGCCAGGGCCTCTTCGTCGGTAAAGGTGCGTTGTTCGGAATCGCTCATGCCGTACTTTGGTTTTTTGATTGCGGCGAGGCCCCTCCCCCGCCCGGGGCCGGCACCCTACCGACGCCGTCCCGCGCCCACAACCGCCGCCGGCGATTTGACCGATGCCTCGGCTTGCGCCCTGCCGCCGCTTAGGCGAGGTTCGGCGACGCGAAGGGATGCGTCATGACCATCGGCAGCGAAGACCAACTGACCAGCCTGCGCCGTGTGGGCCGCCTCGTCGCGCGCACCATGACCGCCATGGCCCGGGCCATGGAGCCCGGCATGACCACCGGCGAGCTGGACGCGCTTGGCCGCGCCATGCTGGAGCGCGAAGGCGCCCGCTCCGCGCCGGAGGTCACCTACGATTTTCCCGGCGCGACCTGCATTTCGGTCTTTCCGCAGATCGCCCATGGCATCCCCGGCGACCGCGCCTTGAAGGCCGGCGACCTGGTCAATATCGACGTCTCGGCAGAGATCGACGGCGTCTTCGCCGACACCGGCGGCAGTTTCGCGATGCCCCCGGTTTCGCCGCGGATCGAAAGGCTGGCTCGCGACGGCCGCCGCGCCATGTGGACGGGGGTACGGGCGGTGAGGGCCGGCGGGCGGCTGAACGAGATCGGCCGCGCCATCCAGGGCTTCGCCGATCGCAACGGCTATACGCTGATCCGCAACCTCGCCAGCCACGGGGTCGGCGACGCCCTGCACGAGGACCCGAAGGAGATCGCCACCTGGTACGAGCCCGGCGACCAGCGCCGCATCGCCGCCGGCTCGGTCTTCACCATCGAGCCGTTCCTGTCGATGGGCTCGGAATGGGCCCTGGACACCGACGACGGCTGGACGCTGACCGCCGAGGGCGAACGGCCGACGGTGCAGTACGAACACACGCTGGTGGCCACGCCGCGCGGCCCCGTCGTCGTCACCCTGGTCGACTGATCGCCCGATGAGCGAGCCTGAGACCAAGGGGCGGCCCGCACCGCTGAAGATCGGCGTCGCCGGCGCGCTCGGCCATATGGGCCGCGCCGTCATCGCCGTCGTCGCGGCGCACCGGGACGCCGCTGTGGCAGCGGTATTCGATCAGCCGGGGCATGAAGGCCAAGTGATCGACGGCCATACGCTCAGCAACCTCGACGCGGTCCTGGCGGCCAGCGACGTGGTCATCGACTTCACCACCCCGAAGGCCTCTGAAGCCCTGGCCCGGCGCGCCGCTGAGCGCGGGTCGCCGGCCCTGGTCATCGGCTATACCGGCGGCTCGGCCGAGGACGACGCGGTCATCGCCGACGCCGCCACCCGCGTGGCCATCGTCCGCTCGCGCAACTTCTCGCTCGGCGTCAATCTGCTGCGCGGCCTGGTCGACCAGGTGGCGCGCCGGCTGCCGGCCGACGACTGGGACATCGAGGTGTTCGAGGCTCACCATCGGCGCAAGGTCGACGCGCCGTCCGGCACCGCTCTGATGCTGGGCGAGGCGGCGGCGCAGGCGCGGGGCGGCAAGCTCGAACAGCTGGCCGAACGCGGCCGCGACACGCAGGTTGGCGCGCGCGCGCCAGGCGCCATCGGCTTTTCGGTGATGCGCGGCGGCGGCCTGGTCGGCGAGCACAGCGTCAGCTTCATCGCCGAGGATGAGGTCGTCACCCTGTCCCATTCCGCCCGCGACCGCAGCCTGTTCGCGCGCGGCGCGCTGGCCGCGGCGCTCTGGGTCGCCGACAGGCCGCCCGGCCTCTACGACATGCAGGACGTATTGGGGTTCAAGACCGCCGATGACTGACACCCTCGACGCCACCGCCCAGCTGCAGATGCTGGACGTCCGGAAAGTCAGCGCCGTCGAACTGCTCGACGCGGCGGTGCAGCGGCATCGGGCCTGCCACGCCCAGATCAACGCGGTGGTGACCACCGATCTCGACCGCGCCCGGCGGCAGGCCGGCGCCATCGACGAACGGCGGGCCAGGGGCGAGCCCTTGGGCGCCCTGGCCGGCCTGCCGATGACCATCAAGGACACTTTCGACGTCGAGGGCATGCCGGCCTCGGCCGGCCTGAAGGACCTGCTGAATCGGCCAGCCGGCGACGCCGATGTCGTCGCCCGCACCCGGCAGGCCGGCGCGGTGATCTGGGGCAAGACCAATACGCCGGTGATGGCCGGCGACTGGCAGAGCTTCAACGCCCTTTACGGAACCACCAACAATCCCTGGAACCCGGAGCGCACCCCTGGCGGATCTTCCGGCGGGGCGGCGGCGGCGCTGGCGGCGGGCGTGACGGCGCTTGAGATCGGCTCGGACATTGGCGGCTCGCTGCGCGTACCGGCGAACTTTTGCGGCGTCTTCTCGCATAAGCCGACCTGGGGCCTGGTCTCCCAGGCCGGCCACGTGCCGCCCGCGCCCGGTACGGTCGCCTCCCGCGACCTGAACGTGGTCGGGCCGATGGCGCGCTCGGCCCGCGACCTTCGCCTGCTGCTGTCGGTGATCGCACAGGGTTCGACGCCGCCTGAGACGGCGCCGATGACGCTGAAGGACCTCAAGCTCGGCCTCTGGCTGGACGAGCCGAGTTTCGCACTCGACAGCCAGGTCCGCGCGGTGATCGAGGCTTTCGCGCTCCAACTACAGGCCCATGGCGTAACCATCGAGCGTGTGCGGCCGGTCGATGTGGAGGTGCTGACCCCGACCTATCGCACCCTGCTCTCCGCGGCCCTGGCCGCCGACATGCCGCAGGCCGACCCACCCACCCTCAGCCACGCCGACTGGCTGGCGGCCGACGAGACCCGCGCCCGACTTGGACAGCAGGCGCACGGCGTTTTCGACGGCCTGGTCGCCATCATCGCGCCAATCACCCCGGTGACCGCCTTCGCCCATGACCACCGGCCGTTCGGCGACCGCAGCCTGCAGAGCTCGGCCGGCGAGATTTTTCCCTATTTTTCGATCCTCGACTGGATCGCCCTGGCCACCGCCTGCGGACTGCCGGCTACCGCCCTTCCCGCGGGCCAGGCCGCCGACGGCCTGCCCGTCGGCGTGCAGATCATCGGGCCGCGCGGCGGCGACGCCCGCACCCTGGCGGTCGCCCAGGCGATCGAGGACGCGCTTGGCGGTTTCACCGCCCCACCCGCTTTGGAGCCTTCATGACCATTCTTTCCGGCCAGACCATCCGCCGCCTGGGCATCGTGACGCCCTTCGCCGAGCGCACCAGCGACGGCGGGGTGACCCATGGGGTGGGGCCGGCGGGCTACGACCTGCGCGTCGACCTCGGCGACGAGTTCGACGACGGCGACGAATGCGTCATCGGCCCCGGCCGCTTCCAGCTCGCCGCCACGCTCGAGCACTTCTCCATGCCCAACGACGTGCTGGGCGTGATCCACGACAAGTCGAGCTGGGCCCGACGCGGGCTCTGCGTGCAGAATACGGTGATCGAGCCCGGCTGGCGCGGCTATCTGACCCTGGAGCTGACCAATCACGGCCTGGAGCATCTCGTTCTGACCCAGGGCGGGGCCATCGCCCAGGTGATCTTTCACCGCCTGGACGAGCCGGCCGAGCACCCCTACGACGGCAAGTACCAGGACCAGGAAAAGGGGCCGCAGGGCGCGCGGTCGTAGGTCGCGAGGTGACGCCATAGACGATACGGCCGAGATCTTCCGCCTGGACACCGCCTGGAACGACGCCTATCGGCGCCGCGACCGGTCGCCGCTGGCGGACATTCTGGCCGACGACTTCGCCGCCGTCGACGCCACGGGCCGGCCCGTCACCAAGGCCGCGCTTATGGTCGACCCGCCGGGCGAGGTCAGGTCGTTGGCGTTCAGCGAGCCGTTTGTTGCGGTCTTCGGCGACTCGGCCATAAGCCGTGGCCGCCTGCAGCTGGAGGTGGACGATCGGCGGATCGACCAGCGCTTCCTGAGGGTCTTCGCCAAACGCAACGGGGTCTGGCGTGCGGTCTCGGTCGCGGTGACGCCCGTCGTTGCCTAACCCGCGGCGCGGATCGCCTCGATGCGGTCCCAGAGCAGGGCGCCGGCGTCGGCGCCGCCGAACCGCTTCAGCTGCTGGGCGCCGGTGGGCGAGGTGACGTTGATCTCGGTCATATAGTCGCCGATCACGTCGATGCCGACGAAGAGCAGGCCGCGCGCCTTCAACGCTGGCCCGATGATGCGGCAAAGCTCCAGATCCCGGACGGTCAGTTCGACCGCCGCGGCGCGGCCGCCGCGCGCCAGGTTGGAGCGCACCTGCCCCTCGGCGGGGATGCGATTGATGGCGCCGACCGGCTCGCCATCGATCAGGATGATGCGCTTGTCGCCCTTGGAGACGGCCGGGATGAACTTCTGCGCCACCACCGGCTCGCGCCCGATCATGGCGTGCAGTTCCAGCAGCGCGTCGAGATTGGGATCGTCGGGCTTCAGCCTTACCACCCCGGAGCCGCCGCCGCCGTAGAGCGGTTTCAGCACCATGTCGCCGTGCTTTTCGCGAAAGGCGTAGATCGCCTCGGCGTCGGTGGTGACCAGGGTCGGCGGCTGCACCCCGGCGAACTCGGTGACGAACAGCTTCTCCGGCGCATTGCGCACCTGGGCGGGGTCGTTGACCACCAGGGTCCTCGGGTGGATGCGCTCGAGGAAATGGGTCGCGGTGATGTAGGCCAGATCGAAGGGCGGGTCCTGGCGCATCAGCACCACGTCCATTTCGGACAGGTCGCGGGTCTCGTAGCCACTCAGCCGGTGATGGTCGCCCTTCACCGGCTGCAGGGTCAGCGGCCGGCCGCGCGCGAACACCCGTCCGTCCTCCAGCGACAGGTGGTCGGGGGCATAGACCCAGAGCGTGTG
This sequence comes from Caulobacteraceae bacterium, assembly GCA_041691315.1. Taxonomy (GTDB): domain Bacteria; phylum Pseudomonadota; class Alphaproteobacteria; order Caulobacterales; family Caulobacteraceae; genus Poindextera. The sequence goes on along the minus strand of JBEPUW010000018.1, from coordinate 8,697 downwards.
GCCTCGGGTCTGCGCCTCCATCATCATCAGGAAGGTGGTGTCGGTGTCGATATTGATCGCCTCGACGGGATCCATCTGGATGGCGACGTTCAGGGACATTCGAAGACAGCTCCAGCGTGCCCGTTGTCACTAGGCGCCCCGCACGGCCCGGGCAACGCCCGAAATCCATGCCGGGCGATCAGTTCAGCTGAAGCCGCACCCGCTCGCGGGCGGCGCGGGCGGCGATGGTCGCCCCGCCATCGAGGATCTGGGCGCGGCCCAGCGCCTGCAGCGCCCCGGCCAGCGCGCCCTGGCCCTCGCGGGCCGCGGCGACGTCCAGCCACGGCCGGTGATCGGAGGGATCGAGCAGGGCGCGCCGGAGCGCCGAGCGCTCGGCGCGGGCGAAGTCTTTGGCCTGGCTGGCGCGGGCGAAGATGTTGTTCTGCAGGCGGATAAGCACCGCCCGCTCGGGCGCCGGGGCCATCAGCACCTCCAGCCGCTCGGCGACGTGCGGCAGAAGCCCCGCCAGCAACGCCCTCCGCGTCAGTTCCGATGGCAACACCACCCGGCCCTCGCTGAACGGGTCGAGCGCCAGCGGCCCCTCGGCGGTCTCGATGCGCAGCAGGAAGTGGCCGGGAAAGTCGACGCCCCGGACTTGCAGCCCGCAGCGCCGCGCCACCTCGATATAGAGCAGGCCCAGCGTCACCGGCAGGCCGCGCCGGCGCTCCCAAAGGGCGATGAGGTCAGTATTGGCCGGATCCTCGTAGGTCATAAGGTCGCCGTTCAGCCGCATGTCGCCGCACATGGTTTCGGCCAGGGCCTCTTCCGGTGATTCCTTGGCGAGCCGGCGCTTCAGCCGCTCGGCGGCCTCGGCGGTCAGCGCCCGGGCCGGCTCGGGATCGCGATCCGGGGTCTCGTGCAGGGCGCAGGCGATCGCCGCGTCGAACAGCGGAAAGGCGTCGTCGGCCGCGACGCCGGCGGCGGTCAGCACGGCCTCGGCCTCTTCGCGGGTCACCGGATGTCTCCGAGGTCGCTCACGACTCGTCGTCCTCGTTCCATGCGCCGCGAATATGACGCGGGAAGCGGCCGGGCGCGAGCGCCAGCAGATCGAGCCTGACCTCGGCGGTCGCCAGGCGCGGCCGGCGCGCGGCGTAGGCGCGGAGCGCGCGGCGCATCCTTTGTCGCTGGCTGAAACTGACCGCCTCCAGCGCCGCCTCGATCGAGGTGCGCGCCTTGACCTCGACAGCGACCAGAACCCGGCCACGCGTGACCAGGAGATCGATCTCGCCCTGCGGCAGGCGATGGCGAAACCCCAGGATGCGATAGCCCTTGACCATCAGCCAAAGCGCCGCCACCACCTCGCCGCGGCGACCCGCCAGGCGCGCGGCGGTCCCGCGCAGGCGGCGAACCTCCGTCATTTGGCGCCCTTCATGGCCAGGGCGCGCTGATAGAGGGTGCGGCGGTCGAGGCCGAGGGCCTTGGCCACTTCCGACGCGGCCTTGGCAGGTCCGAGTCTCGCCATCGCCTCGGCCAGCGCCACGTCGGCGTCGGCGGCGCTGGCGGCGACGGCCTCGCCAGGGCCGATGACCACCACCAGCTCGCCTTTCGGCCGGGCCAGGGCCGGGTCGGCGGCGAGCTGGTTCAGGTCGCCGCGATGGTGGGTCTCGTGCAGCTTGGTCAGTTCGCGCGCCACGACCGCCGGCCTGGGCCCGAACACGGCGGCCATGTCGACCAGGCTGGCGCGCAGCCGCGACGCGCCCTCGAACAGCACCAGCGTGGCGCGGAGCGGGACCAGGGTCTCGAAAAAGGCCCGCCGGGCCGTGGTCTTGGGTGGCGGGAAGCCGGCAAACAGGAAACGGTCTGTGGGCAGACCGGCCGCGCTCACCGCCGCCAGCACCGACGAGGCCCCTGGGATCGGGATGACGGCGCATCCGGCGGCCACCGCCTCGACCACCAGCCGATAACCCGGATCGGAGACCAGCGGCGTGCCGGCGTCGGAGCAGAGGGCGATCCGCCCGCCCCGAGCCAGCGCCGCCAGCACCCGCGGTCGCACCCGCTCGCCAGCGTGGTCGTCATAGCGCTCCAGCGGCCGGGAGATGCCGTAGGTCGACAGCAGCTTGCCGGTGACACGGGTGTCCTCGGCCAGCACCAGATCGACCCCGGCCAGGACGTCGAGGGCGCGCAGCGTGATGTCGCGCAGGTTTCCGATCGGCGTGGCGACCAGATAGAGGCCAGGCGCCAGTGGGGCGTCGTTCAGGGCCGGCGATGGCGGTCTAACGGCCAAGGGCGTCCGCTCCTTGCGGCGCTGCAGTCGCCAATTCGCCGGTGATGTGGTCGAGCACCCAGCGGCCCTTGGCCGTGGCGGCGATCCGCTCAGCGCCGACCGCCAGCCAGCCGCCGGCGGCGAGATCGGCAACGATGGGATGGCGCGGCCCCAGCGCGAGGGCGGCAAGCTCAGACCAGGCCACGCCTTCGTCGGTCCGCAGGCCCATCAGTAGCCGCTCGGTCGCCGCCTCACGCGGGGAGAGCCGGTTACGCTCGACGACGCCTGAGCCGGTCGTCGCGACGCAGGCGATATAGTCGGTGGGCCTGCGCGCCGTCGCGGTGGCGACGCGGCCGCCGCCCAGCGTCAGCCGGCCATGGGCGCCTGGACCAACGCCGAGATAGTCCCAGCCCCGCCAGTAGGCCAGGTTGTGGCGCGAGCGCGCGGCCGCGCCTCGGGCGTGGTTGGACACCTCGTAGGCCTCGAAGCCGGCCTCGCTCAGCAGGTCCTGGGTGGTCTCGTAGAGGGCGTAGCCGGCAGCTTCGTCCACGGGCGTCATCGCGCCGCGTTCGACGGCGCGGGCGAAGGCCGTTCCCGCCTCGATGGTCAACTGATAGGGCGAGACGTGGCTGGGGCCGAGGGCGATGGCCTGGGCGAGTTCGCCCGTCCAGTCGCTGACGCTCTGGCCGGGCCGGGCATAGATCAGGTCGATTGAGACCTGGTCGAAGGCGGCCAGCGCCGCGGCGACCGCGCGCCTGGCCTGGGCCGCGTCGTGATTGCGGCCGAGAAAGGCCAAGGCTGCATCGTCGAGCGACTGCACGCCGAGCGACAGGCGGTTCACGCCGGCGTCGGCGAAGCCTGAGAACCGCCCGGCCTCGGCGTCGGTGGGGTTGGCCTCGAGCGTGATCTCGACCTCGACCTCAGCGGGCCAGAGCGCCTGAGCGGCGGCGACGATTTCGCCGACCTGGTCGGGGGTCATCAGCGACGGCGTGCCGCCGCCGAAGAAGATCGAGCTCAGCCGCCGTGGGCCTAAGTCCGCCGCCTGGCCGGCGAGGTCGCCGACAATGGCGCTGGCCAGCCGCGCTGGTTCGTCGCCGCCGCGCGCCCTGACCACGTTGAAATCGCAATAGGGACAGATGCGCGCGCAGTAGGGCCAATGCACATAGATGGCCAGCGGCGGCGCGGAGACGTCGGTCAAAACACCGCCGCCTTCAGCTTCTCGAAGGCCCGCGTGCGGTGGCTGAGGGCGACCTTCTCCGCCGCATCCATCTCGCCAAAGCTGCGGTCCAGACCTTCCGGCAGGAAGACCGGGTCGTAGCCGAAGCCCTTGTCGCCGCGCGGCGGGAAGCGCAGCACCCCATCGACCCGGCCCTCGACGACGATCGCAGCACCGTGCGGCCACGCCAGGGCCAGCGCGCAGGTGAACCAGGCGGAACGGTCGGTCGAGCCGGTCGCCTCGAACCGCTCCTCGAGCTTGGCCATGGCCATGGCGAAGTCGTGGGTCGGGCCGGCCCAGCGCGCCGAATAGATTCCGGGCGCGCCGTCGAGCGCGGTCGCCGAGAGGCCGGAGTCGTCGGCCAGCGCGATCAGGCCGCTGGCGTCGGCCGCCAGCCGCGCCTTGAGCAGGGCATTGCCGACAAAGGTGGTTTCGGTCTCTTCCGGCTCGGCCAGGCCCAGTTCGGCGGCCGACGTCACCTGAAACCGACCGTCGAGCAGTTCGACCAGTTCGCGGGCCTTGCCGGCATTGTGGGTGGCGGCGACCAGCCGGGCGCCTGCGGGCAGTGACAGCGGCATGGTCGGCTTTCCCCGCGAAACAAAGGACTTACGCGCGATCCTCTTTCCGATCGCACCCCGCGATGCAAGCGCCAGCGGTGGTCTGCGGATTGCTGCATTGCGAAAATGTAATCTATTGCCAAAGTGTAATATTGTTTATCGATAAATCTCTTGATCGAAAATCAATGTTTTTGTACGTATCTCATCACCGGACGGCGCTACCGAGGCCTTGAAAACAAGCTTCACCGTCCTAAATGCTGCACCGCAACAACCAACTGGGACAAAGACAATGCAACACTCTCTTCTGGACATGGTCGATCGCTTCGCGATGACCTTCGGCAACCTCGCCCTGCTGGCCGCGCTTCCCGTGGCCGCGCTGGCCTTGATTGCCCATGCGCTCTAAGCGCGGAGCCTTGACCCCGCGCCAAGCCGGAGCATCCTCGCCGCCGGCCCTCTGATTGCTCCCGCCTGCCGGGCGTGAGAAGGGACCGGCGGCGAAACCGGGCGCGACGACAGCGCCCCACTCCAGCGACGAGGCCAGCCATGCGCGCACTCGGACCCGGCTCGGTCTCCAGCTTCCTGAAAATCATCCTCGACGTGGTCTATGTCGCGCTCTGCATCAGCATCCTGCTGATCGGGCTGGGCATGGTCGCCTCGCTGCTCTTCGACCTCGATCCCGCGCTGTTCAGCCAGGCGATCCGTAACGGCCTGGGCGGCGACAACCTGAGCGGTCCCGAAATCGCCGCCGAACTGCTTGGCGCCGGCCTCTATGCCGCAGGCGTCTTGGTGATCGTCGGCGCGCTTCGCCGGATCTTCGCCACCCTGACCACCGGCGATCCCTTCCACCCCCGCAATGTCAGCCGCCTGCGTCTGATCGGCGCCATGCTGGCGGCGCTCGGCCTGCTCGAAATGGTCCGCTATCCGATGACCCTGCTCGACGCCCGGCTGGCGGCGCATGAGACGCACCTGGCCGGCGGCCTCAACCTGACCACCTGGTTCGCGGTCCTGGTGGTGTTCGTGCTGGCGGAGGTGTTCCGCGAAGGCGCCCGGCTGCGCCGCGAAGCCGAACTGACCATCTAGGCGCTGGAAGGCTCGAAAAGAGATGCCGATCCGCGTGCGCCTCGACCGCATCCTTCTCGACCGCCGCATGTCGCTGACCGAACTCGCCGATCGGGTGGGGGTGACCATCGCCAACCTGTCGATCCTGAAGACCGGCAAGGCGCGCGCCATTCGCTTCTCCACCCTGGACGCGCTTTGCCGCGAGCTGGAGTGCCAGCCCGGCGACCTGCTCAGCTTCGAACCCGGGCCGCCTGGCGAGCTGGACGAGGAGGAAGAGGCGGAGGGGATCGATTAGGACGTGCGCAGCTGGACGCCGTGACTGAAGCCGTCGGCGCCCTCCAGAAAGACCACCCCGCCGCGCTCGACCGCGGCCTTGACCTTCATCACGATGTCGAACCGTGCGTGGAAGGTCTCCGGCGAGGCCTCCATGCGCTTGACGGTGATCACCGAGACGCCAGCCTCCTCGGCCAGCTTCGACTGGCTCCAGCCGAGCAGGGCGCGAGCGGCGCGGATTTGCAGGTTGGAGATCACGGCTTGACCGATCGTTTCCTTATAGATACTTTTAGTATCATTATCCGTCGCCCACGCATAGAACAAAGGAGCCTGGCATGCCGCAAGTGCGCCTGACCCGCGTTTCGCCTGGATTCGCCGTCGCCGATGTCTTCGCCACGGCGGAATACTACCGCGATGTGCTGGGCTTCAGCTTCGACCAGATCTGGGGCAACCCGCCCAGCTTCGTGATGCTCGATCGCGACGACGCCCGGCTGATGATCAAGCAGCTCGCGCCAGACGCCCTGCCGACACCGGCCCGGAAAAGGTCGAGCGAGCAGATCGACGCCTACATCTATACCAACGATGCGACCGCGCTGGCGCAAGAGCTGCGCGGCAAGGGCGCGGATATCATCGAGGGACCGGTCGACAGGCAAATCTACCCGGGTCGCGAACTCATCGTCCGCGACTGCGACGGCCGGGTGATCTGCTTCGGCCAACTGCTGGACGAGGGGGACTGAACCTACAGCCGCCGTCGATGGCTCAGGCCCCAGCAGCGACCTTCTGCATGGCGATCAGTTCGCCGATGCCCTTGCGCGCCAGGGAGAACAGCGTCTCGAACTCGGCTTGCGTGAAACCGCGCCGTTCGCCGGTGGCCTGGATCTCGACGATGTCGCCGGCGCCGGTGAGCACGAAATTGGCGTCGGCTTCCGCGGCGCTGTCCTCCTCATAGTCGAGGTCGAGCACCGGGGTGTCCTGGTGCACGCCGCAGGAGATGGCCGCCACCTGGTCGCGGATCGGGTCGGTGGCGATGACGCCTTCGGTCAGCAGGTAGCGGGTGGCCAGCCGGAGCGCGACCCAGGCGCCGGTGATCGAGGCGGTGCGGGTGCCGCCGTCGGCCTGGATGACGTCGCAGTCGATGGAGATCTGCCGCTCGCCCAGCGCCTTCATGTCGGTGACCGCGCGCAAGGAGCGTCCGATCAGCCGCTGGATCTCCTGGCTGCGGCCCGACTGCTTGCCCTCGGTCGCCTCGCGCCGGCCGCGGGTGTGGGTGGCGCGGGGCAGCATGCCGTACTCGGCCGTGACCCAGCCCTGGCCGCGCCCGCGCAGAAAGCCCGGCACGCTCTCATCGACGCTGGCGGTGACCAGAACCTTGGTATGGCCGAAGCCGATCAGGCAGGAGCCTTCCGCGTAGCGGTTCACCCCGGTCTCAAAACTGACCGTGCGAAGGGCGTCGGGAAGGCGTTGGGAAGGACGCAAAACAAACTCCTGGGAACGCGGACAAGCCTGACGCTTTGCGAAGGCTCTCTGGCGCGCTTATCCTAGATCGCCACGGACGCGTCCATGACCAGTCTGATCCAAACTCGAACGCCCACCCTCGCCGAACTGGACGAGCGCGCCCGCGACATATTCCGGCGCGTGGTCGAGGCCTATCTGGAGACCGGCGACCCGGTCGGCTCGCGCACCCTATCGAAGGGCGGCATCCACCTTTCGCCTGCCTCGATCCGCAACACCATGCAGGACCTGACCCAACTCGGCCTGCTCGGCGCGCCGCACATCAGCGCCGGCCGCATCCCCACCCACGCAGGCCTGCGCCTGTTCGTCGACGGCATTCTCGAGGTCGGCGACCTGATCGAGAGCGAGCGGCGCGACATCGACGCCCGCCTCTCGGCGCGCGGGCAGAATTTCGAGGAGGCTCTGAGCGCCGCCAGCGAACTGCTCTCGGGCCTGGCCGGCGGGGCCAGCATGGTGGTGACCCCGGTGCGCGACGTCGGCGTCAAGCATGTGGAGTTCGTCACCCTGGGCGCCGACCAGGCCTTGGCCATCATGGTGTTCGAGGACGGGGCGGTGGAAAATCGCCTGATGCTCAAGCCCGCCGGCCTGACGCCGGCGGCGCTGACCGAGGCCTCGAACTTCCTCAATTCCAGGCTCAAGGGCCGCACCCTGGCCGAGGCCGGCAGCGAGATGCGTGGCGAACTGGACGGCGCGCGCCGGCAGCTCGACGCCACCGCGGCGGGCCTCGTCGAGCAGGGCATCGCCGCCTGGAGCGGCGGCGAGGGCGTGGCGCGGACCCTGATCGTGCGTGGCCAGGCCAAGCTGTTGTCCGAGCCGAACGCGCTGGACGACCTCGAACGGGTGCGGATGCTGTTCGACGACCTGGAACAGAAGGAGCAGCTCATCGGTCTTCTCGATGACGTCAAGAACGCCCAGGGCGTGCGCATTTTCATCGGGGCCGAAACGCGGCTATTTTCGCTATCGGGTTCCGCTGTGATCGCCGCACCCTATATGTCGGGCCGACAAAAGGTTCTGGGCGCGATAGGCGTGATCGGACCCGCGCGGTTGAACTATGCGCGGGTGATCCCGTTGGTGGACTATACCGCCCGCGCGCTGGGACGCCTGCTGAACGCCTAGAGGAACGAGTGACATGACCGACGAAACCGCGCCGGCCGAAGACGACATCGAAGACCTGGCGCAGGACACCGAACTGCTGCGCGCCGAAGTGGCCAATCTCAAGGAACAGGTGCTGCGCTACGCCGCTGAGGCCGAGAACACCAAGCGACGCGCCGAGCGCGAGACCAATGACGCGCGCGCCTTCGCCATCCAGAAGTTCGCCCGCGACCTTTTGGGCGTCGCCGACAATCTGGCGCGGGCCCGCGAACACGCCCCGGCCAATGCCGAGGACCCGATGGTGAAGAACCTCGCCGTCGGCCTGGAAATGACCGAGAAGGATCTGCTCACCGCCTTCGAGCGCAACGGTCTGAAGCGGGTCGACCCGCCGCGCGGCGCCAAGTTCGACCCGCACCAGCACCAGGCGGTGATGGAGCGCCCGGCCGACGACCTGGGCGCCGGCGCGGTGCTCGAGGTGCTTCAAGCCGGCTACGACCTGATGGGCCGCATCGTGCGCCCGGCCATGGTGGTGGTCTCGGCCAAGGGCTCCAAGGGCGAAGCGCCTTCCGACGCCGCCCCCGCCAACCCCTACGCCCACCCGGAAATCGAGCCGGACGGCGCCGGCGGATCGGTGGATCAAAAGGCTTAAGAGACCAGCTGCTTTTAGCCCGTCATGGCCCGACTTGTTCGTGCCACCCATGATCACCGTCGAACGTGAGTGTCCATGTTGGGGTGGACGGCCCCCG
>JBEPUW010000017.1:0-75640 GCA_041691315.1 Caulobacteraceae bacterium | reverse complement strand
ATCGTCGAGTTCATGACCTTCAACTTCGCCATGCAGGCGATCGACCAGATCATCAATTCCGCCGCCAAGAGCCGCTACATGTCCGGCGGCCAGATCGCGTGCTCGATCGTGTTCCGCGGGCCGAATGGCGCGGCCTCGCGCGCCGCCGCCCAGCACAGCCAGGACTATTCCAGCTGGTACGCCCATGTGCCGGGCCTGATCGTCATCGCGCCCTACGACGCCGCCGACGCCAAGGGCCTGCTCAAGGCCGCCATCCGCGACCCCAACCCCGTGGTCTTCCTCGAACACGAGATGATGTACGGCCACGAGTTCGACGTGCCGGATGTCGAAGACTGGGTGCTTCCCATCGGCCGCGCCAAGATCCGCCGGGGCGGGACCGACGTCACTCTCACCGCCCATTCGCGCATGGTCGGCTTTGCCCTGGAAGCCGCCGAGCTGCTGGCCAAGGACGGCATCGAGGCCGAGGTGATCGACCTGCGCACCCTGCGCCCCCTCGACCACATGACGGTGGTCGAAAGCGTCAAGAAGACCAACCGCTTGGTCGCCTGCGAAGAGGGCTGGGGCCCCATGGGCGTCGGCGCCGAGGTCATCGCGCGGGTGATTGAGCACGCCTTCGACTATCTCGACGCCCCGCCGGCGCGCGTGCATCAGGAAGACGTGCCGCTTCCCTATGCCGCCAATCTGGAGGCCGTGTCGCTGCCGTCCGTCGACCGCATCGTCAAGGCGGCCAAGGCCGTGTGCTACCGATGAGCGGCCTGACCTGGCGCGGCGGCGGATGCCACTGCGGCGCGGTGCGCTTCGAGGCGGCGTTGCCGGGCACAGTCGAGGCGCAGAGCTGCAACTGCTCGATCTGCCAGATGACCGGTTTTGTGCATGTCATCGTGCCGAACAGCCGCTTCCGGCTGTTGGACGGCCAGGCGGCGCTGACCAGTTACCGGTTCAACACCGGCGCCGCCGACCACCTGTTCTGCCTGGTCTGCGGCATCAAGAGCTTCTACCGCCCGCGCTCCAACCCGGACGGCTGGTCGGTCAACGCCCGCTGCCTGGACGAGGCCGACGACCTGAACATCCGCATCGAGCCCTTCGACGGCAGGAACTGGGAGGCCCACGCGGCCACCCTGGCGCATCTGAGCCAGGAGTCGCCGGCGTGACCGATATCCTGATGCCGGCCCTGTCGCCGACCATGGAGGAGGGCACGCTGGCCAAGTGGCTGGTGAAGGCCGGCGACACCGTGCGCTCCGGCGACGTCATCGCCGAGATCGAGACCGACAAGGCGACCATGGAGGTCGAAGCGGTCGACGAAGGCGTGGTCGACGAGATCCTGGTTCCGGAAGGCACCGAAGAGGTCAAGGTCAACACCCCGATCGCCAGATTGAAGGGGGAGGGGGAAAGCACCGAGCCCTCCAAACCGGCCCCTTCTCCCCCTGCGGGAGAAGGTGGCCCGCGCAGCGGGTCGGATGAGGGGTCGCACGGCGATTCAGCAAAGACCCCGACGCAACCTGTCGAGCGGAGCGAGACCCCTCATCCGTCGGCTTTGCCGACACCCATCTTCGCTTCGACTGACGATGTCAGCCGATCGCCTTCGGCGACCGCTCCGAAACCCGCAAGGGGAGAAAGGACCCGTATATTTGCTTCGCCTCTTGCGAAGCGGCTCGCCGAGCAAGCCGGCGTCGATCTCAAAACCATCAAGGGCTCCGGACCTCACGGACGCATCATCAAGCGCGATCTTGAGGACGTGAAGGGTCAGCCGGCCGCGGCGAAAGCCGCGCAACCTCAAACCGCCGCCGCCCCCCGTCAAGTTCAGTCCCTCGAGCAAATGGGCATTCCGCCGGGCTCCTACGATCTCATCCCGCTCGACGGCATGAAGAAGACCATCGCCCGGCGGCTGACCGACAGCTTCCGCGACGTGCCACATTTTCCGCTGAGCATCGACCTGGAGATTGACCGGCTGCTGGAGGCCCGGACCAAGGTCAACGCCCTGCTCAAGGGCGAAGGCGTGCGGGTCAGCGTCAACGACTTCGTCATCAAGGCCTCGGCTCTGGCGCTCCGGCGCGTGCCCGACGCCAACGCCTCCTACACGCCCGAGGGGATCGCCAAACACCACCACGCCGACGTGGCCATGGCCGTGGCCATCGAGGGCGGGCTGATCACCCCGATCATCCGCGCCGCCGAGACCAAGGGCCTGGCGGAGATCGCGCGCGAGACCAAGGATCTGGCCGAGCGGGCGCGGACGCGCAAGCTGAAGCCCGAGGAGTTCCAGGGCGGCACCTTTTCGGTCTCCAACCTGGGCATGTTCGGCATCAAGTCCTTCGCCTCGATTATCAATGAGCCGCAAGGGGCGATCCTGAGCGTCGGGGTCGGCGAGAAGCGTCCGATCGTGCGCGGCGACCAGTTGGCCATCGCCACGGTGATGACCGTCACCCTGACCTGCGATCATCGGGTGGTGGACGGCGCCATCGGCGCCCGCTTCCTGTCCGCCTTCAAGGCGATGATCGAAGATCCGCTGACCATGCTGGTCTGAGCCGGCGCGGGAGAAGGACACCCCGATGAGCGTCTATGATTTCGCGGCCGAGACCCTGGACGGCAAGCCGGCGGCGCTCACCGATTATCGCGGCCAGGTGCTGCTGATCGTCAACACCGCCAGCAAGTGCGGCTTCACCCCCCAGTACGAGGGCTTGGAGGCGCTCTATCGCAAGCACAAGGACCAGGGCTTCGCGGTGCTGGGCTTCCCGTGCAACCAGTTCGGCGCCCAGGAGCCGGGCGACGCGGCCGAGATCGCCAACTTCTGTTCGCTGACCTACGACGTCAGCTTTCCGATGTTTTCCAAGATCGACGTCAACGGCCCGGCCGCTCACCCTCTCTACGCCTTCCTGAAGAAGCAAAAGAAGGGCGTGCTCGGCAGCGAAGGCATCAAGTGGAACTTCACCAAGTTCCTCGTCGACCGTAGCGGCGCGGTGGCCCAGCGGTTCGCGCCGACCACCAAGCCGGAGGCGCTGGAGTCAGCCGTCGAGGCGCTGCTCTGATGGCCGACGCGTTCGACCTGGTGGTGATCGGCTCCGGTCCCGGCGGCTACGTGGCGGCGATCCGCGCCGCGCAACTCGGCCTGAAGACCGCCATCGTCGAGCGCGAGCCGACCCTGGGCGGCATCTGCCTGAACTGGGGCTGCATCCCGACCAAGGCGCTGCTCAAGTCCGGCGAACTCTACGAAACCCTGGGTCATCTCGGCGACTACGGCCTGGCGGCCGAGGGCCGGTCGTACGACTTCACCAAGGTGATCGCGCGCTCACGGGCGGTGGCCAAGCAGCTGTCCTCCGGCGTCGCCTTCCTGATGAAGAAGAATAAGATCGAAGTGATCGAGGGTACGGCGACGCTGGAGAAGGGCGAGGGCGCGCCGAAGGTGGTCGTGGCGCTAAAAGCCGGTGGCGAACGAGCGCTCGCGCCCAAGTCGGTCATCCTGGCCACCGGCGCTCGGGCGCGGACCTTTCCGGACATCGGCCTGGCGCCGGACGGCGACCGGGTCTGGACCTATCGCGAAGCGATGGTCCCGAAGGATGCGCCCAAGTCGCTGCTGGTCGTCGGCTCCGGGGCCATCGGCATCGAATTCGCGAGTTTCTACAGAGCCTTGGGCGCGGATGTTACGGTGATAGAGGCGCTGGACCGCATCCTGCCGGTCGAGGACGAGGAGGTGTCAGCCGCGGCGCGGAAGGCGTTCGAGAAGCGTGGCCTGAAGTTCCGGGTCGGGGCCAAGGTCTCGAAGCTGGCCAAGACCAAGACCGGCGTGGCCATCGACTTCGAGATCGCCGGCAAGGCCGAGACCCTGGAAGCGGAGCGCGCCATCGTCGCGGTCGGCATCGCCGGCAATGTCGAGGATCTGGGCCTGGAGGGGCTGGGGGTGAAGGTCGATCGCGGCCACGTCGTCATCGACGCGGCCTGCGCCACCAATGTCGCCGGACTCTACGCTATCGGCGATGTCGTTGGCCCGCCCTGGCTGGCGCACAAGGCCAGCCACGAGGGCGTCCGTTGCGTCGAGCACATCGCCGGCCTGAGGCCGGACAACCTCACCGCCCCCATCCCCGGCTGCACCTATTCCGAGCCGCAGATCGCCTCGGTGGGCCTGACCGAGGCGCAGGCCAAGGCGGACGGACGCGAGATCAAGGTCGGCCGCTTCCCCTTCCGCGCCAACGGCAAGGCCATCGCCGCCGGCCAGACCGAGGGTTTCGTCAAGACCGTGTTCGACACCAAGACCGGCGCGCTGATCGGCGCCCACATGATCGGCGCGGAAGTCACGGAAATGATCCAAGGATTCGCCCTGGCCATGACCCTGGAAGCAACCGAGGTGGAACTGATCGCCACAGTCTTCCCACACCCGACCATGAGCGAGGCCATGCACGAAGCCTCCCTCGACGCCTTTGGCCGTCTCCTGCACCTCTGAACCCGCGTCGGGTCAGAACGATCGGCTCAGGACCAGCTTGAACTGTTCCGGTGCAATGAGCTGATTTCCCTTTACATATTGCGCGACTAGGAACTCGACGTCGCCGTACAGCTTCCAGTTCCCGGCGTCGAGCTGCACGCCGGGCGAAATCAGCAGGCGCTGATAGCCGGTGTTGTCCGGATTGGCGGCCGGGCCGTGGTCGGGGGCGCGAAGCGAGCCGATCAGCTGCAACAGCGGCTCGAGCTTCAGCTTGCCGTCCCTGCTGCTCCAGCCGCCATAGGTGACGGCGGCCGAGGCGTCGACCTCGTCGCCTGGCCCATAGCCCCCCTGGCCGGCGAGAGGCAGGTCGGCGAGGGCCTGGACCAGATAACTCCAGGTCTCACTCTTGCCGACCGCGCCCGAGTGATAGGCGCCGAGCAGGAGATCGGTGCTGCCGGAGCCGATCTCGACGTCCCGGTCGAAGCCGGGGCTGCGAAAGTCTCCGGTCGGCAGGCGGACCCCGGCGATGAGGCCGGTCGACATGTCCTTGGAGAGTCCGGTGTAGACGGCCATCAGCCGGATGTCGCCGAGCGAGGTGTCGCGGAAGGTGGTCGCCGCGCCAGGGTCGGTGGTGCGGAAGGCGCGGTTGGTCACCGGTAGTTCGCCCATCAGGCTCCAGTCCGAGTTGATCATCACCTGGCCGCCGACGACAAGGAAATTGGACTTGATTTGCTTGTCGGTGTTGTTCGCCGCCGGCGCGCGTTTGGCTCCGTCCCAATTGGTCGTCTGGTCGAGATCGTCGTATTCGACGAACACCTCGTGCTTGGCGCCGCCGGCGATCATGGTGTCACCGCCGACATCGAAGACGCCGCAGCCGCAAGCGCAAGCCTTTGCTGCGCTTGGGTTCAGCGAAAGCGCGATGGCCGCGGCCAAGGCCGCAAGCTGTAAGAATTTCATACGGAGATTCCGAATCCAGTGAGTTGCGCTCAGGGGCGCGGACGCGCGGGCGCAAGCGGCCAGCGCTGACGAAGATGCTCAGAGGAGGCGGGTCGGCGGCCCTTGCGAGGGTGGCGGCGGGGCGGCAAGGCCGCGTCCCGGGGTGGCGGAAATCGATGGCGCGGCGGCGGCGTCGATCGCTTCGAAGCGAACCTCGACAGGCGCCAGCATTGGCGCCGGGGTGGGCGTCGCGCCGTGGCCGGCGAAGGCACAGGGGCCGTTTTGTTTCGGCGCTTTGCCGGGAAGACCTTGATTTCTGGGCGCGAGGAGGGGGCCGTGGCCGGTACAGATGACGATGGCCGGCTGGCCGGCGTCGTCCGCCAGCATGAAACCCTGCGGCACCGCCAGCTGCAGCAAGAGGGCAAACATCGCCAGGACGGCGAAACCCGCCCTGTGCTCAGTTCTGTTCCATGCCCTGCCCATGTTCGTCCCCTCTAACAGGATTGGACGTTCGATGGACGCCGTTTATTCCCGGAAAACGGTGAGCGGAGACTACGCCGCCCGCGCTTCGCTCTCAGCCATGCGCTGGATGGCGACGTAGTCGGTCTTGCCGGTGCCGAGCAGGGGCACTTCGGGGACGCGGACGATGCGGCTGGGGACGATCAGCTCGGGAACGCCGATCTCACGCGCGTGAGCGCTCAGCGCGCCGACCTGGGCGTCGAGGCGGTCGGTGACGAGCACCAGCTTCTCGCCCTTGCGCGCGTCGGGCATGGCGATCACCGCGTGCCGCGCGCCCGGCCAGACGCCGGCGGCCAGAGCCTCGACCGCGGCCAGCGAGACCATCTCGCCGGCGATCTTGGCGAAGCGCTTCACCCGGCCCTTGATGGTGATGAAGCCTTCCTCGTCGAGGGTGACGATGTCGCCGGTGTCGTGCCAGCCGTCCACCGGCGGGGTCAGCACGCCGCCCTCGTCGAGATAGCCGCTCATGATGTTCGGACCGCGCACGAAGAGCTGGCCGCCCTCGGTGATGCCAGGCACGGGGTCGATGCGGACCTCGATGCCCGGGACCAGGTCGCCAACCGTGCCGCGCTTGTTGCGGTCCGGCCGGTTCACCGCGATCACCGGCGCGGCTTCGGTGGCGCCGTAGCCTTCCAGGAGCGGGATGTCGCCGAACCGGGTGGTGACCAGGTTGTGGGTCTCGGTATTCACCCGCTCGGCGCCGCAGACCACGAACTTCAAGCCCGACAGCTCGCCAGCATCGGCCGAGCGGGCGTACTGGTTCACGAAGGTGTCGGTGGCCAGCAAAATGACCGCGCCGCTGTCGTGGATCAGCGGCGGGATCTGCTTCACGTGCAGGGGCGAGGGGTACTGGAACGCCTTCATGCCGGTCATGATCGGCAGCAGCGCGCCGCCGGTCAGGCCGAAACAGTGGAAGGTGGGCAGCGGATTGAACATCACCCAGGCCGGATCGAGCTCGATATGGGTGGAGATCTGCACCACGTTGGCGATCAGGTTGCCCTGGCTCAGCACCACGCCGCGCGGCGCGCCGAAGCTGCCGGAGGTGAACAGGATCACGCCTGGGTCTTCATGCCGCGCGTGGGCGCGGAAAAGCCTCGGCAAGGCGCCGGCGAGGGCGGCGAAGGCCTTGTCGGCGACGTTCAGGCTCTCGCGGACATCCTCCAGATAGGTGACCTGGTATTCGTCGTCCAAGGCATCGATCAGGTCGTCCAGCTTGCCCTGGTCGACGAAGCGATGGGCGGTGAGGATGCGCTTGACCCCGGCCACCTTGCAGGCGGCGCGCAGGTTGCGGATGCCGGCGGTGAAGTTGAGCATCACCGGCACGCGGCCAAAGGCGTGCAGGGCGAAAAAGGTCACCACCACGCCGACGCTGGAGGGCAGCAGCACCGCGACGCGCTCGCCCTTTTCGGTCATGCCGGCGATCTTGCGGCCGAGCGCGAAGGCGGCGCGGATCAGGTCGGTATAGCTCAGCGGATTGCGCTCCTGGTCCTCCAGGATCGGCTTTTTCGCGCCGTATTTGTCGCGGGCGTCGATCAGGGCGTCGAATATCGCCCGGTCGCCGGCCAGCGGGTCATAGGCCCGCGCCATGCTCTCCTCCCATGCCCTTGGCGGGCTTCGCTGCCTTTTACGCTATCGCCCGGGCCTTGGATTGGAAAGAGAGGTCGCTGGGAGCTGGGCCTCGATCGCGGCGACCTCGGCGGCGTGCAGGTCGGTTACAGGCTGGATGCGGCAGTGGGGCATCAGGCGACAGAACCGCTCGGCGGCCGGATCGGGCTTGCCGGTCTGGAGGATCAGGACGGGCAGGGTGACGCGCCGCCAGTCGCCGGGCTGCAGCTGGGCGAGCAGGTCGTTGAAGCTGGCGATCCAGCCGTAGCTCGGCCCGCCCATGCGCAGGTCTGGATTGGCGGTCTGCCAGTCGTGGCGCACGGTTTGCGGGTCATCGCGCCGCCAGGGCGCCTGGCCCGGCGCACGCGCGGCGCCGAAGCCTAGCCGCTTCATCCAGCGCGCCTTGCCAGGGTCGACCGGCGCTCCCTCCGGCCAGAAGCGTGGATCGGTCAGGATGAGGGCCGAGACGCCCGGCAGCCCCTCCTGCGCCCCCCGCAGCGCCTCCGGCGCGGCTGTCCCGTCGGCGATCGCCACCAGCGGCTCGGCCGGCGTCGGCGCGATGGCGGCGGCGACCATCTGCCGGATCGAGCCGACGTCGCCGTCGAAGCCGCGCACATAGCCGAGATCGCGAGGCGTCACGAACCGGCCCGACCCGCCCTGGCCCTGGCCCTCCAGCACCCAGACCACGTAGCCCTGGCCGGCGAAATCGCTCGCGGCGGCGAAGTCCTCCTCGGCCACGCCGCCGTAGCCGGGCAGCATCAGCACCTGAGCGCGGGTGATATCGGTGGCCGGCGCGACCCCATAACGCTGCGGCGGGTCGTTGCGGACCTGGATCAGCCCCCAGGTCCAGCCCGGCGGCGGCCAGCCGCTCTGGGCCAGACCAGGCGGCAGGCGGCTGTCGGTGAACGGGTCGCGTTCCCCGCTCCGTCCGCAAGCGGCGAGCAACAGCATCAGACCAAGAGCGGCGGCGCGGCGAAGCATGGCCGCCAGTCATCGCGGGCGGGAAGCTTGGCCGCAAGCCGTTGCTTTCGCGCGCGCCTGTGCGACAAGCCGGCCGGACCCGACATCGGACCTGTCGAATGACCATCACCATCCGTCTGGCTGAGCCCGCGGACGCGCGGGGACTGCCCGATATCGAGCGGGATGCCGGCAAGAGCTTCTTCGCCATCCCCGACCTCGCCTGGATCGCCAGCGATAATGTCATGTCGGCCGATGAGCACCTGCCGCGCATCGCCACCGGCACGGTCTGGGTCGCGGAAGACGCTGCGGCGGGGGTCATAGGCTTCCTCAACGCCGAGGCCATCGGCGCCGAGCTGCAAATCTGGGAGGCGGCCGTGCGCGGCGACTTCCAGCAGCGCGGGATCGGCGCGCGCCTGCTTGGCGCGGCGTTCGACCACGCGCGCGCCGCCGGTCTCGCCGCCGTCACCCTGACCACCTTCCGCGACGTGGCCTGGAACGCGCCCTTCTATGCCCGCAACGGCTTTGGCATCGTCGAGGGCCACGACCTGGACGAACGGCTGGCCGGCCTGCTGCGGCAGGAGGCGGCCTGGGGCCTGCCCAGGCGCTGCGCCATGCGCCGGCCGGTCAGCTGAGTGAGGCCAGGAAGGCGTCGATCTGACGCCTGCCGCGCAGATGAACCACCGGCACGTCCGGGGCCATGGCCTGGCGCGCCGCCTCCAGGCGCGGGCGGCTCTTGCGATCGTAGTTCCAAGTATAGGCGAGGAACGGCAGGAAATCCTTGTCGAACAGGCCTTCCTCGCAGCCGGCGGCCAGGTCGGCCCTCGGCCTGGCCAGCGCGCCGCGCACGAGAACCCGCCGAACGCAGGTCAGGCGCGGGGTGTCCATCCAGATGACCAGCTCGGCGCGCGGCAGGCGCAGATCGAAGGTGCGGCTGAGATAGTTGCCCTCGCTGATCCAGTCGTCGCCGGCGATGGCCGCCCTGACCCGGGTGCGGAAGGCCTCGTTGTCCGGCTCGGTCCAGCCCGGCTCCCAGAACAGCACGTCCAGATGTACGACAGGCAGCCGCAAGCGTTCGCCCAGGCGCCGCGCCAGGGTCGACTTGCCGCTGCCGGCATTGCCGAGGATGACGATGCGCCGCATCGGCCCCGCATCGCCTGAAGCACGGCCAATGGTCAAGCCTCGGGCCATGTCGGCAGGTAGGGTCCCTAGTCAGCGTCCAGGTGCTCGCCGCGGCCGCCGAAGGCGATCAGATTGCCGTCAGGGTCCTCGACGATGAAGGACCAGGCGCCCCAGCTCTCCCGCCGAAGCGGCTGATTGAAGCGCACGCCGCCGGCTTCGAATTCGAGATAGAGCGGCTTGGCGCGGTCCAGAGCGATCGACGCGGACAGCATCTCGTCGCTCCGGAACGGCTTCAGCGCCTCGAACAACGGCGCGTCGGCGTGTTTCAGCGCCAGCCGCACGCCGTCGCGGATCACCTGGGCGTAGTAGGGCGGCTCGCCATAGGCGAACTCGGTCTGAAATCCCAGGCGCTCGCCGTAGAAGGCCAGGGCTCTAGGCATATCGCTGACGAAGACGAAGGGCAGGGCGTATTCGACCCGCGTCGTCGCCTCGGCGGCCGGCGCGGGTTCGGCCGCCTTGGCCGCCAACCCGGCGCTCAGCGCCTGCCAGGTCTCATAGCCGTGTCGCCTGGCCAGCAGGGTCTGGGCGTCGGTCAGTTTGAAGTCGCGTTCGAACACTTCGCGGTCGGTCAGGCCCTGAAATTCGGGCAGGGCGTTGCGGATGTCGGTTGCGACGGTCCAGCGACCTTCGCGGTGCCAGCGCAGAATCTGCTTGGCCTGTTTCTTGAGATTTTCGATGTTGCTCATGGGGCGCGCCTGATGGGTTGGAAGATGATGTAGGCGGGCATCGCCCATTCGGCGTCCAAGCCGGTGCGCCCTACAGCAGCGACGACAAGGGTGATCCAGGCTCGCGGCGACTGTCAAGCCGTCGGCTTGTTCAACTGAATGGTTGACCGTCCGGTCGCGCGCCCATATGTTCAACTACATGGTTGAGCTAAGCCCCCTTGATGGCGTGTTCCATGCCCTGGCCGATCCCACCCGGCGCGCCATGCTGCGCAGCCTGGCGGGCGGAGAGCGCAATATCGGCCAATTGGCCCAGCCCTTCGCCATGTCGTTCGCCGCCGCCTCCAAGCACGTGAAGGTGCTGGAGGTCGCCGGGCTGGTTCGGCGCCGCGTGCGCGGGCGCGAGCATTTCTGCCGTATCGAAGCCCGACCGCTGGCGACCGCCGACCAATGGCTGCGTGACTTCGAGGGCTTCTGGAACGAGCAACTGGACGGACTGGAGGCCCTGCTCCGCGAGGAGGACCAGGCCGCCGCCCGCGACCTCAAGGGAGACACCCCATGACCGAGATCCTGGAAACCCTGCGCCTCACCCGCCGCTTCAACGCCGCGCCCGAACGCGTGTTCGACGCCTGGATTGATCCGGGCCGCGCCAGACGCTGGCTGTTCACCAGTCAAACCAGCGAGCGCCATTCCACCGAGCTGGACGTCCGCGTAGGCGGCAAGTGGACGATCATCGACCGCCGCGACGGCGTCGACTACACCGCCCTTGGCGAATATGTGGAGATCGACCGGCCGCGCCGGCTGGTCTTCACCTTCGGCATGCCGCAGTTCTCGCCGCTGTCGTGCACCGTCACCGTCGAGATCGTTTCGGACGGCGACGGCTGCATCCTCACCCTGTCCCAGGACAAGCTCGCCCCGGAGGCTCGGGAGCCGGTCGAGCAGGGCTGGATGGACATGTTCGACGCCCTGGCGGGTCTCGTTGAGGAAGATGCTCGCGGCGCGCTCGCTGGCTCTGTGGGTCTGCCGAGGGCGGAGGCTTTGGCTCGTCTTGATGAGGCGCGCCGCCGAACGGGTCATCTCGACGGTCCAACCTCACTTGACGATCTTCGGCGCGCCCGCGGTCGCGACGACTAGACGCGCGTGTTGCGCCCCCGCGCTTGATCGCGGCCCTGCAAAGGCCGATCTAGCATCCATGACCACGGTCATCGATTCACGTAGCCACCGGCATCCGGAAAAGCGCGAGCGGCCGGAGACGCCGCTGTTGCGCAAGCCGCCCTGGCTGCGCGTGCGCGCGCCGGGCTCGGCCGGCTATGTCGCCACCCGCGCCATCGTCAAGGAAAACGGCCTGGTCACCGTCTGCGAGGAGGCCGGCTGCCCGAACATCGGCGAGTGCTGGTCGATCGGCCACGCCACCATGATGATCATGGGCGAGGTCTGCACGCGCGCCTGCGCCTTCTGCAATGTCGCCACCGGCCTGCCAGGTCCGCTCGATGCGTCCGAGCCCGAACGCGTCGCCCGTGCGGTCAGCCAGATGGGGTTGAACCACGTGGTCATCACTTCCGTCGACCGCGACGACCTGGCCGACGGCGGCGCGGCGCACTTCGCGGCGGTGATCCGCGCCATCCGCGCGGCGGCGCCCGCCACCACCATCGAGGTCCTGACCCCCGACTTCCTGCGCAAACGCGAGGCGGCCGATCTGGTGATCGAGGCCAGGCCTGACGTGTTCAACCACAATCTGGAGACCGTGCCGCGGCTCTATCTCCAGATCCGGCCCGGCGCGCGCTACTATCAATCGCTGCGCCTGCTTGAGCGGGTGAAGACCCGCGACCCCTCGATGTTCACCAAGTCCGGTCTGATGGTTGGGCTGGGCGAGGCCAAGACCGAAGTGATGCAAGTGATGGACGACATGCGCGTCGCCGGCGTCGATTTCCTGACCATCGGCCAGTACCTGCAGCCCAGCCGCCGCCACGCCGCGGTCGAGCGCTTCGTCGAGCCGGAGGAATTCGCCGGCTATGAGGCGATCGCGCGCGCCAAGGGCTTCCTGATGGTCTCGGCCAGCCCGCTGACCCGCTCGTCCCACCACGCCGGCGAGGACTTCGCCAAACTCAGGGCCGCGCGCGATGCGGCCAGCCGCGCCTAGTCCAATTGGCGCAGCCCCGCCGGTTATATTACCCGCTCGTCCCCGCGAAAGCGGGAAACCAGGCGTTTTTGTTTGAAAGCCCGCAGGGCTCGAAAGAGCGACCGCCAAGTTCGCCAAGGACGCCAAGGAGAGCGCTCATCCTGGCGAACTTGGCGTCCTTGGCGGTAAAAAACCTGGGTCCCCGCCTTGACTGCTGCGCGCCTCTGCTTCGCAGTCGCGGGGATGAGCAGGGGTAGGGACGGTGCGTCACCACCTCACGCGAGAGCTGCCCTACACGCCCGATCAGTTGTTCGTCCTGGTCGGCGATGTGCAGGCCTATCCGCTGTTCGTGCCGTGGATCACCAGCATGCGGGTGTGGAACCCGCGGGAGGAGGCGGAGGGGATCGACAGCGTCGACGCCGAGGCCAGCGTCGGGTTCGCGTTCCTGACCGAGCGGTTCTCCACCCGGGTGCGGCGCGACGCCAACACGCGCGAGATCGCCGTCAGCCTGATCCGTGGGCCTTTCCGCAGGCTAGACAACCGCTGGCGGTTCTCAGCCCATCCCTCTGGAACCCTGGTGGACTTCAGCATCGACTTCGAATTCAAGTCGCGACTGCTGGAAGCGCTGCTGGCGGCCAATCTCGGTCGCGCTGTCGAGCGGCTGATCGGCTGTTTCGAAGATCGGGCGGAGGCGTTGTACGGGAAGAACCCTTCTCCCCTTGCGGGAGAAGGTGGCCCCGAAGGGGTCGGATGAGGGGTTGATGACCCTATCCGGCAAGTCCCGCCGCTACCCGGAACCTCCGAGCGACCCCTCATCCGTCGGCTTCGCCGCCACCTTCTCCCGCAAGGGGGAGAAGGATCAGATTTTCCGCCCCACGACCTGCCAGAACATTCCCGTGCGCAGATAGGGTTCGCGGTCGCAGACGGCGAGCTCCAGGCGCAGCAGGTCGGCGAAGAAGGCGGGCTCGGCCTTCGGCGCTGAGTCCGGCAGCAGGTCGTTGATGTTGCGGCCGCCGAAGCGGGCGATGGGCGCTGCGCCGGCGCATTGCAGGGCGTCGATGGCGGTCTCGGCGTCGATGCGGCGAACCGTCTGATCGAAGGTCTGGGTGCGGTTGGTCTCGGCGTCCAGGAGCGCGAAGGCGGCGGCCGGATCGGCGCCGCGCGCCGCCTTGGCCAGCACCTCGCCCGGCCGGTTCGGCGCGATCAGCGAGATGTAACCGCCGGGCCTGACCGCGCCGAGCAATTGGACGAGCGGTCCATCCAGGTCGTCGAGGTACTGCAGGGCGAAGTGGCAGAGGACGAGGTCGAAATCCCGCAGGTCCAGAGTCTCGACCGCGGCGATCTCACCCTGGAGGCCCCCGACCCGATCGGCGACTCCCACCTCGGCGGCGTCCGCCCCCAGCTTCTCCAGCATCGGCGCGGACGGATCGAGCACGGTGACGCTATGACCCGCCACCGCCAGCGGCAGGGCGTCGCCGCCATCGCCGCCGCCGACGTCGAGGACGCGCCAGGCGCCGCCGCCCAGCCGCGCGATCGTGGCGCTCAGCGTATGGGCGACGATGGCGAAGCGGAGCCGGCTCCAGGGCGTGGCGCGATAGGCGCGCCATTGCGCCATGCGCTGGTCGAAGACCTCGCCGGCGGCGTCGGCCATGCGATCAGCGCATCCGGTCGCGCAGCATTTCCAGGGCGATCTGCACGGCGGCCAGCTGGATCTCCTCGCGGCCGAGGTCGCTGTCGAGGCGCTCGACCCGGTGCATCACCGACTGGTTGGCGCGGGCTGTGGCGAAATGGACCAGGCCGACCGGCTTCATCTCGGTGCCGCCGGTGGGGCCGGCGACGCCGGTGATCGCCACGCTGACATGGGCGTTGGAGTTCTCCAGCGCACCCTCGGCCATCATCCGGGCCACCGGCTCGGAGACCGCGCCATAGTCGGCGATCAGGTCGCCGGCGATGCCCAGCAGGTCCTGCTTGGCGCGGTTGGAATAGGTGATCAGCCCGCGGTCGAAGATGTCGGACGAGCCGGAGACCGCCGTGATCGCCGCCGAGACCAGCCCGCCGGTGCAGCTTTCCGCCGTGACGATGCGCAGGGAGCGTTCGCGCGCCTCGTCCACCAGCAGCCGCGCGTTGGTTTCAATCTCGAGTGAGAACATGCCTGACCCTCGCCTTGTCAGCCGAGAACCAACATTCGCCGGCGCCCGTCAAGCCGGCAGTTGCACCACGGCCAGGGCCTGGGCTGCCAGACCCTCTTCGCGGCCGGTGAATCCCATGGTCTCGGTGGTGGTCGCCTTGACGCTGATCCGGTCGAGCGGCAACGCCAGCAGCTCGGCCAGGCGCTCCCGCATCGCCTGGCGGTGCGGGCTGAGCTTGGGCCGCTCGCAGATCAGGGTGACATCGACATTGATCAGGCGGCCGCCGCGCTGGTGCAGCAGTTCCATCGCGTGGCGCATGAAGACGCCGGAATCGGCGCCTTTCCAGCGCGGATTGGACGGCGGGAAGTGCTCGCCGATATCGCCGGCGCCGATCGCGCCCAGCAGCGCGTCGGT
Source organism: Caulobacteraceae bacterium (assembly GCA_041691315.1). Taxonomy (GTDB): domain Bacteria; phylum Pseudomonadota; class Alphaproteobacteria; order Caulobacterales; family Caulobacteraceae; genus Poindextera. The sequence goes on along the minus strand of JBEPUW010000017.1, from coordinate 60,706 downwards.
CAGGGCGTGCAGGCCGGCGTCGGCGTCGGAGTGGCCGATCAGGCTGCGATCGTGGGCGATCCGAACCCCGCACAGGGTGACGCCGTCGCCGGGACCGAAGCGGTGGGCGTCGAAGCCCTGGCCGACCCGGGTGATGCTCGTCGGCTGGGCCAGCAGCTCGGCCATGGCGAAGTCCTCCGGATAGGTCAGCTTCATCAGCCTGGGATCGCCGGGAACCAGCACCACCCGGCCGCCGACGCGTTCGACCACTTGGGCGTCGTCGGTGGGCTCGCCCGCCTCGGCCGGCCATGCAGCATAGGCGCGGCGCAAGGTCTCCAGCCGGAAGGCCTGCGGCGTCTGCGCCCGATGCAGCCCCTCGCGCGGCGTGGTGATCGAGGCGCCGCCGGCGTCGGTGCGTTTCAGCGTATCGGCGACGGGTAGGGCGGGGATGGCGCCATCGGCCCCGACCAGGGCGTCCAGCAGCGCGCTGACGTGGTCCTCGGCGACGAAGGGCCGGGCGGCGTCATGAATCAAGACGGCCTGCTCGTCCGGTTGGCCATGCAGGGCCGCCAGGCCGTTCTGCACCGAAAGAGCGCGCACGGCGCCGCCGGCCACCGTCATCCAGCCGTCCAGCCCGGCAAGCGCCTCGGCGGCGTTGGCCTCGTCGCCATCGGCAATCACCACCACAACCGGCGCCGCGCCAAGGGCCAGCAGCGCCTCGACCGACCAGCGCACCACGGCGCGGCCGGCGACGCGCCGCCAAGGCTTGCGAGGCCCATCGCCCGCCCGCGAACTCGCCCCCGCCGCCACGATTACCGCTGAGAAGTACATCGGCGTTTGTTTCGGCGCGGACGGCGTCGATGTCCAGACTGGACGGCGAGGCATTTCGTGCCTAAAAGTTCATCGAGTGGGGTGATCAAAAAATGTGCATCAGTGAGACGGTCGGGACGGCATGAACCTTCGAGCCCAACCGCATACGATCATGACTTCGACTGAGACCCTGGCCGCCGCGGCCTTTCAATTTGCTCCCGATCCGGCCTTCATCCTCTCGGTCGAGGGCTCCATCGTCGCGGCCAACGACGCGGCCGAGGGTCTGTTCGGCCAGGGCCTGGCCCTGCTCAGCCGCGGCCGCTTCAAGGACGCCCTTCCGGCTGGCTCGGCGCTGGTCGGCCTGCTGGCCCGCGCGGCGATGGAAGACGCGCAGGTTCGCGAACACGGCCTCGACATCGCCCTGTTCGGCCATCCGCCGTTTGAGGCCGACGGGGCCGCGGCGCCGCTAGGCGACGGCGCCATGCTGCTGACCTTGCAGGTGCGCGGCGGCGCGCTCGGCATCGACCGCGGCGTCGAGGGTCCGGGCCTGCGCTCGGTGATCGGGCTTGGCCGTATGCTGGCCCACGAAATCAAGAATCCCCTTGCCGGCATTAGGGGAGCGGCCCAGTTGCTCAAGTCCGGAGTCAAGGCCGAGGACGCCTCGCTGGCCCAGCTGATCGTCGACGAAACCGAACGCATCCGTCGGCTGGTCGACAGAATGGAAGCCTTCTCCGACGACGTCGCCCCGGCGCGGGAGCCGGTCAATATCCATCAGGTGCTGGACCGGGTCCGCGCCCTGGCGGCCAACGGCGTCGCCGACGGGCTGGAGTTGCGCGAGTCCTTCGACCCGTCGCTGCCGGCCGCCCTCGGCGACGAGGACATGCTGATCCAGGTCTTCCTGAACCTGGTCAAGAACGCCGCCGAGGCCGCCCATGCGCGCGGCGACGGGCGCGGCGAGGTGGTGATCTCGACCGCCTTCCGCCATGGGATTCGGGTGCGCGAGGCCAAGGGCGAGGGGCTGCGCGCCGCGCCGCTGGAGGTGCGAATCCAGGACAATGGCCCCGGCGTCGCGCCGCGCCTGCGCGAGCATCTGTTCGAGCCGTTTGTCACCTCGAAAAGCTTTGGCGCCGGGCTTGGGCTGGCGCTTGTCTCAAAACTGATCGTCGCCCACGGCGGCCTGATCGATTTCGAGTCAGAGCCGGGCAGAACCGTCTTTCGGGTCCTGCTGCCAATCGAAACCCCCACATCGAGCAGCTAAGGCGGCAGCATGACGGTTCAGCATAAGATCCTCATCGCCGACGACGACGCCTCGATCCGACTGGTGCTCAGCCAGGCCTTTGGCCGGTTGGGCTATCAGGTTCGCGCCACCGGCAACGCCACCACGCTGCTGAAATGGGTCTCGGAAGGCGAGGGCGATCTGGTCATCACCGACGTGGTCATGCCCGACGAGAATGTCTTCGACGTGCTGCCGCGCATCCGCAAACAACGGCCGAAGCTGCCGGTTATCGTGATGAGCGCGCAGAACACCCTGCTGACGGCCGTCAACGCCGCCGAGGTCGGGGCCTTCGAATACGTCGCCAAGCCGTTCGACCTTGACGACATGACCGCCGCGGCGAAACGCGCCCTGGCCCGGCCGGCCGACGCCGAGGCCACCAAGGCCCAGGCGCGGGCGATGCGCGACGAGCGCCTGCCGCTGATCGGCCGCTCGGCGCCGATGCAGGAGGTCTATCGCACCATCGCCCGGCTGGTCAGCGCCGACCTGACCGTGCTGATCACCGGCGAATCCGGGGCCGGCAAGGAGTTGGTGGCGCGCGCCCTGCACGATCTGGGCCCGCGCCGAGACGGCCGTTTCGCGGTCATCAACCTGGCCGCGGTGCCGCGCGAACGGGTCGAGACCGAACTGTTCGGCAAGGGCGAGGGCGATGTCGGCAAGCTGATCGAGGCCGACGGCGGCACGCTCTTCCTCGACGAGATCGGCGACATGCCGCTCGACGCCCAGACCCGGCTCTCCCGGGTCATCGACGGCTCCGAGGCCGCCATCAATCCGCGCACCGGCCGTCGTCCGAATGTGCGCGTGATCGCCGCCACCAACCGCGACCTGCGCGCCCTGATCCAGCAGGGCCTGTTCCGCGAGGACCTGTACTTCCGCCTGAACGTCGCCCGCGTACGCATCCCGCCGTTGCGCGAGCGCACCGAGGACATTCCCGACCTGGCGCGCTCCTTCCTGCTACGCGCCCATCGTGAGGGCCTGTCGGCCAAGGCGATCGACGTGCCGGCGCTGGAGCGGCTGAAGGCTTACGACTGGCCGGGCAATGTGCGGGAACTGGAGAATCTGATCCGCCGTATCTGCGCCCTCTATGCCGAGGACCTGATCACCGCGCGGATCGTCGAGCGCGAACTGCAGGACCAGAACCCGGCGCCGCCGGAGGCCAACGGCCCGGTCACCCTGTCCAGCCTGGTCGAGCGCCACCTGGCCGGCTACTTCGCCGACCAGCCCGACGGGATCCCGCCGGCCGGCCTCTACGACCGCATCCTGCACGAGATCGAACGGCCGCTGATCCGACTGACGCTCACGGCCACGCGGGGCAATCAGGTGCGCGCCGCCGAGATCCTCGGCCTCAACCGCAACACCCTGCGCAAGAAGATCCAGGACCTGGGTGTGGAGATGAGTCGCGGCAAACGGTGATGTTTTCGCAACATAGCTGTTGAATTCAGGGCACAGTCCCTCGTAGCTTGCGCGCCATGGCCGCCGACGCGTCGTCACCGCCGCAAAGCCCACCGCGCCGACCGGGTCTGGCGTGGCGTGACCGATTGCGCCCCGGAACGCTGCTCGGCCTGGGGTTCACCCTGGCCGCCTCGCTGGTCGGGGTCGCGGTCTGGATGTCGTCTTCGGCGCCGGTGACCGGGCCGGTCGGGCCGCCGACCCGCGCCATCCTGATCGTACTGGGCTTCAACCTGATTCTGATCGGCGTGCTGGCCATCGCCACGGTCCGCCGGGTGTTCGGCCTGATCGCCGCCCAGCGCGGCGACGCCAGCGCCCGGCTGCACCTGCGCTTCGTCGCCATCTTCGCCACCGCCGCGGTCGCTCCGGCCATCGTCGTGGCCCTGGTCTTCGGCGTGCTGGTCAACCAGAGCGTCGATAGCTGGTTCAGCCATCGGGTCTCGAACGTGGTCGAGAAGTCGGCCAGCGTGGCCCGTTCCTATCTGCGCTCGCAGAACCAGTCGATCAGCGAGAATGTCGCCGGCATGGCCGACGGCCTCAACCAGTCCGCGGCCGCCCTGCAGCAGCGCCCGATCGAGTTCAGCCACCTTTTGGCGCTGCAGGCTTCGCTCAGCGATTTCTCGGCGGCCTATCTGATCGACCGCGACGGCCGCATCCTGGCCCGCGCCGAGTCCAACGCCTCGCCGCCCTATCTGGCCCCGCCGCCGTCGGCCTTCCGCATCGCCGACACCGGCGACGTCGATGCGCCGGTGTTCAACGCCACCGACCTGATCAGGGCCATTTACCGGCTGAAGGGGTTCAAGGACGCCTATCTCTATGTGGCGCGACCGGTCGAGCACGGCATCCTGACCAATCTGAGCGAGGCCTCGGGCTCGCTCGCCGCCTATCGCGAGACCGCCGCCAACCGCGGCCGCATCGAGGCTGCCCTGGAACTCTCCTATCTGGAGACGGTCTTCCTGCTGGTCGTGGGCGCCATCTGGGTCGGCATGGCCGCGGCCAACAGTATCTCCGGACCCGTAGCCCGGCTGATCCAGGCGGCGGACCGCATCGCCGGCGGCGACCTGACCGCGCGGGTCACGGTCGGCCGTGGACCTGAGGAACTGGGCGATCTTGCCCGTTCGTTCAACAGGATGACCGGCGATCTTCAGACCCAGCAGGCGGAACTGCGCCAGGCGGGTACGGAGGCGGAGACCCGGCGCCAGTTCATCGATTCGGTGCTGTCCGGCGTCAGCGCCGGCGTGATCAGCCTCGACGGCGAGGGCCGCATCTCCACCGCCAACCGCCAGGCCCTGGTGCTGCTCGGCTTGCCGGTCGACGGCGCTCAGGGCCAGCCGCTGGCCGACGCGGCGCCCGAGTTCGTCGATGTGGTGGCCGAGGCGGCCGGCTATGGCGGCGACGCCGAGGCAGAGGTGGACGTGGTGCGTGACCGCGACACCCGGCGCCTGCGGGTGCGGGCGAGCGGCCACGCCGATGGCGGCCTGGTGCTGACCTTCGACGACATCACCCGGCTGGTCAGCGCCCAGCGCAACGCCGCCTGGCGCGATGTGGCGCGGCGCATCGCCCACGAGATCAAAAATCCGCTGACGCCGATTCAGCTTTCGGCCGAGCGGCTGCGGCGCAAGTACCGCAAGGAGATCACCACCGATCTCGACACCTTCGACCGCTGCACCGACACCATCATCCGCCAGGTCGCCGGCATCGGCCGGATGGTCGACGAGTTCTCCGCGTTCGCGCGCATGCCGTCGCCCCGGTTCGAGCGCGTCGACCTGGCCGAACTGCTGCGCGAGGCGGTGTTCGCCCAGCGGGTGGTCGATCCCGACACCGAGATCGACCTCACCGAGGGGCTGACCGAGGCGCCGGCGCTTTGCGACGAGCGGATGATCGGCCAGGCCCTGACTAATGTGCTGAAGAACGCCGGCGAGGCGATCATGGCCCGGCGGCTGGCCGAACCGGGCCTGAAGGGCCACATCCATGTGAAGCTGGTCAGCGACGGCGACGACCTCAGCTTCGAGGTCGAGGATAACGGCATCGGCCTGCCCGCCAAGGACCGCGATCGCCTGATCGAGCCCTATGTGACCACGCGCGAAAAGGGCACGGGCCTCGGCCTCGCCATCGTGACGCGGATCATGGAGGACCACGGCGGCGCGCTGAAGCTGTTCGACGCCAGCGAGCGTCCGGGGGCGCGCGCCGTTCTGAAATTGCCTCGTCTGAAGGCGGCCGAAACGGTCGCCTCGATAGAAACCGCTGCGGAGTAGCGCCCCCATGGCCGCCGACATCCTGGTCGTCGACGACGAAGCCGATATCCGCGAACTGGTCGCGGGGATCCTGGCTGACGAAGGCTATGGGGTGCGCACTGCCGCGGACTCCGAGTCCGCCCTGGCCAGCCTCGGCGCGCGCAAACCGGCGCTCCTGGTGCTCGACATCTGGATGCAGGGCGGCGGCATGGACGGGCTGGAGCTGCTTGACCTGGTCAAGTCGCTGGACGCCGACCTGCCGGTGATCATGATCTCCGGCCACGGCAATATCGAGACCGCGGTCAGCGCCATCAAGCGCGGCGCCTACGACTTCCTGGAAAAGCCGTTCAAGTCCGACCGGCTGCTGCTGGTGGTCGAGCGCGCCCTGGAACAGGCGCAGCTGAAGCGGGAGAACCGCCGCCTGCGCCAGCAGACCTTCGTGCCGGACACCTTCCTGGGCCGCTCCGCCGCCGCCCAGCAGGTGCGCCAGCTGATCGGCAAGCTGGGGCCGGCCAACAGCCGCCTCCTGATCTCCGGCCCGCCGGGCTCGGGCAAGGAGTTGGTGGCGCGGCTAATCCACGCCGCCAGCCCCCGCGCCAAGGGCGAGTTCATCGGCATCGGCGCCGCCGGCATGACGCCTGACCGGATGGACCTGGAACTGTTCGGCGAGGAAGGCGAGGGCGGCCGGCCGCGCAAGATCGGCGTCTTCGAACGCGCCCACGGCGGGGCCCTCTACCTGCAGGAAGTCGCCGACATGCCGCGCGAGACCCAAGGGCGCATCTTGCGGGTCCTGGTCGAACAGCGGTTTCGCCGCGTCGGCGGCGACCAGGAGGTGCAGGTCGACGTTCGCGTCATGTCGTCGACTTCACGCGACTTGCGTGAAGAGATCGCCGAGGGCCGTTTCCGCGAGGACCTTTATCACCGGCTGAACGTGGTCCCGGTGCATGTGCCTGGCCTCTCCGAACGGCGCGAGGATATCGCCGAACTGGTGGAATACTTCATCGAGCGCATCGCCGAGGCCACCGGCCTGGCGCGCCGCAAGCTCAGCGACGACGCCATCGCCACGCTGCAGGTGCACGGCTGGCCGGGCAACGTCCAGCAGCTGCGCAACAACGTCGAGCGCATGCTGATCCTGGCGGCCGGCGACCCGGCCGAGCCGATCACCGCCGAGATGCTGCCGGCCGAGGTTGCGGCTGCCGGCCATGTCGGCCAGATCGGCTCCGAGCGCATCCTGGCCCGGCCGCTGCGCGACGCGCGCGAGGTGTTCGAGCGGGAATATCTCAACGCCCAGATCGTGCGGTTCGGCGGCAACATCTCGCGCACCGCCAGCTTCATCGGCATGGAGCGCTCGGCCCTGCACCGCAAGCTGAAGTCGCTTGGCGTCGCTCCCGCGCGGCTGGAAGAGGACGAAGACGCCTGATGGGGCGGATCGCCTATGTCAACGGCCGCTACCAGCCGCATGGGCTGGCCGTGGTGCACATCGAGGACCGTGGCTTCCAGTTCGCCGACGGCGTCTATGAGTATTTCGCCGTCTTCGACGGCAAGCTCGCCGACGCCGACGGCCACTTGGAGCGGCTCTGGCGCAGCCTCTCCGAGATTCGCATCCGCCCGCCGATGAGCGAGGCGGCGCTGATGGTCGTCATGCGCGAGACCGTGCGCCGAAACCGGATCAAGGACGGCTCGGTCTATCTGCAGATCACCCGCGGGACCGCGGCCCGCGACCATGCCTTTCCGCACCCCTCGACGCCGCCAAGCGTGGTGGTGACCGCCAAGAGCCTCGACTATGCCGCCGCCAACGCCAAGGCGGCCAAGGGCGTGGCGGTGCTGACACAGCCCGATCAGCGCTGGGGCCGTTGCGACATCAAGACTGTCGGCCTGTTGCCCAATGCGCTGGCCAAGCAGGCGGCGCGCGAGGCCGGCGCCGAAGAGGCGTGGATGGTCGACGAACTGGGCTTCATCACCGAAGGCGCCTCGACCAATGCCTGGATCATCGATGCGGACGGCTCTTTGCGCACCCGCGACACCAACGCCAACATCCTGCGCGGCATCACGCGCAAGACCCTGATCGACCTGGCCGCCGAGGCCGGCATCCCGGTCTCGCAGCGGCCGTTCACCGTCGACGACGTCAAGGCCGCCAGGGAAGCCTTCATGACCGCGGCCTCGACCCTGGTCATGCCGGTGACCGCGATCGACGGGCACAGCATCGGCGACGGCAAGCCCGGGCCTGTCGGCAAGCGGCTGCGCGTCCTATATGAGCAGAACGCCCGCGCGACCGCCCGCTAAGGGCGAATGCCCGTTGCGGTGGTCCGCAAAGACCGACAAGACTTCAACTCGTGTGTGGAAGCGTTTGGCTTCCGAGAAAAAGGAGCGCAACAGCGCCATGGCGACGACGACCGAAAAGAAACAGAACCTGCAGGACACCTTCCTGAATTCGGTTCGCAAGTCCAAGACCCCGCTCACCATCTTCCTCGTCAACGGCGTCAAGCTGCAGGGTGTGGTGTCGTGGTTCGACAATTTCTGCGTGCTGCTGCGCCGCGATGGCCAATCGCAGCTGGTCTACAAGCACGCCATTTCCACCATCATGCCGGCTCAACCGGTTCAGCTCTATGAGCCCGAGCCCGATCAGGACATGGATTGAACCCGCGTAGCATCGACCATCGGCCGCCCGTCGAGACGGCCCTCGTTCTTCACCCCGTCAGGTCTTCCGGCCACGCGTCCGCCTCAGCGCTGGCGGCGCGCGAGCCGGGCTTGCGCCTGGATGAGGCCATCGGCCTGGCCCAGGCGCTCGACCTGGAGATCAAGGGCGCCGACCTCGTCCCGCTGCGCGCGCCGACGCCGGCCACCCTGTTCGGTAAGGGCAAGACCGCCGAGATCGGCGAACGCTGCGCCGAGGCCGAAATCGACGTGGTGGTGGTCGACGACGCCCTGACCCCGATCCAGCAGCGCAATCTCGAGCGCGCCTGGAAGGTCAAGGTGATCGACCGCACCGGCCTGATCCTGGAGATCTTCGGGCGCCGCGCCCGCACGCGCGAAGGCCGGCTGCAGGTCGAGTTGGCCAGGTTGGCCTATGAACGCTCGCGCCTGGTCAAGACCTGGACCCACCTTGAACGCCAGCGCGGCGGGCTGGGGGCCATGAGCGGGCCCGGCGAAACCCAGATCGAGACCGACCGGCGGCTGCTCACGGCCAGGGTCGCCAAGCTGAAGCTCGAACTCACCGAAGTGCGCCGCACGCGGCGGCTGCAGCGCGACGCGCGGCGCCGCGCGCCGCATCCGACCATCGCCCTGGTCGGCTACACCAATGCCGGCAAGTCGACCCTGTTCAACCGCCTGACAGCGTCCAAGGTCGAGGCGCGCGACATGCTGTTCGCCACGCTCGATCCAACCGTGCGGGCCTTGGCCCTGCCCGACGGCCGGCCGGCCATGCTGTCGGACACGGTGGGCTTCATCTCCGACCTGCCGCACGAACTGGTCGAGGCCTTCCGCGCCACCCTGGAAGCGGTGAACGAAGCCGACGTCATCGTCCACGTCCGCGACATCGCCAGCCCCGACACCGAGGCGCAGGCTGAGGACGTGCGCAAGGTGCTGGCCGAACTGGACGCCGGGGCCGACGCCGGCCAGGTGCTGATCGAGGCCTGGAACAAGATCGACCTGTTGCCGCTCGAGGACCAGGGCGTGCTCAAGGCCCGCGCCAAGCGGGTGAAGACCGGCGAGCCGGCCGCCTTCCCGATCTCGGCGGTCAGCGGCGCCGGCCTTGCCGAGCTGCTGCACGGCCTGGCCGAGCGCATCGATTCCGGCGAACCGATCGAGGCGATGCTGACCGCCAACGACGGCGAGGCCATGGCCTGGCTCTATCGCCACGGCCGCATCCTGACCCGCGCCGATGAGGACGACGGCGCCGTGCGCCTGTCCGTTCGCCTCGACGGCCAGGCGCTCGGCCGCTTCGAACGGCTGTTCCCCGAGGCCCTGGTCAAGGCGGCGGCGGAGTAGGGCGGAACCAAGCGTTCTTCATTTGTTCTTGACGGCCTGAAACGGTGATTGCATGGTGTCGCCCTGAGAAATACGGGGCTCGCCATGACCGTGCTGCTGTCCAATTCCGGATTCCATAAGGCCTGCGCCTTTGTCGAGAGCGAGGGCCGGGCGCTGGACGCGGCTCTGTTGCGCTACGAATTGGGCACGGGTCCCGCCGAGGCGGTGCTGACCGCGCTGGCGGCCTACCAGAACCCGGACGGCGGGTTCGGCCACGGGTTGGAGCCAGACATGGCCTCTCCGGCCTCCAGCGCTCTGGCGACCAGCGTGGCCTTGCGGCTTCTGCGTAGCATCGACGCCGGCGGCGGCCAGCCCATGGTCGCGGCGGCGCTGTCCTGGCTGGACAACACCTTTGACTGGGACGCCGGCGTCTGGCCGATCATCACCGCGGCGGTGGATGAGGCGCCGCACGCGCCCTGGTGGACCTGGTCGAAGGACCTGGCGGAAAACTGGAACGGTTTCCGCTTCAACCCCGGCGCCGAATTGCTCGCCTACCTCTACGCTTGGCGCCCCCACGTCTCGGCCAGGCTTCTGAACGCCGCGGAGGCGCAGATGCGGCGCACCATCGCGGAAACCAAACTCATCGAAGGCGCCTATGACCTGAAATGCGCCATGCGCCTGGCGGAGACGCCTGGGGTTCCGGACGATCTGCGCCTGCTTCTGGCCGAACTGGTCATCCACTCCGCCATCGCCCACGATCCCAACGACGAGCACTTCCCGGCGCTAGAACTGGCGCCGACACCCAAGAGCCTGCTCGCCGGGCCGCTTGCCGACCGGACCGGGCCGGCGGCCGACGGCCTGATCGCCGCCCAGCAGGAGGACGGCGGTTGGCTGTTCTTCTGGGACTGGAGCTTCGTCGACGCCAAGGCCTGGGCCAAGGCCAAACGCGACTGGCGCGGTTGGATGACCCGCGACACGATCGAAGCGCTGAGGGCCTGGGGCAGGGTGGAAGGGACGTGACAGCCCCACCACCGCGCGTCGCGCCTCCAAACTTCTCACAGAGGGAGAAGAGGGTCCCGCGCCGCGCAGGCGGCGCGGGAGGATGAGGGGTTACGGCGTTTCAGGATAATCCGAGAGGCTGTAACCCCTCAACCTCCCACGCGCAAAGCGCGTGGGTCCCTCCTTCTCCCTCTGGGAGAAGTTGTTCGGGCCGCGCCTAGCCCTTCTCCGCCCGCTTCGCCGCGTTCCATAGCTCGTCCATCTCGTCCAAGTCCGACTGCTCAGCCGAGCGCCCATCGGCGGCCAGGGCGTGTTCGATCGCGTTGAAGCGGCGGGTGAACTTGGCGTTGGTCGAGCGCAGCGCGTCTTCCGGGTCGATCTCCAGCAGCCGGGCGAGGTTGGCGCAGACGAACAGCACGTCGCCCATCTCGTCGCGCATCTTGGCGCGGTCGGCCGCCTTCACCTCGACGGCCAGTTCGCCGAGTTCCTCGTGAAGCTTTTCGATCACGTCCTCGGGCGTGGTCCAGGTGAAGCCGACCCGGGCCGCGCGCCGGGTCAGCTTCTCGGCGCGGGTCAGGGCGGGCAGGGCGGCCGGCACCCCGTCGAGCAGGCTCTGCGTCGCGTCCTTGGCGGCGCGCTCCTCGGCCTTGATCGCCTCCCAGGCCACGGTCTGTTCGGCGGCGTCGCGATGGCTGGCCTCACCGAAAACGTGCGGATGGCGGCGGATCATCTTGTCGCAGATCGCCTGCGCGACATCGGCGAAGGCGAACTCGCCCTGCTCCTCGGCCATGCGCGAATGGAACACCACCTGCAGCAGCAGATCGCCGAGCTCGTCCCTGAGGTCGCTCAGGCTGCCGCGCTCGATGGCGTCGGAGACCTCGTAGGCCTCCTCGATCGTATAGGGGGCAATGGTGGCGAAGGTCTGCTCGAGGTCCCAGGCGCAGCCGCCGTCCGGATCACGCAGCCGCGCCATGATGGTGAGCAGGCGGGCGAGGGGATCGGCCTCGGCGGGCGCTGGCTGCATGGTTCGAACTCCTTCAGGCCTGCCGCTAGGTGGACCGCCGGGACGCGGCCTCGCAAGCGCGAATGTGCCGCCGACGCTCTAGGGATCGGCGTCGGACCAAAGACCCGCCAGGTCGAGCCTGGCCAGGCGCTCGGGATCGGCCAGGACGTTGATGTCGACGATCCTGCCGCCGGAGACGGTGAAGCTCATCACCGAAACCGCTCGGCCGTCCTCGACGGTGACCAGGCCCAACACACCATTGACCAGCGCCGGCCGGGCGACCCGGGCCAGTCGGCGGAAGCTGAGCGCCTGGCTGGCGACGGAGTGCGCCCCGTGGACACTCTGCACGCCGCCCGGCGCTGTGGCGCCCAGGTGGGCGCGCAGCACCACGTCCGGGTCGAGCATCGCGACCAACGCCTCGAAATCGCCGCTGCGCGAGGCGGCGAGGAAGGCGGAGACCACGGCCCGCTGGCGGGCTGGATCGGCGGGCGTGGTCGGGCCGGCGTCCTGTATGCGGCGCCGCGCGCGGCTGGCCAGCTGCCGCGCCGCCGCCGGGGAGCGGCCGGCGATGGCGGCGATCTCGTCGAAGGGCACAGCGAATATGTCGTGCAGCACAAAGGCAAGCCGCTCGGCGGGCGAGAGCGTCTCCAGCACCACGAGCAGGGCGAGGCTGACCGAACTGGCCTGCAGCGCCTCGTGCTCGGGATCGGCGCCCTCGTCGCGGGTGACGATGGGGTCAGGCAGGCGCTCGTCCAGCGGCGCCTCGCGGCGGGATTTGCGCGCCCGCAGCATGTCCAGGCACACGCGCGCGACAATGGTGGTCAGCCAACCGGCCAGGTTCTCGACGCCGTCCACGCCGGCCCGGCTGACCCTGAGCCAGGCCTCCTGGACCGCGTCGTCCGCCTCGCTGATCGAGCCCAGCGGTAGGCCACCGCGCGCAACCGGATGCGATTGGCCTCGAACCCTTCGGCCCGTTCGTCAGCGTTGCGCCCGTCTGGGCGACCCCCGTCTTTTTGGCCCATGTCACATCTCCTCGCCGCGCGCCGTCATAGCCCTTGACGAACCAAGGCCGGCCGATGTGACCGGCATTTTCAGGAGACCCGCCATGAAAGCCCGAATGCCCAACCCCGCCATGACCGTTCCCGGCGCCATGCAGGCGATGCTGGCCCTGTCGGAGTCGGCCGAAAAGCGCGGCGTGCCGAAGCCGCTGATCGAGCTCATCTCGCTGCGGGCCAGCCAGATCAACGGCTGCGGCTTCTGCGTCGACATGCACGCCTACGACCTGAAGGCCGCCGGCGAAACGGATCTGCGCATCGCAGCCGTCGCGGCCTGGCGCGAGACGCCGTACTTCACAGACGCTGAACGCGCCGCCCTGGCGCTCACCGAAGCCGCCACCCGGCTGAGCGACCGGCCGGACCCGGTGCCCGACGAAATCTGGGACGAGGCTGTCCGGCATTATGACCAGGCGACGCTGTCCGGCCTGGTCATCGCCATCGCCATGATCAACGCCTGGAACCGCATCAACGTCACCGTCCGGCAGGTCGCCGGCGCCATGCGGACTGAAAAAACGCTCGACGCTGTCGGCGTGAAGTCGTCCTGATCGTCCTTGGGCGACCGCACCCGCGGTCTCGCCCAGGGAGATCTCGATGTCGCCGCCGTCCCAAACGCCTGATGTCCTGCTCACCGGCCTGGCGTTCGGGGAATCGCCGCGCTGGCATGAGGGCCGCCTGTGGGTCGCCAACTGGGGCACGCAGGAGGTGCTGGCCATCGACCCCGATGGGCGGAGCGAGGTCGTCGTCCGCGTCCCGACCACGCTGCCCTACAGCCTCGACTTCCTGCCCGATGGCCGGCTGCTGGTGGTCTCGGGCCAGGAGCGGCTGGTGCTGCGGCTGGAGCCGGACGGCGCGCTGGTCACCCATGCCGATCTGACCGGCCTTTCGACGCACGCCTATAACGAGATCGTCGTCGATAGCCGCGGGAACATCTACATCAACGGCGGCGGGCCGATCGACGGCGGCCGTCCGCCCGCCGGCACGGTGGTTCTGATCACCCCGGCCGGCGAGATCCGCCCGGTGGGCGGCGGCATCGCCTTTCCGAACGGCATGGCGATTACGCCCGACAACGCCACCCTGATCGTCGCCGATTCCTGGGCTCGGGAGCTTACCGCCTTCGACATCGCCGCCGATGGCGGGCTGTCGCGGCGTCGGGTCTGGGCCGACCTGGGCGACGGCGCACCGGACGGCATCTGCATCGATGCCGAGGGCTGCGTCTGGTACGCCGATGTGCCGAACAAGCGCTGCGTGCGCGTGCGCGAAGGCGGCGAAGTCCTGCAGACGGTCCAGTTCGATCGCGGCGGCTTCGCCTGCATGCTGGGGGGCGAGGACGGCCGAACCCTGTTCGTCACCGCCGCCGAATGGCGCGGCTTCGAGCACATGTTCGACCCCGCCCGCACCGGCCAGGTGCTGACCGTGAGGGCGCCGGCCCCAGGGGCGGGTTGGCCCGCCCGCTGACGACCCCATTGAATCCGGCACGCAACCTGGGCGGCCAAGCCATGAATTGAGCGGGGAGGGCGCTATTGGCGCCTTGCCGGCGTCGCGGCGGCGATGAACACCTCGAAGCCGGCGCGGCCCTGAAAGAAGTCGAGGCGCATCCCGTCCGGTCCGCCAGCGCGAACCGCTTCATGCCGCCGTGGAACACCTGGATCTCGGGTACCGACAGCCCGGCCTGCACCAGGGTCTCGCGATAGGCGTCCAGGTCGCTCGACTCGAAGGCGACATGGTCCGGCGCCCGGCGCGTGTCGGTCGGGCGCTCGGCCGGCGGGGCCAGGAATTCCAGGGTGAAACCGCCCTGGCCCAGCGAGACAAAGGCCGACTCGTCATCGCGGCCAACCAGGTCGAAGCCGAGGCGGCCGCAATAGAAGGCGATCGACCGGTCGAGATCGGCGACCGGGAAGGCGACGTGCCAGATCTCGATCAGGCCGGGGGTTGGCGTGCTCGCCATGTCTCGTCCTCCGCGAGGTCTCAGCCGGCGGCCGTTCGCCAGGCCGGGAACTGGGCCAGGATGGTCCGCGCCTGGTCGCGGGCGACGCCGGCGTCCAGCCCCTGGGTGTTGACCAGCCAGCCGGCATAGCCGGTGAGCTTCTCGTCATAAGAATGCATCGATCCGTCGGGCCGCATGCAGTAGCGGCACCAGGTCTTGGTCAGGTCGCCCAGGGCATGGTCTTCGGCGCCGTCCATCGGCATGCCGCACGCAATGCAGTCCATCGACTCAGCTCCTTCGTATCAGCGCCAGATAGTTTCCGATGATTTCATCGCCTCTCGACGCCAGCACCGACCCGGACGGCGCGAACAGATCGCGGTTCAAAAGGTAGTACTGGACCAGCGCCAGCCAGGTGTTGAAGGCGAAATAAGGCTCAACCTTCAGGCCGGTCTTCAGACCGTTGGTTTCGAGCGCGTCGAGCAGATGCGAGGACAGGGCCGAGTGGATTTCGGTGATCCGCGCCTGCACCGGCCTGGGCAGCGACGATCGCTCAGCAACGATCCGCGCATAGATGTCCTCATGTTGCGCCAGGCCTTCAAGATGACCGCGCAGCACCTCCTCGACCGCGCCGGCGCGCTTCAGCAGCCGGCGCGTGATCGCCTCGGCGTCGAGGATGGCGCTGTCGACCACCGCGGCGATCAGCGCCTCGCGGGTGTGGAAATGCACGAAGACGCTGCCGTGGGAGACCCCGGCAGCCTCCGCCACGTCCTGGGTGCGAGCGCCGGCGAAGCCGCGCGTCTCGAACACCCGCCGCGCCGCCGCCAGCACCTTCTGGCGGGTGTCGGTACGCTGCCGCGTTCGAAGGGTCGTGGCGGGTTGCATTTCTATTGACTAATCACTCAATGAGTAGATGGTCAAGATGGATGGACGGAGAGGGGCCTTTGAAGCACGCCGGTGGCGAAAGCCTCGACATCCTTGAGCCCTTGCTGGCCGAGATCCGTCTCAGGCCGGGGCTGACGGAGAAGAAGCGTGGGACCTTCTATCGCAAGGGTCGGGCCTGGCTGCACTTCCACGAGGATGCCAAGGGCCTGTTCGCCGATCTGCGCGGTCCCGACGACTGGCTGCGCCTGCGGGTCAGCGATCCGACCGAGCAGGCGGCCTTGATAGCCGCGGTGGAGGCGGCGCTGCGTCAGGCGTGAGCGGCGACGCGGCGCTGTGGCGATTGGATCTCCCGAATCCGGGGAATTGTGCTCTTTGATTGTCGGCGGCGTCGTGAGCCGTGCGTCCTTGGTTCAAAGGAGCTCCGCATGTCGTTCCAGGCCTATCTCGATACTGTCCGCGCCAAGACCGGTCTGGGTCCCGACGACTTCAAGGCACGGGCCGAGAAGGAGGGTCTGATTGGCGCCAAGGCGGCGCCGGTCATCGCCTGGTTGAAGGCGGACTATGGCCGGGGGCAGGGCCACGCCATGGCGGTGTGGGCGGCCATCAAGGCCGACGGCGGACCGGTGCGTCCGGGCCCGGAGGCGCGCATCGACGCGCTGTTTTCTGGCGCAAGGGCGGTCTGGCGGCCGGTGTACGATGCGTTGCTGGACACCGCCCGAGGCTATGGAAGCGACGTCGGCGTGGCGCCCACCGACAGCTATGTCAGCCTGGTGCGAGGCGCGCGCAAGTTCGCCGTCGTGCAGCCGGGGGCGAGCTTTCTCGATCTCGGCTTCAAACGGCCCGGCATGCCGGCGAACGAACGTTTTGTCTCGGCGGCGGGCTGGAACGACATGCTGACGCACCGCATGCGCCTGAGGACCGGGGAGACGGTGGACGACGCGCTACTGGCCTGGTTGGGCGCCGCCTATGACGCGGCCGCCAAACCGGCGAGGGTTTAGTCGCAAAGTCGAATGCCGGCCATGCCCGCGCCTGTCCCGACAATTCTCTTGGATCTCGATGGGACTCTGGTCGATTCGCAGCCGGGCATTCTGTCGAGCTGCCGGGCGGCGCTCCAGGCCCTGGGGCATGCCCCCGAACCATCGCTCGACCTTTCCGCGATGATTGGCCCGCCGATCGAAGACCTCATGCGGTTGCTGCTTGAACCCTACGGCGACGATCGGGTCACCGAGGCGGTATCGGCCTACCGCGAGGACTATGGCCGGCGCGGGCTGTTCAGCAGCCTGCCTTACCCGGGCATTGCTCAGGCGCTGACGGCCATGCGGAGCGCGGGCGCGCAGCTCATCCTCGCGACGTCAAAGCGCCCGGAATTCGCCCAGCGCATTCTGGACCATATCGGCTTCGACAGCCTGTTCATCGCCGTCCATGGCTCGGAGGCGGGCGGCGTGCTGGACCACAAGCCGGAGCTGATCGCTCATATCGTCCAGCGTCACGCGCTGGCGCGGAACCACTGCGTGATGGTCGGCGATCGTCGATATGACGTCGCCGGCGCTCACGCGAACAGCATGCGCGCCGTTGGCGTGCTTTGGGGTTACGGAACCCGCGATGAGCTGGAGGCCGCGGGGGCGAATGGCCTGGTCTCCGAACCGGCCAGCCTTGCGACAACCGCGCTCGCAATGGCGACAGCCCGGATGAAATGACCGCGCGTTCGGACGTGGATACCCAGAGCTTCTGCCGCCCTCGACGCCATCAGCTCGGCCCGGCTCATTCAGTACTGATCGATGGTGACGTACCCAGGTTGGAGGGTAACCCGCGCCAGCCAAGACGTGATGCTTGGAAATCTATCCAGCTGAAACCCACCGTCTCTAGCGCTGTGGACATAGCCGTACAGGCAGATGTCCGCAGCGGAAAAGACGTCTCCTACGATGAACGTTCGGTCTTCAAGCGCCGTATTTATGATGCCAAGTGCGTCGTGTCCCTCGGCGTGCCAACCATCAAACTCCGCCTGAGTCGTTTCGCGGAAGTTCGGATAGGCTTTCAGGAATTTTGCTCGTCCAAGCACCTTATCAAGTCGGTTTTGTTCAAAGCACATCCATTTGATCATCTGAGATCGACCAAGCCGACTTGCCGGCATCAGCGATGTACCTTCCGCTAGCCAAAACAAGATGGCGTTGCTTTCCCAAAGGTGGCTTCCATCGGAGAGTTCAAGCAGTGGGATCTGCCCTATGGGACTCATCGCCAGAAATTGGGGTGTGCGCGACTGACCTTCGAGAATATCGATGACCTGATACTCCACCGCGATGCCGAGCATCGAAAGCGCCAAGCGCACTTTGTAACCGTTCCCCGAGAACGGAAAATCGTAGAGCCGAACAGGATGCATGGGGCCTCCGGACCTGGGTGATTGTCCGGGAGGCCAGCTTAGCTACTTAACGCGGACCTCCGCAAGCCGCGTCCCAGGGGAACAGCACTAGCGGCTGAGTACGACGTGCGTCGCGAGTTCGGTTGGCGCGGTTTGCGTCACCCGGTACCCAAGCGCGGGCAGATCGAGGTTTTCGAACATTGCCTCGCCCGTCCCGAGCATGATGGGCGAGAACGCGAAGTGCAACTCGTCGATGAGGCCGCCCTGCAGATACTGGCGAACGGTCGAGACGCCGCCACCGATCTTGACGTCCAGGTCTCCCGCGGCGGCGCGGGCGCGCTCCAGCGCCGCGTGGATTCCGTCCGTCACGAAGTGGAAGGTGGTGCCGCCGTCCATCACGATCGGGTCGCGCGGGTGATGCGTCAGGATGAAGGTCGGAGCGTGGTACGGAGGATCCTTGCCCCACCAGCCCGTCCAGCTTTCGTCCGGCCGTTCGCCGCGCACGGGCCCGAACATGTTGCGGCCGAGGATGAAGGCGCCGAAGCCCTCCATCGAGCGGCGGCCATAGTCGTCGTCCACGCCTTCCGAGCCGCCGCTCTCGCCGAACATGGTCTTGAACGCCTTCGTCCCGACGAACCAGCGATGCAGCTCAGGGCCGCGTTTGCCGAGTGGGTCCTCGAGAGTCTGCTCCGGTCCTGCACCAAAGCCATCCAAGGAAAGGCTGAACCCAGCCACCCTCACTCGTCCCATGTCCGCCTCCATAACCGATATCAATCCACAACCAGTTGCGATCTAGCGATCCTCGGCCTACAGCGCCAACGCAGGAGGGCGCCATCTCGAACTGGCGCCGGTGCGACATTGCTGGGTGGCGGATAATATCAATGATGCGTCTAAGATAGATTATCGGCAATAAGCGTGCACGGTCAGTGCGCCGCGGGCTCTACATCCGTGCGAGTGAAATCCGCACCTTTGAACAGAAGCCCACACGCTTCTGACTTCGCGAGCGCATAAGCGAAACAGTCGCCCATATTCAGGGCGGCGGGTTTGCCACGGCCAAATAGGACCGACGCTTCGACTGCAAGACGCGCGTGTTCGGCCGTGACCGGCGCGACACGAAGCTGGAGTCCGGCCATGAGCGTTTCCGCAGCTTGGACGCCCGCCTCGCCTCGCAGCGATCGCGCCCGGACCATCACCTCCCATAGATTGACCGGCGAGATGAGTGCGTCGGGCGCCTCGGCCAGAACGATTCCGAAGGAGTCCGCCTCGGGCTCATCCAGCAAGATCGCCAGGACCGCCGATGCATCGACGACCATCATCGCGGCAGACCGTCCTGGTCATAGAGGTCGTCATCGCTCAATAGCCGCCCTGTGACCGGCGCCTGCCTGAACTGTTTTACCGCTGCGTCGATGGCGAGAAGTCTGGTTGTGCGCTCGGCGTCGGAGACACGGCGGGCGCGGCCGAGTTCGCTTCTCACCGCCGTCGCAACCGCCTCGGTTATCGGCATTTGAGTCAGACGGGCCAGTTCGCGAATGTCGCGAACCACGTCTTGGTTTCGAATTTGGATGGGCGCTGTTGTCATGATATTCCAAATATATCATGACAGGCAAAGCGGCAACCCGCGTCGGGGCGGAATGCGATCTCAGTTCCCGCTGTCGGTGCGGTCGATCCTGGCGCGATTTAGATAGGCCGCGCATGTCGATCCGCTATCGGCTGGTTCGTCGTCCTGAATAGCGAGACCGTCTCGCCCTAAGGAGGACCCCTCAGATGCGTTTCATGTACATCGTCACATCCGACCATTCCGGACCGCCGACGCTGGAACTGATGGAGGCCATGCACGGCCTGGCCGAGCGCGAGATCAAGGCTGGTCGGATGATCGACAACGGCGGACTGATGCCCGTCGCCGCGGGCGCCCGGGTGACGATCAGCGACGGGCGGCTCAGCGTGCTCGACGGCCCCTTTGTCGAGGCCAAGGAGGTCATCGGCGGCTACGCCATTTTCGAGCTGCCCGGCAAGGAGGAAGCCGTGGCGTCGGCGGTGGAATTCATGCAGCTTCACAAGGACTTCATGCCCGGTTGGGAGGGAACATGCGAAGTCCGCGCCTTTGCCGGGTTCGCCGGCGGCTAAGGCCATGGCCTCCGGCGCCGCGGCGGTCGCCTTGAGCGACGCCGCCGCGCATCGCGCCATCCTGGCGGTCTGGCGGATCGAACAGCCGCGGCTGATCACCAGCCTGGCCAGGATGCTGCGCGACGTGCCGCTGGCCGAGGAACTGACCCAGGACGCCCTGGTCGCCGCGCTTGAGCGATGGCCGGCGACCGGTGTTCCGGAGAAGCCGGGCGCCTGGCTGATGGCCACCGCCAAGCGCCGGGCGCTGGATCACCTGCGCCGCCGCCGCATGCTGGAGCGCAAGCACGGCATGGTCGCCCGCGAACTGGAGGCCGAACAGCAGGCGATGCCCGATCTGGACTCCGCCCTGGACGACGACATCGGCGACGAGCTGCTCAGGCTGATCTTCACCGCCTGCCACCCGCGCCTGTCGCGTGACGGCCGTGTCGCCCTGGCGCTCAGGATGATCTGCGGCTCGACCACAGAGGAGATCGCCAGGGCTTTCCTGCTGCCCGAGGCGACCATCGCCCAGCGCATCGTGCGCGCCAAGCGCACCCTGTCGGACTCCGGCCTGGCCTACGAGACCCCGCGCGGCGAGGAACTGGCGGAGCGGCTCTCGTCGGTGCTGGAGGTGGTCTATCTGATCTTCAACGAGGGCTATACCGCCGCCCGCGGCGACGACTGGCTGCGCCCGCAGCTGTGCGACGAGGCCCGGCGCATGGGCCGCGCGCTTACCGCCATGGCGCCGCACGAGCCCGAAGCCCACGGCCTGCTGGCGCTGATGGAGCTGAACGCCTCGCGCGCGGCGGCGCGCACCGACGCGGCCGGCGAGCCCATCCTGCTGCTCGAGCAGAACCGCGGGCTCTGGGACCAGCTGCAGATCCGCCGCGGGATGCAGGCGCTGGCCCGCGCCCGCGAGCTCGGCGGCGCCGGCGGCGTCTATGCGCTGCAGGCGGCCATCGTCGCCTGTCACGCCAAGGCCAGCGCCGCGGCCGACACCGACTGGGCGCGCATCGCCGGCCTCTATGCCGAGCTCGCGGCGACCGCGCCCTCCCCGGTCGTCGAACTTAACCGCGCCATCGCTGTCGGCATGGCCGAAGGCCCGGCCGCCGGCCTGGCGATCGTCGACGCCCTGATGAGCGATCCGGCGCTGAAAACCTACCACCTGCTGCCCAGCGTTCGCGGCGACCTGCTTTTTAAGCTTGGCCGCTACAACGAGGCGCGCGCCGCCTTCGAAGCCGCCGCGGGCCTGACCGGCAACCGGCGTGAACAGGACCTGCTCAGGCGCCGCGCGGCGGAGGCGGCCGGGCTCAGCCCTCGATCGTGAAGCGCAGGCCGTCATAGGCCGCTTCAACGTCGGACGGCAGTTCCGCCTGCAAGGTCTTGTAATCCAAATCGATATGCATGTTCGTTAAGATGGTGCGTTCGGGTCTTATCCGCTCCACCCAGTCCAACGTCTTGGCCAGGTGCGCGTGGGTTGGGTGCGGCGTGTAGCGCAGCGCATCGACGATCCACACCCTGACCCCGGCCAGGGCCGCAAAGGCCTCGGGCGGCAGATCGACCACGTCGCTGGAATAGGCCACGGACCCGAAACGGTATCCGACCGAGCGGATGGCCCCGTGATCCTGGTCGAAAGTGACGATGGGTATGGATCCCGACGGACCGTCGACCGCCCACGGGGTCCCGTGTGGCGGGATCAGGTGGTCGTCGCAGATGGCCGGGTAGCCGCCCTCGCCCCGGAAGATGTAGCCGAAGCGCTTCATCAAGGTCGCGTGGGTGGCCTCGTCCATGTGGCAGGCTGTGCGCCGGCGGTTGCGGAGCGCGAAGGCGCGGACGTCGTCGAGCCCATGGGTCTGGTCGGCGTGGTCGTGGGTGAAGAGTACGGCATCCAGCCGCTTGGCCCCGGCCCCGGCGGTCTGCAGCCGCAGGTCCGGCGAGGTGTCGACCAGCACCGTCGTCTCATGCTCGGCGCCTTCGGGCGACGACCGGCGCACCAGGAGCGAACAGCGCGAGCGGCTGTTGCGCGGATCGGTCGGGTCGCAGACGCCCCAGTTTCCATCCGCGCGCGGGACGCCGGCCGACGAGCCGCAGCCCAGGATGGTGAACTCGAGCGCGCCGGTCATGGGCGCGGGATCCGGTCGAACAGGGCGAAGAAGGCGTCCTCGGTTTTCGCCTCGGCCTCGTCCAGAGTCCAACCCCGAACCTCGGCCAGTTTGGCTAGGACATGCGGCAGAAAGGCAGGCTCATTGCGTCGGCCGCGCATGGGGACCGGCGCGAGATAGGGACAATCGGTTTCGACGATGATGCGGTCCTCCGGCATGTCCCGGACTACCGCCCGCACGGCTTCGGCCGCCTTGAAGGTGGCGATGCCGGAGACCGAGAAAAAGGCGCCCAAAGCCGCCGCCCGCCGCGCTAACTCAGGCCCGCTGGTATAGCAGTGCAACAGCAGCTTGAACGGCCCCTTAGCATATTCTTCCTCAAGGATTTCAGCCATTTCCGTATCGGCGTCGCGCGCATGCACGATCAGCGGCAGACCGGTCAGCCTCGCCGCTTTTATGTGGATAACAAAGATCGCGCGTTGCGAATCACGTGGGCTGTGGTCATAAAAGAAGTCGAGTCCGGTCTCTCCGATTCCGACGACGCGGCCGTGCGCACGGTCGGTAAGATCGTTAACGGACAGCGTAAGATTTTCTTTCGATTCGTGCGGATGGGTGCCGACGCTGCACCAGATATCCGCGTGCGTGTCGGCGATTTCGCGCACCGCGTCGAAGGCCGAAACCCGATCGCAAATGGTTAACATCAGGCTGATGCCGGCCGCCCTCGCCCGCGCGATGACCGCCTCGCGATCGCCGGCGAACTGCGGCGCGCTCAGATTGACGTGGCTGTCGATCAGCATGGTCGGCGGTCAGGTCCTGGCCGCGGCGCGCAGGTCGCCGAGCGCGGTCCAGAAGGCGTCGGCCCGGTCCAGGTTCAACCCCTCGACCTCGCGCGGCAGGGCGGCCAGCTTCGACCAGGCGTCCGCCCAGCGATCGCTGTCGCGACTGCCCTCCTCGGCGGCCACCTCGGCGCGCAGCCGGACGTGGTCGCTCAGCCGGTCGAACAGCAGGGTGAAGCGGTCCATCCCCTCCGCCCCCCGAAAACTGTCGGCCAGGCTCTGCAGCGCCGGCGTGTCGGTCTCCGGCAGGCGCCGGATCAGCTCGCGCGCCGCCTGGTCGACGGCGATGGCGCCCCGGGCCGCCAGCTCCAGCGCCCGGCCGGGCGAACCCCGGCTCATCCGCGCCAGGTTCAGCGCATCCTCGGCCGAGACCTGCGAGCGCGCCTGGACGAAGGCGGCCGCCTCGGCTTCCGGCCAGGGCTCGAAGCGCAGCCTCCGGCAGCGCGAGCGGATGGTGGTCAGCAGGCCGCCGGGCGCATGGCTGATCAGGAACAGCACGCCGCGCTCCGGCGGTTCCTCCAATGTCTTCAGCAAGGCATTGGCGGCATTCGGATTCATGTCATCCACCGCATCCACGATGGCGACGCGATATCCGCCCATGGACGGTGATTTTGAGAAGAACTCGGGCAGCCGGCGGGCGTCGTCGACCGGGATCACCTTGCGCGCCTTGCCGTCCTCGCCGACCCGCTCCAGCACCATCAGGTCCGGATGCGAGCGCGCCGCCACCTGGCGGCTCACCCGGTCCTCCGGCGAGGCGCCCAACAGGCCGAGCTCGGGATAGGGCGCCGCGCCCAGCAGCCGCCGCGCGGCGCGATAAGCGAACGTCGCCTTGCCGATGCCCTCCGGTCCGGTCAGCAGCCAACCGTGATGCAGCCGCCCGCGCGCCAGGGCGTTGCTGAAGGCCGCGTCGAGCGCCTCGCCGCGCTCATAGGCGTAGACGTCGCGCGGATGGGCGACCTCGATCGCCTCAGCCACCGGAGACCTCCAGCCGCGCCGCGACCACGTCCCAGATCCGCGTGGCGACCGCATCCGGGTCGCCCTCGGCCGACAGCACCGCGCATCGCTCGGGTTCGCGCGCGGCGATGTCGAGAAAGGCCTGACGCAGCCGCGTGTGGAAACTGTGGCCCTTGGACTCGAACCGCCCTTCCCCGCCCGCCCGACCGGCGGCGCGCGCCAGTCCCGCCTCGACCGGCATGTCCAGGATCAGGGTCAGGTCCGGCGTCACCGCCCCGACCACATCCAACTCCAGCGCCTCGATCAGGGCCGTCGGCGCGCCGCCCGCCGCGCCCTGATAGGCGCGGGTGGAATCCAGGAAGCGGTCGCAGATCACCCAGGCGCCGCGCTCCAGCGCCGGCTCGATCAGCCGCTCGATATGGTCGCGGCGCGCGGCGTACATCAAAAGCGTCTCGCTGACCGCCGACCAGCGATCGGCCTCGCCCTCGACCAGCAGGCTGCGGATCGCCTCCGCTCCGGCTGAGCCGCCCGGCTCTCGCGTCAGCACCACCTCGCGCCCGTCCGCGCCCAGCCGCTCAGCCAGCCGCCGTCCTTGAGTCGACTTGCCGGCCCCCTCGCCGCCTTCGAGGCTGATGAAACGTCCGCGCTGCATGACCGGCACATTGGCCGCTTCGCGTCTATGCGCAAGCGCCCGCCGGCTGATAAGGGAGACGCCGCGAGGACGGGTGGCCGAGTGGTTGAAGGCAGCGGTCTTGAAAACCGCCGTGGGTGCAAGCCCACCGTGGGTTCGAATCCCACCCCGTCCGCCACCCTACGCTACCCGCAGGGTAGCTCGGGCCATGAAGCCGGACGGGCGACTTTGGCCTCTCGCGCCTCCAAGCTTAACCGTGATATAGGCCCGGCGATGCAGGAGGCTTTGGGGGAGAAGATCGGCGAAGGCGGGACTTCGGATGTCTACGCCTGGGCGCCCGGTCAGGTCGTGAAGCTGTTCAAGGCCGGCGCGGCGCAAGGGTTCGGCTGGCACGAGGCGCGGATGACTCGCGCCGTGTTCGCCGCCGGCGGCCCGGCGCTGGAGGTGCTCGGCGAGGTGCGGCTGGAGGGGCGCTTCGGCATCGTGCTGCCGCGCCTCGACGGACCGAGCCTGCTGCAACTCTGGGAGACCGGCGCCGTGACGTCCGAGCAGGCGGGCGCGATCCTGGCGCCCCTGTACATAGCCGTTCACAGGACGCTGCCGCCGAAGGACGTCTTCTGTCTAGGCGATTGGTTCGGCGCGTTGTCCCGGGGCACTGGCCTGGTCCCGGAGCCCATCGCCACCGGCGTCCTCGCTCTCATCGAGCGCCTGCCGCCGCAGGACGGGCTGTGTCATGGCGACCTTCACGCCGGCAACGTGATCATGACGGCGGCGGGTCCGAGACTGATCGACTGGTCCGCCGCGGTCCGCGCCCCGGCCGCCTTCGACCTTTGGCGTGGTGACATCGACCTCAAGGCGCTCGCCTACGCCCCGGAACGCGTCGATCCGGGGCCGGCGGGCGCGCTCAACGCGGCCCTGCGGTCCGAATACGCCCGGCTGGCGGGCCTGTCCCCCGCGGCGCTGGCGATCGAGCCCTACCTGCCCATCCTCCGCGCCGTCGCCCTCGCCGAAGGGGCGCTCTTAGCGCTCATCCCGCGGGAGCAGCTGATCGAGCGCCTCGAGGCGGACTTGCGCGCGGCGGAGGCCTAAACGCCGCGGCCACACGTTTTAAACCAGCTCAACCCTCGCATGATGGCCGGCTGCGCTGGCGAGGCGTCGATCGCGGGTGAGCAGCGGCGCGTCGAGCGTTTCGGCGAGGGCGACGTAAGCGGCGTCGTAGGCGGTGAGGTTGTTCCGCAATTCCCAGATACGCGGCAAAAGGTGGGCGTGCGGATAGCGACGAAGCGGAAAGTCGGAGAAGTCCGACAGCGCCGCCAGGCCGCGTTCGCCGTCCATCGCCCCGTTGGACACGTGGCGGCGGAGCGCGTGAGCCACCTCGATGTCAATCAGGTGAGGCGCGTGTAGCGTCTGCCCTGGTTCGTACAACCACCCTTCCAAAGCTTCCGTCCCCGGTGCTTGAAGCAGCACATCGACCAGGGCGGAGGCATCGATGACGATCACGTGCCGTCGCGATGCGCGCGAATGATCTCGGTTGAGGATTCGGACGGCGTTACGGGCGGCAGGCGTTCCAGACGCGCCCGCATTTCCTCCAAGGTCGGCTGCTCGGCGATCTGGCGGATCTGGTTCATCAGGTAGTCGGAGAGCGACATGCCCGCCAACGCGGCGCGCGACTTGAGTAGGCGATGCAGCGGATCGGGCACATTGCGGATTTGGATCATTACGGACATGTGATGAGCATGGTTACATGTGAATCACATGTCAATGCCCGCGTTTGTCGCCAGCGATCAGACCGATGCCTGGGATGCACAGTACACAATCGCCTTGCGCGCCTTTGCCGCCCACGCCTCTGGCGGGTCGAGCCTCAGGTAGCGTTCGTAGAGCGCCCTCGCGGCCGCCAGCTCGCCGGCCTGCAGGCGGAGTTGGGCCAGGTTGAAGACCGCGTCGGCGTGGACTGGGTCGGCGTCGAGCACGCGGTTCAGTTCGACCAGGGCGGCGTCGGTCTTGCCGGCGGCTTCTAGGGCCTGGGCCAGGTTGTAGCGGGCTTCGGTGAAGCGGGGATCGCGAGCCAGGGCGCGTTCGTAGGCCATGGCGGCCTGGGCGTGCTGGCCCTGGGCCAGGCGGATATTGCCGTAGTTGAAGGGCGCAATGGCGTCGCCGCGGTCGGCGCGGCCGCACATGTCGTAGAGGTGGGCGGCCTGGTCGGCGTCGCCGCTGGCTTCGGCAAGGGCGGCGGCCTCGAACAGGTCTTCGAGGCTGGCGTGGTCCTCGTCGAAGGCCAGGAAGCCCTGCCCTTCCAGGGTCGTCAGGCCATCGCGCCACTGCAGCGCCGCCTCGCCTGAGCCCGTCAGGACAATCTTGTGGCGGCCCTTCGGCGAGCGTTCGCGCGCCTGGGTCAGGATGCGCACGACCTCGGCGCGGGAGCGGCCCTGGGCCAGCAGTTCGCCGGCCGTGCGTAGCGCGCCGGCGTCGCCGAAACGGCAGTTTTGGCCGTCGATGGCGATCAGATCGAAGGCCGCCAGCAGGTCGGTGTCGTCGCCGGTCAGCCCGGTCTGGGCCAGGGCGGTGGAAAGCGCCAATGTCGGCGGCGGCCCAGGCGGCTCATCGTCCAAAGCCGCGGCGAAAGCCTGCTCAGAGAAGATCGGAACGCCCCCCGCGCGCGCCGTCCGCAGGCGAGCGGCAAGCGCGCCGCTGTCGATCAGCGCCGTGGCCATCGCGCCGACCACCAACACATCGCTTCGCCGCGTGAGGTCGCGGGCGACCAGGCCGCCGCCGCTGACGATCTCCCGCTGCAACCGATCGCGTTCGCCGGGCGAGAACCGGCCGTAGAGCGCTACCGCACGATCGCGCAGATCCATGGGGTCAGGCGGATTTCTTCTTCTTTGCGACCGCGACCGGAACCACCTTGGCGGCCGGCTTCTTGGCGCCGGCCTTCGCGGGCGCGGCGGCCTTGCCGAGGCTGGCGGCCGGCGGGCGGCGTTCTTCCTCGATGCTGCGGCGAAGGGCGTCCATCAGGTTGACCACATTGCCGCGTTCCGGGGCCTTGGTGATGATCGGCTGGCCGCCGCTGATCTTCGACTTCACCAGCTCCATGAGGGCTTCCTCATAGCGGTCCTCGAAGGTCTCCGGCGCGAAGGTGGTCTCCTTCTGGGCGATGATCTGGGCGGCCATGGCCAGCATGTCGTCGGAGAGCTTGGCGTTCAGCTTGTCGAGCGCGCTGGACGGCTCGCGCACCTCCTTGGCCGGGCGCAGCGTGTGCAGGCGGAACCCGTCGGTGATCGGCTGGATGGTCACCAAGCGTTCGCGGCCGGAGAGCACGATGCGGGCGACGGCGACCTTGTTGACCCGCTTCATCGCTTCGAGAATGACGCTGAAGGTCTCCTCGGCGATCGGGCCGTCCGGGGCGAGGTAATAGGTGGAGTCGAGAAAGATCGGGTCGACGTCGCTGGCGTCGACGAAGCCGTCGATGTCGATGGTCTTGCTGGACGGAATCTCGACCGCCTCCAGCTCCTCGTTGGTGACGACGACATAGCGGTCCTTCTCGAACTGGTAGCCCTTGACCAGGTCGGCGCGGTCGATCTCGCCGAGCTCCGGGTCATGGTACTTCTGCTGCACGCGATTGAGCGTGTCCTTGTGCAGCATGTTGAACGAGATTTTGCCGGCGGTCGAAGACGTCGCCGAGTAGAGCTTCACCGGGCAAGAGACCAGCGACAGCTTCAGATAGCCCTTCCAGTAAGCACGTCCAGCCATCGAAACACCCCTTATGTCTTCATGCCGACGTCGCTACGCATCTTCGGCGTAATCTTGACGGCGCTCGATCCTAGCTCATCCCACGGGTCGGCGGCCAGCGTTTCCAGCCGCCTATGCAGGTTAAGACGATCGAACGCATTACCACCCGACAGCTTTCGTAATTCTTCCCAAGCAATCGGAACGGCGACCGGAAAGCCCGGACGCGCGCGCAGGGAATAGGAAGCGATGGCGCTCGCGCCGCGCCCGTTGCGCAGATAGTCGATGTAGATCTTGCCCTTGCGCCGCTCCTTGCCCGAGACGGCGGTGAACAGGCTGGGCATGTCGGCGGCCGCGGCGCGGGCGAAGGCTTCGGCAAAGCCCTTCATCTGCGGCCAGGTCGGATTTCCGGCCAGGGCCATGACCAGGTGCAGGCCCTTGCCGCCGGTGGTGCGCAGGAAAACGCGAAACCCCATGACTTGCAGCCGGTCGCGCAGGATCTCGGCCGCATCGCAGACGCGGGTCCAGGGCAGGGCCTCATCCGGGTCGAGGTCGATGACCAGCCGGTCGGGATGCTCGGGATCGCCGACATGGCAGCCCCAGAGGTGGAATTCGATCGCCCCGAACTGGGTCAGGGACAGATAGCCCTTGGGCGCGGTGACGGTGATGAAGGCCGCCCGCTCCTTCTCGTCGGCCAATTCGACGGTCTCCACGCCGGGCGGCAGGCCGGCGAAGCTGTGCCGCTGATAGAAGCAGTCCTTCAGCGCGCCCGTCGGGCAGCGGAAAATGGTCACCGGCCGGCGCAAAAGTTCCGGGAGCAGCCAGTCGCCGACCCGGGCGTAATAGAGCGCCAGATCGAGCTTGGTGACGCCGCTGCCGGCGAAGATCTCCCGCTCCGGATTGGTCAACTGCACGGCGGCCAGTTCGCGGTCGCCGACCAGCTTCGGCTTCAGCGCCTTGGCCGCTGGCGCGCGCTTTTGCCGGGCATAGCTCAGCACGACGGGCGCGCGCGGCGAGTCCTGGGCCGAGCGGCTGCGATAGCCGATCTCGGCGCTGAACTCCGGCTCCACCCAGTGCGCCCCGGGCGTGCGGGGAACCTCGACGACCGGCGTCTTGCGTTCGAGCTTCGACAGGACGGCGTAGAGTTCCCGCGCCTTGTCGTCGCTGATCCCCGACCCCGCCCGGCAGGCATAGACCAGCTCGCCGCCCCGCTCCTCGGCCAGGATCAGCGACGAGGCGGCGCGCGGCATGTTGGAAAGGTAGCCGATGACCACGAAAGTCCCGACCTCCAGCCGCTTGACCTTCAGCCAGCTGGCCGATCGCGCCTGGACATAGCGGGCGTCGGCGCGCTTGGAGACGATGCCTTCGAGGCCTATGCGGCTGGCCTGGGCGAACAGCGCAGCGCCGTCGCCTTCGACGTGTTCGCTGAGCTGAAGCGGCGAGCGGGTGTCGATCAGGGGGTCGATCAGCCCCGCCAGGGCCGCCTTGCGATCGCTCAGGGCGGTGGCGCTCAAGTCGTGGCCGTCGAGATAGCAGAGGTCGAAGGCGAAATAGGTGAAGGCGTGGGTGTCGCGGTCGGACAGCGCCTGTTCGATCAGATTGATCGAGGTGACCCCGCGCGGGTCCTGCACCACCACCTCGCCGTCGAGGATGGCGCTCTTGCAGTCCAGCTTCTCGAACACCTTGGCCAGAACGCCATAGCGATCCGTCCAGTCGTGGCCGTTGCGGGTGATCAGCCGCACCTTGTGGTTCTCGACGAACACCAGGGTGCGATAGCCGTCGTACTTGATCTCGTGCAGCCAGCCGTCGCCTTTCGGCGGCGCCTCGGCCGGGGTGGCCAGCTGCGGTTTCCAGCGCGCCGGCATGGGCGCGGCGACCGCGCCCGGGATCTTCGCCGCCTTGCGCTTCGGGGTCGGCTTGCGCGCGGCCGGCGCCTCGTCGACCGGCCGGCCGGTGATGACGCTGTTGGGTTCCGCCTCGAGCACATCGTACTCGGCGATCGGGCGCACGGCCGGGTCGCGCTCCTTGATCAACAGCCAGTTGGTCGGGTCGTCCGGCAGCCGCTTCAGCATCCAGCCGCCGGCCAGCTTTTCGCCAGCGAGGCGGAACTTGATCTCACCGGCCTCGAACGCCGTGGCCGGATCGGCCAGGGTCACCCAGGTTCCCCGGTCCCAGACGATCACCGTGCCGCCGCCGTACTCGCCGTCGGGAATGCGGCCCTCGAAGGTCGCGTAGTCCATCGGGTGATCCTCGACCAGCTTGGCGAAGCGCCGCACCTTCGGGTCCAGGCACGGGCCTTCCGGCACCGCCCAGCTCTTCAGCGCATCGCCGATCTGCAGGCGCAGGTCATAGTGCATGCGCTTGGCGTGATGCTTCTGGACGACGAAGATCAGCTCGTCGGAGGCCGGCGCGCCGCCTTGCGGCTCCGGCGTCTTGGCGAAGCGCCGCTTGGCCCGGTAGGTATCGATGCCCTGCGGCATGTGCGTCCTGATCAGCGGTGAGGTCGGCGGCTAACATGCCCTTGCCGGCGGCCGTTTGGATATGGAGAATTGCCTGGCCATGGACGCAGAGAACGTCACCATCCCCCTGGCGGGCGCCGAGAGCGTCTCCGGCCTCTGGCAGGCGCCGCCGCAAGCCCGCGCGTGCCTGGTGCTGGCTCATGGCGCCGGAGCCGGCATGGCCCACCGGTCCATGGCCGCCATCGCCGACGGGCTGGCCGAACGGGACGTCGCGACCTTGCGCTACCAGTTTCCCTACATGGAGCGCGGCGGCAAACGGGTCGATCCGCCGGCGCTCGCCCAGGTCACGGTCCGCCAGGCCGTCGCCGCGGCGCGGTCGCGGGCCCCTTCCCTGCCGCTATTCGCCGGCGGCCGGTCGTTCGGCGGCCGCATGACCTCGCAGGCCCAGGCTCAATCGCCGCTCGACGGCGTGCGCGGCCTGGTCTTCTTCGCCTTCCCGCTGCACCCGGCCGGCAAACCGTCAGATCAGCGCGCCGCTCACCTGGCGGACGTTGCGATCCCCATGCTGTTCCTGCAGGGGACCAACGACGCCCTGGCCGACCTCGCCTTGCTGGAGCGCACGGTCTCTCGCCTAGGTGAGCGCGCCACCCTCGATCTCATCGCGGACGCCGACCATTCCTTCCACGTGCTCGCGAAATCGGGCCGTAAGGACGTCGATGTCCTCGCCGAGGCCCTGGACGTCGCCGTCGCCTGGATGGCGGCGCACTGAGGCCGACCGGCGATGCAACGGCGTGCATGGGTTCGCTCCCGCCCCGTCCACCACGCTGCAATATCTGGAAACATCGTAGGACGTCCGGCGATTGCCGTCAGTGTGTCTTCTTCATTGACTGTCGCCATTTGCCGCCAAGATGGTGATCTCCGGTTCCCAGTTTTCGGGAAGCACCGGCGGACTGAGTGATTCTAGATCAAGCCGGATGAATGACTTGAGGATCGACTGAAAGGTCTGCGTGTCGCGCGCCCAATGAATAACGCCATCGAAATCCTTGGCGAGCCGATGGGTCAGATCGAGGGACGAACGGCGGTTGACTCCGACTGGGCTATCCACCTGCACAATGGCGATCTTGCCGCCGCCCACCCATCGCACGATGTCCTCGGGGAACTTGTGAGCATAGTTGCGGCGGCCATCCCATACGGCTGTGCGAACCACTTTTCCACCTGGTGTTGCAATGCGGAAGATCCAGGGTGAGTCTTCCTGTTCCACGCCAGATGCTGCGCAGAACGGCAGCGGCGGTTGACGATTGAGAATTGCGGCCTTCTGCTCAAGAATTTTTTGACGTTGCCCAGCCGTCAATCGTTCAAGCTGCTCACCTTTATCATCGAAAAGCTGCACAGCTTTGGAGTAGTACTTTTCCGCCGTCCCGGCGTCATAGACGTCGGAGTCCGGGAAGGTGAATAACAATACCTGTCCCGTGAAACTTCGCAGATGCCGCAGCACGATGTCCCATGCGATGTCCTGATGCGCAACTGAGACAACGTGGAGCGCGGCGCCGGGCGCTTCCATCATCAAGCGGTCGATCACTGCAATACCGATCGCGCTGAACCCGGCTTCGTTTCCAAGGCAAAAGCCAACGTGGAACGTCCGGGGCCCAACCACGGCTTGGAACGTCTGCAAGATGATCTGTGAAGTATCCGGTATGGTGTCGTCACCCGTGAGGTCGCGTATGCGCGCACCGTTGATGGCGGCTGCTGGTGGCAGCATGTGTAGTTCGATCGGCCCCCGGAAATCGTCCGCGTGCGGCCAGTCCGCTTGATCTCGCCGCCGGCTTTTTCGCTTGGTTTGACCCATGGCGTGCCCCAAGTTTAGCTGAAGGCCGCGACTACTGTTTCGATGGGGAGAAACAGAGTCCGGCTGTCTTCCGGATATTCGATGAACTCGGCGCACCTCAGATAGAAGCGTTTTGCGGCCTCATCCTTTGCCTGGACCAACACCGCGCCGATGCCGATGCTCTGCGAGGCCACGGCGATGCGGCGCAGCGCGTCTGAAAGGACATCGGCGCCGAGCCCTTTGCCAGCATGGTCGAGATTAACCGCCAACCGACCGATCACCGAGATTGGGATCGTGTCGGGCGCGTTGCGTCGCACCTTGCCGGGCGCCGCCGCGCGCTGCACCGCGCCAGCCGAAATGCAGAAATAGGCAACCACCACATTATCCTCGCAGACGACATAGGTGCGCGAAAAGCGGCTTTCATTCCTCAGAGCCCGATGCCGCAGCCAGTCATTCAGCGCCGGCTCGCCACAATCAAAGCCTGAAACGTCGTGCTCGGAAGTCAGGGGAACAGGGCCCCAAAGGCGGTTCTGCACGTTTCGGCCGGTCTTCTACTTCCGCCATACCGGAACTCGGCGCAGCAACGACCGCAGTTTCGGTCCCGGTGCGGGGGGATTGTCGAGCGCATGCGCGAAGGCATTGTGGCGTTCCGGGTCGAGCACGAAGAGGCGCTGGTCGAGCAGCACGTCGATCGCCTGCCGTCGGGCGCTCTCAATCATAAACTCTGTGCGCGTCTTGCCGAGGATCGCCGCCGCATCGTCGATGAGTTGGCGGGTATTGGCCTCGATGCGCAGGTTGATACTGCCCTTCGTCTCGACGGATGAAGAGCGCTCCGTAACCGCAACGCCCAGGCTTTCAGAAATTGATGAAGGGGACATGGATAGGATATGCTCTCGCGTATCTACAATGTCAATACAGGACGTGTCTGGCGACGTACTGATCGCCGCCAGCCCGCCGCTCAGCGATGGAAATCGCAGGACTCCAGCGTGAAGTGACCGTCAACGATCTGGATCTCCTTCGACTGGCCGGGGTTGTTGGTTGGGAAGAGGGTCACCGAAGCCGGGCTCAGCACCGCATAGGTCAGCGGGTTGGTCTCCGCCTTCATGCCGCCGTTTCCATCTGGCTGTGTGATGGTCACGGTCGACTCGCCAAAGGCGAGCCCGCCGCCACAGTTGGACCCGCCGCCGGTATCGCTCACCCACTGACCGAGCAATGGGTTCGGGATAACCTCAGCCACGGCCGGGGCTGGCGGCGGCGTTGGCTCTACCGGCAGAATCGGTGGCGCGACGATGGTGGAACTGGCCGCCGGCGGCACGGGTGCCGCACTGACGCTCGCCACGGTCTGCGTCGGCTCCTGTCCCAAACTCCCGAGCATGCCGCTCGCCCATAGCAGACCGCCGGCCAACAACAGCACGACCAGGACACCAAAAATTATGACGATGGGCACGATAGGGCTTCTGCTCCGCCGTGGCGGTGGCGGAGCGAGCGGTGCCTGGGCAACCGGACGAGCTGCCCCGGTGGCGCTGGAAACAGACTCTGTCTGGCCGCCCGCACCCAAAAGCTGTCTCTTCTTGGCGTTAAAGTCATCTTCGGTAATGACTCCGCGTGCGAACAGGTCCGCTAATTTTTCCAATTTTGTCGCTGTATTTTCTCGGTTATCGCCCGTCATATGTCCTTGCCTTGCACAACCCATTGCAACGTCGGCCTAGACCCGCAATTCAATTGGGACCGAAGATCATAGAACAATCTAAGTTTCAATGGCGATGGTCACAGGCCTAATATCTCGTTCTTCTTGTTAACGAACTCTACTTCCGTAATTATACCACGCTCCTTGAGTGAAAAATATTGTTCAAGCTCGTCATAATCTATCCCCGTGTCTTTGACCGACGCCACTGACGTACTTCTAACAACGCCTCCATCAAATAGACGCCTATTTGACAGAATCTTGTCTCTGATATAAAAATCAAACGCCACAAACACCACACCAATAATTGCGCCAAGTAACAAGTTTATTACACCAATAACTATTAACTGCGCGATGCTTTCGTACTGTGATGGGATGCGTGAATCCCTTAACAAGATGTTTTTAGACATTTTTAGTCTGGAAGCACCCGCAACCACGTTCCATACGCCCGCTATCGCGGGCAATATTAGGATTATTTGGACGCCCCCAAATACAATCCATAGCCATCCAGAAATCTTGTTATAATCAGATAATCTACGAACTGTCTCTGTATCTAGCGCCTCTAGCAACGTTATATTTGTGCCAATAGACATCTATAGCTCCCGACTCAATCGATACGTCCAACCGCGCTCCAAGATGATTTCTCGTCGCTGATACCCCTTCGGTCTGTCGGTCATCAAGGCACCCCCTTTCCCTCAATGTATCTCCGAACAAACAGGTGCCGACTTCTGCGTGCGAGGTGGCAGCGCCTTTCATTATTCTGTAGCTATCCAGCCGCTCCAAGGCATCCCAATTCGATTGTACCCAAGCTGGAAGCCGGCCTTTTGAGACCTTCTACCGACTTCAGGTCCGCCAGCCGCGCGAGTTCTTCGGTTATGTCCGTCATGAATGAATCCCCCAATTCATTGTCTGCGACCGCTAAGCCGGCCGCTGGCCACTCTAGTCATGCTTCGCGCCCGACCAACAGAGAGACCGCGCGTCGGCCTTTCGGTCCACGGCCATAGGCCTATAGGCTGAACGCCGTGTTCCAGACCACGCTGAGCCAGACGCGCTACGCCTTCGCCGACCTGAAGGCGGTGATGGCCGCCGCCAGCCCGGACCGGTCGGGCGACCGGCTGGCCGGCGTCGCGGCGGAGTCGGCGGCGCAACGCGTGGCGGCGCGCTATGTGCTGGCCGATCTGCCGCTGACCACCTTTCTGAATGAGCTGGTCATCCCGTACGAGGCCGACGAGGTCAGCCGGCTGATCGTCGACAGCCACGATGCCGTGGCCTTTGCGCCCATCGCGCACATGACCGTCGGCGAGTGGCGCGATTGGCTGTTGAGCGAGGCGGCCGACACCGGCGCGCTGGCCGGCTTGGCCCCCGGCGTGACGCCGGAGATGGCGGCGGCGGTCAGCAAGCTGATGCGCAACCAGGACCTGGTGGGGGTGGCGCGCAAGCGCCGGGTGGTCACCGGGTTTCGCAACACCATCGGGCTGGAGGGCCGGCTTTCGGTGCGGCTGCAGCCCAACCATCCGACCGACTCCCCGGCCGGGATCGCCGCCTCGATCCTGGACGGCCTCCTCTATGGCTGCGGCGACGCGGTGATCGGCATCAACCCGGCCTCGGACAATGTGGAGTCCACCATCCGACTGCTGCGGCTGGTCGATGAGCTGCGCGCGGCCCACGCCATCCCGACCCAGAGCTGCGTGCTGACCCACATCACCAACGCGCTGGCCGCCATCGAGGCCGGGGCGCCGCTGGACCTGATCTTCCAGTCGATCGCCGGGACCGAGGCCGCCAACCGCAGCTTCGGCGTCGACCTGGCGCTGCTCAGGGAGGGCCAGGAGGCGGCCCTGTCGCTCGGGCGGCACACGGTCGGGCGCAACGTCACCTATTTCGAGACCGGCCAGGGCTCGGCCTTGTCGGCGGATGCGGCCTTCGGCGTCGATCAGCAGACGCTCGAGGCGCGCGCCTATGCCGTGGCGCGCAAGTTCGATCCGCTGCTGGTCAATTCGGTGGTCGGCTTCATCGGGCCGGAATACCTGTTCGACGGCAAACAGATCCTGCGCGCCGGCCTGGAGGACCATTTCTGCGGCAAGCTGCTCGGCCTGCCGATGGGGCTGGATATCTGCTACACCAACCACGCCGAGGCCGATCAGGACGACATGGACACCCTGCTCACGATGGCCACCCTGGCCGGGGTCACCTTCATCATGGGCGTGCCTGGCGGCGACGACATCATGCTGCACTACCAGTCGACCAGCTTCCACGACGCCGCCTATGCCCGTTCGCTGATGGGGCTGAAACCGGCGCCGGAATTCGAGCGCTGGCTGATCGAACTGGGCATCTTTGACGGCGAGGGCCGCCTCTCGCCGGCGGCCCTGAGCGGCGAATCCCGCCGGATGCTCGACCACGCGACCGCACTCTTATGAGCCGCTCGCCGGTCCGCACCGACGTCTGGGCGCGGCTGCGGCAGGTCACCGACGCCCGTATCGGCCTTGGCCGCAGCGGCGAGGCCCTACCGACCAGGCCCATGCTCGATCTGCAGTACGCCCACGCCCTGGCCCGCGATGCGGTGCACACGCCACTGGCGGTCGAGGCGATCGTGGGCGCCCTGCCCGGCCTGCCGACCCTTCTGGTGGGGAGCCTGGCCGGCGGCGCCTTCCTGACCCGCCCCGATCTCGGGCGATGGCTGGCCGCCGCCGATGCCGACCGGCTCAAGCCCGCCGACGCGGACCTGGCGATCGTGCTGGGCGACGGCCTGTCCGCCGGCGCGGTGGTGGAGAGCGGGCCGGCGTTGGTGCGTGCACTGATCGCCCGGCTGCCCGGCTGGACCCCCGCCCCCGTCGTCATCGCCCGCCAGGCGCGTGTGGCGCTGGGCGACGAGATCGGCGCGCGGCTCGGCGTCCAGGTGGTGGTCATGCTGATCGGCGAGCGGCCGGGCCTGAGCGCGCCGGCCAGCCTCGGCGCCTACATCACCTGGAACCCCGCCGTCGGCCGGCTCGATTCCGAGCGCAACTGCGTCTCCAACATCCGCCCCGGCGGTCTCTCCATCGACGAGGCGGCCGGTCGCATCGCCTGGCTGGTCGACGCCGCGCGGCGCCTGCGGTTAACGGGCGTGGGATTGAAGGAGGCCTATCTGGCCGACGACAGGCTCAAACTCCGCGACGTCGGCGGGTCGGCGCCTATTTGACGCCCAGACTCTTGAGCCCATTTAGAGACGTCTGGTCGCTCGGGTCGAGCGTCTGCGCGGCCTGGAAGTCGGCGACAGCCAGGTCCTTATGGCCCTGCTTGGCGTAGATGAGCGCCCGGCCGTCGTAGGCGATCGCGTCGGGTTTGAGCGAGATGGCTTTCGAATAGTCGGCGATGGCCGGATCGTACATTTCCTTGTCGCTGTAGGCGTTGCCGCGGATGGTCGAAACGCCGGCCATGTGGGCGGTGTCGAGGCCGCCTTCCTGGATCAGGGCGGTGCAGCCGGCGATGGCGACATCCGCATCTTGGCTCACGCATTTTTGGACATTGGTTTGCGCCAAGGCGGGGAACGCGATCAATGACACGCCCAATGCAATCCAAATTCTACGCATGCTTTTCCCCTGCGGCCTTCGCATCCATATACGAAGAGCTCGTGTGCGGCGCAGTCTAGTGTGCTGGATTTGAAGTTCGCCCGCGCTTGGGTCGATCTAGCTGCGAACTTCAAATCCAACAAGCACACTAGTAAGATCAAACGTTTCTAGTGTGGCTTTTGATTCAGAAATTCGCTCTGAGTCCGCCACAGGGCGGTGGCGAATTTCTGAATCGCCACACTAGACGCCCGGCGCCGCATCCGGCGAGCCCTAGCTAACATACGGCGTTCGCAACCCCTTGGAGCGAGTAACCCATGGCCACTCAACGAAAAGTCGCCGTCCTGGTCGGCAGCCTGCGCAAGGCCTCGCTCAGCCGCAAGATGGCCAAGGCGCTGATCGCTGTCGCCCCGGCCGATCTCGACCCGGCGTTCGTCGAAATCGGCCGGCTGCCGCCGTACAACGAGGACGAGGAGACCGCCTCGCCGCCCGAGCCCTGG
The DNA here is from genome assembly GCA_041691315.1 of Caulobacteraceae bacterium. Taxonomy (GTDB): domain Bacteria; phylum Pseudomonadota; class Alphaproteobacteria; order Caulobacterales; family Caulobacteraceae; genus Poindextera. The sequence continues at coordinate 22,420 of JBEPUW010000017.1, read as the reverse complement.
GTCGCCTTCCGCGACCAGGTGCGCGGGATCGACGCACTCTTGTTCGTCACGCCCGAATACAACCGCTCGGTTCCCGGCTTCCTGAAGAACGCCCTCGACGTCGGCTCCAGGCCCTATGGCAAGAGCGTCTGGAGCAAGAAGCCGGGCGCGGTGGTCAGCGTCTCTCCCGGCGCGCTCGGAGCCTTCGGCGCCAACCACCACCTGCGCCAGTCGCTGGTCTTCCTGGACGTGCCGGCCATGCAGCAGCCGGAAGCCTATATCGGCGGCGCGGCGGCCATGTTCGACGAGGCCGGGACCCTGACCAATGAGGCGACCAGGACCTTCCTGACCAGGTTCATGGCCGCCTTCGCCGCCTGGATCGAAACCAACAGCGGACACTGAGCATGGAAGATCCGGCGAAAGACCGCACGCCCTGGCCCGTTCTCGATTATGAGCGGCTGAAGGCGACCGCCGAGACCCTGCAGCTCTGGACCCAGGTGGTCGGCAAGGTGCGGCTGGCCCAGACCCCGTGGCTGAACCATTCCTGGCAGGTGCCGCTCTATGTCACCGCGAGGGGCTTGAGCACTTCGCTGATCCCGCACGCCGCCGGCGCGTTCGACCTGGAGTTCGACCTTGTCGCCTCGGTCCTGGTTCTGCGCACCGTCAGCGGCCAGGAAAGCTCGACGCCGCTTGAGCCGCAGTCGGTGGCCAGCTTCTACGCCCGGGTCATGGCCAAGCTGGAGGCCGCCGGGACGCCGGTGGTGATCGACACCATGCCCAGCGAGATCGCCGACCCGATCGCCTTCCCCGAAGATCGCGTGCAACGCGCCTATGACGCCGGCGCGGCCAGGGACTTCTGGCGCGCCCTGGTCAAGGTCGATCAAGTGTTCAAGCTGTTCCGCACCGGCTTCCTCGGCAAGGCCAGCCCGGTGCACCTGTTCTGGGGCAGTTTCGACCTGGCCGTGACGCGGTTCTCCGGCCGCCCGGCGCCGGTCCATCCCGGCGGCGTGCCGCACCTGCCCGACGCGGTGGTGCGCGAGGCCTATTCGCACGAGGTCAGCAGTGCCGGCTTCTGGCCCGGCGGCGGCGGGGTCGATTACCCGGCCTTCTACGCCTACGCCTATCCCGAGCCGCCCGGCTTTCGCGACGCTGCGGTCCTGCCGCAGGGCGCGGCCTTTAACACCAGTCTGGGCGAGTTCGTCCTGCCCTACGAGACCGTGCGGGCCGCGCCCGACCCGCAAGCCGCACTGCTGGCCTTCCTGGCCTCCACCTATGCCGCGGCGGCGGACGCCGGGGCCTGGGACCGCGCCGCCCTGGAATGCGACCTCGGCCGGGCGGGCGTTCCGCGGCCAACTTAAGATATCTCCCGAGGGAGACGTCTGCAAACCCAGGCGAGCGATATTCAGCGCTCAGGCCTCCCGCCGACCTCTGGGCGACACGGCAAGTCCGAGAAAGACCAGCAGGGCTTGGTTGAGGCGAAGCATGTCCTCGTCATCCAAACGGCCGATTGGGCTGCCGAGCTTCGACTTCGGCACGGTTGTGATCTTGTCGACCATCAGGCGGCTGGCGACGCGCAACCCATTGCGGTCACCCGGTTCAATCGCCAGGCGGAACAGCGGCGCATCCGTCTCGTCGCTGGTGAAAGCGCAGACGGTGATCGAATCCGTCCCGTCGAAGCTGTCATCCTGAATGACCACGACGGGCCTTGGCTTGCCGGCGTAGTCAGGGCCGCCAGAGGCGGTCCAGATCTCGCCTCGCCTCATTCATCGCCCCAGTCCGATACCGCTTCGATGAAGGACTGGTCCTCATGCGCATCGGATCCTGCAGCGACGGCCAGCGATTGCCGATGCGCTTCCGAGAGGAAAGCCGCGTCACGAATGTCCGGGACCCATATCTGTAGAGGCCGCAGACCCTGCCGGCGCAGGCGGGCGCGATGCTCGCGCACCTTCTCGCGTGAAGATCGCGGCTCAGTAGCTGCCATGACCCATATCCCTTCTACGGTTACATGTAACTATCATGGTTCGCGTTCGTTCGCCAGCCACTGCCCAGTGTCCGGCTCCTGATCTATGAACCGCTGGCCGCTCACAGTCCGGGATAAGCAGATGACCGCCGCCGACCAGGCCCTCGCCCAGCTGATGCGCCTGGCGGGGCGCGAGCCGCCGGATTTCGTGGTGTTCGAGGGCGGGCCACCGGCGTTGGCCACCCGCTTCCAGGCCGAAGAAGCCGCCGCCGCGGCCCTGGCCGCCGGCGGGGTGGTGGCGGCCGACCTGTGGACGCTGCGCTCCGGCGAGAGCCAGACGGTCACGGTCGGCACGCGGGAAGCCGGCGCCGGTCTCGGCGGCTACAACTACCAGCGCTTCGAAGACGCCAGCCAGGCCCCGCCGGCGCGCGGGACCGGGGCCGACGCCGCCCGCATGGCGATCGCCGGTTTCGCGCCGACCCGCGACGGCCGCCACGTCTTCCTGCATCCCAGTTTTCCGCCGAGCGGCGACAAGCTGCGCGCGCTGCTGGGCGTTCCGGCCGAGCGCGAGGCGGCGCATGCCGCGACGATGAAATGGGACGCGATGGACCTGGAGAACGCCATCGCCGCGGCAGGCCTCTGCGGCGCCATGGTGCGCACGCCGCAGGAGTGGGACGCCTCCGACCAGGGCCGCGCCATGGCCGCCCGCCCGGTGGTCGAGGTGATCAAGATCGCCGATAGCCCGCCTGAGCCGCTCGCCAAGGGTGGCGAAGCGCCGCTCTCGGGCGTCCGCGTGCTCGACCTGACCCGCGTGCTGGCCGGCCCGACCTGTGCGCGGACGCTGGCCCTGTATGGCGCGGACGTTCTCCATGTCGCCGGTCCCGGCCTGCCGTTCGCGGCCGCCTTCGTTGCCGACACCAGCCACGGCAAGCTCTCTTCGTTCATCGATCTGACCGGCGAGGACGGCCGCCAGACCCTGCGCGACCTGGTCAGAGATGCCGACGTCTTCAGCCAAGGCTTCCGGGTCGGCGCGCTGGAGCGGCTGGGCTTCGGGCCGCTGCAACTGGCGGCGCTTCGTCCCGGCCTGATCTATGTCTCGATCAACGCCTATGGCCATGAGGGCGGCTGGCGCGGCCGGCCGGGCTGGGAGCAGCTGGCCCAGACCGTCACCGGCATGGCCCACGTCCACGGCGGCGAGGCCGGACCGCAGCTGCAGCCGGCGGCGGTCTGCGACTACACCACAGGCTTCCTGGCGGCCTTTGGCGCCTTGGTCGCCCTGCATCGCCGCGCCCTCTATGGCGGCGGCTATCTGGTGCGGGTGTCGCTGTCGCAGACCGGAGTCTGGGTGCGCGGCCTGGGAATAGCCGGCCCAGAGCGCCTGGACGCCCATGTCCCGCTCGAAGGCGACGAGATCGGAGGCTACGTCGTCAAAAGCCAGAGCGGCTATGGCCCCATGACCCATCTACGGCCGGCTGTGCGGATGTCCGCCACGCCGTCGCGTTGGACGCGCGCCACCCGCCCGCTGGGCAGCGATCCAGCCGTCTGGCCTTAAGAATCCGGCTTAGCCGTGGTCCATTCCGCGGCCGGCGCCGTCGGGCCGCGCCTCGGGGCCGTGCATGGTGTGGAAGCCGGTCGCCCCGTCGCGGCGGAAGTGGCCGCCGTCATCGCGGTGGAACTGCCGGTCGCTGCCTCGGTACACGAAGACGCCGTCGTCGCCCCAATATCCGGCGTCGAACGGTCCGTAGAAGTCGTCGTAATAGCCGTCCACAAAGCCGGCTTGGGCAATGCGGTCGTGGTGGTCGTCGTGGTGACCGTACATGTCTTCGCAGGCGGTCAGCGAGAAGGCTGTGACCGCGGCGAAGGTGATGGCGGCGAGGGTTTTCATCTTGGTCGTCCTTTGAAGTTCTTCACCGAGGACGCCACCTAACTCCAAGGGCGCGGCGGCCGGCTGACCTCACAACGCAGAACCGCGTAAATCGATGCGCCGCCGTTACTCGGCGAGCGACAGGGGCGCGGCGACGGATTCCAGCGGCTGGCGTTCGGCGTCGATGCCCAGCACGGCTTCGATGACGGCGGCGACGATCATGGCCGCTGCGCCGAAGAGGTAGCCCCAGAAGATGTGCGGGCGGGAACCCTCGGCGATCAGACGGCCGAAGATGGCGGGCGCGGCGACCCCGCCGATACCGGTGCCGACCGCATAGAAGAGCGAGATGGCCACTGCGCGGATCTCGATCGGAAAGGACTCGCCGACGGTCAGATAGCCGGCGCTGGCCGCCGCCGAGGCGAAGAAGAAGATCACCGTCCACGCCGCCGTCTGTTCGACGGCGCTCAGCATCCCTTGTGCGAACAGCCAGCCGGTGATGGCCAGCAGCACGCCGGCCAGGCCGTAGGTGCCGGCGATCATCACCCGGCGGCCGATCGAGTCGAACAGACGGCCGAGCAGCAGCGGTCCCAGGAAATTGCCGACCGCGAAGGGCAGCAGGAACCAGCCGACCTGGCTGGCCGGCACGCCATAGAAGCGGCCGAGGATCAGGGCGTAGGTGAAGAAGATGGCGTTGTAGCAAAAGGCCTGGCTGGCCATCAGACTCAGGCCGACGAAGGTGCGCCGCGGATAGGTGACGATCAGCGTGCGCGCCACGTCGATCCAGCCGCCGCGCTGGCCGAGGCGCAGGCGGATCACCGGCGCGGTCTCAGGCGCCTCGACGGCGCCGCCGGCGGCGATCACCTGCGCTTCGATCTGGTCCACCACATCGTGCGCCTCGGCGACCCGGCCATGGGTCATCAGCCAGCGGGGGCTCTCCGGCAGGAAGCGCCGCACCACCATGACGATCAGCCCCACGGCGGCGCCGATGAAGAAGGCGACCCGCCAGCCGAGCTCGACCGGCAGCACGCGCGGATTGAGCAGCACCACCGTGCCCAGCGCCCCGAGCGCCGCGCCGACCCAATAGCTGCCGTTGATCACCAGGTCGGTGAAGCCGCGCCGTCGGGCCGGGATCAACTCCTGGATGGCCGAATTGATCGCCGAATACTCGCCGCCAATGCCCGCGCCGGTGAGCATGCGAAAGACCAGGAAAGAGGTGAAATTCCAGCTCAGCCCACTGGCTACCGTCGCCGCCAGATAGAGGCCGACCGTCACCAGGAACAGCCGCTTGCGCCCGAAGGCGTCGGCCAGCCGCCCGAACCCGACCGCGCCCAGGATGGCGCCGACCAGATAGGCGCTTGCCGTCAGGCCGATCTGCGACTCGTCGAGGCCAAGCGTCCGGTGGTCCTTCAGCGCCGCCGACAGCGCGCCCACCAGGGTCACCTCCAGCCCGTCGAGGATCCACGCGGTGCCCAGCGCGCCGACCACCAGCCAGTGGAAGCGGCTCCATGGCAGCCGATCCAGCCTGGCCGGCGCATTGGTCTCGATGATTTCGCCCGCCGTCATTTTCCGGAACCTGCGCCGAACTGAAGCTATTAGTCTTGTCGTCGAGGAACGTTCCCGTGGCCAATCGCAAACTCACAACCTATCAGGCCAAGCGCGACTTCGCGCAAACCAGGGAGCCGAGCGGCGAAGCGCCGGTCGCGGCGGCTGATCGTCTGCGCTTCGTCATCCAGAAACATGCCGCCACCCGGCTGCACTACGATCTGCGCCTGGAGCTGGACGGGGTGTTCAAGTCCTGGGCGGTGACCCGTGGACCATCATTGGATCCACACGACAAACGCCTGGCGGTGGAGGTCGAGGACCATCCGCTCGACTATGGCGACTTCGAAGGCACCATACCGAAAGGCCAGTACGGCGGCGGCACCGTGCAGCTGTGGGACCGCGGCTATTGGGCGCCGGAGGGGACGAAATCGGCCGAGGCCCAGCTCAGGGCCGGCGAACTCAAGTTCGTGGTCGAGGGCGAGCGGCTGCACGGCGGCTATGTGCTGGTGCGGATGAGCAAGGACCGTTTCGGCGGCAAGCGCACCAACTGGCTGCTGATCAAGCACCACGATCCGGGCGCCCACGAGGGCGACAAGGATGCCCTGCTGGCCGACGATCGCTCCGTCGCCTCCGGCCGGCCGATGGCCGAGATCGCCGAGGGGCGTGGAAAAGGTCCCAAGCCGTTCATGCTGGCGACCAAGAAGACCGCCAAGGCCGACGCGGTCTGGAACAGCAACCGCGGCGACGCCGCCGAGGCGCGGGCCGCGGCGGCCCCGAAAGCAAAGGCCAAACCGGCCGCCAAGCCAAAAACGGCCGCGGCCATGCCCGACTTCATCGCGCCGCAACTGACCCGGTCGCTGGACCGGCCGCCGAACGGGGCGGGCTGGGCGCACGAGATCAAGTTCGACGGCTATCGCATGCAGATGCGCGTCCAGGCCGGCAAGGCGCGCCTGCGCACCCGCAAAGGCCTGGACTGGACCGAACGGTTCTCCGAGATCGCCGCCGATGGCGCCGCCCTCCCCGACGGCATTCTCGACGGCGAGATCGTCGCCCTCGACCACAATGGCGCTCCCGACTTCGCCGGCCTGCAGGCGGCGCTGTCGGACCAGCAGACCGGCGATCTGATCTTCTTCATCTTCGACCTGCTGTTCCTGGGCGGCGAAGACCTGCGCGATCTGCCGCTCACCGACCGCAAGGCGCGGCTGAAGGCCATGCTGGACAAGGCGGCGGCGAAGAGCGCCCGACTGCGCTTCGTCGACCATTTCACCGCCGCCGGCGACGCGGTGCTGAGTTCCGCCTGCCGCATGTCGCTGGAAGGCATCGTCTCCAAGCGGCTGGACGCGCCGTATCGCTCCGGTCGCGGCGAAAGCTGGACCAAATCGAAATGTCGCGCCGGCCACGAGGTGGTCATCGGCGGCTGGTCGGGCGAGCCCGGCCAGCTGCGCTCGCTGCTGGTTGGTGTGCACCGCGACGACAAGCTGGTCTATCTGGGCAAGGTCGGGACCGGCTTCGGCCGCGACACCGTCTCGCGCATCCTGCCCAAGCTGAAGGCGGTCGAGATCAAGACCTCGCCGTTCAGCGGCCCGGAGGCGCCCAAGCGCGGGGAAAATCTGCATTGGGCCAGGCCCGAGCTGGTCGCCGAGATCGAGTTCGCCGGCTGGACCGGCGCCGGCATGGTGCGCCAGGCGGCGTTCAAGGGCCTGCGCGAGGACAAGCCGGCCGACGAGGTCGAGGCGGAAAAGCCAGCGCCGGCGGAAACCGTCGTGGTGGCGTCGCCGAAGCCGCGCGCCAACGGCTCGGCCGTGGTCATGGGCGTCACCCTCTCCCACCCGGACAAGCCGCTCTGGCCGAACGCCGCCGGCGACACCGCGCCTGTGAGCAAGCTCGACCTGGCCCGGTACTATGAGGCGGTGAGCGGCTGGATCATGCCGCATATCAAGGGCAGGCCGTGCTCGATCATCCGCATCCCCGACGGCATCGACGGCCAGACGTTCTTCCAGCGCCACGCCATGAAGGGCGCCTCCAGCCTGTTCGAGTACGTGCAGGTCTCCGGCGACCACGCGCCCTATCTGCAGATCGACCGGCCCGAGGCCCTCGCGGCGGCGGCGCAGATCGCCGCGGCGGAGCTGCACCCGTGGAACTGCCGTCCGGATCAGCCGGAGGTTCCTGGACGCCTGGTGTTCGACCTCGATCCGGCCCCGGACGTCGGCTTCGAGGCGGTGATCGACGGCGCGCGCGAGATCCGTGACCGGCTGGAGGGTCTGGGCCTGGTCAGCTTCTGCAAGACCACCGGCGGCAAGGGCCTGCACGTGGTGACGCCATTGGCGGCGGCGAAACTCGACTGGGCCACCGCCAAGGGCTTCGCCCAGGAGGTCTGCCGCCAGATGGCCGCCGACAGCCCCGATAAATACGTGCTCAACATGTCAAAAAAACTGCGTACAGGACGGATTTTCCTCGACTATCTGCGCAACGACCGCATGTCGACGGCGGTCGCGCCCCTCTCGCCGCGCGCCCGACCGGGGGCCACGGTCTCGATGCCGTTGACCTGGACCCAGGTTCGCGTCGGCCTCGACCCCAACCGCTTCACCGTTCGCACCGCGCCGGCCCTGATCGCTAAGAGCACCGCCTGGGAAGACTATGGAGAGGCCGAACGGCCGCTGGCGCCCGCGATCAAGCGGCTGGGCCGCAAGGTCGCCGCTTGAATGTTGCTCCTGTCACCGTATTCCCCTGTCACCGTCTTCCCCTGTCACCGTCTTCCCATGAGGCCCTTCAGCGCCTGGCGAATCGCCAGCAGCGACTGCCCCGCAATCATTCCCTTCCAGTCGTCGGCGTCGCCGAAGAAGGCGTCCCGGACCTCGGCCTTGATCATGCGGCCCTCGGGCGACAGCGGATCACCGTAGGCGTGGAGCCAGCCATCGGCGCGGACGGCGTTCAGCACCGCCATGATCGGCTTGGTGCCGAACTCCAGCGCCATGGCGGTCACTTCGGCCTGGCTTAAAAGACTCGGGGCAAAGCTCAGGCCGTCGCCCACGATCTCCGCCGAGGTGGAGTCGCCGCCGGCGACGGGCGAGGTGACGGCGCCGCCATACCAGCTCGCCGCCCGGCTGAAGCCGGGCGCCTCGGCTCGCTCCACGACGATCTGCTCCCCATAACCCCAAGGCCCCAGGCCCGTGTGATAGTCGATGACGCCGATCCGGCCCGCGCCGCGCAGATAATGCTCGAAGATGCTGGTCTGCGTGCGGCGCGACCAGGTGGGCTGGTCGCCGCCATAGAAGACGCCGAGGGGATGAGTGTACTGGCCGCCGCTCAGCGCCTGCTGCAACGCCATGGGGCCGTGCTGGCCGGCATAGGCCGCCAGGGCCAAGCCGGTCCTCTCCTGCGCCTCCGCCGTCCACTCCGTGGGGCAGATCAGGTCGGCCAGGGCCTCGTACCCCGGGTTAGCCTTGCGCGGCGAATTGAAGTCGACCCAGTTGCGGTTCAGGTCGACGTTCTCGTTGGTCACGCGGCGGAGCCAGGCGAAGCCGTAAGGATTGATGGCGTGGATCATCATCACGGCGGCCCCGCCAGGCAGGGTGCGGTATTCCTCGCGCCGCAGCCAATCCACCTGCGCGCCCGAGCCGCAGAACCCCTCGACACCGTGTGTGGCGCTGATCAGCACCAGCACGGCCTCCGCCTCGCGCGGCCCGAACCAGGCGACGTCGGTGGCCAGTTCACCGCCGTCCGGACCGCGCTCGGGATGGGAAATTGCCTCGGGCGCCGCGCCCGCGCCGCGCGCGGCGTCGAGGAACTTCGCGCGGGCCGTTTGATAGTCGAGACTGAAGCTCTCGGCGGAATTCATGGACGCCCTCTCCCCCGCAACGCACCTTCGCGGCCGAACCGCCGAAGAACCGTGGCCGCGCCCATCTACGGCCTGGGTCCGAGCGCTGTCCACCGGGGGGCGAGACCGAACTCCGCCCAGGTTTTGCGGCGGCCGGGCGCGGTGACGTGATGCGGCCATTCGGGAGGGACAATGCGAGCAAGCCGGGCCATGGACAGGAACTAGTCCCTCCCTCTCCCTCTGGGCGAGGTCTAAGAGGCGCGCTTCGCCTTTGCGTGTTCAAGGAGTCCCCGCTTGAGCCAGCCCATCACGGTCGATGCGCGCGGTCATCGCTGCCCGGTCCCGACCTTGCGCCTGCGCCGCGCTCTGGAAGCGGCCGCAGTCGGCGCTTGCGTGCGGCTGTTGGCCGACGACCCGATGGCGCGGATCGATGTGCCGCTGTTCGTGCGCGAGGCCGGCCATGAGCTGGTCGAGAGCAGCGAAAGCGAGGCAAAGATCAGCTTTTTGGTGCGGAAGGTCGCTTCAGGCTCCGCGGACGGCGGGGCGCCGCGGGCTTGAGCGCCAGCTCGAGCTCGGTGGCCAGTGCGCCGCCGAAGAAGACCGCGTTTACGTTCCAGGACAGCCAGACCAGCATGACCACCACCGCCGCGACCGAGCCGTACATGGCCGCGATGTGGGCGAACTGCCGGACATAGACGGCGCTGGCCCAGGACGCCGCCAGGGACAGGGCCGCGGCCGCCACCCCGCCGAGCACGGACGGGCGCCAGGGGGTCGGTTCGCTGGACATGGCGAAGCGGTAGATCAGGGTCAGCCCCACGGTCAGGCCGAGCGAGGCCCAGGTCCACTCGCTGTAGAAGATGCCCAGGTGCAGCGGCACGTGCAGGTCGGCGCGCACCACCCGGAAGGCCAGGAACAGGCCCGACGTGACGCTGAGCAGGGCGAAGGCGGCGACCAGGGCGAACAGGGCCAGCAGGTTGAAGCTGACAAAGCCGCGCGGCGTCTCCTCGTCATGGATGAAGGTCAGCCCGGCGATCAGCGCCTTGAAACCTCGGTGTGCGGCATAGAGGCCGATGACCAGGGCGATGCCGCTCTGGATCGACACCAGCCGGATGGGCGCTTGAGCCAGGCGCATCAACTCGTTCTGGAACAGCGCGAAGGCGCCCGGCGGCATCAGCTGAGCGAAGGCGTCGGCCTGGCTCAGCGCCTGCTGCGGGGTCAGCAACACGCTGTAGATGCCGATCAGGATGGCCAGGGCTGGAAAGACGGCCAAGAGGGCGAAGAACGAGACCCCGCCGGTATAGAGCATGACGTCGCGGCCCCAGAGCCGCTTCAGCGCCCGCCACAGCAGTTGCAGGCCACGCACGGCCCAATGGATCGGGTTCTCGTCGAGCGCCTGGATGGAGGGCTGGTCCATGGCCTGCACATAGAGGGCGTCGCGGCTTTGTCGACGCTCAAAATGCAGAACGGCGCGTCGCCGATCACAAGGCGACGCGCCGCACTCAGGGACGCTGCAGTCCCCAAACCGGTCACCGCCTGGAGGGACGGGGAAAAGACGACGACCGGTGAGCCCCCAATATGGCCGAAATTGCTGAACCGGGGCTGAACGCGTGAGACCTCTCCCAAAGGGAGAGGGAGGGGCCCGCGCGCGTGAGCGCAGCGGGAGGGTGAGGGGTTACGGGGTCTCAGAACCACACCCAAACTCAGCGCGAACGTCGGGGTTTATCAGCGCCTTACGCGGCAACCTCGTAACCCCTCACCCTCCCATTCGCTTCGCTCTGGGTCCCTCCCTCTCCCTCGGGGAGAGGTTTTCTAGAGCGCGCCCGCCGCCTCCAGGGCTTCGATGGCCGCGGTCGAGAAGCCCCAGTCGTTCAGGGCGGTCTGGTTGTCGGCGCCGATGGCCGGCGGCGGCGACTGGATCGCGCCAGGGGTCGCCGAAAAACGCGGCGCCGGGGCGGGCTGGACCACGCCGTCGAGCGTGACGAAGGTTTCGCGGGCGGCGTTGTGTGGATGCGTCGCGGCCTCCTTCAGCCCCATGACCGGGCCGAAGCAGACGTCAGTGCCTTCCATGAGCGCGGTCCATTCGTCGCGGGTCCTGGTCTTGATCACCGCGGTCAGCTTGGACTTCAGCGCCGGCCAGTCGTCGCGGCTCATCTGCTGCTTGAACTGCGGATCGTCGAGGCCGGCCTTCTCAAGGAGCAGGGCGTAGAACTGCGGCTCGATCGAGCCCAGCGACACCCACTGGTCGTCCTTGCATTTATAGGTCCCGTAGAAGTGCGCGCCGCCGTCGAGCAGGTTGGCTTCGCGGCCCTCGCGCCAGGCGCCCGAGGCCAGCATGCCGTAGAACATCGACATCAGCGACGCCGACCCGTCGGTCATGGCGCAGTCGACCACCTGGCCCTGCCCCGTGGCGCGAGCATGGATGATGCCGGCCAGCAACCCGAAGGCCAGATAGAGCGCACCGCCGCCGAAATCGCCGACCAGGTTGAGCGGCGGGATCGGCTTGTCGTCCAGCCCGATGGCCGCCAGCGCGCCGGTGATGGCGATGTAGTTGATGTCGTGGCCGGCGGCCTGGGCCAGCGGCCCGAACTGACCCCAGCCGGTCATGCGGCCGAAGACCAGCTTCGGGTTGCGCTTCAGGGCGACCTCGGGGCCAAGGCCCAGCCGCTCCATGACGCCCGGCCGGAAGCCCTCGAACGCCGCATCGGCGCCGGCCATCAGGGTCAGGCAGGCCTCGACGGCCTCGGGCGTCTTCAGGTCGAGCGCGACAGAACGCCGCCCCCGTGCGGTGACGTCGAACTTCGAACCGCGGCCCGGGCCCTTGCGATCGATCCGCACCACGTCTGCGCCCAGATCGGACAGCAGCATACCGCAGAACGGTCCCGGCCCGATGCCGGCGAACTCGACGATCTTCACGCCGGAGAGAGGACCCTTGCCCATTTTGATTTTATCCAAGGTTTGCGCGGGCTTTTGAACCGCTACCGCGACCCCGCGCCTCTGCTATGGTTGCCGAGGACCGAGTCTTGCGAGCAAGCTAGTCCAACTTCTGCGCACCGGAAACGGCGCCGCAGCGTCAAGTCGAGAGGGGAGAGATTGCCGGTCCACGCGCGCGTCCTGATTGTCGCCCGAGACGACGCTTTGGCCGGCCCCCTCGCGGAGGGGCTGGATCGGCTTGGCTGGCGCACCGTCACCGCGCGCGGGCCGTATGCGGCCTTGGCCGCCCTGGCCGACATGGAGATCGAGGCGGCGATCGTCGACGCCACCGCCGGCCCGCAGGACGCCCCTACCCTGGCGCGGCGGCTGAAGGCGGCCTACGCGCCGCGCCGCCTGCCGGTGATCGCCATCGGCGAGCCGGAACCGGGCATGCCGGCCGATAATGTCGATCTGACGCTGGCCCCACCGCTGCATCCGGCGCAGGCCGCGCTCAGGCTGGAATCCCTGGTGCGCATGGCCATCGCCGAGGAGGAGTTCGAGCTCAGGCTGGACACCTTCGCCGAACGCGGCCGCCGGCTGGAGCTGCCGGTCGAGGCGGCCAGCCCGCTGAAGATCCTGGCGGTCGGTGAACCGGCGCCGGAGTTCCTCACCCTGTCCAATGCGCTGGCCCGCATCGGCGCCGAGGTGGTGGGCGCCTTCACGGCGTACACGGCCTTCGACTATCTGCATGAGCGCAACTTCGACGCCGTGGCGCTCTGGGCCGGCGACAACCAGGCCGAGGCGCTGTCCATCGCCACCGGCATGCGGCGCAATACCCGGCTCTATCACGTGCCCGCCCTGCTCTATCTGCAGAGTCCGGCGCAGATCGGCATCGCCGAGGCCTATCATCGCGGCATCTCCGACCTGGCGACGCCGGAGACCCCGGCCATGGACACCGCCAAGCGGGTGATCGAGCTGGCCGCCGCCTATCGCCGCCAGAACGCCATCCGCCATGCGCTGGAAAAGGCGCGCAGCTCCGGGCTGATGGACGCGCCGACGGGGCTGTTCACCCGCGACCTGTTCGCCGCCCACCTTGCCCGGCTGGTCAACGCCAGTCGGCTGCGGCACCGGCCGCTGTCGCTCTGCGTGCTGCGGGTCGCCGACCGGCCGGAACTGGCCATCGCGCGCAAGGGCGGCTGGCTCGATCGCGCCGTGCCGCAGATCGGCTCGATGATTGGCCGGCTGATCCGCGTCGAGGACACCGCCGCCCGTCTCGGCCCCGAGGTCTTCGCGCTCGCCCTGCCCGCCACCAACGAGGCGGCGGCGCGCGCCGCCGGCGAACGCATCTGCGCAGTCATCGCCTGCACCGCCTTCGACGCCGGCGAGAACCGCCCGCCGTTCGTGGTCGAGTTCGACATCGGCGTCGCCGAGGTGGAAGCTGGCGAGAACGCCGCCCACGCCCTGGAACGCGCGGCGGCCACCGCCCTGCAGCTCAAGGCCGGCTGAGACCGGAGTTGCCCCCCGTGCCCAGTCAGTACGAACATCTACTGCCCTATCTTATCCCCGTCCTGATCCTGTTGCTGATCGTCCGACGCGGCATGACGGCGCGACAGATCAAGATCGAACGCATGTGGGTCATGCCGGTCCTGCTGCTCTTCGCCGGCGCCTCGATGTTCGCCTCGGCGCAGGTTCCGGGCGTGATGATCATCGGCGAACTCGCCGCCGCCCTGGCCGGCGGCGCCGTGGTCGGTTGGTATCGCGGCCGGCTCACCCACATCACCATCGACCCGGCCACTCACGACTTGACCAGCAAGACCTCGCCGGTGGGCGTGGTGCTGATCGCGGTGCTGTTCGCCGCCCGCTACGGCATCCGGCTGGCCTTTCCCGAGGTCGGTTCCAGCCACGCATCGCTGGCCAGCCAGGCCGGCGCCATCGCCGACACGCTCGCCCTGTTCGGCATCGGCGCCATGGTGGTCCAGCGCCTGGAGATGTGGCTGCGCTGCCGCCGCCTGCTGGCCGAGGCGCAAATCAACACCCCCAAAAGAGGGTGAGGCCGCGAGGCGGACCGTGGTCCAGTCGCGGGCATGCGCACCCATCCTCTCCGCCTTGCCGCCGCCCTGCTCGCCGGCGGGGTCTTGACCGGCTGTCACGCCCACACCTTCGGGGCGGTCTCGACGGTCGATCACGGCGTCACGGTCGCCTTCACCCGACACATGACCGCGATGTCGACCGTGCAGCTCAGCTTCAAGAACGGCTCGCCCGGCCCGGTCTGCCTCAGCCCCTCGTCGTTCGATCCATCGACCTTCACGGTGAAGACCGACAAGGGCATGGTGAAAAGCATAGTCCCGATCAGCCCGACCACGGCCGCCTGCAGCGTGCTGGCGCCCGGCGCTGAACAGTCGCGCTCGGTAGAGGCGGGCCAGGGCTTCTCCCGCTACGAACTGCAAACCGGCGCGGTCTGCTACACCTACGCCTTCAGCCAGTCCCCCGCCGGCCCAGCCGCCTGGCAAGCCGCCGGGACCATCTGCGAATAGGGAAATTGGGGCTGAAAATCGGGGACATGTACGCATCCCCGACCCTCAACGCGAGACTCCGAAACCTGGGGGATGCGTACGTGTCCCCAATTTCCCATATAGGGTCCGAACCCAACTCGGAGAGGCCCTATGACGCTGGCGATTGGCGATACCGCACCCGATTTCGAAGCCGAGACCACGGACGGCCCGATCCACTTCCACCATTGGCTGGGCGACAGCTGGGGCCTGTTCTTCTCGCACCCCAAGGACTTCACTCCGGTCTGCACCACCGAATCGGGCGCGGTGGCGAAGCTGAAGCCCGAATGGGACAGGCGCCACGTCAAGCCGATCGGCATCAGCGTCGATCCGGTCGACGCGCACGGCAAATGGGCCGCCGATATCGCCGAGACGCAAGGAACCGGGCCCAACTTCCCGATGATCGGCGATCCGGAGCTGAAGGTGGCCAAACTCTACGGCATGCTGCCCGCGGCCGCCGGCGCGAGCTCGGAAGGCCGCACCGCCGCGGACAACCAGACGGTCCGCAACGTCTTCGTCATCGGCCCTGACAAGAAGATCAAAACCATCCTGGTCTATCCGATGACCGTCGGCCGCAACTTCCAGGAAATCCTGCGCATCATCGACAGCCTGCAGCTGGGCGCCAAGCACAAGGTCGCCACGCCTGCCGACTGGAAGCAAGGCGACGACGTGATCATCGCCGGCTCGGTCACCAACGACGAGGCCAAGACCCTCTATCCCGGCGGCTGGAAATCGCCCAAGCCCTATCTGCGCATCGTCCCGCAGCCGAAATAGGGGAATTGGGCACTGAGATTGGGGACACGTACGCATCCCCACGGCTTCGGCTTGTCGCGTTGAGGCCCCGGGGATGCGTACATGTCCCCAATTTCATTTCAAACGGCGGCTTCGAGGCGCGCGCTCTCCGCCCAAAGTCTCGCCGCCGCGTCGTCGTCCTGAGCCTCCGGGCTCGGCGTCTTCGGCTTGCTAAGGTAGAAGTAGACCCCGCTCGTCTGGGCGACCTCGGGCGAGGAGGCCAGGTAGATGATGGTCTCGGCGCCCTTGGCTGGGCTGATGGCGCCGAGTTTGGCGATCGGCATGAGCGCCTGCAACAGGCCGCCCGAACCATCCCCGAAACGCGTGGCCACAAAGCCCGGGTGCAGGCTGTTGGCGGTGACGCCGCTGTCCTTGAGACGCCGAGCGAGTTCCCGGGTGAACAGGATGTTGCAGAGCTTCGAGCGGCCATAGACCTGGAAGCCGGAATAGGCGCGCTCGGACTGCAGGTCGTTGAAATCAAGCTTCGCGCCCTGGTGCGCCGCCGACGCCGTATTGACGATCCGCGCCGGTCCCGACTGTTTCAGGGTTGGAAGCAAGGCTTCGGTCAGGACGAAATAGGCCATGTGATTGACGGCGAAGGTCATCTCCAGGCCATCCGGCGAAACCCTGCGCCGGTTGAACAGGGCGCCGGCGTTGTTGATCAGCACGTCGATGCGCGGCTCGGTCGCCGCGATCTCCGCCCCGACCCGGCGGGTCTCGGTGATGCTGGAGAGGTCGGCGTAGACGGCGCGGTGGGCGACGCCGGGCGCCGCGCGGCTGATCTCGGCCAAGGCCTGTGCGACCCGCGCCCGGTCGCGGGCGATCAGCACGATCCGCGCGCCCTGCCGCGCCAGCGCCGTCGCCGCGACCTGGCCGATACCGGACGTGCCGCCAGTGATCACAACCACCTTGCCGTCCATCGTGGGTCTCCTTGGAAATTGGGGACACGGACGCATCCCCCTAGCTTGTGGAGTCTAACCCAAAGCCTTGAGATGCGTACGTGTCCCCAATTTCGCCAATTTCAGCTCGCGCCGGCCATCCGCGCCAGTTCGGCGAGGATGCGTTCGGCGGCGTTCAGCCGGGCGTCGGGGGTTTCCCATTCGCCCTTGATCAGCACGGTCTGGTCGGGGCGGAAGCGCCACAGCATCGAATTCTTCTGGATATAGGCGACCAGGGCCGTCGGGTGGGCGAAGGTGTTGTCGCGGAAGCTGACCACCGCGCCCTTGGGCCCGACGTCGATCTTGGCCACGTTGGCCTGGCGGCAGAGGCCCTTGATGGCGACGATCTTGAGCAGCTGGCCGGTCTCGTCCGGCAGCGGCCCGAACCGGTCGATCATCTCGGCGGCCAGGGCCTCGCGATCCTCCGGCCGTTCGGCGTCGGAGAGGCGGCGATAGAGCGCCAGCCGCACGTTCAGGTCGGGCACATAGTGTTCGGGGATCAACACCGCCGCGCCGGTATTGATCTGCGGCGACCAACCGCGGTCGATGCTGATCTCCTCGCCGCCGGACTTGGTGCGGATCTCGGCCACCGCATCCTCCAGCATCTGCTGATAGAGCTCGACGCCGATCTCGCGGATGTGGCCGGACTGTTCCTCGCCGAGCAGATTGCCGCCGCCGCGGATGTCCAGGTCGTGGCTGGCCAGCTGGAAGCCGGCGCCAAGGCTGTCGAGCGACTGCATGACCCTGAGGCGCTTTTCCGCCGAGATGGTCAGCTGTTTTTCCGGCGCTGTGGTCAGGTAGGCATAGGCTCGGGTCTTGGCCCGCCCGACCCGGCCGCGCAGCTGGTAAAGCTGGGCCAGGCCGAACATGTCGGCGCGGTGGATGACCAGCGTGTTGGCGGTCGGGATGTCGAGGCCGGACTCGATGATCGAGGTCGAGAGCAGCACGTCGTAGCGGCCGTCGTAGAAGGCGCTCATCACGTCTTCCAGCTCGGTCGGCGGCATCTGGCCGTGGCCGGTGACGAACTTCACCTCCGGCACGTGCTCGCGCAGGAAACGGGCGATGTCGGGCAGGTCCTTGATCCGCGGCGCGACCATATAGGCCTGGCCGCCACGGTATTTCTCGCGCAGCAGCGCCTCGCGGATGACCACCGGATCGTGCGGGGTGATGTAGGTGCGCACCGCCAGCCGGTCGACCGGCGGGGTGGCGATGATCGACATCTCGCGAATGCCGGAGAGCGCCATCTGCAGGGTCCGCGGGATCGGCGTCGCCGACAGGGTCAGCACGTGCACCTCGGCCCGCAGCGCCTTCAGCGCCTCCTTGTGCTTGACGCCGAAGTGCTGCTCCTCATCGACCACCACCAGGCCGAGGTCGGCGAACTGCACCTGTTTCGACAGCACAGCGTGGGTGCCGACGACGATCTCGACCTCGCCCTTCTTCAGCGCCTCGCGGGTCTTGGTCGCCTCCTGCGACGGAACCAGGCGCGACAGCCGCGTCACCCGCACCGGCCAGCCGTGGAAGCGCTCGGTAAAGGTGGTGAAGTGCTGGCGGGCCAGCAGCGTGGTCGGCGCCACCACGGCGACCTGCCGGCCGCTCATCGCCACCACGAAGGCGGCGCGGAGCGCGACCTCGGTCTTGCCGAAGCCGACGTCGCCGCAGATCAGCCGGTCCATTGGGTGGCCGGAGGCCAGGTCGCCCAGCACGTCGCCGATCGAGGACAGCTGGTCGTCGGTCTCTTCATACGGGAAGCGGGCGCAGAACTCGTCGAACAGGCCGGCGGGCGGGTCGATCTCCGGCGTCACCTTCAGCGCGCGCGCCGCGGCGATGGCGATCAGGCCCTCGGCCATTTCGCGCAGGCGATCCTTGGCCCGGGCTCGCCTCGCCTGCCAGGCCGCGCCACCGAGGCGATCGAGCTGCACGCCCTCGGCGTCGGAGCCGTAGCGGCTGAGCAGGTCGATGTTCTCGACCGGCAGATAGAGCTTGGAATCGCCGAAATAATGGATCTCAAGGCAGTCGTGCGGCGCGTCCTGCACCTGCAGCGTCTTCAGGCCCTCATAGCGGCCGATGCCGTGGTCGATATGCACGACCAGGTCGCCTGGGGTGAGGGACGAGGCCTCGGCCAGGAAGTTGGCGGCGCGGCGCCGGCGGCCCGAGCGCACCAGCCGGTCGCCCAGGATGTCGGTCTCGGAAATGACCGCCAGATCGGCCGTCTCGAAGCCCGTATCCAGCGGCAGCACCACCCGCTGCGGCTGCTTGGCGCTGGCGGCCAGAGCGGTCGGCCAGTCGGCGGCCGGGCTGATGTCCTTCAAGCCATGGTCGGCCAGCATATGGCCCAGACGGTCGGACGAGCCTTCCGACCAGGAGGCGAACAGCACCCGCTTGCCGGAGGCGCTCAGCTTGCGCGCATGGTCGGCGGCGGCCTCGAACAGGTTGACGCTGTCCATGGCCCGTTCGGCGGCGAAACTCCGCCCGAGCCGCGCCCCCATGTCGACGACATTGCCCGTGTCTTCCTGGTCGAACGGCGTGAAGCGCCGGGACGGCCGCGCCGCCACCTGCCGGTCCCATTCCATCGGGGTGAGGTAGAGGGCGTCGGGCGGCAGGGCGTGATAGGCGCCCCGCGACTTGTCGGCCTCCTGGCGCGCCTCGAAGGCGTCGGCGATCATCGCCAGGCGCTCGTCGCGGGCGGCGACGGCCAGGTGATCCATGCCGATCAGGGCGTCGTCGCCGAGGTAGTCGAACAGGGTCTCCAGCTTCGGATAGAACAGCGGCAGGAAATGCTCCATGCCGCCGCGCCGGCCGCCCTCGCTGATGGTGGCGTAGAGCGGATCCTCGCCGGACGCGCCGAAGGCCGCCGCGTAGCCCTGCCGAAAGCGCGCGATGCTGGCGGCGTCGAGCAAGGCTTCGGAGACAGGCAGCAGTTCGATGCTCTTCAGCTGCCGGGTCGAGCGCTGCGAGACCGGATCGAAGGCGCGGATGGATTCCAGCGTGTCGCCGAACAGGTCGAGCCGCACCGGCTCCTCGGCGCCCGGCGGAAAGACGTCGATCACCCCGCCGCGAACGGCGAACTCGCCGCGTTCCGAGACCGTCGAGGCGCGGGCATAGCCGTTGATGGCGAAATAGCGCTCCAGGTCGGCCAGATCGACCTCCGCGCCCGACCTCGCCGCATAGCTGGCCTGCATCAGGGTGGCGCGCGGCGGCACGCGCTGGCTGAGCGCCGGGGCCTGGGTGACCACGATCCGCGGCTTGTCGGATCCGGCCTCGTGCGCCAGCCGCGACAAGGCCGCCATCCGCCGCGCCGCCACGCCCGGCGACGGGCCCATGCGGTCGTACGGCAGGCAATCCCAGGACGGGAAGAGGATGATGTCGATGTCGGGCGCGAAGAAGCGCATCGCCTCGATGAAGGCCTGGGCGCGTGCGCCATCGCGGGCGACGAAGGCGGCCAGTCCGCCCCGCGCGCGGACGATGTCGGCCATGACCAAGGCGTCGAAGCCCTCCGGCGCACCGACGAGTTCAAGCGCGCCGGGCTCGCGCGCGACGTTCTTAAGATCGGCCGGTCCCGTCATCACGTCGGTCAAGCGCGGCTATGGTCTCCGTGCGGTCCCGGCAGTTTGAACCGGAAGGCGCGTATCTGTTCCAGCAAGGGTCCCTGGAAGGCGGCAGGCGCTTCCGCCTGGCCGACGATCCAGCTCCACAGGTCGTGATCGACCTGATCCAGAAGAACCTCGAACGTCTCGAGTTCGCCCGGGTTCATCGTCGCCAGGTGGGCGTCGGCGAATCCGCCAAGCACCAGGTCGGCCTCGCGAAAGCCGCGCCGCCAGGCCCGGTAGCGCAGTTTTTCAAGGCGGGGGTCGGCCATGGGAAGGCGCATATAGAACCTCCGCGCACGCGCCGCCAGCGGCGCTATGATCGGCGTCGTCATGCGCCCCGAGATTCTCTTTCCGCTGTTTGCACCGGCCACGTCGCTGAAAGGCGTCGGGCCGAAGCTGGCTCCGCAGGTCGAACGGCTGGCCGGCCCGGTGGTGCGCGATGTGCTCTTCCTGGGACCCAGCCGGGTGGTCCACCGCCGGCTGACCACGGTCGACGAAGCGCTTGAGGGCGAGGACCAGACCTTCCTGGTCACCGTCGACGCGCATCTGTCGCCCGGCCGCCCCGGGCTGCCCTATCGCATCCGGGTGGTCGACAGCACCGGCTTCATCAGCCTGACCTGGTTCAAGGGCGGCGGCCCGCACCTGGCGCGGCAGCATCCGGAAGGCGCCAAGCGCGCGATCAGCGGCCGGGTCGAGCGCTACATGGGGGCCCTGCAGATGGCGCACCCGGACTATCTGCTCGACGCCGAGCGTCTGGCCGACATCCCCGAGTTCGAGGCCATCTATCCGGCCAGCGGCGACCTGCACGCCCGCACCGTCCGTCGCCTGGCCCAGGAGGCGCTGGAACGGGCGCCGGAGCTGCCCGAATGGCAGGATGCGGCCTGGCTGGCGCGGGAGAAGCTGCCGGCCTGGCGCGCGGCCATCGAGGCCTTCCACAGCCCGCGAGCCGAAGAGGACCTGTCGCCCTATACCCCGCATCGCCGGCGGCTGGCCTATGACGAACTGTTCGCCCACCAGCTGGCGCTGGCGCAGCGCAAGGCCGGGCGCAAGGCCGAGCCGGCGGCGGTGATCGTCGCCAGCCCGCTCTCCGAAAAGGCCGAGCGCGCCCTGCCCTTCCACCTGACCGGCGCGCAGATCCGCAGCCTGAGCGAGGTGCGCGGCGATCTGGCCTTCGGCCAGCGCATGTCGCGACTGCTGCAGGGCGATGTCGGCGCCGGCAAGACCGTGGTCGCCATGCTGGCCATGGCCGACGTGGCCGCCGCGGGGCTGCAGTCGGCCTTGATGGCGCCGACCGAGATCCTGGCGCGGCAGCACTTCGAGACCATCGCCGGGCCGCTGAGCGCCCAGGGCATCCAGACGGTGCTGCTGACCGGCCGCGACCGTGGCGCGGCGCGCACGGAAAAGCTGATGGCCCTGGCCTCCGGCGAGGTGGCCGTCGCGGTTGGCACCCATGCGCTGTTCCAGGACGACGTGGCCTTCAAGAGTCTGGCGCTCACCGTCATCGACGAACAGCACCGGTTCGGCGTCTCCGAGCGCCAGCGGCTGTCGGAGAAGGGTCCGGCGGCGCATCTGCTGGCGATGTCGGCGACGCCGATCCCGCGCACCCTGGAGCTGACCGTCTATGGCGACCTCGACGTCTCCCGCCTGGACGAAAAGCCGCCCGGCCGCAAACCCGTCGCCACCCGCGCCGCGCCGACCACACGGCTGGAGGAGGTCACCGCGCGGCTGACCCGCGCCGTCGCCGGCGGCGCCCAGGCCTTCTGGATTTGCCCGCTGGTCAGCGATAGCGAGGACAGCGACCTGGCCGCCGCCGAGGCGCGGGCGAAGGCGTTGAAACGCCTGCTCGGCCCCAAGGTGGGGCTGGTGCACGGCAAGCTGCCGGCCGCCGAAAAGGACACGGTGATGGCCGACTTCGCCGCCGGAACCCTGAGCGTGCTGGTCGCCACAACCGTGGTCGAGGTCGGGGTCGACGTGCCCGCCGCCTCGATCATGGTCATCGAGCAGGCCGAGCGCTTCGGCCTGGCTCAACTGCACCAGCTGCGCGGGCGGGTCGGGCGCGGCAAGGCCGATAGCGCCTGCGTGCTGCTCTACGACGCGCCGCTCAGCGCCGTGGCCCAGGCCAGGCTCGACATCCTGCGCCGCACCGACGACGGCTTCGTCATCGCCGAAAAGGACCTGGAGCTGCGCGGCGGCGGCGATCCGCTCGGTCTGAAACAGAGCGGCTTCCCCGCCTATCGACTGGTCGACCCCGCCGCCCACCGCGACCTCATCGCCACGGCCGCCGACGATGCCCGCCTGGTGCTGTCGCGCGATCCCGAGCTGAAGAGCGAACGCGGCAAGGCCGTCAAGGTCCTGCAAGCCCTGTTCGACTGGCGCCCCGACGGCAGCGCCAGCGCGGCGGGGTAGGCGCGCTAGCCCTACCCCCACCGTCATGGCCCGACTTGTTCGGGCCACCCATGAACACCGTCTTTGATCAGGTGTT